>JAVJNS010000004.1:0-286783 GCA_040217155.1 Kiloniellaceae bacterium
AAAAGTCGCCGGACGAAGGCGGTCGTGCAAGAAAAGAATCTAACACGACCCGGAACGGACGGAATCGAATCGCAAATGGCATGATTGCGAATCATGATTGCGCAAATTCGAGCCCAAAATAGTTTTTCAGCAGCCTGCTAGCGCCCTACTCCTCCTCGAATCCTGCATCCTCTGGCTTGATCTTTAGATCGCGCAGGTTCGAGCGTACCACGTCGACAACGTCTTCTGGGTATCCGCCGCTTGCTGAGGCCTCGATCTCAAGGGTCAGTTTGAGCGTAGCACCGCCGGGCCGCTCCAACTCGAAAAGAATCTCCTCGGCGATTTTAGCGACTTGCAGACCGGCCTTGTCCGGGTCAAGCGGGATGGAGCCGAAGAAGCGACGGGGTTGCTTACTGCCGCCGCCGCCAGGAGTTGGTTCACCGCCACCATTCGGGCCACCGGGTACGGGCTGTGGTCCGGCTTCCTCGCCTTCTTCTGACCCCGTCGATCGCTTCTCCGGCAGAACGTTTCGCCACACGAGGAGGCCTTGGGCAGTATTGCTGCCGAGGTTTGCCGTCCACAGTGACACGCCTTCGTATTCGCCAGACTCCGAGTCGAACCGTTCGGCGAAGGCCACCTGCGAATCGATCTTACCGATCAGCTTTTCGATCGAAAGCGTCAGCGTGGCGTCATCGCGCAGCCGCGGCAGATAGACGTAGGATGCGAACCAGTCGAGCAGCGTGGCGGCCTCAATGTGCGGCTTGCTGTCGTCCCAGACCTTACTCAGCTCCGCCATCAAGGTATCAGGTCCCAGTTCCTCAATGATGACGCTGGTTGCTTTCAGCTTCTCGTAGACCACCTGAGCAATTGGTCGACCCGGCGCGCGATTCACCACTGAATTATGTTCCAGCTCAAAGCCCGCAGCCGGCCCGGACCCGTTGTCGCCATCCTGAGAGGGACCGGGATAAAGGACGTGGGACCAGGTGCTGCGGACACGCTGGGCCAGCGCCTCGGCCATCTGTCGAGCACGTTCCTTCGCGTCGTCAAATTGTGCACGAGTAAGCCCTTTGGCCATCTCCTCGTCGATGACGATCGAGTTCCAAGCAAGGTACTTACGTGCAACCTCTCGACAGGTATCGAGGCCGTTCTCGTCCGGCGCCACGAAAATCAGCGCGTTGCGGAACCGCCGCTGACCCGCGCCGCGACGTTGGAGCGTGTCCACAATAATGCGCTCCGCCGGCGTTTGATCCGGGCTTTTGAGCACATGTGGATGAGAGGGCGGTACGATGACCAGGGCGATCGCGCGGGCATCGTCCACGTCGATCAGGTTATCGGGCGCAGCGTGAACCCGGTGAAACCCGCCCTTCTGGCCCTGCTCCTTGCGCAGAATGCCGATAATCTCCGCATCGGCATCATCAATCGACACGTCTTTTGCCCGTTCGTCGGCAACCTTGTTCAACGTCGGCTGGGTCGAGAACCAGTAGCGGTCGCCTTCCCTGTAAAGATAGGCCGAGCGCTCGGACAGCTCACGGAGGGCATCACCGAAGATAGAAATCTGATCCCCCGGCTGCGCGCAGGCGAGCCGGAGCGCCGGCCCGGTCATGCCGCCACGGGCCGAACCTTCATGCGGCGCGGTCGCCAGAAAGACAGCGCGTGCCGCACGCGTCGCTGCAATAGCGTCGCCGTATCTCTTACGGCTCGACTCCATCTTTGCGGGCAGGGCCAGCTCGCCATCAACTTCTCCCTGGAGGATCGGCCCATAGGCCCTCGCCAACGGCTCCAGGATGGCGGTCCGCACCTTATCTTCGGCCAGCGGCAGCAGTGCCAAAGTTATCATTGGCGCATTGCTTTGGCCGCGCCACAGCGCGTAGATGACATTTGCCATGATCTTCAGGATACCGCGCGTCCGTTGGAACTTCTCTAGCGTCGACCAGTCTTCAGAGAAGCGTTTCAGCACCTCGGGGTGGATCGGATAGGAGCGCCGTATCTCATCACGATAGGTCGGCTCTCGCACGTCTGGTGGAAAGTCGGAGGCGTTGTCACGATACAGCTTGCTGAAGGCTTGGACTGTGGCATCCCGAGCTTTCTCTCCATCTTCGTCGAGGGGCTGGAACAACCGCCGGCGTACGATCTCGAAGGTCTCCATGCCACTCGCCGGTGTCCAGGCCGACTGTACGCGGCCGAACAGCTTTTCGAGGCGATGGAGCGCATCGACGCCGCGCTGGTCACCCACCTCCATGGCGGACTCCGGGAGCGAGCCGACAACCATGGCACCAGGCACCGCTGCGGCCGCTTCGGTCAAAGACTGAATGAAAGCATGAAAGGCCTCGTACTCCTCGCCGCGGAGCTGCTTAGCGAAGGCGACGACCTCGTCCAGCAGAATCAGACAGGGCACCGCAGCTTCAAGAATCTGGATCAGCTTTTCGGAACCCGGATTGGTGCGATTGGACTCCGAGTCCGCGATGTGGTCGACTGCGGTCCAACCGCCCAGCCGATAGGCGATGTAGCCCCAGACCGTGCGCACCTGGCGCCCGTCGCTTGCGTGCATAACCTCCGCCGGCCCCTTGTGGGTACCGACAAAAACCGCGCGCTGTACCGCCGGAAGTGTCGAGATGCCGGCGGCCTCAAGAATACCCTTCGCGCCATGCAGGGTTTCGGGCTTGTAACCGGCTTCAACAGCGCCCGCCAAGTGATAGAGCGCCAGCATGGTGTGCGTCTTGCCACCACCAAAGTTGGTCTGAAGACCGATGACCGGGTCACCGCCCTTCTTGGCAAACCTTTCGGCGGCCGAACGCAGCACCCGACTGAGCCCCTCAGTCAGATAGGTAATGCGGAAGAAAGCAAGGGGGTCGACGTACTCCTCAGACCCAACACCCTGGTCGACGAGGGCGAGGTTCGCAGCGAACTCGGCATCCGTGAAGCGGGCCTCCAGCACGTCCGGGTGGGGCTGTGCCACTTCGCGCCAGGGCTGGAGTTTGGCCGGCGGCGCCGGCTCCTCGATCTTGTGCTCGGCTTCACTTGCCTCGACTGCGGCCTTCGGATTGGCGCTCTTCTGCGCCTCGTAGAGCCCATCGACGATCTTGACCTGCGGCTTGGCCCCAACGGCCTCCAGTAACTCACGAATAGCATCGAGATAGCGGAGCGCCTCTCGGTCCTGCATCATGCCGTCGAAATGCGAGGTCGCATTGCGGGCATCGAGAGCCAGCGAGACATAACTCCGCGCCTTGCGCATCTTGGCGTCGTGCCGGAACACATCGCCAAAGTTATCCAGGATCGTCTTCAGCAGCGCGTAAGTGTCCAGCTCTCCGCCCTGCTTACCGCCGGCAGCACGGCTCGCGAACTGCCGCCAATTTGTACCGTGGCGCGCCTTCATACGCTCGGCAACATGAGGCGAAAGCCCGATACGCAGGGCTTCCAATGCCTGATCGACCTTCTGCTTGGCGCCGAATGCGTCGGTCATCAGCGCACCTCCCCAAGATCAAAGGCACCCTGAGCGGGGCCGCGAGTTTCCTGGAAATCGAGAGAAGCTTCTTCCAAGTGCGGAAACTCCTCAGCTAAAAGGTTGTAGACTTGCGCCTCTTTGGCCCAGCCTTTCTTCTCACAAATGTCGTAGAGCCGATAAGCCAGCGCTCGCGCGGCCTCAGCGTCCTCTGCGCTCATGTCCGCAATGAGTGCCGCCGCCTCGGAAGTGCCACCATCCTCCGACTCAAGCACCCGGATAAGGTGTTGAGCGCACTCCCAATGGGTCAGCATCCGATCCGTGCTTGGGCGCCAGTCTTCTCGCATTTCAGGCCGCTTGATCAAGCGAGCCACCCCGCCCTTTGCAATGAAGACGCCCGCCTGTTCAAGATCACCAAGGCCGAGGTTGTACGCGTTAGCCATACCGATGGCATCGCCAGACTTTCCATCCTCCATCCCGAATGCGTGAAACCAATCGATGCAAAACCGCGTCGCGGGGTCGTAGTGGGCGTCCTCTTCGCCGAGGATTTCTTCCCGCACTTCATTGATCAGAGCAATCGCAGTGCGAACCGTCATTTCTGAATCATCCGGCTCCAGAACTTTGGCGTAGCTTGTGAAGATGCCCATGCCGGGGCCAAGCGCTGACTGTGCCATGTCGACAGGTCCCACTCCGGCCTCTTTGATCTTCTGAAGAGCATCAACCATCTCAAGCTTGAGGCGAGTAAGGAACTCACGGCGGGTAACGACAGACGCTGTCTGACCACGCTTTCGGCAGACCAGGACTATGCAGGAAGCCAGCGCGTTGGCTGAGTTCGAGTTCATCCGGACTTCGCCCTCTGATCTTACCGGCCAAGTTCCACCCACCACAAATCCGGCGTCCGATACAGCTTGAAGAAAAGTTGCCCAACCTGATGATGTTAATCCTTCTTCAGCCACTTCCGACTGCTTGAAAGCGTAATAGATTGTGACCGGTGCATTGTGACTAGCAACCGAGATAATATTTTCAAGGGCGCGGCGCATCCCGCCAAGAAAAAACCGCTCCGCAGATGCTTGCCCCTCATGACGATACGGTGTTGCGACTAACTCCTCCTTCTTTGGTGTAAGCACGCGACGAAAAATCTCTGGCCATACCAACCGAAGAGAATGTCGCAACCACAAATAAAAGTAATCTGATAAATCTGCGTACCCGACATTGTCGTAGTATGGCGGGTCTGTTGATACGACTGAGCCTTCCGGTACCCCGAAGATTCCATTCGCTGCATTGGCAAGCTTCACGACACCTGCCGACTGACAACTGCAAGATTCAATACATGCTGCAATGACGCCTATGCATGTATCCACCGCACCGCTAGACTTGGATAAGACGTTTGGCTCGGCGAAGTCCCACGTCATGGGAATAGCTTGCCGATTGAACGCTGATCGAATTGCATTATCCTTTGGTAGCCACGTCGACTGAGTTGAGCCATACGCGGCCATGCGATCTACAACAAACGCTAAATACGTGGCCACGGCATCCGCGTACGCTACAAGCCCAGCGCCACCGTCAGCGAGTGACCGGTCGTCAGCAGGAAGTGACGAGGAACGTCCATCAGCGATCACGCGTTCTCGTACCTCCCGAATCAAGCCCGAAAATGTAGAAAGCGCGGTTAGTTGGCGCCGCGTGAACAAATCACTCCACTTTGACAATCCGTAATTTGGAGTCTTGAAGTCCCGCGGGTTATTGGGAAGCTCCGCTTCGAGTTCAGAGACGCTCGAATCTTCAAGCTCCGCGACAGCCTCAAGCTCTGCGTTCGGCGATAGATAAATGCGCCCCTTCGCTCCTTCTGCGACAACGGCCATGAGGCGGAGCCCCATCCCTTCTGATTTTCCCTTTTCTCTGATGTAGGAGAAAGGCATTGGCGCATTCGTAAGAATACATTTTCCCCCGCCGGCGCGGCTAACCGTACCGGCCTTTAGTTCCTTCTGGCGATCTGGCGGAATGCTTCCAGATTTCACCTGAAACGCCCACCCATCCTTCGCGGTCGGATCGCGAAAAACCTCGACCCAAGCTTGTCTGGTCTTCTTTGTGGATAGTATGAAGGAAGAAACCAGAGGGACATGCGCCCCCTTCGCCGCGGGATCGGGAGAAGAGACGGTGCGCGCCCAAAGCCATGCAACAATCACCGCTTCGCTTCCGTCAGGCATCTGTGCCTTTGGATAGAGATGGCCAATTCGCTTCGACGCCTCGTCACGCATCCACTGTCCATAATGGCGCACGTCTTCCGCCAGCCCTTCCGCCCCTTTCCAAGCGCGGTGCGGGTCGCGGTTTGAATTCACCGGCGGAAGCCCGGTAAACTTCGGCGGTATCTCGACCAGTGCCTTCGAAATCAGCACGGCCACTGGATTGAGGTCGGAGCCGTAGGCGCGAAGGCCGAGACGTTGTCCCTCCAAAGGGATCGAGCCGCCACCGCAGAACGGGTCATACACCGGAGGCGCCTTCTCTTGCAGATAAGCGAGAACAGCTTGGGCATCAGATTTCGCCGGCGGTTCCTCACCACGCCCCCAGGCAACCGAGCGAGCAATTTCCCACCGAGCGTTGTTCAAGACATGCTCGTTGAAAGATGCCTCCCACGACACCATTGCTCCGATAACCTTATGCAACCGCTCGCGTTCGCGCCTCTGCTCATCCTCGGTCGGAAACCGCTCCGGCCACGATGAAGGATCATCTACAAGCTGTGCAAATAGAACGGCACGGCAGGCGGCGAGCGGACGCTGCGCCCACCATTTGTGCAAAGAAGTTGGATACCCTTTGGGTGCCTTCTTCTTTTGTCGCGTGGCCTCGGGGTTAATAAGCTCAAGAGGGAGCGCAACCTCGATAAGCTTCTTTCTATGTATGTGTGTCACTAGAATAGACAATTCGGTATGTTGCAGGAAATAGTGTAAGCACGCCGCTATCGACCATTGCTCGCAGACGGGTGCCAGTCACTTCGACCGCCGCCCCGTGACCATCTTCGAGGATGAGCGCGTATTTGTCAGAGTTCTGGTCGACCAATGCCCATACTTCCGCTTCAAGCTGAAGCGGCTCACGTTCCAGGCAATGATCCTTCGGCCAATAGTATCGCTCCACTTCACCGGACGCATTGCAGAGTTCCCAGGGGAAGTGCAATCCATCGGTCCGGCCGAGCCAGCTTCCGTCCCTATCGCTATAGAAGCGATCCTCGCTGTCCTTACGATACCCTTTCGCCCTCGCAAACCGCTCTACGATAGTAGGTCTTTTCGGGCGGGGCGCTGAACTAGTGCGATCACCAGTACTCAGCAACCCGCCCAGCTTAGGAATCTCTTGACCTGACTTCTCTTCACTGGGACCGATTCGATCGGCGTTCTGGATAGAGTCGTCTACGACACCCATCTGGTCATAAATCGAAGTGCCGTCGTCATTACCAACCTCATAACTCTCCGAATCTCCGGCAGACTTCTGCTCTGGCGATTGACTTTCGTCGCTCTCATTTGATTTCTCGATCTGAGCGGCAGGGTCGAGGTCATAGTTCTCCGCTAGATAAGCCCGAATGTCGGCTGGCGAACGCTCAAAACTATAGTCGAGCACCGCTTTAATCTCGTCCCACTCAAAGTGCTTTTCGATCTCTTGCGGGACACGCTTTGCGAGCTTGGCCTTGGTAAGGTCGTCGACGTGAAGAACCTCATCGAGCCATACGACTTCAGCCCGGCGCGGTTTGCCAGCAGGCACACCGTCCAAGTATGGAATGACTTCGAGGTCGGGCGTGACTTGCCATCTCGTATTGAACAGCCTTCTAGAGATACCTCGGATACGCGACGATTCTGACTCCGAGTCAAGCCGAAGACGGCACAACTCCGCTCCAACGGCTTCGAGCCAATCTCTCGGCTCAGGGTGCCCAGCAAAGAGCGGGTCACGGTAGAACCGCTCCTCTAGTTGACCAGCCAGCGAGCCCAATGCAGCAAACGGCTCATTTCGCGAAAACTCAGCCGACAACCATTGCAAATCCGCCGTTTGCTGCTTTACCCAATGTTCGAGATGCCGCCAGGCAATCCGCGGCTGCATCGTAAGCCCATACCTCAGCTTGACAACCGGCACCCACTCAGCAGCAAGGTTAATCCAGTGCTCGCACTCTTCCCAGATTTGCACCGGGTAGCGTTTGAGCAGTTCGCGCACACGGTGCACATCGCCTGGCGAAAGCGGCCGCCCGGACGGTAGGCTCTTCAGCCATTGGAGCGCAAGCTCAACTGTAGGTCTTTCTCTGACACCAATCTTGCGCCACAAGGCAAGGTTCGCTACGGGCGCGCGTATGATCGCAGCTCCCGGCACACCGTCCTCGTCGGGGGCAAGAAACACTGACTGCGCATCAGTCCACGTCCCATCCTGAGATAGGATCAGGTTTTCGATCCGAAATGTCTGAATGACCTTGTTCAAATCGGGCGTCGAACACGTGCCGGCTAACTGGTCGAGGCGGCGATAATACTTGTCAATTTCCGAGACCGGCGGCACGTCGGCCTTTGCAAGTGCTCGTAGTCTTTCCAGAAGTGCTTCAGGACCTAGCGGCGACGTGCGCACACCCAGCAAATCGAGTATGGGGTGAGCGGTTTCGCGATCAATGAGTCGATTGAGAAAGGGCTCCACATCGAGCATCGATTCAGTTTCGGGCGTCAAACGAAGCAGGTCTTCGGGCCGCCGAGGGATACCTTGCGTGTCGGGCAAGCAAGGAAGAATGCGCAGGCGCAGAACCCAGTTTGGCAGAAGGGAACCGTACGAGATGGTTCGGGTATTCCCAGTTGTCGCAACTTGAAGCGCCTTGGCCGACCTTGCGCGATTCCAAAAGGTCTCGCGCTCCATCAGGATACGCTCAGCCACTCGGCACCAAGCGCGGTCATCCGCTTTCGCAAGGGCTGCCCAATGTCGCCACAGGGGCTCGTCGAAATCCCAGTCTTCCAAAACGAAACGGTCTGTCTTGTACGGGCAGTTGATCTCTCCTTGGCCACCACGCTTTCTCACTTCCCTCTCGATCTCGCCGCGACCGTAGACCGTCTTGCGCCCTTGGGTCAAAGGCGCGAACGTCGAGAGACCGGCCTGTCCAGAACGCACCCACCGGCGCCACTCCTCTTCCGTGCACGAAGAGAATGCCGCCACGTAGTCGGAATGAAGCAACCATTTCCCGCAGACCGCTTCCGGCAGCAGTTCCTCCAGCGTGCCATCGGCATCGAAGAGCATCGGTTTGTCTAGTGAGCTGAGCGTCGCGTCAGATGCAACAAACCTGAATGACGCATCCGCGCGCGCCCCAAGCTTTGCGGCGATCTGCGCAAGCTGGATGCTCTCCTTGAGGGGCACTCGCTCCCGCGAGAAAAGCTCCGCCGCGACGCGGTCGATTGCTTTGCCCGCGTCGCTCGTATCGCCCAGTCGGATAGCTTCCAGGACCGCATAGGAAGAGTCGACGAGGTCGACAAGCCCGCTCTCACCCTTGCCTTCTGCTGTCCGTCGCCGCACCGCAAGGAACTTGAGCCAATTCTGATTAAGGACAAGCAGGTACTTCGCCAGAAACTGCCAATCGGTTTCTGATTGAAGCAATCTCTTTTCACCAAGCCTTACAACTTCTGTCGCAGCGTACAGGACATCCTTGCCTTGGACCGGTACAATGCGCAGAGAAATCGCGGTATCACGGTTCCAGAATCCTGTGGCTTCAGGCGCAACATAAGCCCAGAGAGTAAGCAGCCGCGCCCAAGTCTTGGGCTTTGGCAGATGTCGTTCGCGCAGGACACCAATGAAAGCCTGATTGTCTAGTTCCTCAATTATTCCCCAGTTCAGGAGTTTATCGCGGTCATCTTCGGAGACATGTCGCGAGAGAGGAGAGCGCGCTTTCTCATCGATGAGCTTGGTTACCTGAGTCGGCGACCAGACATCGAGAATTGCCTCAGGAACAATGATGCTTGCGCCACCCCCTACCAACTTCCCGTCCTCAGTGAGAAGGACAGCGGCGTCCGAAATGGCTTCCTCAAAGCTCTTCTCAACGATGGCCCCGCAATCGCCCTCAAGAGAATTATCACCTCGGTTCACATCAGGGACCAGTCCATAAGCGCGCGCTTGTTCGTTAGGCGGCATCTTCTCTGCATTCAACCAGCACAGCATTGCGCTTGCAGCTAGTTTCCCGGCCCGCTGTAGCAACCACCGATTGGTCGGCGAGATCGCCGGGTCCTTGATGTCGTCGCGGTCAGGCTTGGCTATGAAGGGCGCATTGATGGCGAACGGAAGCGCCGTCTCGACTCCCGTCGGCAGTACCACGAAAAGTCGCCCTTCAAGTCCAAGTACAATCTCGATTTTGCACGGCGGGAACTCTTCCTGGTTCTCAAGCGTGCGCTCATGTCTGATCTCTTCCAGCGCCTCCTTCGGGAATAAAGCAGCTTCAGACCTGATGAGAAGAACCGGCTTCGCATTATCGTTGAGCGCGATCCATTCGCTATCCGCCACCGGACCGGGTCTAAGGACATTCCAGTGAATGAAGCTTCCATTGATCTCGATGTGACGTATGTTCTTGAAGAAGAGGAGAGATACCGGACTTTCCAACCATTCGTTAAGGTTCTTTTCCACCTCGCTGCGCCTATGATCATCGCTAATCTCGACGCGAACACAGGTTTTACCATCGCCACGGGGACCAACTTCCAACAATCTGGGCTCCGTAAAGCGATGACGCTCAAAGTAGACCGCCAAGGTTGGCGTTAGCAGTTCAACACGGTCGCCAATGCTGAAGGTGCTCTTAAAGCCGATACCTCTGAACCCGATCGTATGGAGGGCTCTCTTGTTGGAGTAACCAAACCGGCACAACGATGAAAAATGCTCTTCGGTGAAGTCCTCTCCGTCATGCTCAAAAACAAATGTGCCGCTCTCGATCCTGACGCTTGATTCAGTAGCGCCAGCATCGTCCGCATTTTGCAGAAGTTCGGATAGGATGTGACGGGGGCTTTGCACCTGCCTGAATAGCTGGCGCCACGGCCCCGCCAATTCCGGCTCATTCTCTAGCTGATCCCAGCGCTTGACGGCGTTCTTTTGAACCGCATCAAAATAAGCGGGCTTGGAAATCACGCAGGTGACCCTCCCGCCGCCAAGAGCTTAGTCAGATGTATCGTGCGAGAAACTTCAGCGAAGCCTGGTTCGGAACCGAAAACTGAAGTGGGATTGCGAAGATAGACGGGCTGCTGCGCAAACCCGTTTCCAATTTTGACGACTGCAAGTATGTAAACAAGGTCTGACTGCTCAGCGTTGAATGCCGTTAGCATTTCGTTTCGCGTTATCGTGATGGTATTGGCGCCGTCCACGCGACCCTTCACCTCAATGAAGGTCAGGCTGCTGGAGTTCGGGTCGCGGCTTTCGATGTCGTAGCCGCGGTTCTCCGCCGACACGTCACGCGGCGCCCTTCCGAGGGCGCGCTCGGCAGCCATAACAGCGTCCATAGCAAGTTTCTCTACTTCTGCGCGCCCGTCAGCGAGACCAGCCGGCGTGGTGACAGGTTGCGCTTGCTTCGCAAACCAACCGATCGGTACGACGAGCGCTGCCCCCTGTATCTCCGGCGGCAGCGGCGCGATTTGGCGTTCCTTCGCTAGCTCGTCGAGCCGCATGTTCAAGCGGTCGGTCAGCGTCTCGACATGGCGGCGCGCGTTCTGTGAGTTCAGGCGCTGCTGCTTTCCAGCATGCTCTTCCCGTTCCAGCTCCAGGGCGCGGCTCTGCCAGTGAAGGATTTCCCGACGCAGGCGCTCCTTCACCGCTGTTTCGGTCCTCGCGATCTCGTCCAAACGCCGAGCCTTCACTTCGTCCAGGTGGCGCGGTACCAACTCGGCGATGGCGTAGCCGCGCACGCGGTCCTCAACTTCGCCGGCCAGCCAGTCTTCGGACAGGATTGCCTCTACGCTGCGCTTCTCATCTTCATTCAGTGGGCGGCAGTCGAGATAGGGTGCGACCCCACCATCGACCGCCTTGCCATACCGGTCGAGGTAAACGAACTGGAGCTTCTGCGAAATCAGGCGGGGACGACCATTGCGGCCGACGCGCCCGTCCCTGATTCCCTGCTCCAAATAAGCGAGCATCCGCGGTTCCTGGCCGGTATCCCCCTCGTCAACCAAGACAGCTCCCTGAGCCAAGAGGTTCCTGTACCTCTCCAATGTCAGATCGACCGTCGAATCCAGCAAAGGATGGCCCGGTGCCACCAGGGCCGCCTGGCGCTTGCCCGCAATGTCCTCCTTGTCGAAGCAAATGCGCTCGTAGCGCGGCAGGACAGGATCACCGCGTCCGATGAGGCGGTCCCGGTCGCGCAGGATCGCGGGGACGCGCTTTACCTCGAAGCGGCCCTTCTCCCTCTGACGCATCACCCCACCGGCCAACGCAAAGGCCTCCTCAAAAAAGGACCGGATGTATCGGGGCTGGAGTCGCCGCGCCTCAGCGCGCTCGATCTCTTCCTTCAGTGCCGTGATCGTCGATGCGTCGAGGCCCTCCTTGGTGAGTTTGTTCCGTGCGACGACTTCCTCGATGTGCTTCCGGTCGACGGCGCCATCAATGGCCGTGAAGAGGCGCTCGCGCACATCCGGGCGTTCTCCGTAGCGGATCGCTTCCATGAACATCTCGCGCAGCGCCCGCGCCTCGAACAACTCGCCAAGCACGTCATAGACCTTGCCGCCGAGCGTTTCTCGTGCCGTCTCAAGCTTTTCGAGGAGCCGGGCGTAGACTTGACCCTCGCGGGTCTCGCCGGCGATGAGGTTCCAGAGGTGGCAGACCTCTGTTTGGCCGATGCGGTGGATGCGGCCAAAACGTTGTTCCAGGCGGTTCGGGTTCCAAGGCAGGTCGTAGTTAACCATAAGGTGTGAACCTCGTTGCAGGTTTACACCCTCACCGGCGGCGTCGTTAGCAATGAGAAAACGTACTTGCGGATCGTCGTTGAAGGCGGCAATTGCGGCGCGGCGGCGGTCACGGGGAACACCGCCATGGATCAGCACTACGCTCTCCTCCTCCCCGGTTCGCCCTCGGATTCGGCTTGCCAGATACTCCAGTGTGTCGCGGGCCTCAGTAAAGATGACCAGCTTGCGCCTAATGTCATTGCCCGGATCGTAGACGATGGGATCATCCAGAATGCGGTCCAGTTCGCGCCACTTAGTGTCCTCGCCGGAACGGCGAAGGGCGCGGGCCAGGCTCTCCAACTCTCGAAGCGATGCGATCTCGGCCTCCAGCTCGGCGATCGTGCGCGCGGCTGTCGCCAGATCGACGACTTCTTCCTCAAGCTCTTCGAGTTCATCTTCCGACGCTTCTTCCAGGTCGTCTTCATCCCACGATGGGACCTGCGCTGCGGTCGAAAGTGCGCCGACCGCCTCCTGTCCGCGTTTCAGCAGGCGTTCTTCTTCCAGCCGCGCTTCCAACCGGGCAAGACGGCGCTTCAGCGATTCGTGGATAGCCGCCGGAGACGAAGCAAGGCGCCGCTGGAGAATCTGGAGCGCGAAGCCGACATTGTTCTTCCGCCTGTCGCCGCTGTCCTGAATCTGGTCCGCCCGATTCATCTCCTCGCGAACGTACCGCGTGACCGCCTCGTAGAGAGTCGCTTCCAAGTCGGAGAGCTTGTAGGAGACGGTGTAGGCCTTGCGCTCGGGGAATAGCGGGGTGCCGTCGAAGCGTTTCAGTTCTTCCTTAGTCAGCCGGCGCATCATGTCGGAGACATCGACTTTGTGGGCGCCCTGACGGAAGCGGCCCTCAAAGCGATCAGAATCGAGCAGTCCCATGAAGAGCTGGAAGTCGGCTTCCTTGCCGTTGTGCGGCGTCGCGGTCATCAGCAGGAAGTGCCGTGCAATGGCGCCAAGCATCTGGCCTAGCTGATAACGCTTTGTGTACTTGACCTCGTTGCCAAAGAAGCTCGCAGACATGCGATGAGCCTCGTCGCAGATGATGAGGTCCCAATTCGGCGCCGCCTTGAGCCTTTCTTGGAGGTCCTGCGCCCGCGACAGCATGTCGAGGCGGGCGATTACACGCTGCTTGTCTGCAAAGAAATTGCCGCTGGCCGAAGCCTCCACCTGATCGCGGGTCAGGATGTCGAACTGAAGGCTGAACTTGTCCGAAAGCTCGTCCTGCCATTGCTCAACCAGGCTGCCCGGCGCGACGATAAGGCAGCGCTCCAAGTCGCCGCGAATGAGCAGCTCCTTGATCAGCAGGCCCGCCATGATGGTCTTACCGGCGCCGGGATCATCGGCCAAAAGGAACCGCAGCGGATGGCGCGGCAGCATTGCCTCGTAGACGGCCGTCAACTGATGAGGTAGCGCCTCGATCTGGGACGCGCGCACGGCCAGAAAGGGGTCAAAGAGATGCGCGAGACGGATACGGAGGGCCTCTGAGGCGAGCCGCAGAAGATGGCCGTCGCCGTCGAAGGCGAAGCGCCGCGAGGCCTCTGCCAACTCCAGCTCGGCCTCGGAGGACCGGAACAGGACCGTCTGATCGACAGTTCCGTTGAGCTTGTAGGTCACCTCGACAGCGTCCGGCCCGAACGACCGAGACGCCAGAACTTCGACGAACCGGTCGCCCGCGATCCCCCGTAGCCTGCTCCCCGCGACGATTTCTTCCAGCCGGACCATTCTTCGTTACTTTCTCTCGCCGCTGCGGCCGACGGCGAGGTGTCCAAACTTCCCAGTCATTGAACTCTTGACGCCCTTCTAGTCCTCTCCTGTGTCTTGGAGTGTAGCCGATACAGTCATACATTCAATTTCTAGTAGCGATCCTCGAAACCTCAAACTAGGGTCAGAAAGCGGCGAATTCGCAGACGACTCCGCCCACCAACAGCCATGCTCGCTGCAGCCTGATGACAGCTATCCAGTCGCAGCACAAGACGGCTCGGAGTTTGCCAGAGCTATCGGAGCAAAAGGTGCCCACGCGCGCCTTGTTCCGGTTCCGAAACAAAGCGGGCCATTTGACCACTTCGGCCCGAGGGAGAGACGATAGAGCGGAAGATGGCAACCAAAGAAGACATACTTGAGCAGATCGTCGAGGAGTACCTGGTCCACAAAGGCTACTTCGTGCAGCACAATCTCAAGTTCTTGCCCCGCAAGGATCACCCAGACTTCGTCAAGAATCTGGACTCCAACCACAGCGACATCGATGTGATCGGCTACCACCCAAAGATGACCGGAGATCGGAAGGTCGTCGCATTCAGTTGCAAGAGCTGGCAGCAGGGCTTCAACCCGGCTTCGGAAATAGACGCCATCGAGAAGGACAAGACGCTTCGTGGACGCAGGGCCTGGCAGGCCTTTCGCGAGCTGACTGTGCCGAAGTGGTCTGAGGCCTTTCTAAAGGCCGTGCGCGACGCGACCGGCACCGATCACTTCACCTACATTGTCGCAGTCGCCAAGCTTCGCGGCGACAAGACTGTCTGGGAGAACTACACTCCCTTCCGCGAGGCTCTGGGCGGCAACCCAATCGTCGTTCTCACCTTCCGCGAAATGGTCACCGAAATTCAGAGCGAGCTGACGACCACGCTTGCCGCCACTGAAGTGGGCCGCATGCTCCAGATGTTCCAGGCGGCGGGCATGCATGTCGAGCGAGATTAAGCGACGAGGCCATCAGGCGATCAGTTGGCACAACAGCGGCGCGCCTCATCGTTCTCCACCTTCATTTATCATCCATCTCCTGGGGTTTCAGCAGCTCTTGAGCCAAGCTGTGAGGTAGCATCGAGAGATCGCCATGAAAAATCCAGTCCAGTGAAACACCAAACCGATTTTTCAAACGAGAAACGTAAGCCGGCGGCACCGCACTGACGCCACGTTCCCAGTTGGAAAGATTAGCCTCGCTCTCTCCTGTGATCTTGGCAAACTCGCGCTGAGAGCGAAATCCGAGCGCTTGCCGCGTCTGTCTGAGGCGCTCCCCGGCCTTCACTTTGTATTGATCACGAATATCTTGATTCATGGTAGTCGGCAGCAAAATCGACCAACGTTTACAGATTGCACATCGATCACCGCACAGACTGTTGCGTTACGTAGTCGCGGACTCTAGCGCACTTCCCTCATCATTGCCTTCCACATCTTGAACCCAGTTCAACACCGCTTCCGTGAAAAGACTTACAGACATCGACAGCTCCCAGTCTGACTTATCTCGACCATCCCTTCCCTGAAATGTTGTCGTGGGCTTCTCGACGCCCTTTTCCATTTGCCTCATTACGCGGTCCGAGTGGATGATCTTGTCGCACACGTCCTTAATGGAGAACTGAACAGTCACTCCTGCTTCCTGTTTCTTCTTGTCAAGAAAACCGCATTGAGTGACATACCGCGCCGTATCTATGTGATTATAGCCTTGATAGAACTTCGTACGGAGTGCAATTGCGAGGTTAAGGAGCTGCCGACTGAGTTGCTCCCCGTAAATCGATTTCGTCCGGCCACTTTTGTCCTCATGAGTGCCGTCAACGAACAGGTGATAGGCGGCGATGTCGAGCGCATAGCAATAGATGGCGAGCTTGCGAATCTCGTCAGTTGGCACTTTCAGGGTTCCAAGCAACTCCATTTGCGATCTCCGACACATGGTGCTCACGGCACCGCGCCCATCACGGTGAATAGCCTCATCAAGTCTCCGCGTGCTCAAATTTGCGCCCGTCGCTGCACCAGCCACAGAGCAGAAAGCGATCACTGCTATTGCCATCCTCGAATTCGACGATCCACCGCCGCAACCGCTCGACCGTGGCCCGGAACTCATCGCCAGTCGATGCACTGAAAATCATCACGCGCAGATCAGCACGCGCTATGAGCAGTTTCAGGAAGTCGTCATCGACATCGTCGGGGCCAAGCCATTCGCACTCCATTACGAGGGGGACCTTCTTCAACCATGTGTCCTCCTTGCCGTAGTCGAGCCAGCAGAGGTCGAACATGAACTCCCCGTCATCGCAATGGAGCGGCGAGTTCTTCAGGCCGTAGGTGTAATACCCCTTACTTTTCCCAAGCGCCCCAAGCTCTTCCTTGATCCGACGTGTCCATTCGCCGCTGTACAGACCGGGGCCAGCCATATGTTCGGCGTTAATGGTGTCCAGAACAGCTTTGATTTCTTCCTGAATCGTACTCATCGCTGCCTCGCACTTCATAACCGGTCTTGGCAGAGAGGCAGACCGGAATACTGCACCGCAATTGGAAGACCGGATGCGAGGCACGACTTTCCCGTCCATCGATCGTGCTTCACCACGTATGATGGGCCATTTCGATCAAAGCTGGTATACTCATAACGACTGCCCATCAGAAGCGCGCCAGCGATTACCATGCCAGCCATGACGATTGCTACTGCGACAATCAGCCAACCAGAATTGCCACTGCTACCAGACAGCATTCCCGATTCCCCACTTTTTAAAGTTTGTCGCAACAGAACCGAAAACTTGTTGGTTCACTTTTGTTGATCTTGGAACAATTTGAGCACTCTCAGCGCGTCTTCCGAATCGGCTCCGGTGTTTTCACTCCAAGGCGGGTCGGCTTCGCACCCGGCTCATGAGTATTTCTACAGTTCTGAAGCAACTCCCTCCTCCAGCTCAATTTTTTCTTCGATAGGATTCACATGGAAAGAGAGTCTGCAATGCGTTCAGCATAACGAACGACACGGGTTCATCGCCAAGGTAAGGAACTCCACGAATAGCTTTGGCCGCTGCAACTTCGCTGTCCAAGAACCCATACAGCTCGTCAATCGTGAATATCTTTTCCTCAGGTGGACAAAAGGCCATCGGATAACCGTCCGCTTCATACCGGATAACAGTCGTTTGAATCCCCGTGAAGGTTGCTTCCAGAAATAGCTGCAAGATTGCTTTGGTTTCTGGGTCATTGCTGCTTCGGAGTTCCTCATAGAGTGACAAGGTCATGTCGGCTTTGGCGCCGCCTGAACTTAGAATAATGAACAAAATCACCAGAATTTGCTTTTTCATGCCGCAGTCCTGGGCAAAGAGCTGATCCTCAAAGTTCTGTTACTGCCATCGCTTCCTACTTCACCAAAACCCAAACCAAATCCCCACGCCGTGTATAATCCCGACCGGAAAAAACGGAGCGCCCGCTATCAGAAATCCCCACAGCCCCTCATTAAAGCAAACATAGAGGTGGGTAACCCATCCACTGATAGATGCCCCAACAAAAGCGAGCCAGGTGACCCCCAATAGAAAATCTGACATTTCTCAAAGACCTCTACCGCTCCACCACATCCATTCAATCTGAAGTAGCGTCCGGTTGCAACTTCATGCTTGCTGCGTAGTTGCTCAACTGCCGTTGTAGGCCATCGAGCTGAATGCCCCACCAATGAGAAGTTCGAGGAAGGCAAACGTCTCCCCGGCCGAGCGCAAGGCGCTCTATGACGCCCATGCCGAGCGCTGGGGTCGCGATTGGATCATGTTTCCCAATCCCGGCTACGGCTCCTGGAAAGGCGCCGCCTTCGGTTTCAACTGGGGCGCCCCGGCCGAGGAAAAGCGCCAGATAAAGTACGACATCATGGACGACTGGAAGCCGGCGCAGCAACGGCGGGTCGGGCCTTGCCGGAAAGCCCTGCTGAAACATAAAGCAAGGCCCTGGCAATTGCTTGCCAAGGCCTTGCCTCAATAGACAGCGGGGTGAGCATTTCTACAGAAAATGCTGGCCATAAGCGGTGGCCTTCACGGCTCAATTGACCAAGTTGTTCTCCTCGGCCGTTACCGAATCACTGTAGACGACGATGCCACAACCTCCGTCGAGGGCCGTGTTGAAAGCACCAACGATGGCCGGATGGCCCTTGGGCGTCTCCCCACTAAGCTTCCCGCCCTTGTCGAATTTGATGTCCTGCCAGCCGGCTCCGCGCATTTCTGCATCCGCGATGGCGACGGCGCCTTCCATTGTTTCAGCGAGCACGAAGACGTTGACCGGGTGGCGGTCCCCTGTCCGGTATTCTGACTCAGGGCCTGCGGTCGCCTGCCCGGATAGAACGAACATTGTCTCTCGGCCTGACATTAGCGCCTCCCGTCGCAAAACAAGGCCTCACGCCGTCGCGTAAGGCCTTGTTTTCATTGGTAGCGGGGGAGGGACTTGAACCCCCGACACGCGGATTATGATTCCGCTGCTCTAACCAGCTGAGCTACCCCGCCGCAGGGTGAGCAGCCGTATATTGCCTCGGCCCCCACCCTGTCAAGATGCTTGGCCGGGCTCAAAGCCTTTCCGGGCGCGGGCGCGGCGGATTTCCTGGCCTTCCGCCGCGCGCGCCGGCAGGCGGCGGAACCGCTGACGCTGCCCGCTGGTCCGACCTAATCAACCGTGGTAGGTTGCCTGGCACAAAGCGCGAATGACAATCGGTGAAGGGGGGCCTTCCGATGTCACCAGACCTCGATCAGGTTGCAGCCAACGGCAGCGGCCCTAACACGGGTAGCCGGCGCCGGTTCCAGTTGACGCTCATCAAGCCGTCGCACTACGACAAAGACGGCTACGTCATCCAGTGGTGGAAAGCCTGGATCCCCTCGAATTCACTGGCCGCCCTCTACGGGCTGGCGCTGGACGCCGAGGCGCGCAAGGTTCTCGGTCCGGACGTCGACATCGAGATCGACGCCTACGACGAGATGAACATCGCCATTCCCTTCAAGAAGATCATCGCGTGCCACAAGGCGGCGGAAAGCGGCGAGGCCGGTGGCGGCGGCCTGGTCTGCCTCGTCGGGGTTCAATCCAACCAGTATCCCCGCGCCCTGCACATCGCCCGCCAGTTCCGCGACGCCGGCCTGCAGGTGGCCATCGGCGGGTTTCACGTCAGCGGCTGCCTTTCCATGCTGCCGGGCGTCCACGAGAGCCTTCAGGAAGGCCTCGACATGGGCTGCACGCTGTTTGCCGGCGAGGCCGAGGAGCACCTCGACCGGGTGCTGAGCGACGCGCTGAACCTCTCGCTCGAGCCGATCTACAACACCATGGCCCAGTTGCCCGAGCTTCAGGGCGCCGTCACTCCCTTCCTGCCGGAAAAGCTGGTGCGCCGCTACGACGGATTCATCAGCAGCTTCGACGCCGGGCGCGGCTGTCCCTTCCAGTGCTCCTTCTGCACCATCATCAACGTGCAGGGCCGCAAGTCGCGCTACCGCAGCGCCGACGACGTCGAGAAGCTGATCCGCGCCAACTATGCTCAAGGCATCGTTCACTATTTCATCACCGACGACAACTTCGCGCGCAACAAGAACTGGGAAGCGATCTTCGACCGCATGGCCGAATTGCGCGACGAAGGCATCAACATCCGCTTCCTGATCCAGGTCGACGTTCTGGCGCACAAGATTCCGAACTTCATCGAGAAGGCCAAGAAGGCTGGCTGCAAGCAGGCCTTCATCGGATTGGAGAGCATCAATCCCGATAACCTGAAGGAGATGAAGAAGAACCAGAACAAGATCACCGAGTACCGCAGGATGTTCCAGCTGTGGCGCGAGCAGCAGGTGGTGACCTACGCCGGCTTCATCATGGGCCTGCCCAACGACACGCCGCAGTCTATCAAGCGCGACCTGGAGATCATCCAGCGGGAGATCCCGGTCGACGTGCTGGAGATCACCCTGCTGACCCCCCTGCCCGGTTCCGAGGATCACAAGAACCTCTACAGCAGAGGCGTCTGGATGGATCCGGACTTGAACAAATACGACCTGGAGTGCGTCACCTTCGAGCATCCGCTGATGTCGCCGGAGGAATTGCAGCAGGCCTACTGGGACGCCTGGGACCACTATTACACCATGGCGCACGCCGAAACCCTGATGCGCCGCGCCGTGGCCGACGGCATCAAGCCGGTCCGGATCTGGCAGAACCTGCTGCAGATCTACGGCGCCATGCGCTATGAAAGGGTGCACCCGCAGCAATGCGGCTACTTTCGCCGCCGCCTGCGCTCCCAGCGCCGCCCGGAGCTGCCACGGGAAAACGCCCTGATCTTCTTTCCCAAGAACGTCCTGCGCGCGCTGCGGAACTATGTGGGCATCGGCGCCTACGCCTGGAAGCTGCACCGCCTGCGCAAGCATGTCGAAGCCGACCCGGCCGCCAGGAACTACACCGACCTGGCGCTCACCCCGGTGATCGACCACGGCGAGGACGAAGAGCTGGAAATGTTCCATCTGAACGAGTCCGCCGAGGTCGCTGTCGCCAAGGCCAAGGCGGAGGCCGAAGCCCGCGAGCGCCACCAGGCCAGACGCGCCAGAGTCAGCGCCGCCGAGTGAAGCGTGGCGGCGTCAGTCGCCGAGCATGGCGGCGAGTTTCATGGCGACGCCGGTCGAGCCGCTGACCTTCAGCTTGCCGGTCATGTAGGCCAGCGTTGGGTCGAGCGCCCCTGAAAGCAGCTTGTCGAAGTTGTCCAGCGAGATGCTGAGGACGGTGTCCGCCTCCGCATCGTCGCCTGCATCGGGCGCGGCGATTTCCGCGGGCGTGACCGTACCGTCCCAAAGCAGGGCGCCGTCATCGCCGAGATCGAATTTCACGCGATAGCCGAGCGGCGGATTCAGCGCCGCCTGGGACTTCAATTTTTCGGTGAGGGAGTCGAGAGACAAGACTGCGGCTCCTCTGGAACAAGATCAGGCGCGCCGGCTTTCGGCCGCGGCGATCCAGCCACCGCCCAAAACCCGGCTGCCTTCATAGCACACCGCGGCCTGACCGGGCGAGATGCCGAATTGGGCTTCGTCCAAGACCACTTCGGCCCCGCCACCGTGGCGCGGAAACAGCGTCGCCGGCGCCGGATCGCTGACCGAGCGCAGTTTCACCTCGACACGGCGCCCCTCCGCGCCCGGCGGCGCCGCGGCCAGCCAGTTCAGCCCGCGCAGCATCACCCGGTCGCATGCCAGGGCCGCCCTCGGACCAACGATGACGCGGCTGGTCTCCGGCTCCAGGCGCACGACGAAGAGCGGGTCGCTTTCTCCGCCGAGACCGAGGCCGCGGCGCTGGCCGATGGTGTAGTGGATGATCCCCTCATGCCGGCCCAAGACCCGTCCGTCGAGGTGCACGATGTCACCGGGGTCGGCGGCGCCGGGCCGCAGCTTCTGCACCACCGAGGCATAGGAGCCCTGCGGCACGAAGCAGATGTCCTGGCTGTCCGGCTTGTCGGCGACCACGAGACCGAACCGCTCGGCCGCCGCGCGCACCGCAGTCTTCTCCAGGCCGCCCAGCGGGAAGCGCAGGAAGTCGAGCTGTTCGCGCGTGGTCGCGAAAAGGAAGTAGCTCTGATCGCGGCGCGGATCGGTGGCGCGGTGCAGTTCCGCCCCCTCCGGGCCCCGCTTGCGCTGGATGTAGTGGCCGGTCGCCAAGGCGTCGGCGCCGAGGTCGCGGGCCGTCGCCAGCAGATCGCGGAATTTCACCGTCTGATTGCAGTTCACGCAGGGGATCGGCGTCTCGCCGCGCAGGTAGCTGTCGGCGAAGTCCTCCATCACCGAATCCCGGAAGCGGCTCTCGTAGTCCAGCACATAGTGCGGGATGTCGAGGCGCTCGGCCACCCGGCGGGCGTCATGGATGTCCTGCCCGGCGCAGCAGGCGCCCTTTTTGGCCAACGCCATGCCGTGGTCGTAGAGCTGCAGGGTGATGCCGACCACCTCGTAGCCCTCGGCGTGCAGCAGCGCCGCCGTGACCGAGGAGTCCACCCCGCCGGACATGGCGACAACCACGCGGGTCGCGCCGGGCGGCTTGTCGATGCCAAGAGAGTTGGTTGCCGAATTCATAAGGCCGGAATATAGGCCCCGCGGCCCTCAGCGCAAGCCGCAGACGCCGAACCCTGCCTACGGATCAGGGAGCGCCGAGGATTTCCCCCAACCGGTCAAGCGGCTGTGGACGGCGCGCCAGATCGAAGGCCACGGAAAAGTGCCCCTGGCGGCGTAGGAACAAATTCACCGGCGGCACGCCCCAGCGGCGGGCCAGGGCGAGGCCGCCGTCAAAGGGCGTCAGGTCGTCGGCCTCGCCCAGGACCATGACGATCTTGTCGGCGGCCATCACCGGCAGGCCGCGCGGCTCCATGAGCGGCAGGTAACCGTCGATGTCGGCCGCGTCCCAGCCCTCGGCCGCCAGCCGCGCCGGCAGGCCGATGGCCGCCGCCAGGGAGCCGTCGAAAGCGACATCCTTGAGGCGCTCGCTGCAGGCGATGAGGATCAGCGCATCAGGCTGCTGCGCCGCCGGCCAGTCCGTCGCGGCCACGGCGACCAGTTGGCTGGTCAGGGCACCGAGGCTGACGCCGCCGAGAGCCACCAGCCCGCTGCCCTGCCGGCGCGTCCAGTCGATGAGCACCGGAACCTCGGCACCCCAGGCGGAAAAAAGTTTCAAGAACCCAAGAGGACCCTCCGCCATGGCCGGCTCTCCGCCGTAGCTGCCGGGCACTCTCCGGCGGCCATGCCAGGGACCTTCCGGGCGAATAATGCGAAACCCCTTGCGCGTCAACGCCGGGGCGATGTCGACACTGTCCATCGCCAGGCCCCAATGCTCGCTTTCCATGCAGATACCGTGCAGCGAGATCAGCGTCGGCGGATCGGTGATGCCTTCCGGCTCGATGACCTGCGCCCAGGCCGTGTCGCCAGGCAGACCCGGCGCGGCAAAGCGCAGCCAGCATTGACGGCCGTAGGGGCCCGGCACCCAGTGTGACTGTTCAACATCCGGTAACGCCGCTGGGCGCTTGATGCAGGTGCCGCCGTCACCTTGCAGGCTTGCAGGCGCCGGCATTCCGTGCGGTTCAGGCAGGCGCCAGCGCACCGGCTGAACCCGGCGCCGCAGACAGGTGAAATGGCGCCGGGCGGCCATCAGATCGTGCGCCGACTGCCGGCGGTTCCGTTCGGCGGCGACCAGGACCGCGGCGCCGGGAGACGCGGCAGCGAAGAAGACATCGCGCCAGCGCGCATCGGTGCCCGCATGTACCTTGGCCAGTTCGGTGGTCGCTGCCAGGGCGCGGCGCAGCCGCCAGCCGCAAAGCCCTTCGGGAAAGGCCTTCAACGGCAGTTCAGCGGCGAAGCGGCCTTCGTCGCCCCTGCTTTCCAGGGCCGCGGCCCAGGCGCGCGACAGCGGCAGGAACCAGTGTGCCACCGTCCTGACAGCCATGCGGTCGTACCAGGGGCGCATGACCAGCGCCCCAAGCGGTCCCCAGGTCAGCGGAGACCAAGGCGGTCTCGGCAGGCGCGGCGGTGACTTCGTCGTGCGGGAATCATTCGGCGTCATGGCGCGCGAGCATAACCTTTGCAGGCTGATTTCAAAGAGGTTTTGCTCACGGGGAATTTACAGGCAGGCAGGCGGCAAAGCTCTAGACTGGGACCTCCGCCAGCACTGTAGTTACATTGGAGAGCTGCCATGATGCCCCGCCCGACCCTGCGCGCCCTTTTCTTCCTCCTCGCTCTCCTGGCGGCAGCGATCTCCCCCCCGGCCTTGGCTGAGATGGACGGCTGGAGGGTGCTGAAGACCCAGCACAGCTATGCCGACCTGGTATCGCGCCTGGAGCAGGCGGTCACCGGCAACAAGATGGGCGTGGTGGCAAGGGCCAGCGCCACGGTGGGCGCGAAGAACATGCTCGACAAGGACATTCCGGGCAACATGGTGATCGGGGTCTTCCGTCCGGATTTCGCAGTGCGCATGCTGGAGGCCAGCGTATCCGCCGGCATCGAGGCGCCGATTCGCTTCTATGTGACCGAGAACTCCGACGGCACTGCCGATCTCAGCTACAAGACGCCGAGCTTCGTCTTCGCGCCCTATTCTGACGGCGGCGAGACCTTGAAATCCCTCGCGGCGGAGCTCGATGAAATATTCGCCAGGATCGCCGCCGACGCGGCTGGCGGGTAAGTGGCGGCGGGGGTTTATGCCGGTCGGACCTGACAAGCCGCCTGAAGTCTTCCTGAAATCGCTGTCTGGATGCCGATTCGCCGGGTTTTGACGACGTGGCGGCGGTTTCGCACCGGTTTGCCCAGAGTCGCGCCAAGTCGCGCCGGACCAAGCGGGGCCGGGGCCGAAGGCTGTGCGGGCGTCGGCCCCGGCCGCGGCCTCGCAAAATTGCCCTTTGGAGGGGACTGATCTACGCTAAGGATATGAGAGACTGGCCGGAACGGTGATCCGGCCTGACGGTCGCGCCCAGCCTTGGGAAACCTGGCTCTGCGCGTCAGACAAGGTCTATCGGAGCACGACTGCCATTCTTTGGAGACGCTAGATGACAAAAGTGCATCAGTTGCTGGGCCAGAAAGGCCGTGACGTCTTGTCCATCCATCCCGACGATTCCGTGCTCGACGCCATTCAGAAGATGGCGGACGAGAACGTCGGTGCCTTGCTAGTGATCGAGGATGGCAAGCTCATCGGCTTGCTGAACGAACGGCTCTATGCCCGAAACGTCATATTGAAAGGCAGGTCGTCGTCGGATACGGCGGTCCGCGACATCATGGAAACCAATATCGTCTATGCAGCCCCCGACGAAACGGTCGAGGAATGCATGGCCGTCATGACGGAAAAGCGTGTGCGCCACCTGCCCGTGCTGGACGGTGAGCGGCTGATCGGCATTGTTTCAATCGGCGACCTGGTGAAAAGCATTATCGCCGACCAGAAATTCACCATCGAACAGCTGCAACACTACGTGAGGGGTTAAAGTCACTCGTAGCGCGGGGGTCTTCGCTTCCACGGCCTGGCTCCATCCAGAGTTCAGCCCAGCATGTTGCTCACTTCGCGGGGCAGTTCGACGACGAGGCCGTCGAGGTCTTCGGTCATGACGATCTGGCAGCCGAGGCGCGAGGTCGGCTTGAGGCCGAAGGCGAGGTCCAGCATATCTTCTTCGTCCTCGGAGGGCTCGCCAAGCTTGCCGTACCAATCCTCCTCGACGATGACATGGCAGGTGGCGCAGGCCAGAGAGCCCTCGCAGGCGCCCTCGATGTCCACATCGAACCGATGCGCGACTTCCATCACCGACAGGCCCAGGGGGGCATCCACCTCTTTGCGGTTCCCGTTCTTCTCGATGAACGTCAGCTTCGGCATTACGGTCCTGCTCCCACTCTCTTCGTCTCGTCTGCTGGCCCGGATCATCCGGGCGGCACCTATTCGGCGGCGGCATTGCCTTGCCGGCGCAGCCGGTTCACCGCGGCGGCGACGTCCTCGATCACCCGGTCGATCTCCGCTTCCACATTGAAGCGGCCGATGGCGAGCCTAATCGAGCCGCGCGCGCGATCCTCCGGCAGACCCAACGCCCGCAGCACGTAGGACGGCTCCACCGCCGTCGAAGTGCAGGCGGAGCCTGAGGAAATGGCCAAGCGTGGCAAGGCCCGGATCAGCGCCTCGGCATCCACCCCTTCGAAGGCGAGGTTGAGGTTTCCCGCCAACCGCGACGTCTCGTGGCCGTTCAGTTCGACACCGGAAAGGCGGCTTCTAATGCCCTCCAGAAGCCGGGTCTTCAAGCCCGAAACACGTTCCGCCTCCGCCACCATGACGTCGGCGGCAATCTCCGCGGCCGCGCCGAGGCCGACACAGAGCGGGGTCGCCAGTGTGCCGGCGCGCAGGCCGCGCTCCTGACCGCCGCCATCCATCAGTGGCTCCAGGCGGACCCTTGGCCGGCGCCGCACGTAGAGTGCGCCGATGCCCTTGGGTCCGTAGAATTTGTGTCCGGAGACGCTCAGCAGATCGATGCCGAACGCCGCCACGTCGAGGGGAATCTTCCCCACCGCCTGCGCCGCATCGCAGTGAAAATAGGCGCCCTTGGCGCGGCAGATTCCGGCGATCTCCGCCAGCGGCTGGAGGACTCCGATCTCGTTGTTGGCCGCCATGATGGAGACCACGGCGGTTTCCTCGCTGACGGTTTCGCTCAGCCGGTCGAGATCGACCAGTCCGTCGCCGCCGACGGGCAGGACGGAGACGCGATGTCCTTCGCGCTCCAACTGGCGGCAGGACTCCAGCACGCATTTGTGCTCGCTCGCCAGGGTCACCACATGGGGCCGGCGCGCACGGTGGAAGCGGGCCGCGCCCTTGATGGCCAGATTATTGGATTCCGTTGCCCCGGAGGTGAAGATGACTTCCCGCGCGGTCGCGCCGAGCAACGACGCGAGCTGGTTCCGCGCTTTCTCGACTGCTTCCTCGGCATCCCAGCCGAAGGCATGGTGAGTCGAATGCGGATTGCCGAAACGCTCGGTGAAATACGGCAGCATGGCCTCGACAACCCGTGGGTCGGTGGGCGTGGTCGCCTGATTATCGAGGTAGATCCCCGGCGGCTGACGGTTCGGCATGCTTTGATCCTGTCTGACCATGCGCCGTCCTCACGCCGCCTGACTGCGGCGATAGAAATCGCCCCAGGCCGCCAGCAAGCGGTCGATGTCGGCGGCGCTGCTGGTCCAGCCGAGCGACACGCGGATCGCCGAAGCCGCCTCTTCGGCGGTGGCGCCCATTGCGGTCAGCACGTGCGAGGGCTGTATCTTGCCCGAAGAGCAGGCAGCGCCGGAGCTGACCGCCACGCCGGCCAAATCGAGAGCCATGAGCTGGGTTTCCGCCGGCAGGCCGGCGACTGCGACGCAGGAGGTGTTGGGCAGGCGCTCCGCAGTTGCCCCAAAAACCTTGAGGTCGGGGGCGATGGCCAGCGCCGCGTTCTCGAATCGGTCGCGCAGAGCGGCAAGCGCCGCCGCGGCCGGCAGGTCGCGCGCCGCGACCTCGGCGGCGGCGCCGAATCCAGCGATGCCGGGCAGGTTTTCCGTGCCGGCGCGGCGCCGGCGTTCCTGCCCGCCGCCGCGCTGCAGCGCCGAGAGCGGCAGTTCGGGCCGCGCCAAGAGGGCTCCCACACCCGGCGGGCCGCCCAGCTTGTGGGCCGACAGCGTCAACATGTCGACACCGAGCCGCGCCATATCGAGGGGAATCTTGCCCGCCGCCTGCACGGCATCGCAGTGCACCCGCGCGCCGGCCGCGCGCGCCAGGGCCACCACCGCCTCCAGGGGCTGGATAACGCCGGTTTCGTTGTTGGCCAGCATGACCGCGACTAAGGCGCCTTCCGGCGCGCTTTCCAGCACCGCCTCGAGAGCGTCCAGATCGACCCGGCCATCTGCGGCGAGGGCGATACGCCGGGCCGCCGGGGCGGCCTGCAACACCGAGTCATGCTCGCCGGCGGAAACCACGATGACGGGAGCCGGCAGGCCGCCGAGCGCGAGATTGTTGGCTTCGGTGCCACCGGACGTAAAGATCACCCAGGCCGGATCGGCGCCGGCCAGGGCGGCCACGCGCGCCCGCGCCTCTTCGACCAGGCGGCGCGCGCGGCGCCCCGGCCCGTGCACCGAAGAAGCATTGCCCGGCAGGCTGAGGGCCGCGGTCATGGCCTCCAGGGCTTCGGGCCGGACCGGTGAGGTGGCGTTGTGATCGAGGTAGACCGTCATGGGATCTCGCGGCGGCTGCCCGTGCTAACCGGCAACGCGGCTGGGATTGTCTTCGTCTTCAGTGTCGCCGGGGCGCACCATCTTAACGAGGCCGCTGGTGCCCAGCACGCGCCGGGAGATCACATCCTCCACGGTCACGGAACTGAGATAGAGATAGATCTGGTTGCCCAGTTCCTCCCACAGATCATGGGTCTGGCAACGGCTCTGGTTGCCGCGGCAGCCGAGCGGCTGGCCGGGCATGCAGCGGGTCGCGCGGATCGGTTCGTCGACCGCCAGGATGACATCGGAAATCCTGGTTTCTTCGGGCGCATGGGCCAGCAGATATCCGCCGCCCGGGCCCCGCACGGAACGCACCAGTCCGCCGCGCCGCAGCTTGGCGAAGAGCTGCTCCAGATAGGACAGAGAGATCTCCTGCCGTTCGGCGATATCGGCCAGCGCCACCGGCCGGCCCTCCGCGTAGCTGGCAAGGTCGCAGAGCGCCATTACCGCATAGCGGCCTTTCGTGCTCAACTTCACCCTGAGTCTCCCATTCTCAACTGCTAACACTTAGCCTCGGGCTGGTCGGGCTCGCCCGCTTCTCGATCGTCGCCATCGGCTGCCACCGCGCCGGGCGCGGGTTTCCCGGAGCCGGATTCCAGTTCGTTGACCCGCGCACGCAGGCTCTGGACTTCGTCCAGCAGGCCCTCAAGCGTCCTGGCAATGGGATCGAGAACATTCCCCGTCGGCGTGCCATAGGCGACAAAGGGCGCCTTTTCGGTGTCCGGCGTCCGGCTGGTCTGCACCGCCCGCCCGGGAATGCCGACCACGGTGACACCCTCGGGCACTTCCTTGGTGACCACGGCATTGGCGCCGATGCGCGCACAGCGCCCCACGGTAAAGGGGCCGAGGATCTGGGCGCCGGATCCGACGATAACCCCATCCAGCAGCGTCGGATGACGCTTGGTGTTGCGCTGGCTGTCGCTGTCGACGCTGGGCGAGGTTCCGCCCAGGGTCACACCCTGGTAAAGGGTCACATCGTCGCCGATTTCGGCGGTTTCTCCGATCACCACGCCCATGCCGTGATCAATGAAAAAACGCTCGCCGATGGTCGCGCCAGGGTGGATTTCAATTCCGGTCAGGATCCGCCCGACAGCAGAGATCCAGCGCCCCAGCAGATACCAGCGGCGACGCCAACAGGCAGAGGCCACCCGATAGAGCATAATCGCCTGGAAACCCGGGTAGCAAAGCACTACCTCTAGGCGTGAGCGCGCAGCCGGGTCGCGCTGCATTGTGGCTTCGATTTCGGCCTGCAGAGACTTGAACATTGCTTCGCCCATCGTGCTATTATCGCCGCCTTTTGTCGCTCCGGGCGACCTTCGGCGCTGGTATTGCGCTTTTAGGAACGGCGGCGACACTATACTGAGATATAGTAAGGCTGAGTAAATTGGTCAAGTTTCCGGCGGACCAGCAAAAGCCGGAAAACAGAGAGATGCAATCATACGGACTTGGCATCCGGCCGGAACGTCCGACAGATTTGTTAGGTTATGCAGCAGCGCAGCCGGCATTGGGTGGGCGACACCCATTGTGGCCGCGCCGCGTCAGCCGGTGATCGCAGCTCGGAAAAAGAGATAGGGAAAAGAACGTCTATGCCTGACGTGATCTTCAACGGGCCGGAAGGCCGACTTGAAGGACGCTACCAGCACAGCAAGCGGCCGAATGCACCGATTGCCCTCATGCTGCACCCGCACCCGCAGTACGGGGGCACCATGAACAACAAGGTCGTCTACACGCTGTTCCACGCTTTCGTGCGCCAGGGTTTTTCGGTGCTGCGCTTCAATTTTCGCGGTGTCGGCCGCTCTCAGGGCGCCTTCGACCGCGGCGAGGGCGAGCTGTCGGATGCGGCCTCGGCGCTGGACTGGCTCCAGACCTACAACGAGAACGCGGAGGGCTGCTGGATTACCGGTTTTTCCTTCGGGGCCTGGATCGGGATGCAACTGTTGATGCGCCGTCCGGAGATCACCGGGTTCATTTCCGTGGCGCCGCCGGCCAACATGCACGACTTCAGCTTCTTGGCGCCCTGCCCCTCATCGGGCCTGATTCTTCAGGGCGACAAGGACGAAGTCGTCCCAGAGCCCTCGGTCAAGAAACTGGTCGACAAGCTGTCGTCCCAGCGGGGGATTGCCATCGACTACCGCATCGTGCCGGGCGCCGGTCACTTCTTCCAGGACGAGATGGAGGAATTGAACGGCCACGTCGACGACTATCTGGCCAAGTCCCTGGCGGCCGACAAGAACAAGACCGCGGCGGGCTGAAGACCGACAACCGCTGCTTCCGATGTGATCAAGGGCAGCCCTCAGGCGGGCGCTCGTTCGGCTGCCCGATGCAGCCTGCCGCCGCTGGCCGGCCGGCTGACGCCGGTCGTCGTCGGCAGGGTCAGCGGCTTGCCGGCCAGGGAGCGCAAGGCCAGAAAGGCAAAAGCCTGGGCTTCCAGCGCGTCGCCCTGCCAGCCCACCGCCTCGACAGGCTCAACCGGAGCCTCGAGACGCTCTGCCAGAGCCGCCATAAGGGTCGGATTGTGGCGACCACCGCCGGTGATCAGCCAACGCCGCACCGGAACGGCGAAATGGGCCGCTGCTTTGGCGATGGTGGCGGCGGTAAAAGCCGTCAGTGTCGCGGCCCCGTCTTCCAGCGATAGTCCGGCCACCGGCGCCGCGGAGAAATCGTCGCGATCGAGAGACTTGGGCGGCCGCCGGTCGAAATAGGGACTGTCCAGCAACTGGGCGAGGCGCATCTCGTCGACCCGCCCGGATCGGGCCAGAGCCCCGTCGCGGTCGAGCGGGTCGCGCCCGTGCTGTTCCACCCAGTCATTGATCAAGGCATTGCCGGGGCCGGTGTCGAAGGCCAGAACCTGCCCGCCTTCTGCGCCGATCCAGGTCACATTGGCGACGCCGCCGATATTCACCACCGCCAGGGGACGCGGCAGGCCGGCCGCCAGGGCCGCCTGGTAGAGCGGGACCAATGGCGCCCCTTCGCCGCCCAGGGCCACGTCGTTGCTGCGCAGGTCGGCGACCACGTCGATACCCGTTTGTGCCGCCAGCAGCGCGCCGTCGCCAATCTGCCAGGTGCGGCCCTCTCGGGGCCGGTGCAGGATGGTGTGGCCGTGGAAGCCGACAACCCGGACATCTTGGGCGGACATCCCGGATTCCTGAAGCAGGTGGCGCACTGCCTCTGCGTGACAGAGGGTCAGTTCGCGCTCGACCTGCTCGATCTCCCCCTTGCCGCCAAGTACTGAACGCAAACGGCGGCGCTGGGCCAGCTCATAGGGCAGACTGACGCAGGCGCCCGTCTCTACCAGTTCTGCGCCATCGCTGCGGATCAAGGCGGCATCGATGCCGTCCAGGGAAGTGCCGCTCATCAGGCCGATGGCCCAGAACTGCTCTTGCTTCATTATCGAGGTTCCCGTCGCCACCAAAGGTCCCAACCGGTCTTGTGCCCAGGACCGGCGGGATCGCCCCGCAGGGTATAGCCGTCGAAGGTTACCAAGTGGTCAAACAAGGTTAACAGTCGAAATTGCGGATCCCGGCCACGACACCTGTGTGGCCGAATTGCCGCCGGCTAAATTGTCCTGCGCCCGTGAGTGTGCTAAATGCCTGCGCCCGCCACAAGCGGCGGCTCGTCAGCCAGCAGGACCCGAAAGAAGCATGATAGCGCCCCGTTCCGACTTTCTGCGAACTCTTCAGGATCGCGGTTTCATCCATCAGTGCACCGATCTCGAGGCGCTCGACCAGCGCGCGCTGGAAGGCCGCGTCACCGCCTATATCGGCTTCGACGCCACGGCGGATTCCCTGCATATCGGCCATCTGGTGCAGATCATGATGCTGCGCTGGCTGCAGCGAACCGGCCACCGGCCAATTGCCCTGATGGGCGGCGGCACCACCAAGGTCGGCGACCCCTCCGGCAAGGACGAATCGCGCCAGCTGCTGACCAACGAGCAGATCGACGCCAATATCGGCCACATCCGCCAGACCTTCAGCAACCTGCTGACTTTCGATGACAGTCCGGGCAGCGCCGTCATGGCCAACAACGCCGACTGGCTCGACAGCCTCGCCTACATCAAGTTTTTGCGCGACGTCGGCCCCCATTTCACCATCAACCGCATGCTCACCTTCGACAGCGTGAAGCTGCGTCTCGACCGCGAGCAGCCGCTCACTTTCCTTGAGTTCAACTACATGATCCTCCAGGCTTACGACTTCCTGGAGTTGAGCCGCCGCCACGATTGCTGCCTGCAGATGGGCGGCTCGGACCAATGGGGCAATATCGTCAACGGCGTCGAGCTGGCGCGGCGTATCGATCAACGTGGCCTCTACGGCCTGACCACGCCGCTGATCACCACGGCTTCCGGCGCCAAGATGGGCAAGACCGCCGCGGGCGCCGTGTGGCTCGGCGAACACCGCCTCAGCCACTACGACTACTGGCAGTTCTGGCGCAACACCGAGGACGGCGATGTCGGCCGCTTCTTGAAGCTTTTCACTGACCAGAGCTTGGAGGAAATTGCCAAGTTGGAGGCGCTGGAAGGCGCCGAAATCAACGAAGCCAAGAAGATCCTGGCCTTCGAGGCAACCCGGCTCTGCCGCGGCGAAACCGCCGCCACCGAGGCCGCCGAGACCGCGCGCCAGACCTTTGAGGAAGGCACCTCTGCTGCCGGCCTGCCGACCATCGAAGTGAGCGAGGCCGAACTCGGCGGCACCCTGCCGGCCTTTGAGCTGATGCGCCGGGCCGGCCTGGCCAAGAGCAACGGTGAGGCGCGCCGTCTGATCAAGGGCGGCGGCGCCCGCATCAACGACATCCCTATTGAGGACGAGATGCAGACTGTCGGGCCGGGCGATCTCGGACCTGACGGCAGCCTAAAGCTATCGGCCGGCAAGAAGCGCCACGCCCTCGTCAAGCTCGTCAACTAGGACTAGGGCGGCCGCCGGGGCTGCCCCGCATCTATCGGTCGATGCGCTCGGGAGCCGTCGGTGACGGTTGGTCGCCGGGACTTGCGGTGAAAATATTGCGCAAGAAGCCGGGCGTCAGCGCCGTAAGCGGATTGACCGAAACGTCAGGGTCGTCGACTCCGCCCTTCACCGAATAGGCCACGGCGATAATACCTTCGCCTTCGCCACCTGTCAGCAGCGTGCCGAGCAGCGGGATCTTGCTGATGAAGTTGTTGATCGAATAGGCCGGCACGACGACACCGGTAAGGTCGATGGCATCACGGTCGAAGTCGATCTCTCCTTTGGCGGTGAAACCGAGCGATGCCCCGTAGATGCGCATCAGTTCTGTTGTCGCAATTCCGTCGTCCAGAACGAATTCACCGTCCATACCCTGAAAGCCGATTCCCTCACCGCTCAACAGTTCCAGTACGCCGGTGAAGGAGGCAACTGTGAGCAGCTTCGCCATCACAGGAGCGTTGACCATGACGAAGTCCCGCGCCGCCACCGTGGCCTCGATCGGGTATGTCGGCGACGGGCCGACGCTCTGCCCGGTCACCTGGATGCGCCCGCCCACCACCGTGTCGGTGATATTCGTGGCGCGCAGCAACGCACCGAGATCGTCGCTATTGGCCAGCAGGCGCTGACCGCTCCCCGTGGCATCGGGCGCAAAGGAAAATTGCAAATAACGGCGATTCAGTTCCGCCGTTACCGCCTGCGGAGCCTCCTCTCCGGAAGCCGCCGATGACAGCTTGTCCGTTGCCGGGGCGTCGCGGGGCGACCAATACTGTTCCGGAATGCTGCCCGAGAGGCGGATGGTGTCCCAGCCCTCTTGAGTACGGCGCAACTCAAGGTTCACCCGCTCGAGGCGTCGGCCCTCGGCGAAATAGAGGACGTCGAGCTTTGGCGCCTTGATCGTCAACGGCTCAAAATTGCGCGGTTCCTCCACGGCCTGTTCCACTGGCCGCTGACTTCCGGCCGCCTCCTGTGGCCCATCCTTGATGAAGGGAGCTGCGTCAAGGATACCCTGACCGATCTGCACATCGATCCCATCGCCGCCGAGCTGCAAGCCGACGTCCTGCAAATTGCTGCGGCCAAAGGCGACGCGGTCAAGTTCAATTGCGCCGAGGCCGCCGCGGTCGCGCCCTGGGGTCGCCCTGCCCCGGGCCACCAGATCGCCAGCCTGAAGCACGATGTCGCGATAACTCAGAGGACCGGAGGAGTCCATCTCTATTGTCATCGCGAGACTGCCGTCCACGCCCGGTTCCTTGCGCCAGTGAATCTCGGGCAGAGAAATCGTCGTCTCCCTCAGATCCGTCGAGACTTGCAGGGTCGTCAGGCCACTGTCAGTGGCGACCAATGAGACTGTTGCCGCCAGTGGCCCCTGCAGGGCATCGCCGATATCGAGACCGAAATTGGCGCGCCCGGCATCCCCGATGCGCGGGATCTCCGCCTCCATGGCCGAGCGGACCTTCGCGGCATTTGCGAAACTCTCCTGCCACTGCACGGACAGCGGCACCCCGCCCAGAGCAAGCGGTCCGGCAAGCCGCATGCCGTTCTCATCCAGACTGACGGCAAGCCGCCCTTCCGTTATGTCCTGACCCAGAAGCACGTTCTTCAGTTCGCCTTCCTGGACGGTGGCTTCGACCTGAAGTGTCACATCATCGAAAGCCAGGTCCTTGGACAGCGGGAACTGAAAAGCGAGATCGGCGCTCACCGTGCCGCCGCTGCCCGCGGCCGAAAAGCCGAGTCTTGAGAGCAGGTCGAGGCGCGGATGCTCCAGCAACGCAAGCGTCTCCGCTACGGGTCCGATCGCCTTGGCGTCGATGGTGAGTTGTTCGAAGACATCCTTCCTGCCATAAGCCGCTTTGAAATTGGTGATGTCTACTTTCGAGACACCGAGCGCCAGATTGCCGAGGCGACCGGACTGAGCCGCAAAGTGCAGCGCATCGAGGTCGAATTCCGCGGTCCCGGCGATCGACTGGATCGGCGCCAACGGCCGAAGATAGTAAACTTCGACGCCGCGATACTGCATAGTGCCGGTCAGGTTGATCACCTCGGCAGCCGCAAAATCTCCATCGGGCACCCTGACCTCGAGGGCCGCCGTCGCTTTGTCGACCAGGCCCTGTGTCACATTCTCCAGGACCCAGTCCCGGGCTGCCTCGGCGATCGATGCCGGCCAGTAGGTGGGGAGCTCCGCCAGGGGGACACCCTCCAACGCGGCGTCGGTGCTGATCTCCCAGCCTTTGCTGCGAGGATCGTAGTCAAAAACACCGGCAATACTGAAGATCGGGCCAGCCACTTCTGCACTTCCGAGATTGACCCGAGCCTCGTCCAAGTCAAAGCGGCTTTCGTCACCGTCATAGCGGCCACGCATGATCATTTCGCGGATCGCCAGCGGCTCCATGTCGACGCCCGGGATCCGTAGCGTGCCGGCAAGACCCTGAAGGTCGAAACCGGTATGACCGAGGGTTCCATCCAACGACAGCGACGTGGAGACCGAGCCGCTGATCCGCGACGTCACGCCGCTGACGGGCGCCAGCAGCGGAAACGCCCGTCCCAAAGCGGCAAGGCTGATATCGGAAAAGCCGGCGGCGAGATCCACGACGCCGGCTTTCTTGTCGAACAGGAACGCGGCGTCAAAGGTCGCCGGATCGCGACGCCCGGCGAAACTCAAGGAGATATCCCCCGCCAGCCCGGCGATGTCGCGCCGCAGAGAGATGTCCGCCGAGGGCGCGGCCCAGGACAATCCAAGACGATCGTCGCGGACGTAGATCTGGCCGTCGCGAATGCGCACCTCATCGAGGTAGGACAGGGGGCTGCCCGGTTGCCGCTCCCTCATCAACTCGCGGATCATCCGGCCAAGCACGAGGTCCTCGCCGGTTCCCTCGGTCGCGTTCTCTACGGTTTCAGTCGAAACCGGCGGAACAGACGCGTCGTCGCCGAAGCTGATACTGCCGTCGGTAGCGCGCAGGAGGCGGATGCGCGGAGCGATGATTTCAATCTGATTGGGCGCCAAAGTGCCGCCCAGGATGGCGCTGGTGCTCAGCTCGAACGCGACTTCAGGAAGCGAAGCGATAAGCTTCTTGTCGGTATCGCGCACCACCACTTCCGCGGCATGCAGCACCAGTCCGCGGCTCCCTTCCTCCCACACCAGAAAAGTTCCGCCAATCTCAATGGTGTTGCCGCCGGCCTGGTTAATCGCCGCCTGGAGGTAGGGGGTCAGGAAGTCCGTTCGGACGGGCCCCTCGGATAGGCGCCAAACGGCAACGCCGACCACCAGGACGGCGACGGCGAACAGGCCGCCTAACACCTCGACGCAGAGACGCACCGATCTTCGGGCGCGCGAACGCCCGTGCTTTGGCGGCTTGCGGCCAGAGCCTGCCTTGGCGGCGTCGGGGGAAACTCGCCGGGGGGCGGCACCATCCGATGCTTGACCCTCGGGCCCACCTTCAGCAGTCTGGTCCTGAAGCGAGCGGCGTGAAATGTCAGAACTCCCTTACCTACCAGAGACTTCGGCGATGCCTGCCGCCCTGGACCCCGCACGAGCGGAGCCCTGGATGGAGCGTTGGTGCGCGGCCGCGGCGACCGATTCGGCCGCCAGCGAGCTTGCACAGACTTTGGCGCAGAATAGCGCGGGTCAGCGGCTGCTTCAGGCGATTTTCGCCAATTCGCCCTTCTTGAGCCACTGTTTGATTGCCGATATCGGGCTTCTCTCCGACGTTTTAAAGCTCGGTCCCCAAGAGGTTCTTAGAAAAGTCCTGGAGGCGCTGAAAAGCAAGGCCGGCAATCTGTCCGATCAAGCGGAATTGATGAAGATTTTGCGCATCGCGCGCCGCCGGACGGCCTTCAGCATCGCCTATGCCGATATTTTCGGGTTCTGGAATGTCTGCGAAGTGACGCGCGCGCTTTCTGAGTTTGCCGATGTGGCCATAGAAACCGCCCTTGCCGCGACCCTCCGTCAGGTTGCCGGCCGCGGTGAACTGGGGCTGGCTGACGAATCCGCGCCGACCACGGATTGTGGCATCGCCATACTGGGCATGGGCAAACTGGGCGCGCGGGAGCTCAATTATTCTTCCGATGTCGACCTCATCGTGATCTTCGATCCCGACAAAGTGGATTACCGGCACGCCAGAGGGGTGCAGCAGGGCCTGGTCCGTCTGACCCGGGACCTGATGCGCAGCCTCGACGACCGCACGGCCGACGGCTACGTCTTCCGCACCGACCTGCGCCTCAGACCGGATCCCGGCGCCATGCCACTGGCCATAAGCTTCAATTCCGCCCTCACCTACTATGAGAGCCTGGGCCAGAACTGGGAACGGGCGGCCATGATCAAAGCCCGCCCCATCGCCGGCGACCTGGATCTCGGCGACGCCTTTCTCGGCGAACTGCGCCCTTTTGTGTGGCGCAAGCACCTCGACTTCTGGGCCATCCAGGACGTGCATTCCATCAAGCGTCAGATCAACGCCCACAAGGGCGGTTCGGTGATCGCGATCAACGGACACAATGTGAAGCTGGGGCGCGGCGGCATCCGGGAGATCGAGTTCTTTGCCCAGACACAGCAACTCATCTGGGGCGGGCGCGACCCGGCGTTGCGGACGTCACGCACCAAGGAGGCCCTGGCCGCCCTGGCAGAAAGCGGACATATCGAGGCTGAGGTCGCCGAGCAGCTGACAGAGGCCTATTTCTTCCTGCGGCGTGTCGAGCATCGGCTGCAGATGATCGAAGATCAGCAGACCCACACGCTGCCCGACGAAGACGAAGACGTCGATGCCCTGGCAATGTTTCTCGGTTACGAGGATCCCACAGCCTTCCGCGACGACCTGCTGCGGCGCCTGCGCCGGGTGGAAGACCACTACGCCCATCTTTTCGAGGAGTCGCCGACGCTCTCGGCCTCGGGCAACTTGGTTTTCACCGGCGGCGAACCCGACCCGGAAACTCTGGCGACCCTCTCCAGCCTCGGATACCGCAACTGTGAGCCCGCCTGGCAGGTGGTCAGCGGCTGGCACCACGGCCGCTACCGGGCGCTGCGCACTACCCGCAGCCGCCAGTTGTTGACCGAACTGGTGCCGGTCCTGCTGAATACTTTCGGCGGCACCCAGGATCCCGACCGCGCGTTGCTGAAATTCGATACCTTCGTCGCCGGCCTGCCGGCCGGGGTGCAGCTCTTCTCCATGCTCTACAACAATCCCAATCTGTTGGAACTTATGGCAGAGATCATGGGCAGCGCCCCGATGCTGGCTGATCGCCTGGACCGCAAGCCCCATCTGCTGGAAGCGGTTCTCTCCGGCGACTTCTTCGATCCGATTCCGCAGGCCGACGGCTTGGATGAAGAACTAAGACTCGCTCTCTCCGACGCACAGGACCTGCAGGACGTGTTGGACATGACAAGGCGCTGGGCCAATGATCGGCGCTTCCAGGTTGGCGTTCACATCCTGCGACACAAAGACGATGTTGACGCCAGCGGCAGGGCGCTCAGCGACATTGCCGAGGTGGCCCTGCGCGGCCTCTATGAACCGGTGGTCGAAGATCTGGCGCGCAGCCATGGCCGCCTCCCCAACGCCGGCCTGGCGATCGTTGCTCTGGGCAAACTCGGGAGCCGCGAGATGACGGTCTCGTCAGACCTCGACCTCGTCTTCCTCTACGACCTGCCATCTGAAAATGTGCAGTCCGATGGACCCAAACCACTGGAGCCGCAACGCTATTACGCACGTCTGGCCCAGCGCCTGATCAATGCACTGAGCGCACAGACCGCCGAAGGCACGCTCTATGAGATCGATATGCGGCTCAGGCCATCGGGCAATGCCGGGCCGATCGCCACTTCCCTCGCGTCCTTCCAGCACTACTACGAGAAGGATGCCTGGACCTGGGAGCACATGGCTTTGACAAGGGCGCGAGTCGTCTCGGGCTCTCCAGAGCTCCGCGCAGCCGTCGAGGAGAAATTGAACGCCATCCGAACGGCGCCGCACAATCCCGAACAGCTGCTGGCCGAAGTCGCCGCCATGAGAAGACGCCTCTACAAGGAGCATCCGGCCGAATCGATCTGGAGTGTGAAGTACGCGGAGGGCGGCCTTATCGATCTCGACTTCCTGGCACAGTATCTGCAGCTCCATCACGCGGCAGAGCATCCGGAGGTTCTGGCCATCTCGACTCAACAGGCCTTCGCGAATCTTGCCGAGGCCGGCCTTCTGGAGACCAATTGCGCTGAGAAGCTGATCGAAGCGACCCGTTTCCTGCGGCAGGTACAAGAAGCACTTCGGCTGACTGTCGGGCCGGCCTTCAATGCGGATACTCTGTCGGCCTCGCTGCAAGCGGCCTTGGCCGCCAGTGCCGGCCTCGACAGTTTCGACGCCCTGCACCAGCGACTTGAAGAAACACTGGCCTGGAGCCACGGCATCTACGTTGAACTGATCGACGAACCGGCGCCGCCTGGAGGCGAACCCGACAATGGCATCCTGCCGTTCGCCAAAGGCGCATGATGGCGGCCGGCAACAGACTCCCCCTCAACCTCGCACTCCGCGATCGGAACCAAAGGACGTCATTGATGGTTGAACTCGGAAAAAAGGCGCCCGCCTTCGCTATGCCGACCGACGGAGGCGGGGAGATTTCATTGAAGGATTTGAAGGGCCGCAAGGTGGTGCTCTACTTCTACCCCAAGGACGACACCCCCGGCTGCACCAAGGAGGCCTGCGGTTTTCGGGATGCCCTGCCCGACTTCGCCGAGCTCGATGTCGTCATCATCGGCGTTTCCCGGGACACTGTCGCCAAGCACGGTAAGTTCAAGGCGAAGTATGATTTGCCCTTCACGCTCGCTTCCGACGAGAACGGCGTGGTGTGCGAGGCCTACGGGACCTGGATCGAGAAATCGATGTACGGCCGCAAGTACATGGGCATCGACCGCGCGACCTTTCTGATCGACGAAAGGGGCGTGCTGCGCCGCGAATGGCGCAAGGTAAAGGTGAAGGGCCACGTAGGGGAAGTCCTCGAGGCCGCCCGGAACCTATGAACACAGGCTCCGAATCCCATCTGGCGCAGCGGGCCGTCGCCGTCCTGGCGACGCCCGACCCGCAAGCCAAGGCGGCCCTGGCGCGTGAAGTTGCCGCGGCTTGGCGCCGTGGAGAAATCTCTGAAGTCGGCAGCGCCGCAGTGCCGGCGCGCCCGTCCCGGCCCGGGCGGCCGCTGCTGAAACGCCCCGGCGAAGTGCTAAAGCGCAAGATCAACCGTGGCATCGCAGGCCGCGGCGCCCTGCTCCACGCCCTGGCGCACATCGAGCTGAACGCCATCGACCTGGCGGTCGACATTGTCGCGCGCTTCACCGCCGAGGCCCTGCCCCGCGCATTTTACGACGACTGGCTGAAGGTCGCCGAAGAAGAGGGCAAGCACTTCCTCCTGCTGGCCAGACGCCTCGAGGATCTCGGTCTGGCTTACGGCGACCTGCCGGCCCACGACGGCCTGTGGCAGGCGGCCGAGGAAACCGCACAGGACCTGCTGGCGCGGCTCGCCGTGGTGCCCTTGGTCCTCGAGGCCCGCGGCCTCGACGTCACTCCGGCGATGGTCGCCAAGCTGCACGCCGTGGAGGATCACGAAAGCGCCGCGGTCCTGCAGGTCATCTACGACGACGAGATCGGCCATGTGGCGATCGGCAAACGCTGGTTCGACCACCTCTGCGCCGGGCGCGGGCTCGAGGCCCAGCCGACCTGGCAAAGGCTGGTGCGCCAATATTTCAGAGGCCAATTGAAGCCGCCCTTCAACGATGCCGCCCGTTGCGAGGCCGGATTCCCTGCCGATTTCTACGCGACCTTGGCGCCGGTCCAGGTGGCTGAGTGAACCGACCCCGCTGATCTGCATGGCATCCTTACCCGTTCGGCGTTTGACCCCGGCGCGGACAGCGGGTAGAGCGTCGCGCTACGATGGTCGAAGAACACACCACCGGCACATCCGCCGAAACTCGTGAACGACGCGGGCCGCCCCGCTGGCTGGGTCTCAATGAGCGTCAGCTTGCACTGATCCTCCTGTTCATCGCGCCGGCCCTGTTTAGCTCCAACATGCTCACTGCCCGCGTCGTCCACGACACTTTCCCGCCGGTGGCACTGGCCTTCTGGCGCTGGACCCTCACTTTCACCCTGCTGCTGCCCTTTACCGCCACGGCCCTGTGGCGGCATCGCTCAGCCATTGTGAGGGAGAGGTTGGATTTCTTCATTCTCGGCGCGCTCGGCATGGGCATCTGCGGCGCCTTCGTCTATATCGCCGCCGACACCACTTCGGCCACGAACATCGGTCTGATCTACGCCGCCTCGCCGATCCTCATCGTCGTCCTGGCGCGGTTCTTCTACCGCGAGTCCCTGTCCTTGCTGCAGGGCGCCGGCATCCTGCTGTCGCTGGCCGGCGTCATCGCCATCGTTGGCCGCGGCGACCTGCAGATGCTGACCGCCCTGCGATTCTCCCCCGGCGACCTTTGGGCTGTCGGTGCCATGGCGGCCTGGGCAGTCTATTCGATCCTGCTGCGCCACCGCCCCTCGGCGCTGCCGATGATGGCGCGCTTCGCCGCCATCGTCTTCGGCGGCATCCTGGTACTCCTGCCCTTTGCCGCAGCCGAGGGCCTCAGCGGCGAGCTACCGGCTCTGGAAACCCGCAGCTTTCTCATCGTCGTCTTTCTGGCCGTCGTCCCCTCCTTCGGCGCCTATCAGGTCTATGCCGTGGTGCAGCGCAGCCTGGGGGCCGGGCCGACCAGCCTGCTGATGTATCTCGTTCCGCTCTATAACGGTGTCCTGGCCTATCTGATCCTCGGCGAGCAGTTGCGTGACTACCATCTCTTCGGTGCCGCCCTGGTGCTGCCCGGAATCTACCTGGCGACCCGCCGACCAAGCTGATTGGAGCGCGCCGCGGCGGTCGGCCTTATGGTTTTTTTCACCTTTTTCCCACTTGTTAGACTGTCTGGTTGGGTGAGTAGTATGGCCGCAACGCGACACGGTCCGAGAAAGTTGGGAGATCTGCGATGAGCGTCATCATCCGAAACGCCAAGTCCGAGGACATGGACCAGATCATGGCGGTCGAGGAGAGCTGGCCGGAGATGGCGCGCGCGCCGCGCGACAAGTTCGAGATTCGCCTTCAAAAGTATCCACAGGGCTTTTTCGTGTGGGAGCAGGACGGCCGCATCCTGGCGACCATCACCGCCATGCCGTTTGTCTACGATCCGGTAAATCCCAAGCAGTTCAGCAACTGGGACGACGTCACCAACAAGGGATACCTCTTCGACATCGGTGCGCCGGAGGACTACAACGCGATCTACATCGTCTCAGGCATCATCGAAAAGGACGCCCGCGGCGGCGACATCTTCGAGCGCATGGTGACCACCGAAGTCGAACTGGCCCGCTCCCTCGGCTACAGCTACGTCGTCGCCGGCGCGGTGATTCCCGGCTACAAGCGCTACTGCGTGAAGAACGATGCGGTACCGGCTTCGGAGTACGTTTTCATGAAGCGCGGCAACCGGCTGGTCGATCCGCTGCTCGACATGTACCAGAGGATCGGCTTCGCAGCGCCCGACTCGAACCATGTGATACGCGAGTATTTTCCCGACGACGCCAGCTTGAATTACGCCGCCATCGTCGTGAATAATGTCTAAATCTAAGCCTCGACTTCGGAGATGAACTCCTCGAACTTGCCGGCTCCGCGTTTGGGGATCTCGTCGACATAGGTCAGCCTGATCTCGAAGGGGTGGCGAAAGTTCTTGGTGATCAGCGCCTTCTGCCCGGCCTCTTCCTCGGCCGTCAAAGGCCCGGTGACCACCATCAGCTTTTCGATCACCTCGGTGCTGCGCTGAATGTACTGGAATTCCCGCACCTTGGTGGTAATGGCACGAAATTCATCGTGCTCTCCAAGGTAAGGAAACTCCGAGCGGCCGTCGGGCAGGATCAGGCGGTTGCGTTTGCGCCCTAGCACCTTGTCGATCACCGGCAGGCCGCGGCCGCAGGCGCAGGGGGCGCCGAGCTGCGCATAGTCGCCCAACTCGTAACGAATCAGCGGCGTGGCGAAATTGTGCAGGCTGGTGATCAACACCCGTCCGACTTCCCCCGGTCCGCAGGGCTTGTCGTTCTCGTCCACCACTTCCAGCAGCACGTTTTCCGACTGCACGTGGTAGATGTCATGCTGCGGGCACTGAATGGTCAGGTAGCCGGCTTCCTCGCAACTATAGGAGTCCTTCAGCGGGACCTGCCAGGCTTGCGTCGCCAGACTCCGCACCTTCTCGGTGACCGTTTCACCAACGGTCATCACCTGCTGGAGTTTTTTCAGCTCCAGCCCGTTGTCGATGCAATAGCTTGCCAAAGCCGCCAGGTTAGAGGGAAAGGAGATCAGATAATCCGGATCTTCACGCAGCAGCCATTCGACCTGCTCCTGGAGTTCGCTGGCAATGTTGAGCAACACCGCCGGACCGGTCGGATAGATGGAGCCGGAAGCCGGCCCCCAACCATCGCCTCGTGCGCCCTGCGGCGGCATGGCGACGCCCTTGCGCACCCAGCGGATGGCCGCCAGCTTACCCTGCAGGTCGCGTCCGGCCCAGAGATGCTCCCGCATCACGCAGGCGCGCCAGAACACTCCCGTCACCTCGGTACCGTTGAGGCGCACCGGCCGGCCGGTCGAGCCGGAAGTCTCTATCTGGTTCACCTTGCCATGCGACTTCGGCAATGCGGTAGTGTTGATGCTGTCGCCTGCACCCTGCAGTTCGGCGCGCTTGAGCACCGGCAAGCGGGCGATGGTCTCCCGCGTCACCTTTGCAGTGGGGTCAACGCCCGCCGCCGAAAAACGATCGCGGTAGAAGGGCACACTTCGCCCGGCATGGGTAAAGAGCGCCTGCAGTTGGCGTCCCTGATGAAAGAACAGCTCGTCTGGCCCCAGCCACTGCGTCTGCTCCAACTGGTAGAGCACCGACATCAGGAGGGACGCCATGCGGCCGGGTATCGCCGGGCTGACTATGCCCGGAACTGTCGAACGTGGAATGCGCAAGTTCTCTCTCCCCCTGGATGCCAAGCCGCACCGCTGTTTAGCGCCTGATCACCGCTACGGGCAGCGCTTGCAGCCCGCGGATCGACGTGTTTGGCTGCCAGCGCGGCGCGGCCTCTTTGAGTTCCATTGCGCCGACGCGCTTCAACAAGGCCTCGAAGGCGACTTCACCTTCCAGCTTGGCCAGGCCGTAGCCCAGACAGTGGTGAATACCTTTGCCGAAAGCCAAGCTGGTTCCGTCGCGGCGCCCGATGTCGAGACGGTCCGGTTCGCGATACTGCCGCGGGTCGCGATTGGCTGCGCCGAACAGGCTGACCACATACTGTCCGGCCGGAATGCGGGTACCTCCCAGCACCACTTCCTCAGCCGTCCACCGGCCGATCTTCTGGATCGGGCTCTCGTAACGCAGGAACTCGTCAACCGCACTTTCCAGCAACTTCGGATCCTCCGCCAGCCGTTCGAACTCGCCGGGGCAGCGGATCAGCGACAAGGTGCCGTTGCCGATCAGGTTCTTGGTGGTTTCATGGCCGGCCCAGAGCAGAAACACGCAGTTGGCCAACAGTTCTTCTTCGCTTAGCGCTTCCTCGCCGGTGCTGCCGGCCAGCATTGCTGAGATCAAATCGTCGCCCGGCTCGCGTCGCCGCGCCGCAATGAGATCGCCCATATAGGCCATGAGTTCCTCGGTGGCGGGAATGCCGCTCGCCAATTCCTCCGAATCACCGCTGTCAAGGGCGCCGGTCAACTGGCCCGACCAGGTTTTCAACTTTTCATAGTCTTGCGCCGGCACGCCGAGAATGCGCGAGACGACGATCACCGGCAGCGGATAGGCGAAGTCGGCGATGACGTCGAAACCATCGGAATCGAGTGCATCGTCGAGCAAGCGGTCGGCGATGATCCGGATATCGCCGCGCAAGCCCGCAACCAGCTTGGGCGTGAAAGCCTTGCCCACGAGGCGGCGCAGTCTGGTGTGCGCCGGCGGATCGATGAACACCATCCAGCGGCTCAGCATCCGGTCGATGGCAGTGGGCTCGCGCGCCTCGCCACTGATCGGACTGGCGCCCGCCGGGGACTGACGCTGGAACCGCTTGTCGGAGAGCACCGCCGACACATCGGCAAAGCGGGTCAGATACCAGTCACCCCAGGGGCTGAGGAAGACCGGATCGGAATCACGCAGGGCATGAAGCAGCGGATAAGGATCATCCAGGTAGCCCGGCGCTTCGAAGTCGAGATCGAAGCCGCCGGCCGATCGCCCGGCCTCTGCCGTCCCGTCGCTCTGCTCTGCCGTCATCTATCCTTCCCTCGCCGGACTGGGGCCGCAGTTTGCCGGCACGAGGTTAATAAATTTTGCCCGAATCAGATCACGCCTCGGTGCCGGAGGCCAGTCCTCTATCGAGCCGCGACGCCAGCGAAGCTTCCAAGAATTCGTCGATGTCGCCGTCCAGCACGCCCTGTGCGTTGCCCTTCTCCACGGAGGTGCGCAAATCCTTGACCATCTGGTAGGGCTGCAGAACGTAGGAGCGAATCTGGTGGCCCCAGCCGATATCGGTCTTGGAGTCCGCCTCCGCCTGGGCGGCCGCCTCGCGCTTCTGCAGCTCATGCTCGTAGAGCCGGGCGCGCAGCATCGACATGGCCTGCGCCCGGTTCTTGTGTTGCGACCGGTCGTTCTGACATTGCACCACGATGCCCGTCGGAATGTGGGTCATGCGCACTGCCGAATCGGTCTTGTTCACATGCTGACCGCCGGCACCGGAAGCCCGGTAGGTGTCGACGCGCAGATCCTTGTCGAGCACCTCGATCTCGATAGTGTCGTCGATCACCGGATAGACCCAGACAGAAGCGAAGGACGTATGACGCCGCGCCTGGGAATCGAAAGGCGAAATACGCACCAGGCGATGGACTCCGGACTCGGTCTTCAGCCAGCCATAGGCATTCTGGCCTTTGACCCGGATCGAGGCCGACTTGATGCCGGCTTCTTCGCCCGGGCTTTCTTCCAGCCATTCGATCTGGTTGCCGTGGGCTTCGGCCCAGCGGACGTACATACGCAGCAGCATCTGCGCCCAGTCCTGAGCCTCGGTGCCGCCGGCACCGGCATTGACCTCCACGTAGCAGTCGTTGGCGTCCGCCTCTCCGGACAGCAGGCTTTCCAGCTGCCGCTTGGCGGCGCGCGCCTGCAGGCCTTCGAGCTGCTTCTGCGCCTCCTGAACGCTGTCTTCGTCGCCCTCGCCCTCACCCAGCTCCGCCAGGGTCACGGCGTCTTCGAGTTCCGCCTCGATGTCGTGAAACTGCTTCAGCGACTGCTCAAGGTGGGTGCGCTCGCGCATCACCTTCTGGGCGCGTTCCGGATCGTTCCATAGGTCTGGATTCTCGGCTTCGGCGTTCAACTCGTCGAGGCGCAGGGTCGCGGCATCGACGTCAAAGATGCCTCCTCAGCAGGGCCAACGACTGACGAATCTCGTCTGCCACCGCTTCGATTTCGGCGCGCATAAGCACTCCTTAATGACCGGTTGAATGGCCGCGGTCCGAAAGGGTGCCGGACGCACGGGCTTGTATACTTCAGATAACATCGCTCTAGGGTGTTCTTGTATCGGATTCCGGCCGCCCTCGTATAGGACCTATTGGCCAGGCGGCTTAGTAGAGCCCGCCGGTGCCGCTGGCCGCGGTGCTGCCGGTACGCGGGTTGTAGCCACCGTCAAGCACCACCTGGTTTCCCGTAGGCTCACTACCGGGCTTGAAAGCCTCCAGGAACACCTTCGTGTCGCCGGGGCGGGCAAGTTGCCCGGTCTCGGCGTTGAGGCGCACCAGACGGATATCCGGCGGAATGCGGAAGGGAACGACATCTTCCTTGGTCAAAGCCTCGGCCATGAAGTCCTTGAACAGCGGCGCGGCGACGTTGGACCCGGTGTCACGGGGCCCCAGCGTGCGCGGCTCGTCGAAGCCGACGAAAACGCCAACCACCAGATCGGGGCTGAAACCAACGAACCAGGTATCGATATTATCGTTGGTAGTGCCGGTCTTGCCGGCCAGGGGCAGGCCCAATTCGGCGATGCGCCGGCCGGTGCCGCGCTGCACCACGCCCTGCAGCATGCCGACGATCTGATAGGCCGAGCCCGGGTCGACTACCTGCTCACGCTCGTCGGGCAGCACGGGCAGAGGCTGGTTCTGCCACGCTTCAACCAGGCAGACCTCGCAGACTCGCAGGTCATGACGATAGACCGTGCGCCCGTTGCGATCCTGTACGCGGTCGATCAGCGTCGGTGAAATGCGCTTGCCGCCGTTCACCAGCATGGCGTAGCCGGTGGTGATCTGCATCAGGGTGGTCTCACCGGCGCCCAGCGCCATCGAAAGCACCGGCGCCATATTCTCGACAACGCCAAAGCGCCGGGCGTAGTCCACCACCTTGTCCATCCCGATGGTCTGTGCCAGGCGCACCGTCATCAGGTTGCGGGACTTCTCGATGCCGACACGCATCGGCGTCGGCCCGTAGAACTCCTTGGAGTAGTTTGACGGCTTCCACTTACCGAGCCCCGGCCCCTGGTCGATCACGAAGGGGGCGTCCAGAATCATGGTCGCCGGCGTGAAGCCGCTGTCGAGTCCCGCCAGATAAACGAAAGGCTTGAAAGCCGAACCGGGCTGCCGCTTGGCCTGGGTCACGCGATTGAACTCGCTGCGCTCGTAGGAGAAGCCGCCGGCCATGGCCAACACCCGGCCCGTATGCGGGTCCAGCGCGACCAGCCCGCCGTTCACATCCGGGATCTGGCGCAGTCCATAGACGCCTGCTTCCTCTGCCGCGCCTTCGGACTCCTCGGCTGCCGCCTCGACCAGCACGACATCCCCCGCCTTCAGCACGTCGCTGGGCTTCTTCGGCTCGTGGCCGATGCGCTGGTCCTCGATCCATTGACGGGCCCACTTGAGCTCGGCCATGGGAATCCGGCCCGCTGTCCCATCCACCAGCAGGATCTCCGCCTGCTTCGCGTCGACGGCAGTGACGGCGGCCAGTTGCCAGGCCGCGTCAATGCCGACCGGCCGTTCGATTTCCTGCAAGACGGCAATCACCGCAGCGCTCTCGCCGACGGCGATCTCCTGCAGAGGGCCGCGCCAGCCGTGGCGCCGGTCGTAGCTGATCAACCCCTCTCGCAACACCCGGTTGGCGATCTTCTGCAGATGCGAATCCAAAGTCGTGCGGACCGACAAGCCGCCGGCGTAAAGGCCGTCGTCGCCATAGAGGCGAACCAGTTCGCGCCGGGTCTCCTCCGCGAAGTACTGCGCCTCGACCACCTCGGTTTCGTCGCGCCGGCGTACCACAAGAGGTTCGTCCGAGGCGCTCGCCTCCTCCTCAGCGGTGATCCTGCCATCCTCGGCCATGCGCTCGATGACCCAGTCGCGCCGCGCCACCGCGGCATCGTGCTTGCGCACGGGGTGATAGTTGTTGGGTGCCTTCGGCAGTGCCGCCAGGTAAGCGGCCTCGGCGATGGTCAGTTCGTCGAGCGACTTGTTGAAGTAGTTGAGCGCCGCGGCGGCAACCCCGTAGGAACCGAAGCCGAGATAGATCTCGTTCAGATAGAGTTCCAGAATGGTTTCTTTGGTGAAGGCCTGCTCGATGCGGAAGGCCAGAATGGCCTCCTTGATCTTGCGTTCGATCGATACCTCGTTGGTCAGCAGAAAGTTCTTGGCCACCTGCTGGGTGATGGTCGAAGCGCCGACAGGCCGACGGTCCGAGCCGAAATTAGCGAGATTGGTGACGATGGCGCGCAATACCGACATGAAATCGACGCCGGGGTGGCTGTAGAAGTTCTTGTCTTCGGCCGAGAGGAAAGCGTTGACCACGCGCCGCGGGATCGCCCTGATCGGCACAAAGACGCGTTTCTCAGTCGCATACTCGGCAAACAGGCTGCCGTCGCCGGCATGCACGCGGGTGACCGTCGGGGGTTGGTAGTCGGCCAGTTGACTGTATTCCGGCAGTCCGCGGCCATAGTGGTAGAACACATAAAGAACGCCCCCCGCGCCGGCGATGGCGAGGATCAAAACAATTCCAAAGAGTGCGCCGAGTATTCTCACGTCAGTGTTCTCACGTCTGTATTCTCACGTCAGCCGTCTCTACGCTGTAAGCTCAACTCAGCCACCGCGGGGCCGCCGAGACATCCAATTTCGCGCGCATGCTATGGGAAAAGGCGTTAAGGAACCTCGACTCCCTGATACAAGCCCGATCACGATAGAGACTATCAACAAAATGTGGCAGCCCTGTGGTTTCCGGCACGAGAAAAGCCGTCATCTGGCCCCTACATCACCGCCGGCCAAGCCATTTCAACTCCGATCCGCCGCCTTTTGCCGTTCAAAGTAACCATCAATCGCCCTGATAATCGATGCGATTATCTTATCGCGATGAGCGTGGCTGCGCAAAAGCCGTTCTTCCTGGCGATTGGACATGTAGCCGATCTCAAAGAGGACAGACGGCACCACCGGGGATTTCAGCACAGCAAACCCCGCAAAGCGGTGGGTATTGCGGAGCAACTTGGCCTCGCGGCCGACCTCGCGCACCAGATCGTTGGCGAACTTCTTAGAAAGGTTCATGGTTTCGCGTTGCGCCAGATCGATGAGAATATTTCTCACGTCGCCGGTCTGGTCGCCCAGGTTCACGCCGGCCAGAACGTCGGCGGCGTTTTCTGCCGCGGCAAGGGCGGCGGCTTCCTTGTCAGAAGCGGTCTCCGACAGAGTGTAGATCGAGGCGCCGCGGATCCTTCCAGAACTATGGACATTGGCGTGCAGTGACAAAAAGAGGTCCCCTTCGGCCTCCTGGGCCAGGCGGATCCGTTCGCGCAGTTTCAGGAAGACGTCGCGCTCGCGGGTGATCACCACCCGATAGCGTCCGCTGGCTTCAAGAGCCTCCTTCAAGGCCCGGCCATAGGTCAGGGTCAGATTCTTTTCGTAAGAACCTGAGACGCCGACGGCGCCGGGGTCGACGCCACCATGCCCTGGATCGATAACCACGGTCGGCCGCCGGTCGGTCGGCTTGGCCGGCGGCAGCGACGGCACCGCCTCGGCCAGGGGAACCAGCGGCTCGTCGGAAACCGAGGTTGTCCCCGTGGCGGCGCCCTGAGCCGCGAAGTAGGCTTCACGGCTGACCGCCTCCACGTCTACCACAAGCCGATGCGGCTTGCCGTCGCGCGGTGGAATGACGAAGACCTTCTGGAGATGGACCGGCCGTTTCACGTCCAGGACCACGCGGCTCGTTCCGGGGGCGAAGAGACCGAACCGCAAAGCGCTGATCAGCCCGCGGACCCGTGGCTGACGACCGTCAGGCAAGTTCCAATCGACCTCCGGAAGATCCAGGACAACGCGAAAGGGATCCGGCAGCGTGAAAACTCGGTAGGGCAGGTCTTCACTCAGTTCCAGGACGAAACGGGTGCGCTCCGGGCTGTCCCCGATGCGTGCGGCGGTCACCTGAGGCTTGGCCAAGGCTGGCCCGGTGGCTGCCAACAGCAAAGATAAAACCAGCAAGAAGAGCCGGATTTTCAAGGCGTATTCCCAAATATTGCGTGTGTTCAACGGCTCGACACCAGATATACGCGAATCCTGAGGCCCGGGCCAAGCCCTTCCGCGGCTCTGTCAGGCAGCAATCCCGCCGAATCGGCCGCCGCCGCGAGCCGTCCGCCCTCTTGTACGGGCAAATTGGGGCCAGGAACAGAGCGGCGCAAGCTTGCCAGTTACACGCAAAAGGGACCGCTTTGGCGGCTGAAAGGCCGAATATTGGCTGGTACGCCCTGCAGAGGCCTGATATTAGTGGCCTGCGATTCCTTTTTGCCTCCCGAGCCTTACCCTGAATGTGGCGTGGCAATGCGGCGGCGGCACCCGATTTTGGTGACTGCGCGCAGTCTGCAAGAAGCAGGCCCTCACACAGGGACAGACAACAGCGCTCGGGCGGGGGTTCGCGAATAATCGGGCCGCGTGGCCGCTATCGACAGCCGAAAGCCTGCGACAGAGACAACGTGGCTCCCCCAAATTCACGGTCTGGCCCTCCATAGATGGTGCGCCCAGGCCGTCGAGGTGCTGGCGGCGATTTCGCACGAGATAGCTGCATTGTCCTGGCCCTCGGATTGAAGAGAACGCTCGTTCAGATGACGGTCAAGGCAACGTATTTGTCGACCAAACGAGTTCCCAAGACTTTCGCGCCGCGGCCGGGAGACAGCGAAGCTGTCTCTACGGATCCCGCGTTGCGCGTTCCGGAGTTTTCCCTTTATGGCCAAACGTATGCTTATCGATGCCAGCCACCCGGAAGAAATCAGGGTGGTGGTACAATCTGGCAATCGACTTGAGGATTTCGACTACGAGACCAGTTCCAGGAAGCAGTTAAAAGGCAATATCTACCTGGCGAAAGTTACCCGGGTAGAGCCTTCCCTCCAGGCGGCTTTTGTCGACTACGGTGGCAACCGCCACGGCTTCCTGCCGTTCAGCGAAATTCACCCCGACTACTACCGGATCCCCATTGCCGACCGCGAGGCGTTGCTGGCTGAGGAAGCCGCGCTGAAGTCGGAGCCGGCTGACGAGGTGCCGGACGACTCGGAAATCGATGTCCCGCTCATCAACGGGCCCGAGCACGAAACGGCCGAAGGCGGCGGTGCGGCACCCGACCCCGGGGACCAAGCGGACGCGGCGGCGGACGCCGAGGCACATGACGGCGCCGAAGGCCAGGTTGAGCCGGCGGAGGCTTCTGCCGAAGCCGGAGCGGCGGACACGCCGGGTGACGCCGAAGACGGCGACCATAGCGCCGAGCCCGGAGCGGCGGCCGAACCGGAGCAGATCGAAACGGAAGAGCGCGTCGATACCGTCGGCGGCGACGACGTTGAGGACGCTGCCCGGCGCCGTGCCCAGCTGTTGCGCAGATACAAGATCCAAGAGGTGATCAAGCGGCGCCAGGTGATGCTGGTCCAGGTCACCAAGGAAGAGCGCGGGAACAAAGGCGCGGCACTGACGACCTATCTGTCGCTGCCGGGCCGATACTGCGTTCTCATGCCCAACACCAACAAAGGTGGCGGTATCAGCCGCAAGATCAGCAACGCCAGCGACCGCCGGCGCCTCAAAGGCGTCTTGGCCGATCTCGATATTCCCGAAGGCATCGCCGTCATCGTGCGGACCGCCGGCAGCCAACGCACCAAGGTGGAGATCCGCCGGGACTACGAATACCTGCTGCGGCTGTGGGACACCATCCGCCAGGGTACCCTGCAGTCCACCGCGCCGGCGCTGATTTACGAGGAAGCCAACCTGATCAAGCGGGCGATTCGCGACCTCTACAGCCGCGATATGGACGACGTCCTGGTCGATGGCGACGATGGCTACAAGGCGGCCAAGGAGTTCATGAAATCCCTGACGCCGAGCCATGCCAAGAAGGTGCAGCAATACAAGGACCCCAACGTCCCGCTGTTCCAGCGCTACCAGGTCGAAAACCAGCTTGACGCCATGCACTCCAACACGGTGCAGCTGCGCTCCGGTGGCTATCTGGTGTTCAATCAGACGGAAGCCCTGGTTGCCGTCGACGTGAACTCGGGCCGCGCCACGCGCGAGCGTCACATCGAGGAGACCGCCCTTAAGACCAACCTGGAGGCTGCCGAGGAGGTTGGCCGCCAGCTGCGCCTGCGCGACCTCGCCGGGCTGATCGTCATCGACTTCATCGACATGGAGGAGTCGCGCCGCAATCGCGAGGTAGAGCGGCGCCTCAAGGAGTCCCTGCGCACCGACAGGGCACGCATCCAACTGGGCCGCATCTCACCCTTCGGCCTGTTGGAGATGTCGCGCCAGCGCATGCGCCCAAGCCTCTTTGAAAGCTCCACCGAGACCTGCCCGCACTGCGGCGGCGACGGCCGCATCCGGACGATCGAATCGCTGGCCCTGCAGGTGCTGCGCCGACTGGAGGAAGAAGGCATCCGCGAACCCGGCGGTGAAATGAAAGCAACCGTGCCGACCCAGGTCGCGTTGTACCTGCTCAACCGCAAACGCGACCACCTGGTCGCCATCGAGCAGCGCTACGACTTCAAGGTCTCCGTCGAAACCGATGACCACTTGGCCACCGACGCCTTTTCCATCGAACGCGATGGGATCGTCGCCGAGCGCCGCAACGTGGTGGCTGCCGAAGAGCGTCGGGACACACGCCGTGAGACCGAAAGGGACGACGGCGACCGCAAGCGCGGCCGGCGCCGTCGCTCTCGAGGGCGCAAGGAAGACGACCGCGATGCCGAGTCCCAGGAAGCGAGTGAAAGCGCCGCCGAGGAAGACGAAGACCGCGAGGATAGCGGCGTGGAGGTCTCCAGCGACGAGCAGGACGCCGAGCGGCAGCACAAGCGCAAGCGGCGCGGCAAGCGCGGCGGGCGGCGGCGTTCGCGGCGGCGCGACGAGGACGGTAGCAGCGACACACACGAGGCCTCGGGCGAGGCGGACGATTCCGACGACGCCGCTGACAAACAGCGTGACCCGGAGGAAATCCCCGCTGAAGCCGGATCGGCAAGCGAAGCGGACTCTGCGCAAGGGGCCACCGCTGGAGCCGAAGGCTCACGTTCGCGCGGCCGTCGCCGCCGCAGAAGCACACCCAGCGAGGCTTCTGCGGAAGCCGGAGACGCCGCGACCGCGGAGCCGGAAGCGACAGCGGAATCCGTGGATGAGGAAAAATCCAAACCGTCCAGCCGGCGTCGCGGCACACGCGGCCGCGGCACACGCGGCGGCAGAGGCCGTGGCAGAGCGGAGAAACCCGACAATGCCGAGGCCGATGGATCCGAAGCGGCGACGCCCGCGGAAGCTAAATCCGCCGCAGTGGAAATCGCCGAGGCTATGAGCGACGCCCAAGCGGATTTGCCACAGATGGCGCCCGCGGCGGACGAGACACCTGCGCCTCAGGCCGCCATGCCTGACATCGCGACGACCGATCCGAAAGTGGTGATCGAGCCGGCAGATCGGGCCGGCCAGGCGGCGGCGGACCACACCGAAGACGATCAGGAACTCTCGACCCTGGAACCGCACCAGGCGAAGAACGACGAAGACGACCAGCCCAAGCGGCGCGGCTGGTGGAATCGCTTCATGTAGGTCGATGACTTCGACGCCTTGCAGAAAGACCGGCCCCGCCGCAAGGATGGGGTCGGTTTTCTCTTGCCTCGATTGGGCAGTTTACCCCCTGACCCATTCCTGCAACCGGTGCGCCGCTTCGGCCATGACGGCTTCGCGCCCGGCGAAGGAGAAGCGCACGAAGTGCCGCCCGCGGTCCGGGTCGAAATCGATGCCCGGGGTCGCCGCGACACCGATTTCCGCCAGCATCCTCCGGCAAAATGCCTCGCTGTCGTTGGTCAAGCCGGAGACATCGGCATAGATGTAGAAGGCGCCATCTGCCGGCGCCAGGCGATCGAGCCCCGCTTTGGGCAACTCGCTGAGGAGTAAGGCGCGGTTGCGGGCATAAGCCGCCACGTAATCATCCAACTGCTCCGTGCAGTCAAAGGCCGCTTCCCCCGCGATCTGCGACAGGCAGGGTGCGGAGATAAAGAGGTTCTGGCCCAGACACTCGGCCGGCCGAAGAAGGTCCTCAGGCAGCACCATCCAGCCGAGGCGCCAGCCGGTCATGGAAAAATACTTCGAGAATGAGTTGATAACGACCGCCTCGTCGCTGAGTTCGAGCGCGCTGACCCCAGGCTGGTCGAAACAGATGCCGTGATAGATCTCGTCCGAGATCAGGCGAATGCCGGCATCGCGGCAATAGTCGACCAAGGCCTGCATCTCCGCACGGCCGACCATCGTCCCCGCAGGGTTGGATGGAGAAGCGACGATGAGCCCGTCGGGTGGCGCGGGCAGGCGGTCCAGCAATTCAGGGGTCGGCTGGAAGCGATGCTCGGCCTCGGCCGGCAGCAGCAGCGGCTCCACCCCCAATGCCGAGAGAATGTTGCGGTAGGCGGGGTAGCCGGGCGCTGCCAGCGCTACCCGGTCGCCGGCATCGAAAGCGGCGAGGAAAGCCAGCAGGAAGCCGGCCGAGGAGCCGGTCGTCACCATGATACGACCGATGTCAGGGTCGCAGCGGTACCAGTCCCGATAGTGGCGGGCGATTCGCCGCCGCAAGGTTGGCAGACCCATGGCGTCGGTATAGCCGATCAGGTGCCCGTCCAGCGCCTCGCGCGCCGCCGCCAGAACCGCGTCGGCGGCCGGTGTGCCCGGCTGACCGACCTCCAGGTGCAAGACATCGCCGCCCGCCGCTTCACGCTCGTTGGCCGCGCGCATCACGTCCATAACGATGAAGGGCGGCACCCGCCCGCGGTCGGCGACCTTCAGGACCATGAAATCATGCCGACGCGGCCTATTGGACGCGGACCGCCAAGCCGAATCCACGCTTGTCGGTGGCGGCCTGGCAGGAGGTCGGATCGTTGCGCAGTCCGTCCGGACAGACCAGAGCGTTGGCCCTGCCGACCCCGGATTCGGCCTGCAGACTGTGGCCCCGCTGGCGCAGCGCCGCCACGACACCGGGATCAAGACTGGGTTCGTAGTAGGTAATGTCCGGCGCCCCCACGTTGACCACCCGCGGCAGGGCCATGGCCGCCTCCAGATTGCCGGGCGTCCGCTGGCTCTCCAGCATGACCGTCGCCAGGGCCGCCGGCGCCGCGAGACCGCCGCTGGCCGTCCCGGCGAAATAGACCGCACCGTTAAAGGGGTTCGAAATAATGCTGGCGGACAGGTTGTCCGCTCCCAGGGACGCCGCCTTGGGCAGCATCACCCCCGTCCCCGGCACCACCCGCCCGTCGCCGAAGAGCCCGTTCATGGTGAAACTGCAGGCCACCGCCGAACTCCAGCGGTCGGCGACCACGAAGCCAGCGGTGAAGGGATTGGAAATCGCCGGCAGGGAGGTCGCGGCGCTCTCCGCGGCAGGGCTGTGCTGACGCGAACTGTAGCCCGCCATCAGCCTTGCGAGCTCGCGTTCGGCAACCAGTCCGCCGCTGCCGGCGCCGCCGCGCAACCAACCGCCACGGGCGGCGAAAGCCCGCTGGCCGGCCTCCGCCAGCAGGTGGGCCCGGTCGGCCGCGGAGCCGCTGTCGTAGTTCTCGACCTCCGTCGTCATGCCCCAGAGTTGGGCGGTCAGCATGCCGCCGCCCGGCGGCGGCGGGAAGTAGGCGACGCTGTCGCCGTAGGGCACCGTCAGGGGCGCAGTCACTTGAGGCAGGGTATCGCGCAGTTGCTGGATGGTCAGGGGCACGCCGATTTCGTTGGCCGACTCGACAAAGCGATTGGCGAAAGCGCCGTTGTAGATGTATCCCGCACCCTGGCGCCGCAGGCCGGAGATCAGACCGGACAGTTCCTCCAATACAATCTGATCGCCCTCGCTGGCTAGGCTGCCCGAGCGGTTGGAGAAGACGGCCCGCAGCGCCGGATTTGCCGCCACGAAGTCGGCAGCGGCGGAAAGGTCGGAAGCAAAGGCACGGCTGACCCCGTTGCCGATGCGCGCCAGACGTTCAGCCTCGCTCAGCAGCACCTCCCAGCGGGCCGACCCGTGGCGCGCGTGCATAACCGCCATGGCACGTGGCCCGGCCAACTGCGGCCGCCCCGGCGCGGCCGGATCAGAAAGGAATTGGAAGACCTCGACGAAGGGCTCGCTCTTCTGGTAGCCGAGACCGCTATTGTGGGCGATGCAGACGCCACCCCCGGCAAGGCCGACCCGCGACGGCAAAGTCACCGCCATGGCAAAGTACATGGCGACCGCAGCATCGGCGGCGGTACCGCCATTGCCGATAACATCGCGGCCAATGGTCACCGCCCGGGGTTCGTCACCGGCGACCAGGCCGGCGAAGCCCTCGACCGGCGCCAGGATCCCCGGTTCGCGCGGCGCCTCACAAGCGCTCAAGACCGCCGCGGACATGGCCATGCCCAACAGACCTGCTATCTTGGGGCCTGCAGGGGATACCCTGCGTTGAAGAACGCGTAAAACGTGATTAGATATGGTGATGAAAGGCGAGGTCAAACACTTGCGCAAACCGCCCATTCCCTTGCTCTGTGTAGTGTTACTCTTGCTCGGTCCGCTGCTGCCGCAGCGGGCGGCCGCCAATCAGCTCCAGCTGATTCGCGATGCGGAAATTGAAAATACCATCCGCATCTACGCTACGCCACTATTCCAGGCGGCCGGGCTCAGCCCCCAGGGAATCAGGCTCTACCTCGTAAAGGACCGTGCCCTCAACGCTTTTGTTGCAGGGGGGCTCAATATGTTCATCAACACCGGCCTGTTGATCGAGACCGAGGGACCCGGCGAGGTGATCGGGGTCATCGCTCACGAAACCGGTCACATATCCGGCGGCCACCTTGCAAGCCGTGGCGGCGCCATGGAACAGACCCAGCTCGCGCTGATCGCCACCTACCTGTTGAGCCTCGGTGCGGCCCTGGCGACCGGCGAATCGGGAGTCGGCGCGGCGGTTCTGAGCGGTGGTCAGGATGTTGCCCTGCGCGGCCTGCTGCAATACACGCGCACGCAGGAAAATTCCGCCGACCAGTCCGCCGTGACCTTGCTGCGCGCCACGCAGCAGTCGCCGCGCGGTCTCCTGGCGTTCATGCAGGAGCTGAGCGGCCAGGAAGTCCTGCTGACCAGCAACCAGGACCCCTATCTGCGCACTCACCCCCTGACCCAGGACCGGATCGAATTCTTGCGGCAGGCCGTGCGGGAATCGCCCTATGCGAACAAGCCTCCCGATCCTGAATTGATCCGCCTGCACAACCGTATGCGGGCCAAGCTGATCGGCTTTTTGAATCCCCTGAACCAAGTGCTGAAAAGCTATCCGACCAGCGACGCCAGTTTGCCTGGGCGTTACGCCAGGGCGATCGCTTACTACCGGGTGCCCGACCTCGACAAAGCCCTGGTCGAGGTCGACGGCCTGCTGGCAGAGAATCCAAACGATCCCTATTTCCGCGAATTGAAGGGACAGATGCTACTGGAGCACGGTCGCGTCGCCGAGGCGGTGCCGGAATATGAGGCGGCGGCTCTTTTGCTGCCCGATTCGGCGCAAATCCGTCAGGCACTCGCCAAGGCCCAGATCGCCCTCGATACCCGGGAGATGGATCAGGCGGCGTTGAAGAGCTTGGCGGTAACCCTGGCCGCGGAGCCGGGCAACGCATCGGCTTGGCGTCTGGCGGCCGTCGCGCACGGGCGTCTTGGGAACCAGGCGATGACTGCACTCTCTCTCGCCGAAAATGCCCTGGCGCGCGGCAAGTACGCCGAGGCCAGCGACCGTGCCGAGCATGCGGTCGGCCTGCTGCCGGAAAACTCGGCATCCTGGCTGCGTGCCCAGGATCTGAAGAACGAGGCCGAGCGCCGCCTCAAACGCGACAATTAAGCCGACCCAAGGGGGCCGGCAGTATGGAGAATGACCGTCCTGTGATTTGCCCAGGCACGGCATTTTCCGCTATCACTGGGCATTGCCCCTGGCTAGGCTGCTTTGGGGATCGCCGACGCACTTGCTGGGACATGACAATGGAATTGTATAAATCTATGAAATTAAAACGTTTTTCCTGGAACTGCGCGGCTATAGCGGTGGCCTTGGGTGTGCTGGCCGCACCGCGTATCGGCCAGGCTCAAGAAACTCCGTCGGTCTTCGATGCGAAGCAAAGCGAAGCCATCGAGACCCTGGTCCGGGAGTATCTGCTTGAGAATCCGGAGGTCCTGGTCGAAGCCCTGCGGGGCTATGAGCAGCGCCAGCAGGCCGCCGAAGAACAGCGGCAGCGCGCCGCCCTGGTCGCGGAAGCCGAGGCCCTCAACCGGGATCCGGACGCGCCGGTGATGGGAAATCCCGACGGCGACGTCACTCTGGTTGAATTCTTCGACTACCGCTGCCCCTACTGCAAACGCATGAGCGGTCCGTTGGTTCAATTGATGGAAGAGGATCCCAATCTGCGGGTCGTCATGAAGGAGTTCCCGATTCTGAGCCAGGAATCGGTCCAGGCGGCGCGCGCCGCGCTGGCGGCGATGCGCCAGGGTCAGTACCGTAAATTTCACTTTGCGCTGATGGACGACGGCAGCACCTACAGCGACGACGAAATCATGGCCCTTGCCAACACCGTGGGCCTCGACGAAACCCAACTGCGCGCCGACATGCAGGACCCGGCAATCGAGAACGCGATTCGGCGCAATCACGCGCTTGCCGGGAATCTCGGCATTACCGGAACGCCCGCCTTCGTGATCGGCGACACCCTGTTGCCCGGCGCCGTGAGCCTGGACCAATTGCGCGCCTTGGTGGCGCGAGTCCGCGCCGAGGCCGGCTGAGGAACGCCGACGGCCGGCACGGGTCGGCGGGTGCCGCGGAAACTGGCGCGTTGCACCATCGGACCCGCCTATGCTAACGCTTGTGTGTCTTGATCAAGGGGAACGCGCAAGTGGCCAAGGCGCCGAAGGTTCTTGTCCTTAACGGCCCCAATCTGAACATGCTCGGTAGACGCCAACCAGATGTCTATGGCAAGGAAACCCTTTCCGACATCGAAGAACATTGCTGCCGCCATGGTCAGACGCTGGGTTTGGACGTCGACTGCAGCCAATCGAACAGCGAAGGTCAGCTGGTCGATTGGATTCAGGCGGCGCGCGAAGGCCGTGACGGCATCATCATCAATCCGGGGGCCTATTCGCATACCTCGGTCGCGATCATGGATGCTCTGCTTGCCGCTGAATTGCCCGTGATCGAAGTACACCTGTCCAACATCCACCGGCGCGAAGCCTTCCGGCACCATTCTTACGTGTCGAGGATCGCGGACGCCGTCCTTTGCGGCCTGGGCTCGCAGGGGTATCTTTTCGCCCTGGACGCAATGGCGCGCCGCTTGATAGCGCAGCAAGAGATATGATGGCCAAGTTTGATGTCAACGAAGAGCTGGTCCGTAAGCTCGCGGATCTGCTGGAGGAAACCGGACTCAACGAGATTGAGTACGAGGTCGACAATCACCGGATCCGGGTCGCCAAGAGCGCCGGGATAACGACCGTGGCGGCGCCGGCCGCCGTGGCGCCCTGTATACCGCATACGCCGGCCTCAGCGCCCGGGGCGCCGGAGGCGGTTCCCGCCGGCGCCGTCACCGCGCCGATGGTCGGCACCGTCTATGTCGCCAGCGAGCCCGGGGCAGCGCCGCTGGTCAAGGTCGGCGACGCGGTTACCGAAGGCCAGGTTCTGCTGATCATCGAAGCCATGAAAGTGATGAACCCGCTGGCCTCGCCGCGCGCCGGCACCATCAAGCAGATCATGATCACCGATGGCCAGCCGGTAGAGTACGGTGAGCCGCTGCTGGTGATCGAATAGGTCCGCCGCCCAGCGATGTTTGACAAGATCCTCATCGCCAATCGCGGCGAGATCGCATTGCGGATTCACCGCGCCTGTCGCGAGATGGGCATTCAGACGGTGGCCGTGCACTCCACCGCCGACGCTGACGCCATGCATGTGCGCCTGGCCGACGAATCGGTCTGTATCGGACCGGCGCCCAGCCGCGACAGCTACCTCAACATCCCGGCGATTCTTTCCGCCGCCACCATCACCGGCGCCGACGCCATCCATCCGGGCGTCGGCTTCCTGTCGGAGAACGCCGACTTCGCCTCCATGGTGGAGGAGCACGGCATGGTCTTTATCGGCCCCTCGCCGGAGCACATCTCGATAATGGGCGACAAGGTGGTTGCCAAGAAGACGGCACAGGATCTGGGCATACCGGTGGTGCCGGGCTCCGATGGGGCGGTCACCTCCGCCGAAGAGGCCCGCGCGACGGCCGATGCGGTCGGTTATCCGGTGCTGATCAAGGCCTCCGCCGGTGGTGGCGGGCGCGGCATGAAGGTGGCGAACAACAACGCCGAGGTGGAAGACGCCTACCGCCTCGCCCGCTCCGAGGCCAAGGCCGCCTTCGGCAACGACGAAGTCTACATGGAGCGCTACTTGAGCCGGCCGCGCCATATCGAGGTCCAGTTGCTGGCCGATGGCCAGGGCGGTGCAATACACCTCGGCGAACGCGACTGCTCGTTGCAGCGGCGACACCAGAAGCTGCTGGAGGAAGCGCTTTCTCCGGCCCTCAACGCCGCCGAGCGAGAAGCCATCGGCAAGCGGGTGACCGATGCCATGCGCGACCTCGGCTACCGCAGCGCCGGCACCATCGAATTCCTCTACGAAGACGGTGAATTCTTTTTCATCGAGATGAATACCCGCCTGCAGGTCGAGCACCCGATCTCCGAAGCCATCACCGGCGTGGATCTGGTGCGCGAGCAGATCCGCGTCGCCGCCGGCCTGCCGCTCGACCTCGAGCAGAGCGATATCTCCTTCTCAGGCCATGCCATCGAGTGCCGCATCAACGCCGAGAACCCGGAAACCTTCATGCCGTCGCCCGGACTGGTGACCGACTACCACGCACCGGGCGGCCTCGGCGTTCGGGTCGACTCCGGGCTCTACGCCGGCTATCGCATCCCCTCCACCTACGACAGCCTCATCGCCAAGCTGATCGTGCACGGCCAGACCCGCAATGAGTGCCTCATGCGCCTGCGCCGCGCCCTGGAGGAGTTCGTCATCGTCGGGGTCGACACCTCGATCCCGCTCCACCAGCGGCTGATCGGGGCACAGGACTTTATCAACGGCGACTATGACATCCACTGGCTGGAAAAATTTGTAGCCGGGCAGACTTAACCTATATGATTCCGCGTCATGCAGTTGACGCCAGACCTTCTGCTCCGCGCCTATGCCATCGGGATCTTCCCCATGGCCGAGAGCCGTATTGACCCCGAACTGCACTGGATCGACCCGGATCTGCGCGGCGTTCTGCCGCTCGACAAACTGCACGTCCCGCGCAAGCTGCGCGCCAAGATTCGCCGTGGCGATTTCGAAGTGCGTTGCAATACCGGCTTCCACGAGGTCATCCGGGGCTGCGCCGAACCGGCCGAGAATCGCCCGGACACCTGGATCAATCCGGTGATCGAGCAACTCTACAAAGAACTCTATGAAATGGGTTTCGCCCACAGCGTGGAATGCTGGCAGGGCGACGAACTGGTCGGCGGCCTCTACGGCGTTTCCCTGGGCGCCGCCTTCTTCGGCGAATCGATGTTCAGCCGCGCCAGCGACGCCAGCAAGGTCGCCCTGGTGGAACTGGTCCTGCGCCTGCGCAAGGGCGGCTTCCTGCTATTGGATACCCAGTTTACCACGCCGCATCTCAGCCGCTTCGGCGCCAGGGAGATCCCGCGTGAGGATTACCGGCGGCGCCTCACCAAGGCCGTCTCGTCCCAGGCGACGTTCTATTCAGGAGCGGTCTCGGGCGCGGAACTGGAAGCCTTCTTACAGTCGACCACCCAGACGTCGTAGACCGGGTGCTCCAGCGCCGAGACCGCGGGGCTGGAAGCGAACATCCAGCCCTTGAAGAGTTCGATCGTGGGGGAATCCGGCCGCACATCGTCGATCTCCAGGAAGGCCGTGCTTTCCGGCGTCTCTTCGGGCGGTTTCTTGTCGCAGACTCGGGCGACGATCTCCAGAGAGCCGAAACGCACCGGCACATCCAAGGGCGCCTCGAAGGTAGAGATCCGCGCGGTGATCTTGTCGAGACCCTGCAGCACGGCAACGTCGCCCGGCACGGCCCCGGCGGGCTGCACCGACAGGCCGGCAGTCACCGCGGCGCCGAAGAGAGCGGCCGTCACCGGCAGGAGATGCGTCAAGACTCGTCGTCCTTGCCGGAAGCGGCGGCACCACCGCCCGTCTCATAGGGATTCTCCAGGGAATCTACCAGGGTCATCAATACCTCACGCAACTGGGATTCATCGCAGCCCATCAGAATTCCATCCTCCAAGGCGTCCTGCGCCATTTCGCGAATTTCCTCCAGATTCTCATTCAGAACCTTGATCTTTTCGCGGCACGAAAGCGGCGCCCCGTCGGGCTGGAGCCAGACGGGGATATCGAACGTCTTGGTGGTGTTTGCAGACACGCGCAGAACCTCAGCAGAAATTCACTGCGAAAGATTTAAGGTTTCGCCGCCGCCGGTGCAACAGGCAGGGCTTGCCGGGCCTCAGGCCACCAGCCGGGCAACGAAGCGCAGCCGCACGTAGTCGGCGGTCCACTTGCCCTCGGCATCGCAGAGTTCCGGGCGCAGCGCCGCCGTCACTTCGGCCATAAAGGCCGCCACGTCAGCTTCCGGCACTTTCTTGATGAAAGACTCGCAGAAGGTCTCCAGCCAGCCGGCAATTTCGCCCGGCAGCGGTGTCGGCCGGGGAATGAGCTGGATCGAGGCCACTTCGAATCCTGCCTCTTTCAGGCGGGAGCCATATTCCTCAGGCGTTGGGAAGTACCAGGGGTTGGCCGCCCGGCTGTCGATGCCGCGGGCCTCCAGGGCCTGACTGACAGCACGCGTGATGATCGCGACGTTGCCGGCGCCACCCATCTCGCCGACGAAACGTCCGCCCGGCTTCAGGGCGCGCGCCACGCCGTGCAGCACCGCAGCGGGGTTCAGCATCCAATGTAGCGCCGCGTTGGACAGCACCGCGTCGAATTCCCGGTCGAACGTCAGTGCCTCACCGTCCACCACTTGCGCATCGAGCCCGCGACGCCTGGCGGCGGCGACCTGGTCCGGCGACGCATCCACTCCCACCACGGCAGCGCCGGCGGAGACCAGCTTTTCCGTCAGGGCACCCTCGCCGCAACCGAGGTCGAGAATGCGCTCGCCGGGCTGCGGCTGCAGCAGATCGAGCAAGGGGCTTCCCAGTTCGGCCACAAAGCCGGCGTTCTTGTTGTAACGCTGCGGATCCCAATGCTGAGCGGCGCGCGGATCGTTGTTGCTCACTGGTGCCATCCGATGATTTTACTGCGGCGACAAGCCACCACCCGGCGCGCTGTCGGAGGCCTCCTCGGCGGCGCTGAAGATGAAGCGTCCGAGCAGGTCGACGACATTGATGGAGCCCTGGGCGTAGACGATCTGCCCGCCGTTCTCGATGAAGTCCTCAGCCCCCCCTGGTTCCAACGCCACGTAATTACCGCCCAGCAGTCCGTCGGGGATGATTCGCGCTGAGGTGTCGCTCGGCAAACGGATGGACTGATTGATGCCGAGTTGAATCTCGGCAAAGTAGGTGTCCGGATTGAGACGCTGATCCACCACCGTGCCGATCTTCACGCCGGCCATGCGTACATCGGTGCCGACGTTGAGGCCGGAAGCGTCGTTGAACTCCACGAAGACTTTGTAGCCGCCGCGGGAATCGTCGCCGATGCTAGTGCTGCGAAAGGCGAAGACGACGAAAGAGACCGCAACCAGCAGGACGACAGCGCCCATCACCGTTTCGATCATGTTTCTGCGCATCTGTCAGGTCCTACGCTGAATGGTCCGGCTCGACAGCCCTGCGGCGGCCGAGTTTCCGCGATCAAGGCCAGGATGTCGGCTCAATTGGGTGTCCAGGGTTCGTAATCGCCGGTGGCACGGTCACGCCGGCCGCCCTTCAGGGTATGACCCGGCGGGCGGTAGGCCTCGACCGAGCCGGTCAGGTTCGGTTGGTGATCCTTTTGCCAGGGCCGCCGTTCCGGCCCGCCCTCCGGCGGAACCTGGTCAACCGTGTGATGCAGCCAGGCATGCCACTCGGGCGGCACGCGGCTGGCCTCGACCTCGCCGTCGTAAATCACCCAACGCTGCTCCTTGCGCAGGGAATCCTTGTGAGTGCGCCCGCCACCCTTGGCGCGATAGTAGCGGTTGCCCTGCTGATCACTGCCGACGAGCTCGCCGCGCAGCCAGGTGAACAGCCGTGTTCCGATGGGAGTGCCCATACTTGACGCTTACCCCTTGCCTTCTCTCGTGTCCAACCGGCCGCCAGCCAAGGCATGGCTCCAAACGGCGGCCAGACTATGGCACCCCGATGCCGATCCGTCCAGCCTCGCCCAGGCGTTCCCCGGCCGCCACAAAGCCATCGAATCAGCGGAGATTCCTGCCCAAGCCAAGCTCGTCCCGCCGCACCAGACCAGAGCCTTTCCTAGTCGGATTGGTTCATTCTGACTAGGAAAGGCTCTAGCGAAACAGAACCACCGGAATCTTGCAGGAACGGACCATCTCCGTGGTCGTCGAGCCGATCACCAGGTGACGGATTCTTGAGTGGCCGTAAGCCCCCATAACCAGCAGGCCGATGCCCTGATTTTCGACGAACTGTGAGATCACAGTTTCCGGCTGACCCGGCAGAATTTCCGCTTGAACCGCAAATCCACCGGCTTCCAGCATCGCCTGCGCATCGGCCAGGCGCTTGCGGGTCTCGCCGCTGTCCGCACCGACCGTCAGCAGGCAACACCGCAGGCCGGCGAAGATGGGGCTGCGCGCGATGTGATCGACGGCCTTCATGCTGCTGGTGCCGCCATCATAGGCGATGGCGAAGCTCTCGATCGACTTGAAGGCACGCGAGGCGACGAAAATCGGCCGAGTGCTGGTCCGCACCACGCGCTCGAGATTGGAACCAAGGTGAAGCTTGGCGAAATCCGCGGCCTCACCACGCTTGCCGATGACGATCATGTCCGCTTCGGCCTCGAACGAGGCCACCGTCTCGACAATGTCGCCGGTACGCAATCTTGTCGCCACATCCTCGACGCCGCCCGCCTCGATGGCGGCCTTGGCATCCTCGAGGATCGCCCGACCTCTTTTTTGGGCAAGTTTCGCACGCTGTGCGTCGAGAGCGCTGAGCTCCTCCAGAAGCGCCGTGCGCGCGCCGAGTGTGATGTTGCCGCTGAGGTTGGCCGGCGCGCTTTGCGTTTCGCGGCGCCCGAGAACGTGCAGCAGTTCGACCTGCGCGCCCGCCCGCGACGCGGCCCAGGCAGCGTGGTCGCAGACGCTCCGTGAGTAGATCGATCCGTCCACAAGTGCGATAAACTTCGCCATAACGTTCCTCCTAGTGCCCCATCAGACGTTCGAGCGCCCCGGGCTTGTCGTGGACAGCCAGCCGGTCGACGATTGTCTCGCTCGCTTCATTCAGACCGATGATCTCAACCTCCGCCCCTTCACGGCGGAATTTCAGGATGATCATGTCGAGCGCCGCGACACTGGAAATATCCCAGATATGAGCGCGGCTGACGTCGATGGTGACCCTTTCCAACGCCTCCTTGAAATCGAATGCGGCGGTGAAGTCGTCCGCCGAAGCGAAGAACACCTGGCCCTCGACCACATAGGTGCGCGCCCTGCCGTCTTCGGAGAGCTGCGACGTGACCCGAAAAATCTGCGCGATCTTCCAGGCAAAGAAGATGCCGGAGAGCAGTACGCCGGCGAACACACCGATCGCCAGATTGTGGGTGAAGACCACGAAGATCACCGTCGCCAGCATGACGATGGAGGAGCTGCGTGGGTGCCCCTTCAGGTTCTTGATCGAAGACCAACTGAAGGTGCCGATGGACACCATGATCATGATGGCGACGAGGGCCGCCATGGGGATTTGCTTCACCCAGTCGCCCAACACGACGATCAGGAACAGCAGGAAAACGCCGGCGCAGAAGGTCGAAAGCCGCCCGCGCCCGCCCGACTTCACGTTGATCATCGACTGGCCGATCATGGCGCAGCCGGCCATGCCGCCGATGAAGCCGGTCACCGTGTTGGCGATGCCCTGCCCGATGCACTCCTGGTTCTTGTCGCTCGGTGTGTCGGTCAGGTCATCGACGATGGTCGCCGTCATCAAGGACTCGAGCAGGCCGACGGCGGCCACCGCGACCGAGTAAGGCAGGATGATGGCCAGGGTCTCGAAAGTCAGCGGAATCTGAGGAATGAGAAACACCGGCAGGGTCGAAGGCAGGTCGCCCATGTCGCCCACCGTGCGGATCTCGAAGCCGAAGGCCATGGCGGCGGCGGTGAGCACGATGATGCAGACCAGCGGCGACGGCACGGCTTTGGTCAGGTAGGGAAACAAATAGATGATGCCGAGGCCCGCGGCCACCATGAGGTAGGTGAGCCAGGGCACACCGATCAGCTCCGGCAGCTGGGCCATGAAGATGAGGATCGCCAAGGCGTTGACGAAGCCGGTCATCACCGAGCGTGAGACGAAGCGCATGACGTAGCCGAGCCGCAGGAACCCGGCGGCGATCTGCAGCAGCCCCGTCAGCACGGTGGCCGCCAGCAGGTACTGCAGCCCATGCTCTTTCACCAGGGTAACCATCACGACCGCCGTGGCCGCCGTCGCCGCCGAGATCATCCCGGGCCGTCCCCCGGTGATGGCAGCGAGCACCGCGATCGAGAACGAGGCATAGAGGCCGACCTTGGGGTCGACCCCGGCGATGATGGAAAAGGCGATGGCCTCCGGGATCAGCGCCAGAGCGACGACCAGGCCGGAGAGGACGTCGCCGCGGACGTTGCCGAACCATTGGGTCCGGTAGGCGGTAAAGCTCTGCATCTACTGTCCTGTGCGGATTTGCGGCACCCTTGGTGGATCCAGGAGATCTGAATCCGGGGCTGCGCTGGCACTCAAGCCGGAGAAACCTGTCCCTGCGGCGGACAAACAGCCGCTTCCGTCTCGTCCCGGCAAAGCCCCCGCGCTATAAAGAAGCAAGATAGATTCCGCATTGCAGCATAACCTGCAAGCAAAACCCGGCGGAACCGGGCGCTTCTCTAAAAAAGGCAGCTTTCCCATATGGATACCGCAACCACTCTTGTCAGCATCGCGGCCGTCTGGGGCCTCGCGGTGGTGACTCCGGGACCGAACTTCATCGTCACCCTGCGCAGCGCCACCGCCTTCTCGCGTTGGCACGGCCTCGCCGCCGCCGCCGGCATCACCACCGGCACGGCCATTTGGGGGCTGGCGGGCTTCTTCGGTATTTCCACGCTCTTTGCCGTGGCGCCCTGGCTCTACGCCGCCTTCAAGGTCTTTGGCGGCCTCTACCTGGTTTATCTCGGTGCGCGCCTGATCTACGCCAGCTTGCGGAGCCGTCCGCAAGCTATCGCCGCGGCACTCCCCGGTCGCCCGACGCAGTGTGCCATCTGGCGCCTCGGTCTCGCGACCAATCTCTCCAACCCGAAGACGGCCGCCTTCGTCACCAGCCTCTTCGCGACCACCCTGCCGGCCGAGCCGAGCGTCACCCTTGGCCTGATGGCGGCAGCGGCCATGGCCGCCATTTCAATCGCCTGGTACGCCAGCGTCGCCTGGATCTTCTCCGCCCCGGCAATGACCGGCGTTTATGGCCGCATCGCCCACCTCATCGACCGGGTGGCAGGCGGTATCTTCGTTGCTTTCGGTGCCAAACTGGCACTCGACCGGTAGCGCATTGCGTTTTGGCGGAATTCACGGTGTTCGACCGCACGGGCCGCCTGGACAGCGCCGCCGCCCACCCCTATAGAAGCGGCCATGCACGATTTCTGGCAGGTCTCCGGCTACCACCTTCTCGAGCGGCGCGACGACGGGCACCTCAGGGTCACCGACGACTTTCTGCGCGCCTACCTGAACCGGCCGGAAGTGCGCCCCGTCGAGGAGTCCAACGACTCCGAACGGGCCCTGCACGCGGCCCTGCTGCGGAACCCGCGCGAAGCCGTAAGCGGCGAGCGCCTGGCCGCCATGGCCGACCCCGATGCCATCGAGAATTACCAGGTGGTGCTCGGCTTTCGCGAGCGGCTGCTCGCCGCCGACAGCCTGGAAGACTGCTACCTGAAGCTCTTCCTGGAGCCGCAGGGCATTACCGTGCCCCCGCTCTTCGTCGACCAGTTGGCGCACATCATCGCCCGCGCGACGCTGGAGGGCGCAGCGGACCCTTTGCAGGCGCGTGCCGCCGAGCTGCTGTTCCGCCCTCAGCAGGTCACCATCAACGACGGCGCCATCATGGCAGCCGATGCAGAGACGGTTGAGATGTTCGCCACCTCCGGCGGCTTCGGCAGCCTCGGCCGCCTGGTCGCCGAGGCGCAGACGCCGCTGCGCACGGTAGAGCTCGATGTTCTGACCGAGACCAACGCGGAGATCTACTGGGGCCGTGACAGCCGCTACGACACCGTCCTCAACCTCAACTTCGCCGGCGCCGGGCTCGACGCCCTCTGCCGCGTGCTGGAAGGCTGGATCCGGCACTTCTACAGCATCGGCGTCTCGATTCAGCCCGTGCAGAAAATCAGCGACGAGCGCTGGGTCTGGCACATCGGCCTGGACGCCGCAGGAACATCCATGCTGAACGATCTCTACAACGGCGCGGAGGTCGGCGAGGGCCGCCTGGCCCGGCTGATCTCGCTGTTTCGCATGGACTTCCAGGACAGCTCCGTGGTCGCGGCGGGAATCGCCGGCCGGCCGGTCTATCTGGCCATGGCGATGAGCGAACAGAGCCAGCTGCGCCTCAAGCCGCAGAACCTGCTGGTCAACCTGCCTCTCGCCGAGCGGGCTTAACTTTTTTTCCCGAGCCGCCCCGCAGGCCTGGACCCGACTCCGGCCGCCGCGACAGCCTCTCCCCAACAAAACCGCCGTGTCCCACCAGTCATCGTAATTTAACGAGTTCTTAACTCAAAATGTGGTGACCTGGGGCATATGTTGTGGTTTAATTACATTGCGTCACAAGATACGGCAAATCGTTAGGGTTTGCGGGGGTTTCGGGGAAAAGCGGCGATCTTGGGGACACAGCCCGTTTCGGGCGCTTCCCTCCATCATCTCACGCTCTGCGGCGCGGTGCAGGATTAACAGACAGTGGAAAGATTGGAGAATACCGCATGCGGGTTGCGCGTCGTTTTACGGAAGCTGGCACCGACGTCTACGACAAGATCGAATTTCGCCGCACGTCGAGCGAAATTCGCAATCCGGATGGCTCCCTGGTGTTCCGCGCCGAGGACATCGACGTTCCCACGTCCTGGTCGCAGGTCGCCTGCGACATCCTGGCCCAGAAGTATTTCCGCAAGCGCGGCATCCCGCTAAAGTCCAAGTCCGTGCCGGAGGACAACGTGCCGCAGTGGCTGTGGCGCAGCGAACCCGACCACGAGGCCATGGCCGACATCGCCGAAGACGAGCGTTTCATCGGCGAGGCATCGGCAAAGCAGGTCTTTCATCGCCTGGCCGGGACCTGGACCTATTGGGGCTGGAAGGGCGGCTACTTCGACGCCGAGGAAGACGCCCGCGCCTACTACGACGAAATGCGCCACATGCTGGCCCGGCAGATGGCCGCGCCCAACTCGCCGCAGTGGTTCAACACCGGCCTGCACTGGGCCTACGGCATCGACGGACCGAGCCAGGGCCATCACTATGTCGACTTCTCGACCGGGACCCTGACCCGCGCCGCCAGTTCCTACGAGCATCCGCAGCCGCATGCCTGCTTCATTCAGTCGGTCGGCGATGATCTGGTGAACGAGAACGGCATCATGGATCTCTGGGTGCGCGAAGCGCGCCTGTTCAAATACGGCTCCGGCACCGGCACCAACTTCTCCGCCCTGCGCGGCGAAGGAGAATCGCTTTCCGGCGGCGGCAGGTCATCGGGTCTCATGTCGTTCCTGAAGATCGGCGACCGCGCCGCCGGCGCCATCAAGTCCGGCGGCACCACCCGACGCGCCGCCAAGATGGTCACCGTCGACCTCGATCATCCGGATATCGAGGCCTACATCAACTGGAAGGTGCACGAAGAGCAGAAGGTCGCCGCGCTGGTCACCGGCTCCAAGACCTGCGACCGCCACCTCAATACCATCATGCGCGCCTGCCACGAGTTCAAAGCCGTTGAAGCTTCCGAGCAGACCGACGCTTTCGACCCGAAGAAGAACTTCGCGCTGAAGGCGGCGATGAAGGCCGCCCGCGCCGCCCTGGTGCCGGAGAACTACATTGCCCGCGTGGTACAGTTCGCCAAGCAGGGCCACACCTCGATCGACTTCAAAACCTACGACACCGACTGGGATTCCGACGCCTACCTGACGGTCTCCGGTCAGAACTCCAACAACTCGGTACGCGTGCCCAACAGCTTCATCGAGGCGGTACTGAACGACGCCAACTGGAACCTGATCCGGCGCACCGACGGCAAGCTGCACAAAAAGGTCAAGGCACGCGAACTGTGGGACCATATCTCCTACGCCGCCTGGGCCTGCGCCGATCCGGGCATGCAGTACGACACCACCATCAACGAGTGGCACACCTGCCCCGCCTCCGGGCGCATCAACGGCTCCAATCCCTGCTCGGAGTACATGTTCCTCGACGACACAGCCTGCAACCTGGCTTCGTTGAACCTCATGGCCTTCCAGCGCGGCAACGACGACTTCGAAACCGAGTCCTACGAGCATGCCGTCAGGCTGTGGACCATCACCCTGGAAATCGCGGTGCTGATGGCGCAGTTCCCCTCGGCCGAGATTGCCCAGCGATCCTATGACTTCCGTACCCTGGGCCTCGGTTACGCCAACCTCGGCGGGCTGCTCATGGCTTCCGGCGTGCCTTACGACAGCGACGAGGGCCGCACCCTGGCCGCCGCCCTGACCGCGATCATGACCGGCGTCGCCTATGCCACCTCGGCCGAGATGGCGGAGGAACTCGGCGCCTTCCCGCGCTATGAGGAAAACGCGGAGCACATGCTGCGCGTCATCCGCAATCACCGCCAGGCCGCCTACGGGCATCGCGCAAACTACGAGCAACTGTCCATTGTTCCGGTGCCGCTGGAGATCCGGAGCTGCCCGGACAAGAGTCTGATCAAGGCGGCCAAGAAGGCCTGGGACAAGGCCCTGAAGCTGGGCGAGCGCTATGGCTACCGCAACGCCCAGACGACGGTCATCGCACCGACCGGCACCATCGGCCTGGTCATGGACTGCGACACCACCGGCATCGAGCCCGACTTCGCCATCGTGAAGTTCAAGAAGCTTGCCGGCGGCGGCTATTTCAAGATCATCAACCGCACGGTGCCCGAGGCACTGCGCACGCTGGGCTATGGCGAGGCCCAGATCGAGGCCATCATCCGTCACGCGGTTGGCCACGGCACCCTGGAAGACGCGCCCGGCATCAATCACGACCGCCTCAAGGCCAAGGGCTTCACCGAGGCCGCCCTGCAGGCCCTGGAAGCCGACCTCGCCTCCGCCTTCGACGTCAAGTTCGCCTTCAACAAGTGGACCCTGGGCGAGGATTTCTGCACCAAGGCGTTGGGTTTCAGCCGCGCCGACCTGGAGAGTGTCTCCTTCGACATGCTGGCCGCGCTCGGCTTCACCAAAGCCGAGGTCGACGCCGCCAACGCTTACTGCTGCGGCGCCATGACCCTGGAAGGCGCACCCGGGTTGAAGGATGAGCACCTGCCGGTCTTCGACTGCGCCAACCCCTGCGGCCGCCACGGCAAGCGCTATCTCTCGGTCGACAGCCACATCCGCATGATGGCGGCGGCGCAGCCTTTCATCTCCGGCGCCATCTCCAAGACCATCAACATGCCGAACGACGCCACGGTGGAGGACTGCAAGGAAGCCTACATGCTGTCCTGGCGCCTCGGCCTCAAGGCCAACGCGCTCTACCGCGACGGCTCCAAGCTATCTCAGCCGCTGGCCTCCAGCATTCTCGACGACATCGGCGACGACGACGAGGCCGAGGAGACCTTGGCGGAACGGGTCGCCGCGGCCAACGCGCCGGAGCGCGCGCAGATTGTCGCCGAGCGCATCATCGAGCGCGTGGTCGAGCGGGCCGTTGATCGGCAGCGCCTGCCGCAGCGGCGCAAGGGCTACACTCAGAAAGCCATCGTCGGCGGCCACAAGGTCTACCTGCGCACCGGCGAGTACGAAGACGGCTCGGTCGGCGAGATCTTCATCGACATGCACAAGGAAGGCGCGGCCTTCCGCAGCCTGATGAACAACTTCGCCATCGCGATCTCCATCGGCCTACAGTACGGCGTGCCGCTGGAGGAGTATGTCGAGGCCTTTACCTTCACGCGTTTCGAACCCTCGGGCATGGTGGACGGAAACGACACCATCAAAATGGCGACCTCCGTGCTCGACTATATTTTCCGGGAGCTTGCGATCTCCTACCTCGGCCGCAACGACCTGGCCCATGTGGAACCGGCGGACATCATGCCGGACACTTTGGGCAGGGGCGACGGCCAGGGGGATCTGCCCGAGGAGGCGGTCGCCGAGACGGTGCGCCGCTACGCCTCCAAGGGCTTTGTGCGCAACCAGCTCCTGGTCGTGAACGGCGGCGCTGCCAATGGGACCACGGGACTGTCTGCGGGGGGCGGGTCGATGGCCCAGGCCACCAGCAGCATGACCACGGGCAGCGTCACCCAAGAGCTCGTCGGCTCCGCAGGCACCGCCGAAGCCGTTGCCGTCGAGACCGCCGTCGTCCGTGAGGTCGACACCCGTCTGGAACGCGTCCGCGAAGCCCGGATGAAAGGCTACGAGGGCGACTCCTGCGGCGAGTGCGGTAATTTTACGCTGGTTCGCAATGGCACGTGCCTCAAGTGCGCAACCTGCGGCAGCACCAGCGGCTGCTCATGAAGAGTAGCAGGACAGTAACTCACGTAGAGCCTCCTACCTGTATGACTCACGTCTGAGTTCTCCCTGTGAACTTGAAGGGGTGCCCGCGGCGGCGGCACCCCCTTCTTTTTCATTCCTCTCTGAGACAAGACTGAGTCGATTGGAAAAGCACATCGGCTTAGGTTCCGGTCCAGCCGTTGCAGCTCAATCCCGACAGGCGTGATCATTGTGGACGCGACACCCGCCGTTTTCGTCAAGCGCGGCCTTCAAGCACGTGACGATTTGGCAGACGACCGGATTGCGCAGCACCGCCCCCCAATACCTGAGGCCCCGACACAAACCCACTCCGGCAGAATGGGTCAATTCGGGCGCAAAGTGCTTTAGTCCGCTTCGGCCTGTCTCCGGTCGACCTTCCCGGTTTCGTCAACTCGCGCCGGCGGCAGGCGGAAGTTCACGGTCGTGCCCCTGCCGACTTCGCTTTCCAGCTTCAGCTCTCCGCCGTGCAGGTCGACCAGTTCCTTGACGATGGAGAGCCCGAGGCCGGTGCCTTCGTGCTGGCGCCCCTGCTCGCCCGTCACCTGTTCGAAAGGCTGCAGAACACGCTCCAGGTCCGTCGCCGGGATGCCGACTCCCGTGTCCGCGACGAAAATATTGAGGCCACCGTCTGCGTCCACCCGGGCACCCAGTGTGATACCACCGCCGGCCGGCGTATGACGCACCGCATTGGACAGCAGATTGATGAGGATCTGCCGCAGGGCCCGTTCGTCCGCGAGAATCGCAACGGGCACACCAGAAACATCGACCACCAGGTCCAGGTCACCCGAGACGCACTTTTCGCGAAACATCGATGCGCTCTCGTCCAGGGCTTCGGTCAGATCGATCCAGGCCTCGTTGAGTTTGACGGCCCCGGCCTCAATGCGCGACAGGTCGAGGAGATCGTTGATCAGTTCGAGCAGGTGGCCGGCGCTGACTCGAATATCCCGCAGATACTCCGCATAGCGGTTCGAGCCGATCTTGCCGAAGGTTTCAGCCAGAATGACTTCTGAAAACCCAAGGATCGCATTCAAGGGGGTGCGCAATTCGTGGCTCATGTTGGCCAGGAAAGCGGACTTCGAGCGATTGGCTTCCTCCGCGCGCAGCCGCGCCTCGTGTTCGTCGCGCTTGGAGCGTTCCATGGCTTCGGCCATGACATTGAAGGAGATTTGCAGGTCACGCACCTCGTCAGGCACCAGCGCCCCTTTGCTGACAGGCGTGCGGGCCTCAGCATCGCCGGCGGCCATCCGCCGGGCCGCCTGCGAGACCGCGCGCAGGGGCCGCGTCATGCAGTAGGCGACCAAAGTGCCGATCATGAGCGCCGCCAGCATGCCGATCGCCACAACGGTCATGGCGGAGCGGCTGACTTCCTGCGCCTTCTCACGCAACTCGTTCAAGGGTTGGATGACCAAAACACCCCATCCGACGCCCTCGACGGTGGTGAATGCGGCGACAGCGTCAGCGCCGAGAAATGGCGCATCGAAGACGGTCACACCTGTCTGGCCCTTAACGATCTCCTGCACCGGCGGGAGGTCGGCAAGACTGCGCCGCTCACGCCGCCAGGACTCGTTCGGGTGAAACAATACCCGTCCGCTCTGATCGACCAAAACAGCGTGTCCCTGGCGTCCGAAGGTCACGGACTTGCCGAGATCGACGAAGAAATCCGGATACAGCGCGCCCACCGCGAGCGAACCATCTTCTCGCGCAGTGACATAGAGCGTCGAGGATCCATCATCGGCCGCCTGCAATGGAGAGATTGCCACGCCCTGATCTGGGGCCAGCGAGCGATAGGAGTTCAGTTCTTCGCGCCCAAGGACTTCCGGACAGCGATTGTCGAAGCTGTCGACCCGCTGCTTCAGATCTCCGCTCTCGGCGTCGAAGACACAGATGTTGCGGAAATGGAGTTCCTGCAGCAGATCCTCCACGCCTTCGATCCTGCGCCGCTTCTCCAGGTTGGCATAGATCAGTTGGAAGGTGCTGGCGACGTCCCGACGATAGTGCCTGAGGGAAACCGCGATGGTCTTGGCGATCAAGAGATGACGCTCGCGCACGTCCTCCAGTTCGTTGGTCATCGATTGGGAGTGCGGCCAAGCCCAAAACAGCACCAGCGGCACCGTGGTCACCAAGCCGAAAATCACCAACAGAAGGTAACGTAGCTTCATGCACGCTCCCAGGTCTGGGCTTTGGACAACCCTGGGCGGAGAGTCAACTCTGCCACCAACACAGCAACCATCCATAGTCCCCTTCTTCCAGACGGCCTACTATAGACGGCTTTTCTCGGAAGTTCTCCACTGGCGAGCATCATGTTCAGCAATTCATGCAGCGCAGCTTTCTCGAGCCACCGGCCTTCTTGAGCCACCAGCCTTCTCGAGCCGCCGGCCGATCCGGTAGGTCCAGGAGGCGTCCCGAGTGATCGGGCCTTCGGCCCAGTCCGGTAAAACTAGCCGCTCGGCAGGCTTGTGGGCCCTCCTGGGGCAAGGCTATGCTCCGGACCGAATTCACTACCCCTAGAACAAAGCAATTGGAGGGTCCGCCCCATGGCAGGAGAAGTTGAAGCCCGGCTCGCGGCGATGGGCATCGAGGTCCCGGAAGCGGCCGCCCCTGTGGCAAACTATGTTGGCTTCGTGAAGACCGGGAACCTGGTCTTCATATCCGGCCAGGTACCGCTCAAGGACGGCAAGTTCCAGCACCAGGGAAAGCTCGGCGACGGTATGCCTCTGGAAGAGGCACAGGCGGCAGCCCGGCTCTGCGCCCTCAACGTCATCGCCCAGGCCAAGGCCGCCTGCGGCGGCGACCTGGACCGGGTGAAGCGGGTTGTAAAGTTGACCGGCTTCGTCAATTCGACCGGCGATTTCACCGATCAGCCCAAGGTCATCAACGGCGCCTCGGACTTCATGGTTGAAGTCTTCGGCGACAAGGGCCGTCATTCCCGTGCCGCCGTTTCCGCCGCCTCGCTACCGGCCGGCGTCGCCGTCGAGGTTGAAGCCGTGATGGAAATCGCCTGAATAATCGTTCCCGGATGCCGGAGCCTCCGTACCGGGCAACCGGCCTCCAGCCGAAATAGAGATCATGCCAGACACTACTCAGAAACTGCCCGCCGAGGCAGCGCAATTCCTCAGCAACTACCCGGATACGGGATCGCTTGACGCCATCTTTCCGGACCTGTCCGGCGTCATCCGCGGCAAGCGCTATCCCATTGCCGAGCTTGGCAAGGTAATGGAGTCTGGCTTTGCCATACCGGGTTCGGTCTTCATGCTCGACACCCAGGGGGAGAGCCACGACCCGGACGGCATCGGCTTCTCCGACGGCGATCCCGACTACCAGGCGCAGGTCATTCCCGGCACGCTCCTGCCCGTGCCCTGGGCGCAGCGTCCGCTGGCACAGGTCATGGTAACCCTGACCGACGACGACGGCGAGCCCTACTACTATGAGCCGCGCAACGTGTTGCGCCGGGTCGCCCAGCGGTTGGACGACCTCGGCCTGAAACCGGTGGTCGCCTTCGAGCTGGAGTTTTACCTCATTGACCGTGAGCGGCTGCCCGGCGGTGAACCGCAGCCGCCGATCTCGCCGGTGACCGGGCGCCGCGACTTCGGCACCCAGGTTTATGGCATGAAGACGCTCGACGCCTATGACGCCATGCTGGACGACATCACCAAGGCCTGCGCCATCCAGGAAGTGCCGACCGGCGCGGTGACCGCGGAGTACGCCGCCGGTCAGTTCGAGATCAATCTGGAGCACGTCGACGATCCGCTGCAGGCCGCCGACGACTGCGTCCTGTTCAAGCGTATCGTGCAGGGTGTTGCCCAGAAGCACGGCTTCCAGGCGACCTTCATGGCTAAGCCTTATCTGAAACGCGCCGGCAACGGCCTGCACATGCACGTCAGCCTGCTCGACAAGGCTGGCGCCAACGTCTTCGACGGCGGCGAGGAGATCGCCAGCGATACACTGCGTCATGCCATCGGCGGCGTGCTGGAGGTCTTGCCGGAGTCCATGGCCTTCCTGGCGCCCAACGTGAACTCCTACCGGCGCTACCTGCCGGACATTTTTGTGGCCACTCAGCGCAGCTGGGGTTTTGAGAATCGCTCCGTGGCCCTGCGAATTCCGGCCGGCGGCGGCAATGCCCGCCGCATCGAGCACCGCATGGCCGGGGCCGACGCCAACCCCTATCTCGCTCTCGCAACTTTCCTCGGCGGCATCCACAAGGGCATCGTCGAAAAGATCGATCCCGGCGAGGCCTGGGATGGCAACGCGGCGGAGGAATACGACGAAAGCCTGCCCTTCCGACCGCGCCGCGCCATCGAGATGCTGACGGAGACCTGCGGGCTGGCCGACTATCTGGGCGCCGACTACCTGCGTGCCTACGCTGCCTGCAAGGAAATGGAAGTCGACAGTTTCGAGTCGCAGATCAGCCCGCTGGAGTATGCCTGGTTCCTGCAGGCGGACTGAAGCGGTCCTCTCAGTGTCTAATTTCCCGCGACCCTTGTCTGCGGCGAGAACGACGACATCTCATGAGTTAGAGCCATTGTCACTACACTCAGGAAAGGTGGCATGCCGGACGGAAGCGACAGCCTGGCGGTCAGAGTCATCAGCCGCATTGCGGATGTCCCGGCCACCGATTGGGACGCCTGCGCGGGAGATAATCCCTTCGTCAGCCACGCCTTCCTCAACGCATTGGAGGAAAGCGGCTCGGCCACAGCCGAGAGCGGCTGGCTACCGCAGCACCTGGTACTGCCGAACGCGCCCGGCGCGCAGGGCGGCGGTCTGCTCGGCTGCGCTCCGCTCTACCTGAAAAGCCATTCCTACGGCGAGTATGTCTTCGACTGGAACTGGGCCGACGCCTATGAGCGCGCCGGCGGGCGCTACTATCCCAAGCTGCAGTGTTCGGTACCCTTCACCCCGGCGACGGGCCCGCGTTTGCTGGTCAACCCCGGCGCCGACAAAGCTGAAGTCGAGGCCGGCCTGGTCGCCGCCATGCTGGAACTGGCGCGGCGTCACCGGGTCTCTTCGCTGCACATAACCTTTCCGCCCAGGGAGCAGTACGAAACCTTCGGCAGCTTCGGCCTGTTGCAGCGCCTGGGCGTGCAGTACCACTGGCAAAACCACGGCTACGAGGACTTCGACGGCTTCCTGGCGGGCCTCGCCTCGCGTAAGCGCAAGGCCATCAAGAAGGAGCGCCGCAAGGTGGCCGAGAGCGGAATCCGCCTACGACCCTTGAGCGGCGGGGAAATCGAGCCGCGCCACTGGGATGCCTTCTATGAGTTCTACATGGCCACGGCCGACCGCAAGTGGGGCCAGCCATACCTGACGCGCGAGTTTTTCCATCTGCTGGGTGAGCGCCTCGCCGGGCGGGTGGTGCTGATGATGGCCGACTACGAAGGTGAGCCGGTGGCCGGCGCCCTCAATCTGAAATCCAATGACACGCTCTACGGACGTAACTGGGGCTGTCTCGGCCACTTCCGTTTCCTGCACTTCGAGACCTGCTACTACCAGGCCATCGACTATGCCATCGCCCAGGGCCTCACCTGGGTCGAGGCCGGCGCCCAGGGCGAACACAAGATCCAGCGCGGCTACTTGCCGAAGCCGACCTACAGCGCCCATTGGATCGCCGATCCCAATTTCAGCAGCGCGGTGGAAGAGTTCCTCGAGCGCGAACGCGGCGCCATGCAGCACGAGATCGACTACCTCGACGCGCATAGTCCGTTTAAGGAGGGAACCGGGTAGAGGAAGACCGGCGCCAGAGTCGGTCCGCGCGGGACCGAACCCGGTGACGGGCCATATGGCACAAAGGCGATAGGAATGGCGCCTTGGGGTAGCCCTTGCCGGAAGTCTGAGGGGTTACTTCGTCTCGATCGAAACGCCACCCTCGCCGACGTTGAGCTCGATGCCACTGGTCGTCTGCCGCTCCTGGTAGAGCTGATATCCGATGCCCCCGGCGACAACGACCAACGCGCCAATAATGAGATAGAGGATGTTGCGGTTCATTGTCTGGGGATCCCAATATCTATCCTGCCTTCGAAGCTGGGATACTACCTCACGAGCAGCGTTGTTGTCGAATGCAACCGGCATGCCATGTTTGCGCAACGTAGAGCTCATTGCGCTCAAATTGAATCAATGCTGATTCCGAGCGGTGCGGCAATCCGTCAGGAGGCAGGCGATTGAGCCTCACTCGGCGAGCGCCGCCTCGGTCTTGCCCCTGCCTTTGCCCTTGGGGGTCTTCTTGGCGCCGCGCTTGCCTTTACTCTTGGGCTGCGGCGGCTCGGGATAGGTGAACACCGGGAGGCCGTCCTCGATTTCGACATGGACGATACCGCCCTTGGCGAGCTTGCCGAACAACAGCTCCTCGGCCAGCGGCTTCTTGATGTTCTCCTGGATCACCCGGGCCAACGGCCGGGCGCCGAACTGCTTGTCGTAGCCCTTGCTGGCGAGCCAATCGCGCGCCGCCTCGCCGAGTTCGATGGTCACCTGACGGTCGGCCAACTGCGCCTCCAACTGCATGACGAACTTGTCGACCACGCGGGAGACGACCTCCGACGAGAGGTGCGTGAACGGTATGATCGCATCCAGCCGATTGCGGAACTCCGGCGTGAACAGCTTGTTGACCGCCTCGGTATCGTCGCCGGTGCGCACATCGCGGGCAAAACCGATCGCCGTCTTGGCCATGTCGGCGGCGCCGGCGTTGGTGGTCATGATCAGGATGACGTTGCGGAAGTCGACCGACTTGCCGTTATGGTCGGTCATCTTGCCGTAGTCCATGACCTGCAGGAGGATGTTGAAGAGGTCCGGATGCGCCTTTTCGATCTCATCAAGCAGCAGCACGCAGTGCGGATGCTGGTCCACGGCGTCGGTCAGCAGGCCGCCCTGGTCGAAGCCGACGTAGCCCGGCGGCGCGCCGATGAGACGCGAGACCGAGTGCCGCTCCATGTACTCCGACATGTCGAAACGGGTGAGTTCGACGCCCAGGGAAAGGGCCAGTTGACGCGCCACTTCGGTCTTGCCGACACCGGTGGGGCCGGAGAAGAGGTAGCTGCCGATCGGCTTTTCCGGCTCGCGCAGGCCGGCGCGCGCCAGCTTGATCGCCGCGGAGAGCGCGGTGACCGCCTCGTCCTGACCGAAGACCATGGTCTTGAGGTCGCGCTCCAGGTTCATCAGCGACGCGCGGTCGTCCTTGGATACGGTCTTGGGCGGGATGCGCGCCATCTTGGCCACCACCGCCTCGACGTCCTTCACGCCGACCGTCTTCTTGCGCTTGGATTCCGGCAGCAGCATCTGCGAGGCCCCGACCTCGTCGATCACGTCGATGGCCTTGTCGGGCAGCTTGCGGTCGCCGATATAACGGGCCGAAAGCTCCACCGCCGTGCGGATCGCTTCGTTGGTGAAGCGCACGTGGTGGTGGTCTTCGTAGTAGGGCTTCAGGCCGCGCAGAATTTTCACCGTGTCCTCAATCGAGGGCTCGACGATATCGATCTTCTGGAAGCGCCGGACCAGCGCCCGGTCCTTCTCGAAGTAGCTGCGGTATTCCTTGTAGGTGGTCGAACCGATGCAGCGCAGAAGCCCGCTCTGCAATGCCGGCTTCAACAGGTTCGAAGCATCCATGGCACCGCCCGACGTGGCACCTGCGCCGATGACAGTGTGGATCTCGTCAATGAACAGGATCGCATTCTCCTGCGCCTCGATCTCGGATACTACTGCCTTCAGGCGCTCCTCGAAGTCGCCGCGATAACGTGTGCCGGCCAGCAGCGCGCCCATGTCGAGCGCGAAGATGGTCGCGCCATGCAGAACTTCGGGCACATCGCCGTCGACGATGCGCCGCGCCAGGCCCTCGGCGATGGCGGTCTTGCCGACGCCGGGGTCGCCGACGTAGAGCGGATTGTTCTTGGTGCGCCGGCACAATACCTGGATGGTGCGGTCGATCTCCTCGCTGCGGCCAATCAGCGGATCGATACGGCCGTCGCGGGCCTTGCGGTTGAGGTCGACACAGTAGGCATCGAGCGCCTCGCGGCCCTTGCGCACCACCTTCTCGGCCTCAGCCTCCTCGTCGGCGCCGTCGACCGTGCGGCTTTCCTCATGACCCTTGGCCTTGGCGATCCCGTGACTGATGTAATTGACGGCATCGAGCCGGGACATCTCCTGCTCCTGCAGGTAGTAGACCGCGTGGCTCTCGCGTTCGGAAAACATGGCGACCAGGACATTGGCGCCGGTCACTTCCTCACGGCCCGAAGACTGCACGTGGATTGCCGCGCGTTGCAGGACACGCTGAAAACCGGCTGTCGGCTTGGCATCGCCAAGCTGCGCGGTGATCAGACTGGCCAGATCGTTGTCGATGTAGTCGAGAATATCGGCGCGCAGCCGCTCGAGATCCACGCTGCAGGCCCGCAAGACCGACATGGCGTCCGCATCGTCGACCAGTGCCAGCAGCAGATGTTCGAGCGTCGCATATTCGTGGCGCCGTTCGTTGGCACCCGCCAGGGCACGATGAAGCGTCTGCTCTAGATTGGCCGATAGCATCCGATCTCTAATCCTTCTCTAAGGTACACTGAAGAGGGTGCTGGTGCTGACGGGCATAGTCAATCACCTGTGTGACCTTGGTCTCGGCAACTTCGTAGGTGAAGACCCCACAGATGCCCACACCGCGCTGGTGGACATGAAGCATGATGCGGGTGGCTTCGTCGCGGTTCTTGCTGAAAAACTGCTCAAGGACATGAACGACAAACTCCATCGGCGTGTAGTCGTCATTCAACATGAGAACTTTGTACATCGACGGCTTCTTCGTCTTGGGCTTTGTCTTGACGATGATGCCGGTCGAGGTGCCGCCGTCGCTCCGCTTATCTTCACTCATAGATCTTCGCTAAACCCGCAGCTTGACTGGTATCCGCTCTAGCCACTATGGACCTACAATCATATTGGATGATTTAGCGAGGGTAAAAGACCCTGCAGAAAATCCGCGTCCTGGCCATCCCGAGCCAACCCCTTGCCACCCCGCGCCAACGATCCGGCGCAGCCGACGTGAATGATATCAACAGCCTGCCCGCCCCACTATGACATGCGACGCCGCCGGGCCGAAGCAACCAAATGAACTGAAGAATCATTTCCTATGGACTTTCGGCGGGGCTGCAGCGGGTTCCCAGGACGCAGAAAGGGCCCGGCGCAACGGCGCCGGGCCCTGGATACTTCAATAACATCTGACGGCGGCACAGTTGCGCAACCCGCCGCTCACGCGGCGTCGAACCGGCCGCCAGCCGGAGACCGCATCAAGCGGCAATCGGCTTCATCATCTTCTCGACGGTGGCGTTCACGCGCAGCTGGATCGGCTCGAAGGCATCGTTCGCCAGGCTCATCGACAGTTCGGTCAGCTTGGCGCTCTCAGAAACCAGCGAATCGAAGCGGGTCCGCGAGAATTCGTTCTGCAGATCGATGACCTCATTCACCGTTTTGGCGCCGAACAGCGCCTTGGTGGCGGCGATGTTGGCTTCGACGGCGCTCTGGGTGAAGCCCATCAGCTCCTTGCTCAGGGCCTCGATGCCCTTGGCGAAGACCGTGGAGGACTCGACGTAAGCGTCCACGGTGTCTTTGCCGTGGTTGGCAACGTCATCATAGCTCTTGAACAGGTTGGTCGAGGCCTTGTCGACCTGCTCCTGGGCCATGGAGACGGCTTGCTCGTAGCTCTTCGTGGCGGCCTGGGTGCCGACCTTCACGACAGCTTCCATGGTTTCCTTGCTGGCGGCAGCAGTGGTCTCAACAGGCTTAGTCGCTTTCGCCGTCACCGCGGCGGCGGCCGGCTTCTTGGTAGCAGTCTTCGTCGGGGTCTTTTTGGTGGCCATCGGAGAAATCTCCCGGTTTCGATGTTCGTGAATGGGTTGAAAACGTGGCTCTGTATCTGCCGAAGCGGGGGTGGCGCCGCCACCGGCGGCCGCATCAGCACCCCGGGCAGACCCCGGAACCACTGTCTTTATGCTGCGGCGCAACATGACGAGTTATGTGGTAGGCTTGGCGCTCGAGTCAAGTCATAATTGTGCACTGCAACAAATTTTTGACCGCCCCGATTTCAGCGGGGTTCCGGCGGTTCGACAAAGGCCCTGGGGCCGCATCGGGGGCTCCCGCAATGGGTGCTTGATGGCGGTTTGGGGCTCTGCCAGTATCGCGGCGGCTACAACCCCAAAACCCGCAGGATTCGTAGTGGAAACCGTATGACCTATTGCTTGGGAATCAAGGTTCGCGACGGCTTGGTCTGCCTCGCCGATGGCCGCATAACCAGCGGCAACCAGGTCACAAATGCGCAGAAACTGTCCATGCACGGCGCCGGTGAAGGCCAGTTTGCGGTCATGACGTCTGGCCTGCGCTCACTGCGGGACAAGACGCTTTCCTATCTCGACCGCGATATCCGCGACAATCACCCGACCGGCTTTGCCACTCTGTTGGACGCCGTCACGGCCTATTGCCGCTGCCTGCGCAAGGTCGCCAAGGAAGATCGCGAACAGATCGAGGGATCAGACCTCAGCTTCAACCTGCATACCCTCATCGCCGGGGCTCTGCCGGAGGATGGTGAAGCGAGCATTTTCCTGGTTTATCCGGAAGCCAATTGGATCGAGGTCGACCATCGGACACCCTATCTCTCCATCGGCGCGACGGCCTACGGCAAGCCGATCCTGGATCGGGCGCTGACTTACGACACGGCGATGACCACGGCGCTGAAGCTGGCCTACCTGTCGTTCGATTCGTCACGCTTTTCCTCCGCCGACGTCGGCTTTCCCATCGATCTGGCGACCTACAGCCGGGCTGAGGAGCGCTGGCGCAAGGCGCACTACGACTACGACGATCTGCGCGATCAGCGGATCTGGTGGAATGAGCACATCAAGAAGCTGGCAATCGAAATGCCGGACGGGCCCTGGGCCAGCGAACTCCGGCCCGGCACCAACTCGGCGCGCCTGACCATCGTCTCCGAAGACAAGGGTTAAAACGTCAGCCGGCTGGTCAGGCCGTTTTCACCGACCTTCACGTTGAAGTAGTTGCCCCGCGCGTCGTCGCTCTCCCGCAGCCGCGGAACATTTGCGCGGGCCGAAGCTCCGACAGGTACCGCCACCGGAGCCCGCACGGCAACACCCGTCTCATCGAGCGCGAAGAGCACGTCGTCAAAGCTGATGGAGTCAAAGCGGTCGGAGGGAAAGCGCCAGGCGCTGAAGGAGAAGACGCCGTCACGGCAGAGATTGGAGATCCAGTAGGTTTCCTTGGAGAAGAGCTGCAAGCCTTTGGGCGCCGGGTCGAAGGCGCCGCTTTGCATTAGGGCGACGTCAAGGCGGGACAACTGCTCCGCACTCAAATCCGTCACGCTCTTGGTCCAGCGCACACTTGCCAGGGGGTCGGAGAGGCTGTGCTTGTTGAAAACCAGGCCGCTTGGCCCCTGGACCCGGGAAATCAAGGTAGCCGTGCCGGCGCCGGCGCCCTCCCCCGCGATCACTTCGTAGCTGCGCACCTGTGCGTCGTAGTCGGCATTGTAGATCACCCGATAGTGCAGCCGGCGATTGTCGGCGCAGTCGGCACGAATATCGTCGCCGTTCAGATAGCTGAGCCAGGTCGCCTTCAGGGTGGTCGGATTGTCGATATCGCCACGGTAGCTGCAGGCTGCCAGTGCGGCGCCGGCGAGCAGGAGTAGTATCGTCAGTGCCGGACGCAAACCTTGGCGAAGCGCCACTTCAGCTCTCCCTGGATCTTATCCCTCGCATCGCCGGAGTGTCGCTCCGCTGCAAATGCACGGTACGGCGGGAACCAAAATCGTTCTTTGTCGCCGCGCTGCCTGGCCGACCGGCCGCAACGCTCTGGATTGAAAGAATTTTAACCACATTGTAATGGCTCGGTCATTAGACTGGACAGGGAATCCCGCAATACCTTAGAATCGAAGAGGTTTTTGGGGAATGCCAATTCAATTTTAGTGAATTCCGTGTAGCCTTTTCACGACCGCGCCACTGACCGGCCTACCGACTGCAAAGCGAGACCTGATGTTCCGTAAGATCGCGCTCCTGTTCCTTATGCTTTTGACTCTTGCCGGCTGGGCCACGCTTGCGCCTTCCGAAGCCGTCGCGCGCTATGCGTCGATCGTGGTCGATGCGGACACCGGACAGGTGTTGCATGCGGTCAACGCCGATACCCGCAACTATCCCGCCTCACTGACCAAGATGATGACGCTCTATATGGTCTTCGAGGCGTTGGAAAAGGGCCGGCTGACGCTGGATCAGGAACTGCCGGTGTCCAAGCGGGCGAGCGGCATGCCGCCTTCCAAGCTGGGCCTCAAACGGGGTGATACGATCAAACTGGAAGACGCGATCCTTGCGCTCGCCACCAAGTCGGCCAACGATGTTGCCGTCGTGATTGCCGAAGCGCTCGGCGGCAAGGAAACCACCTTCGCCCAGATGATGACCCAGCGCGCCCGCGAACTGGACATGAGCCGCACAACCTTTCGCAATGCCTCGGGCCTGCCCAACCGCGGTCAGAAGAGCACCGCGCGCGACATGGCCCGCTTGGCCAAGGCGCTGATGGAAGACTATCCGCAGTACTATCACTACTTTTCGGTCCGCAGCTTCGCGTACAAGGGCCGTACCTACCGTAGCCACAATGGGCTGCTGAAGAGGTACAAGGGCACCGACGGGATCAAGACCGGCTATATCCGCGCCTCCGGCTTCAACCTTGTCAGCTCGGTGGAGCGCGACGGGCGCCGCTTGATCGCCGTGGTCTTCGGCGGCAAGACCGCGCGGTCGCGCGACCGTCACATGGTCAAACTGCTCGACCGCGGATTCACCAAGATGGCCGCCATGGATGTGAAGACCATTCCCAAGGTTCCCGGGCGCAACCCCTTCCAGAACCCCGCCGCACCGGTGGTCGTCGCCTCGGCGGCGACGCTGCCGACGGAAATGGCGCCGACGCGCCGCCGCCCGGCAAAGCCGGTTGCCGCTTCCTCTCAGATTGCTGCGGTCGATTCCATGGACATGCCGGCGGAAACCGAGATCCTGACCAACGACTGGACGGTACAGGTCGGTGCCTTCAGCCGATTCAAGGCGGCCCATGGCAGCGCCAAGGCGGCACTCAACGCAGCCCCGCGGAGCCTTGAAGGGGCAAAGGTCGCCATCGAACGGATTAATTCGCCCAGCGCCGGGACGCTCTACCGTTCACAGCTGACCGGTCTCTATGAGCAACAGGCGCGCTCCGCCTGCCAGGAGCTGATCGCGGCGCGCATGAGCTGCGTCGTCCTTCAGCCTTTGGCCCAGGGCTCCAACTGACGGCTTCTAGAAGGCAGGCGGCTCCAGTCCACTGGCCCGGAGCTCAGCGGCCAGCCGGTCGGTCAGAGCTTTGAGGCGCTCGTTGTCAGGCGCTTCGCAGCGTACCGTCAGCGCATCTTCGGTGTTGGAGGCGCGCAGCAGCCACCAGCCCCCCGCCTCGCGCACCCGTACCCCGTCAATGGCGGTGACCTCCGCCCCCACGGCGGCCAAGCGCTGCCTGACCTCTTCGACAACGGCCAGCTTGCGATCTTCCGGACAGGGCACGCGCAGCTCCGGCGTATTCACCGGCTGGGGCAGGGAATCTAGGTATTGCGCCAGGGTCTCCTCCGACGATTGCAGAATCGCCAGCACCCGAACCGCCGCATAGAGCGCGTCGTCATAGCCATAGAAGCCATCCGCGAAGACGAAGTGCGCCGCCATCTCACCGGCGAAGGGCGCGCCAAGCTCCGTCATCTTGGCCTTGATGACAGAATGACCGGTCTTCCACATCAAAGGCCGGCCACCGGCCGCGGCAATGCCATCGAACAGCACCTCGCTGCACTTCACGTCGCCGATGATGGTGGCACCGGGATGGCGTTTCAGGATATCGCGCGCGAGGAACAGCAGGATCTGGTCGCCCCAGACGATACGGGCCTGGGAATCGATCAGTCCGAGGCGATCGCCGTCGCCGTCGAAGGCCACACCGAGATCACAACCTTCCCGCAGTACCGTCTCCTGCAACTGCTTCAGGTTCTCGGCCACGGTCGGGTCGGGATGATGATTGGGAAAAGTCCCGTCTATCTTCTGGTTCAAAAGGAAATGTTCGCCGGGCAGTCGCGCAACCACGGCAGACATGGCCTCCCCCATGGCGCCATTGCCGGCATCCCAGGCCACCTTCATCGGTCGGTTGCCGTCGACATCCTCGAGAATTCGGGCGACGTAGGCATCGAAGATGGAGAGATCGCGCACTGTACCGGCACCGTCCACGTAGTCCGCCGCTGCGGCGAGGCGCCCCAGTTCCTGAATGTCCGGCCCGAAAACCGAAGCTTTGTGCAGAACCAGCTTGAAGCCGTTGTAATCCGGTGGATTATGCGAGCCGGTGATCATGACACCGCCCTCCACCTCCATGGTGTAGGCGGCGAAATACAGCATCGGCGTCGGGCCCCGGCCAATGACCAGCACCTCGACACCGCAGGCCGCCAAACCGGCACTCAGTGATGCCGCCAATTCCGGTGAGGAGTGGCGCCCATCGTACCCTATGGCCAGCACCCGGGCGCCCCGGCGCACGGCGAAACTGCCAAAAGCCCGGCCAAGCGCGAAGGCATCGGCGGCGGTAATGGTTTCCCCGACGATGCCGCGAACGTCGTACTCGCGCAGCACCGTCGGATCGAAACGGTGCGGCGCCTTGGGATCGGGCAACCCGGGGGCGCCCACGGTTACTTGCCTGACAAAGACTGGGGACGGCCGACGGAGCTGTAGCGAAATCCGGCCGCGGTCATGTCGCTGGGGCTGTAGATATTGCGCAGATCGACCATGACAGGGGATTTCATCGCTTCTTTGATGCGCTCCACATCCAGCGCCCGGAATTCGTTCCACTCGGTAAGAATGGCCACCGCATCGGCGTCGTTCATCGCCTCGTAGGCTGACGAACACCAGCTTACGCCGGGCAACAGAGGCTCGGCCTGCGCCATGCCCTCTGGATCATAGGCCTGTACCTTGGCGCCGGCAGCCAACAAGGCGGGCACGATTTCCAGGCTCGGCGCATCGCGCATGTCGTCGGTATTGGGTTTGAATGTCACCCCGAGAATAGCGACGGTCTTGCCGGCAACGGAGCCGTCGCAGGCATCGACAATGCGCGTGGCCATGGCCTTTTTGCGCTTGTCGTTGATGTCGGCCACGGTCTCGACGATGCGCACGGGCGCACCCGCTTTCTGCGCCGTATGGACCAGCGCCAGCGTATCCTTCGGAAAACAGGAGCCACCGTAACCAGGGCCAGGGTGCAGGAACTTGCGGCCAATGCGCCCGTCCAGGCCGATACCACGGGCGACATCGTGGACATTGGCGCCGACCTTCTCGCAAAGATCGGCGATCTCGTTGATAAAGGTGATCTTGGTGGCAAGGAATGCGTTGCCCGCATACTTCGTGAGTTCAGCGGTCTCCAATGTCGTAAAGAGGATCGGTGTTTCAATCAGATACAGCGGCCGGTAGAGGGCCTGCATCGTTTCCTGCGCCCGGTCGGACTCTGCGCCGATGATGACTCGGTCCGGCCGCATGAAGTCGTTGATCGCAGCACCCTCGCGCAGAAATTCCGGATTGGAGACAACGTCGAACTCGGCGGCGGGATTGGTCTGGCGAATAATGCGCTCAACTTCGCGGCCAGTGCCGACCGGCACCGTCGACTTGTTCACGACGACGGTGTAACCGTTCAGATGAGCGGCGACCTCTCGGACGGCATCGTAGACGTAGGACAGATCAGCCTCGCCGCCGGTGCGGCCGGTGGGTGTGCCGACCGCGATAAAGACCGCGTCGGCCTCCGCCACGGCTTTCGCCAGATCGGTCGTGAAGCTCAGCCGACCTGCCGCACGATTGTTCGCCACCAGAACGTCGAGGCCGGGTTCGAAGATCGGGATCTCACCCTGTTCCAGACGCTCGATCTTTCCCGCGTCCTTGTCTATGCAGATGACGTCGGTGCCAAACTCCGAAAAGCAGGCGCCGGATACCAGACCGACGTAGCCGGTGCCGACCATCGCTATACGCATTCAGCTTACTCCAGTTGGGACTCTCGCGTCCGCGACGCCGGCGCCCGCAGAAACATATCAGGAAGCAGCGCCGTAGCGCCGGATGATATCGCGCGCGGTTTCGCGCAGATCATCGCGCTCCAACGCATAGGCGATGTTGGCCTCCAGAAACCCGGCCTTGTTGCCGCAGTCGAACCGCTTACCCTCGAAGCGCAGGCCGTGGAAAGGCTGGTCGCCGATGGTCCGGGCCATGGCGTCGGTCAATTGAATCTCTCCGCCGGCGCCCTTGTCCTGGCGGTCGAGCTCATCAAAGACTTCCGGTTGCAGAATGTAGCGTCCGATAATCGACAGCGTCGAGGGCGCCTCGGCGGGCGCCGGCTTCTCGACCAGTCCCTTTGCCTTGGCAAGACGGCCATCGTCCTCAATCACGTCAAGAATGCCGTAGCGGTTGGTCTCTCCACGCGGCACGTCCTCGACGGCAACGATGTTGCCGCCGACCTTCCCGTAGGCCTCGACAAGCTGCGCCAGACAGCCGCGCGGATGCAGCACCAAGTCGTCGGGCAGGATCACGGCGAAGGGCTCGCGGCCGACAAGATTGCGCGCGCACCAGACCGCGTGGCCAAGCCCCAAGGCCTCAGGCTGGCGGGTGAAACTGATCTTGCCGGCGACACCCGTCATGCCGCGGGCCAGCTCCAGCTCCGCCGTCTTGCCGCGCGCCGCCAAGCTCTCCATCAGCTCGAAATGATGATCGAAATGGTCTTCGATGGCGGTCTTGCCGCGGCTGGTGACGAGAATAATCTCCTCGATACCGGCCGCGCGCGCCTCCTCGACGCCATACTGGATGAGCGGCTTGTCGACGACGGGGAGCATCTCTTTGGGAATGGCCTTGGTCGCCGGCAAGAATCGTGTGCCGAGACCGGCCACGGGAATGACCGCCTTGCGAATGGTACCTGTCATTGAAAGATATGCCTCTTGAAAAGATCTTTAGGGTGTCGTGGGCCAAGGCTGCGGCTGTAGTGCCATAGCGAACCCGGAGCGACAAGTGACACTAAAGGCACGAAATCCGGGCGCTTGTTCGCTGTTTAATGGCGTAGCAACAGATCCTTCGCCTCATTGAGTTTGGCCGCCAGGTAGTTGGAACCACCGTGGTCCGGATGCAGTTTCTGCATCAGGCGATGGTGCGCCTCGCGTATAGCCTCGGCGCTGGCCCCTTCCTGCAGGTCCAGCATTTCCAAGGCTTCCGCCCGCGTCATGGCGCCGGAGGCCGCCGGCCCCGACCGCTGGCTCCGCTGTTCACGGCCGCCGCCGTCAGCCTTCTCTCCCGATCCCAAATCGACCCCCATGTCCGCGGCGGCTTCTCGCCAATCCGCATCCTGAGTACGGTCGAGATAGGCTTCGAGAACTGAAGCCGACTGCTGATCTACGACGCCGTAGTTCCGCATTAATTCCAAAAGCGACGGCAGATCGAGCTGAGAGAGGTACTGGCCGGCAAAGGGTCCATCAAGGATCTCGCCATCCAATTCGCCGCTGTCGTGATCCAGCCACATCTGCAGAAATCGGGTGCGCACCTCGGACGACTGGCCGCCGCTGGGGCCATTCGACGCCTTGTAGCGGGAGAGCAGGCGGCGCAACCAAATGATGAGGGGCACCATGAGAAAGATCAGCCCGATGCGCCCACTGACAACCAACAGCAGGATGACTGAAATCACCAGGCCAAGGCCGCCCCATTTGAGTACCGACGCGACCTTGCGCGGATCCGCATCGACGAACCAGCGCCCGAGAAACAGGATGGCCACCAGCAAGGTTACGCCTAGAATGAAGTACTGCATCTGTTGTGCGCTTACCCTGGACCTATTTCACTTGGTGAGTGAGCTGTGGCACCAGCCCGCCGGTCTTGCGGCTGTAGTCGGCCAGGGCGCGGCGTCCGCCGGCGGCAAATACCGCGACCGCAGAAAGCAGATCGCGCAGCTGCTTGGCGCTGCCGGAGTCGAAATTGCAGAATGCGCCGCCGCTGAGTCGGGCGATCTGCTGAAAGGCCTGGCGAGACACCGGGTCGCCACCCTCGTGAAACATGAAGCAGGGCACGCCGAGCAGGCCGAGTTCGCCCGCCATGTGGCCGAGGTGGTCGATATCCTCCTCCATGGCATCGCCGACGAAGACCAGGGCTGAAACCTTCTTTTCACGGGTCTCCTTGATCGCACGCTTCAACACCTTGCCGATCTGGGTGCGCCCGGCAAGACAGAATACTCCGGTCATGAAGCGCAGCAGGGCCTCGGAGTTGGCAACCCAAGGGCTGGCCTTGCACTGCCCGAAACCACGATAGTAGATCAGTTGCACCCACAAGCCACCCAGGGCCTCGGTCTCCTTGAACATCTCCGCCTGCAAGTGCGAGGCGCGGTCCCAGGTCGGCTCGCGGCTGGCGGTGGCATCCATGGCAAAGATCAGGCGGCCTTGACCCACGCTCGACGGTGCCGCTGTGGCGGCAACTTTGCGCAGGAAGGCGTCTACCTCTGAAGCCGCGGTGCCTTGCGGGAGTTTCGGGTCTTTCGCCATTCTCCCTCTACTTCGGTTGTTGCCAATAGCACGACTGAAGGCCGCGTCTTTTCATAATTTAGGGCCCGACATCGGCGAATCCACCACTCCGGGCCAGACTAAGCGGCTTTGACCCAAACCGCGGTATCGTGAAACACGGCGCCACCGGCCGGAGCCCCGGCGTCGGCGCTGGTCAACAGGTTGATACCCCTGCCCTCCTCAAAAGCACTGTTGGGCCAGACACTTTCCACCACCACCACGTCAGGCTGAAGGCCGTCGAAGAGCTCGGCATGAACCACCAGCGATCCCTGCTTGTTGCCGAGACGGACCCGCCCGCCGTCGGCAATGCCGAGTTCCGCCGCGGCCTTGGGGTGGATCAATACCGTCGGCCGGCGCTCGCGCTTCAGCGAACCCGGCGTTTCCGTGAAGGTCGTGTTGAGGAAGGTCCGCGCCGGCGCGGCCACCAGGCGGAAGGGCCGGTCGCCATCAGCCCGATCGTAGCCGGGATTGTGGCCCGGAAGGGCCGGCATGGCGGCAAAGTCGCGCCCGAGAGCCGCCCAATCCGCCTTAAAGTGGAATTTCTTGTCGGCATGGCCGAAGCCGTCGAGGAAGTGCATCTCCTCGAAGGTTTTCACGCAGTCATGCCAATGCGCGCCGTGAACCGTTTGGGCGTCGGGCAGCCCGGAGGCCCTCAGGGTCTCGTCGATGATTTCCCAGGCGCTCATCTTGAATCCGGGATGCTCGGCGCCGAGGCGGCCGGCAAGACCGCAAAGAACCTCGTGATTGCTGCGGCAGTCCGCCAGCGGGTCGATCACCGCCTTGGTTACCTGAAGGTAGGTGTGGCCGCTGGCGACATAAATATCGTCATGCTCCAGAAAAGTGGTGGCCGGCAGCACGATGTCCGCCATGGCCGCGGTCTCGGTCATAAACTGCTCGTGGACGCAGGTGAACAGATCGGCGCGCCCGAAGCCTTCAGCCACCTTGGCGCTTTCCGGACAGACCGCCATCGGATTGGTGTTCTGGATGAAGAGGGCGGTGACCGGCGGGCCGTCGCCGAGGTCGCGGCGGTCGCCGGTCAGGATCGGCCCGATGCGCGACTGGTCGAGCAGGCGCGTCGAACGATCTTTCACGTCGAGACCCTGGATCAGCGTTTCGTCGAGACCATAGACCGACGACTGGCCCTGCATGGCGCCACCGCCGCGATACCGCCAGGCCCCGGTCACAGTCGGCAAGCAAGCCACCGCGTGCACCGAGGATGCCCCGTTGCGGGCCCGCGAGAATCCATAGCCGACGCGGATATAGCTGCGCTGGGTCTGCCCGTAGAGGCGCGCGAAAGCGACGATCTCCGCTTCGCCAAGCCCGGTAATCTCAGCCGCCCAGGCTGGCGTGCAGGCGGCGAAATGCGCCTCCAGCTCCGCATCCCAGTCGCTGTATTTTTCCATGTAGGCGCGATCGGCATAACCCTCGCTCAGCAGCAGCGATATCACCGCCGCCGCCAGGGCGCCGTCTGTCCCCGGCTTCAGGGCCAGGTGAGTGTCTGCCTGCGCCGCCGTGCCGGTACGATAAGGGTCGATCACCACCAGCTTCGCGCCGCGGCCTTTGCGCGCCTTGGCGACGTGAGTCATCACATTGACCTGCGTGCTCACCGGATTGCCGCCCCAGATCACGATCAGATCCGCCTCTGCCATCTCCCGCGCGTCGGGACCGCGCCGGGCACCGCAGGCGGCGTTCCAGCCGGTCGCCACCAGCTTGGTGCAGATCGTCGAATTCTGCCGTGAATAGCGCTTGGCGTGGCGCAGGCGCTCAATCCCGTCGCGCTGCACCAGCCCCATGGTACCGGCATAGAAATAGGGCCAGACGGCCTCACTGCCGTGGCGCTGCTCCGCCGTCAACAGCGCCTCGGCGACCTCGTCCAGAGCCCGGTCCCAGGAAATTTCCTGATAGGCGTCCCGCCCCCGCCCACGCTCGCCCACCCGCCGCAAGGGGACCGTCAGGCGGCCCGGATGATGCACCCGTTCGGCATAGCGGGCGACCTTGGCGCAGACCACACCGCCGGTGTAGTCGTTGCCGCGGGCGCCGCGCACCTTGCCGATGCGCGTGCTCGACAGGCGCTCCACCTCCAGCGCGCAGACGCTGGGGCAGTCATGCGGGCAGGCCGAGTGGACAAAGACCGGCTCAGCGGCGCGATCGAGAGGCATGGCGGGACATCCAGCACTACGTGGCGACAGCCGATCCTACATGGCTGCCTCGGGGGCTTCAATCCGGCTCGCGACGCGCCTCAGGGGGACCGTCGATCCGGCTCCTTCGGGGTCGCCGTCGCTTCGCAGTCCGCTGCGCCCAGGCTCCGGCTCAGCTTAAGGATGGCGTAGCTCTCTGTCTCCAGGACCACCAGGCGGCGATCGGGGTTGCTGAGGAGGAAGTCCTCCGGGCGATGGCGCCGCCAGATCTCCTCGATCTGTGCATCGAAGGGGGCGAAGTATGTCGCCCGAACGTCACCGCCGCTGAAATGCGCCTTCTCGACGACCAGAAATTCTACTCCCCAATTGCAATGCAGTGCCCTTAACGCCGATGCTTCTGTCGCAAAATAAGCCGCGATGAGAGCCTGGGTCCGGGCCCGCATCTCCCGAATGTGGCCCTCGTAGGTTGGGTAGTGGGCCTTGTTCATAACGAAAATCGGGCGTTTGGCCAGATAGGGGATCAACTCGAGGATCTCATCGCTGCCGGGCCAGATGGCGAAGAGGGTGCGCGGCGGCTGATCCTGCGCGAAGCTCACGACCGCGCGGGAATCCGGATTGAGACGCCACCAGTACCCGACCTTCTGGTGATCAAAACCATCCAGTGAGACTGTGAAGAGGATCAGCAGCGCCGCGGACGCCCGCTCGGGATGGCCACGGCCGAGCAGAAGTTTGCGGCAAAACTCCCGCACCCCCACAACAAAGAGCAGCGGCAGAACGGTGAAAGCCGGGTAGAGCACGAAGCGGTATATGTGGAAGGGCTTGAGGGCCAGCACCACCAGGCAGACGGCCAAGCCGCAAAGGATCATCGCGAGCATCGCGACCGCGGCGCCACGCTCCCGCGGCAGGGCCCAAATGCCGTAGATGCTGAACAGGCCGTAGATCACCAGCAGCAGCAGCTTGTACTTGCCGAAGACGTCGTTGAACTGCACGAAGGCCTTCGCCGCCACATAGGTAAAGGGGTTGAAAACCCCATAGAAATGCCGGCCTTCGGGACCGTTCTCCGGGTAGACGTCAACATCTTGCATCGGTTCGAGGGGCGCGCCGAAATCCGCCGGACCGCTAAGCGTGCCGAGCAGCAGCCAGACGGCCACAGCGCCGGTCACGGCAAGCAGCAGCAGGTTCCTCACGCGACCGGCATTGTCCTGCCTCCAAATGCGCTTGGAGATGACGACACGCCAAGCCAAGAGCAGGCCCACCAAGGGCGCCATGGCAGGGTACAGAAGCCCGGACAGAACCGTGAGAGCGGCAAGGCCCAGGATGGACCCATGGAGCAGCGCCACAAAGGCCCAGATCAGCAGGGGAAAGGCGAAGCTGTGCGGCAGCGCCGACGTGATCTGGTAGAGATAGGCGGGCTGCGCCACGGCGAGACCGACGACGAAGATGACGGTGACGCGGTCCCCCAGGCGGCGTGCCGCAACGGCCAGGCCGGCCAGGAAGACGCCCCAGCAGATCAGTGGAACAAGTCGATGCAGGACAACCAGATCGCCGCCCGCCCCCAACCACAGTCGCGTGATCCAGTCATAGAGCAGGGGCTGATCGAAGGCGCCGACAAAAGCGGTCAAGTAGTCGTCACCAAACAGATCTGGATCGGTGAGCAGATAAGACCTGAAAAGCAGCCGCATTTCTTCGTGCAGGTAGTCCGCATCGACCATCAGGCTCACCTGGTAGGCGAGGATCGCACAGACATAGAGAACGAAGACGGCAAGAACGAGCCTGCCGATCCACAGGGGCGCTCCCACCGACGTCATCGGGTCAGCTCCCGAATGGTGTCGTCCAGTCCTTCGAGCATTGCATCCTCGTCCTGCAGATATCCGGCATCGAAGTAGCGCATGGTGCCGACCCAGGAAGGGCCGCCGTAGAAAGCGCCGGCCGCCTGGAGAACGGAGGCGTCCAGCTGGAGCGGCGCGGGCAGCACCAATCCGCGCTTGATATAGCCGTTGTAGTCATACGGGAGGCTGTCCAGCGAGGCGTCGTAGAGCACCGGCACGCCACCGCGCAACAGCTCCACGGTCACGGTGCTGTTGCCGCAGATGACGATGTCGCAAAGCTGGATATTTTCATCCAGCGGCATACCAAACGTTTCCCTGATACGTTCGTCGCGGGCGCAGAGGCCCGACAGGTCTTCCTTGATGACCTTGGCCGGGTGCGGGCGAATCAGGATCCCGGCAAGGTTGGGGATCTGCTCGAGCTCCGTGACCAGATTGCCCAATCGCTCCATGTTGGTCAGCGCCGTCAGGAATATGCCCACCGTGATCGGCTGGGCCGGCGGGAACGCGTACTGCATAGGCCTTTGCGGCGCCGGCAGCGGCACGAACACGGCCCGGATGTCCGTCCCAGTGTGCTGCCGGTAAATGTCCAGCACCGCCTGACTGGTAACCGCGGCCAGGTCGCTCATCAACGGCGGCACATAGCCTTCATCCCAGGTCGCATTGGCATGGTTGGTGAACAAGACCTTCCTGCCCAGCCGATGGGCCGCGGCCGCCAGGGCAAGACACTCCGGCGAGTAATGATTGGCGATCAGCACCGCCTTTACACCCGGCCGTTCGAGCAGCTGCAAAAAACGCGCATAAAAGGTCATGGTGCTGAAGATGCGGCAGGCCGGCATGAAGTGGAACCGCCTGGCCAGCATCCTCGCTATCCGCAGGAGGCGCGGCGCTGACACCAGATAGGCCGGGAGCGCCCTGAAGGCGGACAGGCGGAAGCAATTCCGCTTGGAGGCGGCCATTTCGCCGACGGTTACGCTGCGCACGTGATGCAGTACATGGCGAATGGCTACGTGCTCGTTCGGATAGGACGCGAAGACGGCCAGATCCGCCGTGCCCGCTCTCCGCCACCCGATAGAGAGGTAGCATTTGAGGCCATAGATCAATAACAATAGGGATTTGACGAATACTGGAACGCGTTCGTAAATATCGTAGAAAAATCTTACCTTAATATTTTTTTGAACAACGTCGGCGAAGATCGCCAAGCGTCTGGCAGACCCGTCCAGCTTTCTTACGATCCAACATGCCCTGCCGAGTGAGTACATTCTTCACCAAAGATAAAAACCTAAGAAAACTAATATGTTCAAGCTGTTTAAGAAGCTGGCAGGCATTTCGATATTCTACTCGTTTGCCAATAGCATCGAGGCACTCTCGCCTTTCTTTCTCGCTATTCTGTTAACACGGCTGCTGGACCCCCACGACTACGGCATCTGGGTTCTCTTCGTCTCTCTGGTGGCCTTCCTGCGCCCCGTGGTGAACCTTACCATCCAGGACGCGCTTAAGATGCAATTCTATGAGATGGACAGCGCCGACCGGGCCGCTTTTGTTGTCTCAGCATTCTACCTCTCGACGGGATCCGCCCTGCTCCTCGGCATCTTCGCCGCCCTCTTCAACCAATCCCTTGCGGCCCTGGTGAAGTTCCCCGCCCCTTGGATTGTCTCGATCGTCTTTGCCGCTTATCTCTACGTGAACTTCTACTTCGTCCTGGCCTTCAACCAGTTCGCCGAGAAGCGCGGACACTTCATCGCACTTCAGTTGGTGCAGTCGATCTCAGGTTTCCTGATCATCGCCCTTTTGGTCTATCAGGGATGGAACTGGCAAGGGGTGATAGCCGGCAAGATCGCCGGATTGATCATCGCCTGCGTGGTCGGAGTCTTCTGGCTGGCCAGCGAGATGAACCTCAAATCGTGGCTGCCCTCCAAGGCCCGCCTGAAGGAAATGATGAAGTTCGGGCTGGTTTATCTGCCAACCGGCTTTGGTCTTGTCGCAGTGCCGCTCACCGACCGCTTGATCATCTCCCACATTCTCGGCTTGAGTGAGAACGGACTCTACGGTGTCGCGGCTCTTTTCGGCTCGGCGCTTTTCGTCGGCGTCAACGGTTTCCTCCATGCCTGGATGCCGTGGTTGTTTCAACGGCTCGGTCAGTTGCAAAGCAATTATCGAATAGAAGTTTCGGCGGTGTCGCTGAGCTTCGTGCTGCTGCTGCCGGTGATGGGTGTCGTCTTCTACCTCATGGCTTTGGCCGCCGCCCCGATCCTGATCGGAGCTGCTTTTTCCAGTTCCTTCGCACTCATCCCCTGGGCGATCGCCGGGACCGTCGCCATGGGCTATTTCTATCACAATCAGGCCTTCCTGCATTACCGCAAGGCCATCTTGCCGATGTCCATCAGCAGCCTGGTCTGCATCTTCGCAAATGCCGTTTTGAGTTACTACGGCGCCATTCACTACGGCGTCGCCGGGGTGCTGGCCGCCACCATCGCAGCCTTCATGATTTCCGCGATAATCAGCGGCGTCTATGTCGTCTTCCATTACAATGTGATCGGCAGCTTCTTCGGCCTCGCGCAACGAGACTCCCCATAGCGCTTCGGACCGGCGCGCGCCTTAGCCTTTCAGCCGATAAATCTCAAAGCCGCCGGCCGTCTCAACGTGGCGGTAGCGGTCGCGCAGCCCCGCCACCAGGCGACGCAGCAGCGGCGTGTTCGCCGGATCCCCGGGCCGGTAGATCAGCAGGCTCGGAGGTGCCTGTGCCAGGGCCGCCGCCGCCGCCCGAAGTGCCGCTTCACTGCGCAAGCCGCGTCCCGCATCTGCAAGGCCCAGAGGACCGCGCTGCCCGGCCAGGAAATAGACCTCCGGACTGGCCGGCAGAACGAGAATTTCTTCGCCGTCGCCGCCGTGCGTTTCGATCATGTTCAGCAGCAGGCCGTAGAGGACCGCTTCATCGGCGGCCACCGTCAGGCTGGCGCGGGCCAGCCCGGTGGGTGCCACGATCGTCTTGGTCCGGCCAGCGACAATGCCGTCCCACCCACGGGACACCGGCTGACCCGCCTGGTAGGTCAGCCCGCTAAGCGACAGGACCAGACAAATTGCGGCCAGGGCGATCCGGCTGCGCTGGCCGGCCCGCGCGCCGAGGTAAAGCAGCGCCGCCAACGTCAGCGCCGCACCGAAGAACAGCGAGAGCGGCGCCGCGAAGTGGGCCGAAACCAGGGCGAAGAAGCTGGCGAAAATCGGCAGGGCGGCCCGGCCACAGGCTTCGCCGCGCAAGAACATCCGCAACAGCACCAATGCAAGGCTGGCCGGCAGCAAAGGCAATGCGACCCAAAACAGGCCATTCAGAATTGCCGCGCGGCCGCCGCTGAGGCTCCGCTCAAGGCCTTCGATGGCCAGAACGGCAAAGCCGCGCCCTTCTTCCGTGGCATCGAACCCGGCCGGTATGACGATCTCCGCCACGACGCCGTACCACCAGCCGCCAAGATTACCCTGATAAAGGTAGTAGGCGGCGAACGGCAGAATGGCCAGCAGAACACCAAGCCCCAGGCGCAGCAGCAGGCGGCAAAGGCAACCATCGCTGAGGCTGGCGGTGGTAAAGGCAAAGCCGAGCAGCAGCAGTGGACCGGCACCGAAGAGCAACGCGGAGGTGATGTCGGTGTTGGCGCGCAGGTAGATCGCCAGAGCCGCAAACATCGCCAGGGCCAGACCGCGCGCCAGGAGCGCCCGCTCACGCTCCGCCGGCCGCTGTTCCTGCAACAACAGGAAGGTAAGCACTCCAAAAGCGGCAAAGAGGCCGCTGAGCGGCAGAAACAAGAACATCGCCGCCAGCAGAAAACCGATGAGTTCGAGGCTGCCGCGCCCTGCTCCCCGATGATCGGACAAAAGGGCGACGATCACGACCGAGAGGAACAGGGCATACCACTGCGGCACCGGAGAGAGGAACTGCACGAAGGTGAGACAGATCATCCCCATCGCGCCGGCAAAGGCGAGCAGGATACCGCGCCGGGCGAGCAGCCAGAATGTGATGCCGCTCTGCACCAGTGTCAGCACCAGCAGAGGGTATCGCAGGCTCACCAGATCGACGCCGAAAGCGCGGAACGACAGGGCATTGACGAAATGCACCAGGCCGATGGGCAGACCCTGAGCGCGGCTATCCAGCACCTCACCGGCCAGTAGCCGTTCGGCGAGATAGGCATAGGTGCCGTCCAGCGGCGCCCACCAGAATCGATCGCGGAAGTGGAACAGCACCGCCACGGCAACCAGCATCGCCACCAGGAAGACGGCGGCGGCCATGAAGCGTGCCAGACCGCCGCCTTCCAGGCGCGCGGTCGGATGCACCAGGTAAGACGCGGTTGTGGCGCGGCTCATACCGAGGCGGCCGCCGGCGGCAGCCGGCGGCCTCCCTTGACCCACAGGACGCAGCCCGGCAGGCCCGCGACCAACAAGCCCAGGCCAAAGAGCACGGAGACGGCCACGGCCTGGTCGGCGGCGACTCCGACAAAACCGAACATCACCACGGCGGCCCCCTCTCTGATCCCCCAGCCGGCGAAAGACAGGGGAACGAAGGTTATGAGAATGACGGCTGGCACCACCGCCAGAGCCTCGACAAGGCTGAGCGAGAGCCCCAGCCCCTGAGCCAAGGCCAGGACCGCCAGAACGGCGAAGACCTGAGCCGCCAATGAGAGCAGCAGCAGATAAAGCGACAGCGGTTGGGCCAGCAGCACGCGGCGGGCGTCGCCCGCCATGACGGCCAGCAGGTTCAGTGCCGCTCCGGCCAGGGGAAGGGCGGCGGCCGACAAAGCCAGAGACGCCGGCAGGCGGTCGAGCAGGCACAGCAAAGTCAGGGCGCCAAGCAGTAGCGGCAGCGCGGCCAGCAGCGCCAGGCGGATGGCGGCCTGATCGACAAGGCCGCCGAGCCAGAACACGCCGCCGGCGACCATGAACACCACCACGATGAGGCCGGTCGCCCGCTCCAGAATCACACCGTTGAAGGCTTGGTTGAACGCCACGCCGCGGCGGGTCACTAGCCAGATCCGCACCGCATCGCCGCCCACCGAGGTCGGCAGAACCTGGGTGAAGAAATTGCCGACGAACATCAGCGCGGTGATCCGGCCCAGCGGCAGCGCCGCGCCGAGCGATCGCATGACCAGCCACCAGCGCAGCGCGGAGACCAGGGAAACGCCGGCCAGGCAAAGGACCGCTGCCAGCCCCGCCCAGAGCGGCAGGGCAAGCAGCAGCCCGCCCACCGCCTGCAGATCGACGGCGCGCCCGACCAGGACCAGCAATCCAAGGGAAATCAACAGCTTGAGCAGCAGGACCCAGAGACGGCCGCCGCCGGCCCGCGCCGCAGTGGAACTGAGTGAGGTTGCGCTCATGCGGCGGCCACTTTAGCGGTGGCGCAGGGGCGCACCCCCGACCGAACCAGCCTTTGCGCTGTCGCACCCATGTTCCACTCCCGCCTTCAGCATCCTGGCACCCATGATGCCGCTGCAGGGGTAAAGAAAACCTCAGTATGAACAAGTTATGAAGAATTGCGCGGAGCTATGGTCTCAGCGGCTGCGCATGGCTTCCCAATCGGCCTCGCTGAGCGCTTCCATGAGGGAGAACTGGCCGGCACCCTTCAGCCATTCGCCGCCGTCGATGGTGACCACCTCGCCGTTGATGTAGCCGGAGCCCTCGGCCAGCAGAAAGACCGCGAGATCGGCCAGTTCACGGTGCTCGCCGACGCGGCCGAGCGGAATCTTACTCATCCAGGCGCGGTCCATCTCCTCGTTGGGCACCAGGCGCGCCCAGGCGCCCTCGGTCGGAAAGGGCCCCGGCGCAATGGCGTTCAGGCGAATGCCGCGCCCGCCCCACTCGACCGCCAGGGAACGGGTCATGGCCAGCACGCCCGCTTTGGCCATGGCCGAGGGCACCACGAAGGGCGATCCGGTCGCGGCGTAGGTGGCGACGATGGAGAGCACAGTGCCGGCATGCTTCTCGGTCAGCCAGCGCCTGCCACAGGCCAGCGTCACGTAGGCGGTGCCGTGCATGACGACGGCCAGCACCGCATCGAGGGCACGCGGGGAGAGGCTTTCCGTCCGTGCCAGGAAGTTGCCGGCGGCGTTGTTCACCAGGGCGTCCAGCGGCGCCTCCGCCCAGATCGTGTCGACCATGGCCTCGACCCGCGCCGGATCGCGCAGATCGCACGGCAGCGCCCGGGTGCGGCCCGGAAAGTCGGCCTCGAATTCGGCTTGGGTTTCCGCCAGCACCGTTTCGCGCCGCCCACAGATCACCAGCCGCGCGCCCAGTTCCAGCACCCGCCGGCCCATGGACTTGCCGAGCCCGGTGCCGCCGCCGGTAATGAGGATGCGCTTGTCCTGCAAAAGGTTGTCTTGGAACATCGGGAAAGATCTCTAGTGGCGTAATCGGAGCATGAGTTAGTACCGCCCAGGGGCCGCTTTGGCTATGCTGCTGGCAAGCAGGACCAAATTGAGCAAAGACGGGCAACGCACAGATGTTGACCAAGGCGGCAAGCTACGAAGAAATGACAGCGGCCTTCCGCTGGCAGATTCCCGAGCACTACAACATCGGCGTCGACGCTTGCGACAAGTGGGCCCGAGAAAAGACAGAATCGGATCGCCTCGCCCTCATCCACTTAACCGATGACGGCAAGGAGACTCGCTATTCCTTCCGCGACATGAAGCGCCTCTCCAACCGCTGCGCCAATGTCCTGGAAGCCCAGGGCGTCGAGGAAGGCGATCGTATCGCCATCCTGCTGGCCCAGGGGCCGGAGACCGCTATCGCGCACCTGGCGGCCTACAAACTTGGCGCCATCGCGGTTCCCCTCTTCACCCTTTTCGGTGAGGAGGCGCTGGAATACCGACTGGCCAATTCCGCCGCCCGCGTGGTCATCACCGACCAAAGTGGCCTTGGCAAGATCGCAGTGATTCGCGACAAGCTGCCGGCCCTGGAAACCGTCATTTCGGTCGACGGCGGAGACGCCTTGCATTGGCAGCAATTGATGGAGCGCGCCTCCGACGGCTTTCTCCCGGTCGACACCCTGGCCAACGACCCGGCGCTGATCATCTACACGTCCGGCACCACCGGACCGCCCAAGGGCGCGCTGCATGCCCAGCGCGTGCTGCTCGGCCATCTGCCGGGCGTCGAGATGCCGCAATCCTTCCTGCCGCAGCCGGGCGATCTCTTCTGGACCCCGGCCGACTGGGCCTGGATCGGCGGCCTGTTGGATGTGCTGCTGCCGGCCTGGCACCACGGCGTGCCGGTGCTGGCCCACCGCTTCGCCAAGTTCGATCCCGAGAGAGCCTTCAAGCTGCTGGCCGACTTCGGCGTCCGCAACGCCTTCCTGCCGCCGACAGCGCTGAAGATCATGCGCACGGTCGATCGCCCCGTCGAGCGCTGGAAGCCGCGGCTGCGTTCCATCGGCAGCGGCGGCGAGACCCTGGGCGCCGAGATGCTCGACTGGTCGCGCGAGACCTTCGGCGTCACGGTGAACGAATTCTACGGCCAGACTGAATGCAATCTGGTGGTCTCCAACTGCGCCGAGATCATGGCCGTGAAGCCCGGGTCGATGGGGCGCCCCGTGCCCGGTCACAGGGTCGCGATTGTCGACGAGGCGGGCAGCGAGCTGCCGCAGGGCGAGGCCGGCGCCATCGCCGTGCACCGCCCCGACCCGGTGATGTTCCTGGAGTACTGGCGCAACCCGGAAGCCACGGCGGACAAGTTCCGCGGCGACTGGCTGACGACCGGCGACATGGGTGCGATGGACGATGAGGGCTACCTGCGCTTCGTCGGGCGTGATGACGACGTCATCACCTCCGGCGGCTACCGCATCGGCCCGGGCGAGATCGAAGACTGCCTCATCAAGCACCCCGCGGTGGCCATGGCGGCGGCGGTCGGCGTGCCCGATCCCGTTCGCACCGAACGCGTAAAGGCCTTCATCGTGCTGAAGGAGGGCCACGAGGGCGACGCGGCCCTGGTGCGCGAAATCCAGGACTTCGTGAAAACCAGGCTCGCGGCGCACGAATACCCGCGCGAGGTCGCCTTCGTCGACAGCCTGCCAATGACCGCCACCGGCAAGATTATCCGCAAGGTGCTGCGAGAGGATGCCGCCAAGGCAAAGGAAGCCGCGCCTTAGCGGTTCGGCCGCGTCGTCAGCACCGCCTGGGCGTCGGCACGCAGCGACTTGGAAGTCATCAGCACCACTTCGTAGAGCAGATGTCCATCGTTGGAGCGATAGATCTCCTCGCGCTGGTCGATGCCGCGAATGAACTCCTTGCGGTCACCGATCTTGTCGAGCGGCAGGCGCTTTTTGCGCACATATTCGGAAAACACCAGGGAGACCTGATCCGCGCTTGCCTGCTGGGCCACCACCGTGCAGGTATCGTCGGCAAAAACGACAAGAGCGAAGAGCCCGGCATCGTTCTCCGCCGACCACACATCGCCGCGCTTGCCCTCGAGGAAGGCTTTCGCCTGGTCCGCAGGGAACTTGCGCAGTTGCGGTGTGGCCTTGATCCAGGCTTGGAGGTCAACCGGATCCTCGACATATTTCAGGCAGGACTGCACGAACAGGCCGACGGCCTCGCGCGCCTGGTCCGCTGCCGCCTGCGCCGCCTGCGCCGCCAGTGGCGCGAGACAGAGGCCCAGCGAAAAGACCAGGACCGGACCAGGGATGAGCCTCTGTCTTACAAAGGTGATCCGCCTAGACAACAATCGTATCCATTTTCAATGTTCGGGTCAGGTTCAGGGCCGGACCCTAGCAGTTCGGCTCCTTGGCGGCGAGAGGCATCGACCGGAAATCCGCCCACGAAGCTGGACGACAGCGCGGCGGCGAGATAGTCAAAGAGAACTGCAGAGTATTTGACAATCCCTACCCAGGAGGAAGCACGCCGTATGAGCAAGATCATCGACTACTACCTGACTTTGAATTCGCCCTGGGCCAACCTCGGAAGCCGGCGCTTCGCCGAAATCGCCCAGCGCCACGGTGCCGAAGTGCGGGTCAAGCCGGTGAACTTCGGCGATGTCTTCTCACGCACCGGCGGGCTGCCGCTGCCCAAGCGCGCGCCGGAGCGTCAGGCCTACCGCATGACCGAGTTGAAACGCTGGAGCGCGCACCTCGGCATCAAGATCACTCTGGAGCCGGCCTTCTTCCCGGCGCAGGAACTCACGGCCGCCTGCATGGTCATCGCCGCCGGCGAGACCGGCGGCAAACCGCTGGACCTCGCCCAGGCCTTCGGCCAGGCGGTCTGGGAGCAGGAACGCGATATCGCCGACCCCGAAACCTGCAAGGCCGTCGCCGAGGAGACCGGACACGACGCCAACGCACTGATGGCCAAGGCGCAGGAGCCGGCCACGCAGGAGCGCCACGCGGCCCTGACCGAGGAGGCCGTCAGCCGCGGCATCTTCGGCGCACCGAGCTACGTCTACCGCGACGAGATTTTCTGGGGTCAGGACCGGCTCGACTTCCTCGACCGCGCCCTTGCCAAGGAATGACCAAAGGGCAAACGAAAAAGGGACCCCGAAGGGCCCCTTTTCGACGCGGATCCGGTCCTCTTGGCCTTTAGGCCGTGAGATTGAGGCTTTCGGCCTCCTCCTGAACCGGTGCATCGTTCGCCAGGCTGGTGATCCGCAACTGCGCATCCAGCAGCAGCTTGGTGATCGTTTCGCCTCTATCGTTCTTGTAGGTGCTGACCGAATAGATGGTCAGACGCGTCTGCAGATCGGCGGCGTCTTCGGCAAGCTGCCGGCGCACATTGGCCAGAGTCTCTTCCAGTTCCGCCGCTGGCGCCGCGGACTCTTCGCCCACGGCAGCGGCGGTCTCCTCGGCGCCCTCGGGCTGCTCGGCGGGACCGGCTTCCGGGGCCTCGGCCGCCTGAACACCGCTGTCGAGGATCTTCTGCGCCAGTTCGGCGGGTGTCGCCAACTCATCCGGATCGATCACCAGCAGCGGCGCCTGGCCGCTGCCGCCCAGCCCGCTTTGGGTGGTGCGGATCCGTTCTTCAAAGGAAAGCTTGGCGAGACTCACGGAGACTTCGCCGGTATCCCGGTTGACCTCGATCTCCAGGGACTGGGCGACCAGCGAGGTCGACTGGCTGACGCCGCCGGCGGTGGTCGTCGTCACCTGGCTAAAGGCCGCGAAGGACAACTCAGCGGAAAAGCTGACACCCTCCTTCAGGGCATCGAGAACCGGTTCGACGAAAGCCTTGGTGAAGTTCTCGACAGCGGCGCTGTCGAACCCGAACGACTTCAGCGCCTTGGCCAGGTCGTGCCGGATGGTCTCGAGCGCCTTGCGCACGAAGCCTCCGGCCTGGCCCAACAGGGATTTGCTGTCGGCTTCCTTGGCGACCGCTTCGCCAATGCTCTCGCCGTCCTCGGCGGCGGCCTTTTCGACCGCCTGGGCTTCCGGCGAGAGAGACAGGCTGTCACGACCATTGTGGCCCTGATCGACATTGTGACGTTGCCCGAGACCGCGCCCGGGATTCTCGGCGACGGCGGCGTTACCGCGATTGAAGATCCCGGGGAGCATCCCGGGAAGGTCTTGCAGCGAGGGAAGCATTGCGTCCTCCTCCTGAGGCGGCGCGCCGGTCCATAACCGAGGACGGGCGGGAGGGGCTGCCTGCCCTCCGCTGCACCGGGTGATTCAAAATATCCGGGATTTTATCTATTCGAGGGTGAAGGAACTCTTAGCGGTACGAGGAAATCTTGCGACTGGGCGGAGCGATTTTGCCACGGCGCGGTCACGGCCCGCCACTGCGCGCCGGACAGGGCCTGGTGGATACACTGGAGATGCAACCAAAAGATGTTGTCGCTCAATACGTTCGCGCAATTTCCTGTGATGCCGCGTTGCCTGGCATCACGGAAATTGATCGGCTTCGATGACGGCCCTAAGATACCGGCCAATCGCGCGGCTAAAGCGCGAATCTGACCATCTCCCTCCTTCGGCCTTGCGGCTGCTGGGCCAGGGATTGCAGGGATCGGCAATCGGGGGCCGTTGAACAAAATGGTATGTCGAGAGAATCCGGCCAACCGGCGCGAAGCCAATTGCCGCCCCGGCGCGCTCTTTTTGGCGCCGCAAGGACAAAAACGCTTTGCCGGCGGCAGGCGGTTTTGACGGCCCTGGCGGATATGAGAGGGATCCTCTCGCGAGGGGCCGGTCTCCAGCACCAGACCAAATCATCCCCGGGCAAGTGGTGAAGGTACAATTCAGGCGGCCCCCGGCCCGCAGCCCAGAATATAGCGCTTCAGCCAGACTCGGCCGTCGCCCCAAACTACTCTGGCTTAGGGCGCGAAACGGCCGGCGATGAGCAAGCGAACAGGAAAGAAACCGTGCGAAAGCTGCTGAAATCCTATGTGACCGTCGTTGAATCGGTGAACCGCGTCGTCGGCCGGATCACCATGCTGATGGTCTTCGCCATGATGGGCGTGCTGCTCTGGTCCTCCATCAACAAGGTGACGACCGGCATCAGCGCGCCGGCTTGGTGGCCGATGGATTGGTGGTGGCCTGTGATCGCCCCCTCGTGGTGGCCACTGGAGGTGGCGCAGTTCCTCATGGTCATCTATTTCCTGCTGGGTGGCGCCTACTCCATGCAGCTCGGCGATCACGTGCGCATGGATCTGCTTTACGGCACCTGGTCGGATCGCACCAAAGCCATGGTCGACTCCGTCACGGTCCTCTTCCTGATCTTCTATCTCGCCCTGCTGCTCTACGGCGGCATATCCAGCACCCAGTATGCCCTGCAGTACAACGAAGTCAGCCCCTCGCTCTGGCGGCCCAAGATGGCACCGGTCAAGATCATCATGTGTATCGGAATAGTCCTTATGCTGTTGCAGGCCATCGCCTCCCTTATCAAAGACATCGCCAAACTGTACGGCGAAGACTGGGGCTATCCCGAAACGCCCAGTAGCGACGCCGCCGATGTCGAAGCCCAGAATAAAACCGGGAACGGGGAGCAGGAAGCATGAGCTACGAACTCATCGCCGTCCTGATGTTCTCCTCGATGATGCTGATGCTGCTGACCGGGCAGCGCGTCTTTGGGGCCATCGGCTTCGTCGCCGTCGTCGCCGCGCTCGCTCTCTGGGGCACCGGCGGCTCGGAGATCGCCTTCTCCGCCGCCATGAAGCTGATGAAATGGTATCCCCTGCTGACGCTGCCGCTGTTCATTTACATGGGCTACATGCTGTCGGAATCGGGCATCGCCAACGATCTCTACCGCATGTTCCATGTCTGGTTCGGCGGCCTGAAGGGCGGGCTTGCGGTCGGCACCATCGGCCTGATGGTGGCGATCTCCGCCATGAACGGGCTCAGTGTCGCCGGTATGGCCATCGGCGCCTCCATCGCGCTGCCCGAACTGCTGCGCCGCGGTTACGACAAGATCATGGTGACCGGCGTCATCCAGGCCGGCTCCTCGCTGGGCATCCTGGTGCCACCCAGCGTGGTGCTGGTGCTCTACGGCATGATCGCGCGCCAGCCCGTGGGCCAGCTCTGGCTGGCCGGCGTCTTCCCCGGCCTGATGATGGCCGGCCTCTTCATCCTCTACATCGTGATCCGCTGCCACTTCCAGCCGCACCTCGGTCCGGTGCTGCCGAAAGAGGATCGCGACCTGCCCTGGCTCGAGAAGCTCGCCCTGCTGCGCGCCGGACTGCTGCCGCTGTTCATCTTCTTTTCGATGACCGGCCTCTTCCTGCTCGGCTACACCAACCTGACCGAGAGTTCGGCGGTCGGCGCCCTGGCCGCGACCCTGGCCGCCATCTACAAGCGCCGCCTGACCCTGAAAGTCCTGGAGGAAACCCTGCGCAAGACGCTGGGCATCTCCTGCATGTTCATGTGGATCATCCTCGCCGCGCTCTGTTTCGGCGCCGTCTTCGACGGCCTCGGGGCGGTCAAGGCCATCGAGGGTTTCTTCGTCGACCGCCTTGGCCTGACGCCGTGGGAGATCCTCATCCTGATGCAGCTCTCCTACCTGCTCATGGGGACTTTCCTGGACGACACCGCCATGCTGGTCATCGTGGCGCCGCTTTATGTGCCGCTGGTCGGGTCGCTCGGCTTCGACCTGATCTGGTACGGCGTGCTCTACACCATCACTTGCCAGATCGCCTACATGACGCCGCCCTTCGGCTACAACCTCTTCCTCATGCGCGCCATGGCGCCCAAGGAGGTGACGCTGATCGACATCTACCGCTCGATCATCCCCTTCGTCGCGGTGATGATCTTCGGCCTCGCCATCGTCATGGCCTTCCCGCAGATCGCCCTCTGGCTGCCGCAGCTCATCCGGCTGAACGGTTAGAAGACGCTATTCGGGCAGGTGGCAAACCACTTCGATGTTGTGGCCGTCTGGATCGAGCACGAAGGCGCCGTAGTAGTTTGGATGGCAGTGCGGCCTCACGCCCGGCGCGCCATTGTCCTTGCCGCCGGCCCCCAGCGCCGCCTTGTGGAAGGCGTCCACCACCGGCCGCTCGAAGGCGGTGAAGGCCACGTGCAGCACACCGTTCAAGCGTCGGCCGGTGCCGATCCAGAATTCAGGATGCTCGTGCCCGAAGCCGCAGTGCGCCTCGCCGCCGGTCTGTTCGGCGGTCACCTCGCACAGCGGCTTGATGCCCAGCGGCGCCAGCGCTTTCTCGTAGAAGGCCTTGGAACGCGCGACGTCGGTGACGGCGAAGCCGACGTGGTCGAGAATGCCCATGCCCGGAATCCCTCTGCGGATTGCGCCAGATGCGCTGCCAAGACTAGAGCGCTTTGCGCCCAATTTGACTCAATTCTGTTTCCGAGCGGTGCGGCGATCCGCCAGGAGGCAGGCGAAGCGCGATGCGGCGCATCGGGCAAGCCTGACGACGCAGCGGGCGCCCGCCGCTCGGAAACCCGCCAGGGCCTTTGGCGGCCGGGCGGCTTTGCGCCAGTGCCGGCGGGCTTCGGCTTGGCCATAGCGCCGCTATGCCCGGCGCCAAATCCACTTGGTCCTGACACAAATCCGCTCCGACAGAATGGTTCAAATTGGGCGCAAAGTGCTCTGGCCGCAACCTGCGCGGCAGCAAAGGCCCGGCGCCGCATGCATGGCAGCTATCCAGTCCTCCGTGCCTGCGTTTCCGTCATTGACCGGCCGGGGCTTTTTTGTCTCACTGCGGCCTTCTCAATCCCTGCTCGGGAGCCCCGCCTGGGCTGCCCAGCCACCGAGGTCTTCCGCCATGCCATCCGACGCTTCGCTCGACACTCCCCAGAACCTCAAGGGGAACTGGAATTTTCCGACCCAGATGATCTTTGGCCCCGGCCGCATCAAGAATCTGGGCCAGGCCTGCAAGGGTCTCGGCATGGCGCGCCCGCTGCTGGTCACAGACCCGGGCCTGGCAGGGCTGCCGATGGTCAAAGACGCCATCGCCGCCAACGAGGCCGAGGGCCTGCCCACCGGGCTGTTCGCGGCGGTGAAGCCGAACCCGGTCGGCCACAATGTCGAAGAAGGCGTGACGGCCTACAAGGACGGCGGTCATGACGGCGTCATCGCCTTCGGTGGCGGCTCCGGCCTCGACTGTGCCAAGGCGGTCGCCCTGATGGCCGGTCAGACCCGGCCGATCTGGGACTTCGAGGACAAGGGCGACAACTGGAAACGGGTCGACCCCGACGGCGTCGCGCCGATCGTGGCGGTGCCGACCACCGCCGGCACCGGTTCGGAGGTCGGCCGCGCCTCGGTGATCGTCGACGAGGCGACCCACATCAAGAAGATCATCTTCCATCCGAAGATGATGCCCGGCACGGTGATCTCCGACCCGGAACTGACCGTCGGCCTGCCGCCCAACATCACCGCGGCCACCGGCATGGATGCCCTGGCCCACTGCCTCGAGGCCTATTGCGCACCGGGCTATCACCCGATGGCAGAGGGCGTCGCCGTGGAAGGCATCCGCCTGGTGAAAGACTGGCTGCCGGAAGCGGTGAAAAACGGCAAGAACCTCGTCGCCCGCGCCCACATGCTGGCGGCGGCCTCCATGGGCGCCACCGCCTTCCAGAAGGGGCTCGGCGCGATCCACTCGCTGAGCCACCCGGTCGGCGCGCTCTACGACACCCACCACGGCCTCACCAACGCCGTCTTCATGCCCTACGTCCTGGCCTTCAACCGCCCGGCCATCGAGGACAGGATGAGCCGCCTGGCGGCCTGGCTGGACCTGCCGAACCCCTCCTTCACTGCCTTCCAGGACTGGGTCCTGGCGCTGCGCGCCGAACTGCTGATCCCGGAGAAGCTGGACGGCCTCGGCGTCGGCGACGAGCGCATCGACGAGATCGCCCGGATGGCCGCCGAGGATCCGACGGCGCCCACCAATCCCGTCCCGGCGGGGGCGGCGGAGATGCGCCGGATGTTCGAAGCGGCCCTGGAGGGTCGAATCTGATCCCGGGCGCCAATTGCCCGGGGTAATAATCTTACCCTTGAAGACCGAAGGAGCGTCGCTTCCTGAGCGAAGCAGACGCTCTTTCTTTATCAATTCGTCTATTTCGGCAACAACAACAACCTCTTATTGAATACTTAAGCATAACCCCCAACACTTAAGTCAGGGAAGAACTTGCCGGAAAAGGCAAGCCGTTTGAATGGGGCACATTGCAAGAGGTTGTCATGTCTGTATTCGAGCATCGCGAATTCGACGGCCATGAGCAGGTGGTCTTCTGCCACGATAGCGCCAGCGGCCTGAAAGCCATCATCGCCGTTCACAACACCAACCTCGGCCCGGCGCTCGGCGGTTGCCGCATGTGGCCCTACGCCAGCGATGAAGAAGCCGTGACCGACGCGCTGCGCCTGTCGCGCGGCATGACCTACAAGTCGGCGCTCGCCGGTCTCGCCTACGGCGGCGGCAAGTCGGTGATCATCGGCGATCCGCGCCACGACAAGTCCGAGGCGCTGTTCCGCGCCATGGGCCGCTTCGTCGACAGCCTCGGCGGCCGCTACACCGTGGCCGAGGACGTCGGCATTTCGGTTCCGGACGTTGAGATCATGGCCGGCGAAACGAGCCACGTGGCCGGCGTCACCGCCGGCGGCGCCGGCGATCCCTCGCCCGCCACCGCCTACGGCGTCTTCATGGGCATCAAGGCCGCGGCCAAACATCGCCTCGGCGCCGACAAGCTGCACGGCCTGCGTGTCGCCGTGCAGGGTGTCGGCCATGTCGGCTACTACCTCTGCCGTCATCTCTCCGCCGAGGGCGCCGAACTGGTCGTCGCCGACATCGCCCAGGACTCCCTCGACCGCGTGGTGAAAGAATTCGATGCCCATGTGGTTGCGCCCGAGGCCATCGCCGGCGCCACGGTCGACATCTACGCGCCCTGCGCCCTGGGCGCGACCGTCAACGACGCCTCCCTGCCGCTGCTGCAGGCCAAGATCGTCGCCGGCTCGGCCAACAACCAGCTGGCCGAGGCACGCCACGGCGAAGCCCTGCGCCAGCGTGGCATCCTCTACGCGCCGGACTACGTCATCAACGCCGGCGGCGTCATCGCCATCAGCCACGAAGGCCCTGACTACGACGAGTCCAAGGCCTTCGCCCACGTCGCGCAGATCCATGGCACCCTGCTGGAAATCTTCCGCCGCGCCGACGCCGCCGGGGTCGCGACCTCGGACGCGGCCGACCGCCTGGCGGAAGAGCGTTTCCGCAAGCCGCTCGAAAATCACCAGCGATTGAAACAGACGGCGGCGGCCTGAGGCGAGCCCCAAGCCACGAAAGCTCCCCTCCCCTTATGCCTCTCCTCCATCCCTCGGAGGAGAGGCTTGTTCTCGCGCGCTGCCGCGACTCCTCCTCCAGCGACATCAGCGAGGCACTGCCGCCACCGGCGGTGGTGTCGACCGACGGCGATTCCCTGATTGTCAGTCGATAGCGGTAGCACCGCGAGGCTGCAGTAGACCCGCTGCGCGGTCGCATCGAGGTCGCCGCCACGCCTTTTGCTTTGCACCCGAACGCCGTTCCGGCAACAGTGGTTTCTATGAACAGCGCCCCTCAGGAACCCGGTCGACTGAACGACGATGCCGAATGGCGCTACCTGCTGCGTGAGTTCGACCGCGCCTACCGTCACGGCCCGGCCGGCGGCAGCGGCAAGATCCGCGCGCACATGAAGGAGGTCCGCGATCGTCTCTCCGCCAGCGTGAAGACCAACCCTCGCGTCGTCGAAAGCAACGCACAACGCCTGCCGGTCTGTGCCCATCTCCACCGGGCGCTGGACAATGGCCTGGAGGGCGCCATGCGGGGCCTGGTGCGGACCGTGGAGGTGGTCGCCGAGCGGCTGCACTGGCGCTACGGCTACGACCGCCTGCCCAAGGCACTCGAGAAGAAATACGGCTTTGCCGAGATACTTGGACCGCAAGGCCCGGTCGTCAGCGGCGACCTGACCCTCGGCCTGGTGCTCTTTGCCCCGCAATGCACCTATCCCGCGCATAAGCACGACGGCATCACCGAATCCTATATCTGCTTGAGTGGCGCGGCCTCGGAGAACGACAGCGGCGTCTACACGCCGGGTTCGATGATCCTCAATCTTCCGGGCCACAAGCACCGCATCACGACGTCCGATCATGAGCCGGTGCTGCTGGCCTATGCCTGGGTCGGGCCGCCCGGCTCGCTGGCACATCCGGAGATGAACTTCCGGCGCAAATAGCGCCGGCCCGCACCGGTGAATCCGCAAAGGAGGTTCATTTGATGCCGATCATGCTCTAGTGTTACCGGCTTACCAGGAGGGGAGCAGCGCTTTCCGCCGGCAAAGGAGTGTGCATTGAACGCAGGCAACGCCTGAGGCGGGTGCCGATTTTTTTTGGCCCTGGCAGTCACAGTGTGAGACGAGAAATAAGAAAGGGAGACTCATGGCAAGGTGGATCAAGACATTGGCGGCCGCAGCGGGAATCGCGGCGCTGGCGACCTCGGTGGCGGTTTCAGGCGCCTCGGCCGACTCGATCAGCGACATCAGACAGCGCGGCAAGCTGATCGTCGGCGTGAAGGCGGACTACGCGCCTTACGGATTCCTCAACAGCGACGGCAAGATCGTCGGCTTGGAGCCGGACCTGGCGCAGGACGTGGCCGACGTGCTGGGCGTCGGGCTGGAACTGGTGCCGGTGGTCTCCTCCAACCGCATGCAGTTTCTCGAACAGGGCAAGATCGACCTGATGATCGCCACCATGACCGACCGCAACGACCGGCGCGAAGTGGTGAAGATCGTCGACCCGAACTACTACTCCTCGGGCACCAACATCCTGACCAAGGGCAACTTCACCAAGTGGGAAGACCTGAAAGGCGCGCCGGTCTGCGGCATCCAGGGAGCTTTCTACAATCGCAAGACGTCTGAGGAATTCGGCGCCGAGATCGTCGCCTTCAAGGGCACTGCCGAGGCGCTGACGGCGCTGAAGCAGAACCGCTGCGTCGCCTTCGTCTATGACGATTCCTTCCTGGTTTCGCGGCTCGCCGAGGACGACTGGAAAGGCTGGACGATGCCGCTGCCGACCATCGACGACGCGCCCTGGGGCCTCGCGGTGAAGAAGGGCGAGGACGCCTTCGCCGCGCTGATGTCCGGCATGATCGTCAACTGGCATCTCTCCGGCCGCATCCTGGAACTGGAGACCAAGTACGGCCTCGAGCAGACGCCCTTCGCCAAGAAGATGCACCAGGTCTTCCTCGACGCCAATCCGGCCATCGAACGCTAATAAGAAGGCCCCCTCATCCTCCCTCTCCCCTCGGGGAGAGGGTTGTGAAGCCTCGGCGTGTCCGAAGACCGCGCTGAGGCGAAGCTGGGTGAGGAGGGTTCTCTCGACAGCTGCAGCCAAGGGGGGCTTGGGCGCGACGTGGAAGCGTTTTACGACTGGTTCCGGGTGTTCTACCAGGACACCGGGATCAACCTCACCTTCATCTACGATTCCTATGATCGCAACCGGCTGATCGACGGCTTCTGGCTGACCGTCTGGCTGTCGCTGATCTGCCTCGTGCTGTCGGTGGCCATCGGCATCGCCGGCGCCTGGGCGCAGGGCGCCAAGTCGGCGATCCTGCGGCGCTGCGTCGCCGGCTACATCGAGTTCTTCCGCAACACCCCGCCGCTGGTGCAGCTCTACTTCTTCTACTTCGCCATCGGCTCGATCCTGCCGACGACGGAAAACCGCTTCGGCTTTCAGGAGCCGATCCTCGGCAACTTCGCCTGGGCGGTGATCTCCCTCTCGTTTTTCGCCGGCGCCTTCAACGTGGAGATCTTCCGCTCCGGCGTCGAAGCGGTGCCGGAGTCGACCAAGGAGGCCGCCGAGGCGCTCGGCTACACCCGCCTGCAGACCTACATCTACATCGTGCTACCGCTGGCCTTCCGGGTCTGCCTGCCGGCGCTGAATAACAATCTGGTCAACCTGGTGAAGACCACCACCCTGGCCTATGCCATCGCGGTGCCGGAAATGCTCTACATGGCCAACCAGATCTGGTCGGACTCGGTGAACGTGCCGGAGATGATGACTTTCCTGCTGATCGCCTACGTCTTCCTGGTCGGCGTGCTGGTCTGGGGCATGAACAGGTGGGAGCGCGCCATGCGCCTGCCGGGGTTCGGCTGATGGGTATCGCCAAGCGCAAGCCTGTCTTCGCCAAGCCGATTCTCGAGGGCGCCAGCGACATGGCCGTCCTGCTGCCCGCCGCCGGGCGCCTCGCCCGCCGTGCGGCGCGCGAACGCGAGGCCGGCGGCCCGCTGCCGCGCCTCAGGGGCCGTCACGGTCTCTGGCTTCTGGCCCTGCTGCTGGTCTCCGCCGGCGTCGCCGAGGCGCAAGCGGACGGCGTGGTGAAGCGCAGCGTCTTCGCCGCCCTCTTCGACTGGATGCCGGTGCTGCTCGAGGGCTTCGTCTTCAACATCGCCATCTCCTTCCTGGCCATGGCCATCGGCACCGCCATCGGCGCGGCGCTCGGCCTCCTCCAGATCTCGCTGCTACCGCCGATCCGCTTCGGCTCGTGGTTCGTCACCCAGTTCTTCCGCAACGCGCCCTGGCTGGTGCTGCTGTTCTTCTGCATGTTCCTGCTGCCCTTCGAGTTCGACCTGGGTTTCGCCGTGATCCCCTTCCCCGACTGGGTGAAGGCGACCGTCGGCCTCGCCCTGCCGGTCATGGCCAATGTCTCGGAGATCGTCCGCGGCGCCGTGGTCTCGCTGCCCTCGGGTCAGTGGGAGGCCGCCGAGTCCCTCGCCTTCTCGCGCCGCCAGACGCTCTGGGAGATCATCCTGCCGCAGTGCGTGAAGCGCATGCTGCCGCCGTGGATGAACCTCTACGCCATCCTCACCATGGCCACCGTGCTGGCCTCCATCGTCGGCGTGTCGGAGATGATGACCCAGACCGGCCGCGCCCTGGCCGCCGAGAACCGCCCGGAACTGCTGATCCCCTTCTACAGCTTCGTGCTGATCAGCTTCTTCGCCTACTGCTACCCCATCGCCATCGTCACCCGCCGCCTCGAGCGGCGCTATCAGGTGAAGCTGTGAGAGCGCGCAGGCCGCAGGCTTCGAGACGCCCCTGCGGGGCGCCCCACCATGAGGTCAAGATGTCGCCGCTGTGTGAGACCAGAAACCCGCCTCGCCCTGGGGAGCGCGCCGCAGGAGGGCGTCTCGAAGGGCGGGAAGGGCGAAGCGCCTGTTTGGAAGTGAGAGACCCGCAATGACCTGGACACCCGACCAGCCGATCATCCAATGCCGCGACGTGCACAAGTCCTTCGGCAATCTGGAGGTGCTGAAGGGCATCTCCATGGACCTGATGAAGGGCGACGTGGTCTGCGTCATCGGGCCGTCGGGCTCGGGCAAGTCGACCTTCATCCGCTGCATCAACGCTTTGACGCCGATGAACAGCGGCTCCATCAAGGTCGAGGGGCAGGAGGTCAACGATCCCAAACTCGACAAGCTGGCGCTGCGCCGCAAGGCCGGCATGGTGTTCCAGCAGTACAACCTCTTTCCGCACAAGACGGCGCTGGAAAACGTGATGATGGCGCCGATCAAGGTGCTGAAGGAGAACAAGGCGGAGGTCGAGGCCCGCGCCCGCGCGCTGATCGAGAAGGTCCGCCTGGAAGGCAAGGAGGACTCCTATCCCGGCGAGCTCTCCGGCGGCCAGCAGCAGCGCGTCGCCATCGCCCGCTCGCTGGCCATGCGGCCCGACGTCATGCTGTTCGACGAGGTCACCGCCGCGCTCGACCCGGAGACGGTGAAGGAGGTGCTGGTCACCATCCGCCAGCTCGCCGAGGAGGGCATGACCTGCATCCTGGTCACCCACGAAATGGGCTTCGCCCGCGAACTGGCCGACCACATCTACTTCACCGACCGCGGCGTCATCGTCGAACACGGCCCGCCCGCCACCTTCTTCAAGGACGCGCAGGACCCGCGGACCCGGGAGTTTTTGAGCCAGATTTTGTAGCGGGAGAACGCGGCCGGGCGACAATCAGGCGTCAATTCCGGAGCCTGTGCCGCCAATCCCCTCGATCAGCTTTGCCAGCAGCTTGTTCAGGTCGTTCTGCTCGGCCTTGGTGAGGCAGGCCAGGACGCGGCGTTCGTTTTCCACATGGAGGCCGACCAGCCTGTCGACCAGGGCGAGGCCCTTCCGGGTCAGGCCGACCAGGGTGCCGCGGCGGTCGTCGGGATTGGGGCGGCGCTCGATGAGGCCGGCCTTCTCCAGCCGGTCGAGGCGCGCGGTCATGCCGCCGGAGGACATCATCAGGCTCTCGTAGAGCGCCGTCGGCGTCAGGCGGTGAGGCCTGCCGGAGCGGCGCAGGGTGGCGATCACGTCGAACTCGCCCACCTGCAGACCGTGCGCGGCGAAGAGCGGTGCCAGGTGGTTGCGTGAAATCAGCGCCGCCGCGCCGCTCAGCCGGCCGATCACTTCCATGGGCAGCAACTCGAGATCCGGCCGCTCCCGCGCCCACTGTTCCTTGACCCGGCCGACCCAATCCATTTTTCTTTTCCTTTTTATCTTGATATCAAGATACTTTATGACAAGATGGTTTCCATCGAGCTTTTAACCAGCCTGCCGTCCCCGCGGCTATCAGGCAAGCCCCCTTCGGGGGGCTTCCGCCAATCCGGGACGGCAGCCACGACGGAGACCCCCATGAGCCTGCCCGCCGCCGCCGAGGCCCTCCCCGACACCAGCGCCAACGGCCTGAGGAATCGCCGGTCACCGGGGCCTGCCCTGCTGCCCCTGCTACTGGTGCTGGCGGTGGGATCCCTGCTGGGCGTCACCGCGGTCATCGCCAAGGCCGCGGCGCTCGCCGGCTGGCCGCCGCTGGCGCTGCTCGCCTGGTCCAACCTCGGCGCCGCGGCGATCCAGCTGGCCTGCACCACGGCGGCCGGGCGGCGCTTCAACACCACCGCGCCCTACCGGCGCTACTACCTGATCTCCGGCCTGCTCTTCGCCCTGCCCAACGCGCTGGCCTTCGGTGCCGCGCAGCACGTCGGCGCCGGCATCGTCGCACTCTGCTTCGCCTTCCCGCTGATCCTCACCTACGGCCTGGCGCTCGGCTTCGGACTCGAGCGGCTGCAGGGCCGGCGCCTCGCCGGGGTGCTGCTGGGCCTCGGCGGCGCGCTGACGATCGCCCTCAGCGGCGGCGCTCCCGGTAGCGGCTTGGCGGTCTCGCCCTGGCTCCTGGCGGCGCTAAGCGCGCCGGCAATCATCGCCGTCGGCAACATTTACCGCAGCCTGCACTGGCCCAAGGGCGCCGACGGGTTGGAACTCTCGCCCGGCATGCTGCTGGTCGGCGGCCTCTCCTTGCTGCTGGCGCTGCTGGCCGGGGGCGCCGGCCTGGCCCCCGCCGCCTGGGACACCGCCAGCCTCGCCTTCCTGGCCGGCCAGACGGCGATCTTCGCCCTGCTCTACCTGCTTTATTTCATGCTGCAGAAGCTGGCCGGACCGGTCTACCTCAGCCAGATCGGCTCGGTCGGCGCCCTGGTCGGCATCACCCTGGCCACCGTGGTGCTGGCCGAGCCGCTGACGGCGGCCATCGTGATCGCCGGGGCGCTGGTCGCCGCCGGCATCCTGCTGGTCAACCGCGGCGCCCACAGGGCGAACTAGGTCTCCGGGGCTGTCGCGGCGGTTCCCGGCAAGGCCCGGCCGCTGCGCCGGATATGCCAGAGTGTGCCGGCGAAGAGCGCCAGGGCCGCCGCATAGAGCAACAGGTAGGCCACCGGCGGAATGACCGCATCGTCGGGCAACTGGTCGCTCAGGGCCGCGGTGGTCGCGATCAGCAGCAGGTTGGCCAGGGTCAGGGCCAGCGGCGTCAGCAGGATCGCCCACTTGGCGAGGCGCGCGCCGAGCGGATCGCGCGGGTCGAGCCACAGCGGCGCGATGGCCGCGATATGCTCGGTGTCCATCACCTCGCCCGCAGCGTCGCGCTTGCGGCACAGCCGCACGAAGGCGCGCTGCAGACCGGCGGAGGCGGCATAGCTGTTGGCCACCACCAGAAAGCCGAAGGCCAGGACGGCGGGAAACAGCAGCACGATCTGGCCGAGGCCCACCGGCAGGTCGCCGACCGGCGTGCCGACCCGGTCGAAGCTGGCGATGCGGCCGAGCTGCGCCTCGAGGATGGTGAGACGCTCGGCGACCGCGGTACGGCTGCGCTGCAGGCGCTCGACCTGCAGCGCGCGCTGGGGCAGGGCCTCGCGCAGGTTGCCTTCGAAGACTTCGAAACGTTCGACGTAGGCATTGAGGTCGTAGGAGAACCAGCCGCGCAGCCGGTCGACGCTGTCACCGGGGAAAACCTGCTCGCGGCGCCAATGAACCTCGCCGCCGGTCAGCCAGCCGCAGGCGCGACTGGCGATCGCGCCGAGATCCGCCGACGCCGCTGCCGCGATCTCCTCGGACACCGCGGGCAGCCGCGAGATAGCCCCGGCGAAACGCTCGTGCTGGCGGCTGAAGCCGTCGCAGAGGCGGCAGGAAACGCGCTCGATCCCGCTGTCCCAGTAGCAGGTCTTGAACGACAGGCTGTAGAGTCGCCGATCCGACCTCACGACCTCCTCCGGCGGCTGCCGGGCCTCGCCGCTCAGCCAGGCCGCCAGACGCGCGTCGTCCCAGCGCGCGTAGTAAGACTTCAGCTCTTCGAGCTCGCCCCTATGCTCGGCCGCTTCCCGCTCCATTTCCCGGTAGAGCTGCCATGCCGTCTGCTCCTGGTAGAAGCGCGCGATCGCGGCCCGCAGCTCGCGCGCCCACGCAAGGCCGGACTCGGTGTCGGTGACCAGGTCGCGGGCCTGCTGCAGTTCGGTGGCGAGCCGCGCCTCGCGCTGCTGCTGCGCGGCCAGCTGATCGCGAAACGTCAGGAAGGGCACGACGATGAGCAAGAAGACCGCCAGCCCGACGATGATCAGCACATAGAGGCTGCGGCGGAAGTGGCGGGTCCGCTCGCCATAGAGGCGATAGACCCGTTCCAGCTCGTCATTGACAAGATCGTTGTCGGCCATCGCTCCCTGCCTGCAGGTCGCCGGTCCCAAGCTCCGGCCATCCTACACCCCTTCGCACAGCCGCGCCTACGCGGCCGGTCCGGCTCTTTCGGGGGGTGGGGAGACCCTTTCGACGAGGGGATATCGATCCCAGTTCCGCCAGGAGTCCAACAGGGGCTATAGTCTCGCCCGTCCGTCCAGCAGCGCCGCAGTCCTGCTGCCAGTCCGCTCTTGGGGAACGGCAGCGGCCGGTTGCCGTCCATCGCGTATTCTTGGGGAGTCCTAGACATGAGAAGCCTGTTCGTTCTGGCCGCCGCCATTCTGGGTCTGGCCGGATGGCCCGGCAGTGCCACCGCACAGCAGGAGCCGCTGCACGGCACCTGGTCCGCCGTCGATCCCGCGACCGGCCAGCGGGAGCAGCTCATCGTCACCGCCGAGCACCTGCAGTTCGGCCCGGACGAGCCGCCGCTGCCCTATACGTCGACACGCAACGGCGATCTCTTCACCCTGAACATCGGCGACGGCGGCATGCCGCCGCTGCTGATCAACCTGCTCGGCGGCGACAAAGCTGTCATGACCCTGCCCGGCACACCGCCCATCGAGCTGATCCGCGTGGCGGCAGCGCCGGCAGCACCGGCCGAACAATCCACTGCGGCGCAGGGCGATCCGGCGGAGGCGAATCAGGCGCAGAGCGGCCAGGTCAGCATGATGGACGAGATCACCGCAGCGATGGTGCCCTTCGGCGTGTCGACGCGGTTCGAACCGCTGAAGCAGAGCCTTGAGGACCTGCTGTCGGCCGGCTGGAAACTCGATCAGGCCGGCGGCGCGGGCGGCGGCTTCACGCTGCTGCTGTCCAACGGCGACACGCGCGCGCTGTGCATGCTGATCCCCAAGAACCTGGGGCAGTCGGACACGGCGCTCAGCGACTGCCGCCGCCTCAATTGACCCGCCGCTGCGGGTCGCAGAATCTCGCGGACCGGCGGTTGGAAGACCTTGCGGCGCCACCGGGAGTCTTACTAGTCTTCGCAAGGCGGCTTGTGGAATAACGACCCTTCGTATCCGACATCTGTGTATGAGAATTTCCGGTTCATGACATTCGATCTCGCGAACATCCTGGCGCAGCGGCAAGGCGAGAAGTACCAGCTGAGCGAGAAATATCTCAACGCCCAGCTGGTGCGCGTCCTCAAGACCCTCGGCTACGATGTGAATTTCGCCCGCGGCCAGGGACCGCACCTCTATGACGTCGCCGGCCGGCGCTACCTCGACCTGCTGAGCGGCTTCGGCGTCTTCGCGCTGGGCCGCAACCATCCGGCGGTGGCCGCCGCCCTGCGCCAGGTGCTGGAGGCGCAATTGCCCGGCCTGGTGCAACTCGACGTCTCCGTGCTGGCCGGGGTGCTGGCGGAACGGCTGCTGGCCAGGATGCCCGGCATGGAGCGCATGTTCTTCTGCAATTCCGGCACCGAGGCGGTGGAGGCCGCGATCAAGTTCGCCCGCATGGCCACCGGGCGCAGCCGCATCCTTTACTGCAACCAGGCTTTTCACGGCCTCAGCTACGGCGCCCTGTCGCTGAACGGCACGGAGGTCTTCCGCAAAGGCTTCGGGCCGCTGCTGCCGGACTGCGTGAAGATCCCGTTCAACGACCTGCAAGCCCTGGAAGCGGCCCTGCGCAATGGCGAGGTCGCGGCCCTCGTCGTCGAGCCGATCCAGGGCAAGGGTGTGACGCTGCCCGACGACGGCTACCTGGCCGGGGCCGCGCGGCTGTGCCGCAAGCACGGCGCGCTGTTCGTCGCCGACGAGATCCAGACCGGACTCGGAAGGACCGGGCGTTTCCTCGCCTGCGAGCATTGGGGCGTCGAACCGGACATCGTGCTGCTCGCCAAGGCGCTGTCCGGCGGCTATGTGCCGGTCGGCGCCGTCGCCATGAAGCACTGGATCTTCGTTAAGCTGTTCGACCGCATGGACCGCGCCCTGGTGCATGGCTCGACCTTCGGCAAGAACGACCTGGCCATGGCCGCCGGCATCGCCACCCTGGAGGTGCTGGAAGAAGAAAAGCTGGTCGAAAGGGCCGACCTCCTGGGCCGCGCCCTGCTGGCCGACCTGCAGGTACTGGCCGATAAACACGACCTGTTGAAGGAGGTGCGCGGCAAGGGCCTGATGATCGGCCTGGAATTCGGCGCGCCCAAAAGCCTCGGTCTGAAAGCCGCCTGGCACCTGCTCGACAGCGCCAAGCGCGGCCTGTTCTGCCAGATGGTGCTGATCCCGCTGCTGCGCGACCACCAGGTGCTGTGCCAGGTTTCCGGCGACGACAGCTACATCATCAAGCTGCTGCCGGCGCTGACCATCGACGAGGCCGACCGGCAGTGGATCACCGGCGCCTTCGACGACGTCATCGGCGACTGCCACCAGATCGGCGGCGCGGTCTGGGATCTGGGCCGCTCGCTGGCCAAGCACAGCCTCAAGGCCAAGGCCGGGTGAGATTCAGTCCGGCAGGCCGCCGATGCGCGTGACCACGCCGGCGGCCAGCATCGCCTCCACGCCCGGGAACCACAGGCCGTCGTGCGGCGTGACGAAGACCTGCTCGAGGAAATCCTCCGAGATGCCCTGCGCCCGGTAAAAGGCGAGGTCTTTTTGCATTTCGGCTTCTTCGTCGACCAGAAAGACCGGATAGTCGGCATCCATCCAATGCTGGTGAAAGCCGAGCCGCCCGTCGGGGCCGAGAATGCGAGTCCGGCCGGCGATGAAGGCGGTGGTGCAGGCCGAACTGCAGGTGCCGAGGACGTAGGTCTCCAGGCCGTGACGCTGGATCAGGGCGGCGACCCCGCGGCCCTCGTAGACATGGCCGCCGGGGCTGTCGAGGACGATGCCGCGGACGTCGGAATAGCTGTCCAGCAGGGCCGTCAGCTTCTTGGTCACGCCCAACTCGAAGCTGCCGCTAAAGCGCAGCAGCGCCGCATCGCCGGCATCCACGGCCAGGCTGTAGCGGGCGGCGCGTTCGCGCTCCCAGGCCAGATACTCCGGTTCGCCCTCGGGTTCCTGGAACAGCAACAGGAAAGCGCCGAAGGCCGACGTGAAGGTCAGCGCCACCGAACCGGCAATTGCGAGGTAGACCACAAGCAGCAGGCCGCTGACGCCCAGGTTACTCTGGTAGGCGTCGCAGGCGCGCACCACGCCGACGACCTGCCAGGTAAAGACGGCCAAATGGAAAATCACGAAGAAGGCGACGGTCACCACCGCGACCGCCGTGGGATCGTCGATGAAAGGCGGGCGGGTGAAACGGTCGAGTCCCAGGATTGCCGCGCGTAACAGCACAAGATTCACCCAGAACGACCAAGCCAGCGACTGCCGGCCCTGCCAGTGGTCGCGCAGGTAAGCGCGCAGAGTCCTCGCCCTCACTATCGGCGCGCTTGGCATCGCATCACCCTCGGCCTCGCCGTCTAACTCTCCGGCCGGATCCAACGCGCCTAAGCGGGATCCTGCCGACTGTCCTAATCCCAATTGTCGCCGATCCGCCGCCTTTCCGATACCTCCGGTCACAGTCCTTGGCAGCTTGCTACCTGGAGTTCAGAATTTGGCCAAAGTGCCACTGATCCGGCGAATTTTTGCCGTAACGTCCGGACAAAACTAGACGTTACGGTGTTATGGCAAGCCATGGAAAAGCCAACGCCTTTCGAACTGCCCAAGTCCGCCGCGCCCAAAATCAAGGCGCTGGTCGATTATTGGCGCTCGCTTTTTCCCGCAGCCGGGCGGCTTCCCGGACGCCAGCATCTCGACCCTTTGGATATTCCGCAATTGCTGCCCGACATCTGGATGGTCGACGTGCGCCCCGAACCGCTGCGCTTTCGGTTCCGGCTCGTCGGCACTGAGATCGTGAAGTTCACCGGGCGCGACGCCACCGGCATGTGGCTGGACCAAGTTTACCCCGACTATGAGCACACCGAAGCCTATCGCTGTCACCGTCAGTGCGCGCTGAGCGGACGGCCCGCGTACCGCAAGGGCGGCGTGATGTCCAACCCCAGCCGCCGTTTCGTCGAGGCGGAGCGCCTCTATCTGCCGCTGGCGCAGAACGGCAAGGACGTGGATATCCTGCTGATCATGACGCTCTATGCCAGCGCTCCGCCGCCGGCGCGGTAACACGCCGTCCCCCGATGGAGGCCACCGCGATCCACTCAATGAAAATCCCGCGACTTGGGCAGCGGATTCACGTCGCGCGGATGGCGGCGCGGGTCGGGCCGCTGATCCCGGCTTGGGCGTTTCACCTCGTCGGCGCGCGCCTGCTCGGCGGTCATCGCCGGGCCCGGCTTCAGGTCGGCGAGGCGGTCGGTCATGTCAATGAGCTCCTCCGCCACCACGTGAATCACCAGACCCTCGCGCTGCAGCCTGCCGCGCACCGCGAGCAGGCTTGCCTTGAGGACGATGGAGCGGTGGCGTTCGAAAACCGCCGGCCAGATGATGGCGTTGGCGACACCGGTCTCGTCCTCCAGGGTGGCGAAGATGACGCCGCTGGCGCTGCCCGGGCGCTGGCGCACCAGCACCAGTCCCGCCACCTTCACCTGCCGGCCGGGCTTCATCTCGGCAAGCCGCATGGTCTCGACGATGCCCTCGGCCGCCAGGCTCTCACGCAGGAAGGCCAGGGGATGCGCCTTCAGGGAAAACCGCAGCGCCATGTAGTCGTCGACCACATGCTCGCTCAGGCTCATCGTCGGCAGTGTGGCCTCCGGCTCGGCGCCGCGGTCTTCGATGCCGGCGGCGGCGAAGAGCGGCAGGGGTTCACTGCGCTTGCGTATCCCCGGCAGGCGCTTCACCGCCCAGAGCGCCTCGCGCCGCGCCAGACCCTGGGAGCGATAGGCATCGGCCCGCGCCAGGGCTTCCAGAGCCAGCGGTTTCAAGCCCGCGCGGCGCCATAACGCCATTGGATCGGAATAACCCTCGCCGCGCTTGGCCAGCAGCGCGAGCGCGTCTTCCTCGGCCAGGCCCTTCACCTGGCGCAGGCCGAGGCGCAGGGCCAAGCCCTCTCCATGACTCGCCGGCTCAAGGGTGCAGTCCCAGCCGCTGGTGTTGACGTCGGGCGCGCGGATCTCGACGCCGTGCTCGCGGGCATCGCGGATCAGTTGCGCCGGCGCGTAGAAGCCCATGGGCTGGCTGTTCAGCAGCGCCGCGGCGAAGACCGCCGGATAGTAATGCTTCATCCAGGAGGAGACGTAGACCAGCAGGGCGAAGCTCGCCGCATGGCTCTCCGGGAAACCGTAGGTGCCGAAGCCCTCGATCTGCTTGAAGCAGCGTTCGGCGAAATCTTGCGCGTAGCCGCGCGCTGCCATGCCGTCGATGAACTTGTCGCGGAAAGTGTGGATATTGCCGAGACGCTTGAAGGTCGCCATGGCCCGGCGCAGCCGGTCCGCCTCGGCCGGGGTGAAGCCGGCGCCGACGATGGCGATCTGCATGGCCTGCTCCTGAAACAGCGGCACCCCGAGAGTCTTTTCCAGGACGCGGCGCAGTGCGTCGGAAGGATAGTCGACCGGCTCCCTGCCGTCGCGCCGGCGCAGATAGGGGTGCACCATGTCGCCCTGGATCGGCCCGGGCCGCACGATCGCCACTTCGATCACCAGATCGTAGAAAGTCCTCGGCTTGAGGCGCGGCAGCATGGACATCTGGGCGCGGCTCTCGACCTGAAACACGCCAATGGAATCGGCGCGGCTCAGCATCCCGTAAACCGCCGGATCCTCCGCCGGCACCGAGGCCAGGGTGAGATCGCGGCCGTAGTGCCGGCGCAGAAGCTCGAAGCCCTTGCGCAGGCAGGTCAGCATGCCCAGCGCCAGGATGTCGACCTTGAGGATGCCGAGAGCGTCGAGATCGTCCTTGTCCCACTCGATCACCGTGCGGTCCGCCATGGCCGCGTTCTCGATGGGCACCACTTCGCAGAGCGGGTTCTGGGTCATGACGAAACCGCCGACGTGCTGCGACAGGTGGCGCGGGAAGCCGATCAGCATGTGGGTCAGCGCCAGCGCCTGACCGAGGCGGCGGTCGGACGGATCAAGGCCGATCTCGCGCACCGCGTCTTCCTCCACACCTTCGCGGCTCCAGCCCCAGATGGCGCCCGCCAATGCGGCAATGGTGTCGGCGGAGAGCCCCATGACCTTGCCGACCTCGCGCAGAGCGCCGCGCGAGCGGTAGCAGATCACCGTGGCGGTCAGCGCCGTGCGCTCGCGGCCGTATTTCCGGTAGATGTACTGCATAACCTCTTCGCGGCGTTCGTGCTCGAAATCCACGTCGATGTCGGGCGGCTCGTTGCGCTCGGCGGAGACGAATCGCTCGAACAGCAGATCCATGCGCGCCGGATCGACCTCGGTAATGCCGAGACAGAAGCAGACCGCGGAGTTGGCGGCCGAGCCGCGGCCCTGACAGAGAATGCCCTGGCGGCGGGCGAAGCGCACCACGTCCTCCACGGTCAGGAAGTAGGGCGCGTAGTCGAGTTGCCCGATGAGATCGAGTTCGTGGCGGACCGCCGCCTTGACCGAGGCCGGCACCCCATCGGGATAGCGCCGTTTCGCGCCGAGCCAGGTGAGATGCTCGAGCTCCTGCTGCGGCCCGCGGCCTGCGGTCGTCAGTTCCTCGGGGTAGTCGTGGCGGAGTTCTTCCAGCGAAAAGCGGCAACGCCGAGCCACCTCAAGGGTGTTCGCCAGGGCCTGCGGATAGGCGCGGAAGAGATGCGCCATGTCCTCCGGCCTTTTGAGATGGCGCTCGGCATTGGCCTGCAAGCGGTAGCCGGCGTTGTCGATGGTGCAGTGTTCGCGGATGCAGGTGACCACGTCGAGCAGCGGCTTGCGGCTGGCCGCGTGCAGGCACACGTCGTTGCAGGCGACAAGCCCGGCGCCGGTCTTTCCCGCCAGCTTTGCCAGCGCCGCCAGGCGCCGTGCGTCGTCGCCCCGATAGAGCGCCCGCGCGCCCAGAAAGACATCGCCCGGGAAGACCTCGGCCAGCCGCCGCAGGCCCGCCGCCATCATGTTGTCGGCGCCCTCTTCTGCCGGCAACACCACGAAGACCTGACCCTCGCCCTCCGCAATCGCTTCCTCCAGGGTGAAAAAGCACTCCCCCTTGGACGCACGGCGCTTGCCCAGGGTGAGCAGGCGGCAGAGCCGCGCGTAGGCGGCGCGGTCCTTCGGAAAGCACAGCAGTTCTGGCCCGTCCGTTGGAACGAGGCGGGCGCCGACGATCAACTGGAGGCCGACCTCCTTCGCCGCGACATGGGCGCGCACCACGCCGGCCAGGGAATTGCGGTCGGCAATGGCCACCGCCGGCAGGCCGAGCACGGCCGCGCCCAGCACCAGTTCCTCCGGGTGCGAGCCGGCGCGCAGGAAGGAATAGTTGCTGGTCACCTCCAGGGGAACGTAGGAGGGGGTATTACCGTCCCGCGTCTTCACGGCACCAGCCCCTCACCCGAACAGTCCGTGCAGGAACCAGCGGCCCTCGCTGCGGTAGAGCCAGTAGCGGCGGCCGTCTTCGTCCTCGACGCGGAAGTAGTCGCGCGGCGGCGCGTCGCCGGCCTCGGGGTCGGCCTGCCACCACTCGCCGAGCAGGCGCTCGGGTCCCTCGGCGCGCACCACCTGATGCAGCATCCGGCGCCAACGGAACTGCGCCGGGGGATAGTCGGGCAGCAGGGAGACCGCCTCCACCGGTTCCGGCCGCGCCAGCAGGCGCAGGGGGCGGAGCTTCGGGTGAGGCGTCCCGCGCCAATCGTCATTGGTTTCCCTGCCCAGCGTCTTTTCACCCCCTGGCCTCTCGCTCCCTGGCCCCTCGCCGCCGGCGGCCGTCAGGGCGAAGGCGCGCTCCGGCAGGTGACTCTCGCGCCGCCGCGGCCGGCGCACGGCGCCGAGGCCGAGACGGCTGCCGAGGCGGTCGACCAGTTCAGGGATGTTTCGCGCACCCTCTGCGGCACCGGCCGGGGACTCTTCGCGCCGCAGGGCCATCTGCTGCGCCGCCAGCGGCGCGGTGAGGAGGGCACCCAGAGTCATCACCTCGATGCCGAAGCCGGGGTCGAGCTGGGGCAGCTTCTCGGTGAAGAGGCGTCGCAGATGCCGGGCATCGCGGCTCGGCCGGCTGACGCCGAGGGTGAGGCGCTGCAGGCTGCCGTCACTGCGGTAGGCGATCAGTTCCAACTGCCGGGCGCCACGCCCGGCGCGGACCAACTCGCGGCAGAGATGAGCGAGCAGCAGGCCGGTGGCGCGGGCGATGTCCTCGGCGTCGCTGACCGGCTCGGCGAAGATCTGCCGCGTCAGGTAGGCGGCCGGTGGCTGGCGCGGCGACAGGCTCTCCGGCTCGCTGCCCATGGCCTGGGCCAGACGACGCACCGCCAGCGCACCGAAACGCGGCGTCAGCACCGCCGGCGTGAGGTCGTACAGACCCTCGATGCGCCTGAGCCCCAGGCGCTCCATCAGTTCCACCGTGGCCGCGGACAGGCGCAGGGCCGCCGGCGGCAGCGGTGCCAGGGCGGCACGCTGGCACCCCGCCAGCACGACGACGCAGGGATGCGCGGCGGAGGTGGCGAAGCGCGCCATCGCCCAGGCGGTGCCGAGATTGTCAGCCAGGGCCGCGCGCGCCGTGTAGCCAAAAGCAACGAGGCGCGCCTGCAGGTCCTCCAGCAGATTGCGCTCGCCGCCGAAGAGGTGGCAGCAGCCGGAAACATCGAGCAGCACCCCGGCGGCCCCGCCCGGCCCCTTGCCCTCTCCCTCCGCCGTGGAGTCGGGCGCCGCCCAGGGCGTATAGCGGGCACACCAGGCCGCCAGAGCGGCGATGGCGCGGGCGTCGGCCGCTGTGTCATGGGGCACGGTGACGAGGCCGGGCAGCAGCGCGCGCGCCTCGGCCAGCGGCAGGCCGGGCGCGAGGCCCCCGGCCTCGGCGGCGGCATTCACCGCGGCGAGGATCAGGCGACCCTTGTCCTCGGCGATCAGCGCCAGCGCCTGCGACTCTTCAGACGGCTTGCCGGAAATCGATGAGTTCGCCGGCGGCCCCTGTTGGCGGCTTTGCCGGCGGCTGCGCTGCCAACGATCGGTCGCAAAGCGCGGGAGCCAGAGAGAAACCACACGCCGCATCGTCCCACTCCACTTGCCAAGATCCCGGCGCCGCCCCGCGGCAGCGCAGGAGGTCGAGCCGCCACCGCGGGCGGCCGATGAAAGCCGCGCCGAGACCGTCATCCTCTGCGCCTCGCGAAGGCGCCGCCGTCACCCGCCAGCGGCTGAGCGCGGCGCTGGCCGCACGGTCCTGGCGCAGAGGGCGGAAGCGGCGATGCAGAGCCAAGGCGGTGACGCCGCCTTCCGCATCATGCCGGGTCGCTTCCGCGGCCAATTGCAGGCGCCGCCCGGCCAGGCGGTCGAGCCCCTCGACCTCCCCCACCACGGCGGCGAGGCGGCGGCAGCGCAGCCCCTCCTCCATGGCCCAGAGCACTTCGTGGTCGCTCCTGGCCCGCACCAGCAGGAAGCGGCCGGGATCGAGCCCCTGCCCGGCCAGCGCCGGGGGATAGAGATCGTCGTGACGCGAGACCCAGAGAATTTTTCCGGCGCCCGGAAAAGCCCGCTCGAGGCGCGCCAGCAAGGCGAGGCAGAAGCCCAGTGTCACGCCGTCATCCCACTCCGCGCGCTCCCCCTCGATCTCGTGCAGGGCGCCGAGCGGCAGGCCGCCGCCGGGCAGCGCTTCGTCCAGCGCGGCGAGGCCGAGCGGCGCCACGGCGCGTAGTTTCCCGGCGCCCACCCCCTGCTCCAGGCGCCGCACCTGGTTGCGCAGCGCGGCGAGGCCCGCCGGGCTGGCCATGGCTGGGCTGGCCGGGCCGCGCGCGGCGGCCCCGCGCGGAGGCACCAGCCCGGCGCCGGAAAGCCCGGAAAACCGGCTTTGGCCATGCCCTTTCTCGCAGACAGCAGGGGACATCGACGACCCTTTGGCCCGGGCCTTCAGCCCAGGGGTAAAGAAATTTGTTCGCTTTTTGTTCTATAAAAACCGAGCGCGAGAGTCAAGGTTGGGGATGGGCTAGCAGTCTCATATGAGGCGGCGCGGCGGTCGTGGCCGAGCAAACCCGACAAGAAACCGGCCAGCCCCCTTGAACATATGCCTTTGAAATCTCCAAAAAAAAATTATGCTTCATGCATGAACAGTCTATTCATGAAGCATTTTGCGGAACACGATCAGCCATGGCGTCCCCTTCCTCTCTCGACCTGGAGCAGCAGCTCTGCTTCGCCCTCTACGCCGCCTCCAACGAACTGGTGCGCGCCTATCGCCCCCTGCTCGCCGAGATCGGCCTGACCTATCCGCAATACCTGGTGATGCTCGTCTTGTGGCAGGACGGCGCGCAGAACCTCAGCGCCATCGCAAAGCGCCTGCGCTTGTCGCCGAATGCCATTACCCCGCTCGTCGATCGTCTGGAACAAGGCAAACTCGTCCGCCGGTACCTGAAAGCAGGTGACCGGCGGCAGACGCTGCTCATACCCACCGCCAAGGGCAAAGAATTAAAGTCGAGTGCCGCGGCCGTGCGTGCCGAAGTGGCTTGCAAGACCGGCCTGTCGGAAACGGCCATGGAACAATTGATCGGCGAGATCGGGCAGCTGCTGGCACAGATGGACGATCACACACCCGGCGCACCAAGCGACAACAGGCAGAAGGTCCCGGCTGGCTGAACTTCAACAAAGCAACAACCCACATCGACAGGGAGACTCCCATGCCAGACAAACCCATACTCTATGGCTTCGACGGCTCTACTTACGTCCGCACGGTCCGCATGGTTCTGGCCGACAAGGGCGCAGACTATGACCAGGTCCACGTCAACGTCCTGGAGGGCGAACCGCGACAGCCCGAACACCTGGCGCGGCATCCCTTCGGCAAGGTTCCCGTCCTCGACATCAACGGGCGCCGCATCCGTGAAACCGACGCGATCTGCCGATATCTGGATGAAGTTCTGCCCGGCCCCTCACTGATCCCGGACAACGCGGAAGATCGGGCACGCATGTCGGAAGCGATCGGGCACATCAACAGCTACGGCTACGGCGCTCTCATAGGCATTGCCGGATACCACCTCTTCCCCGACTTCATCGGCGGGCAGAATGAGGACGCGCGGGCCGCCTGTCTCGAGAACAGCCTGAAGCTGCTCAAGCTCCTCATGGAGATCCGCGGGGACAGTGCCTGGCTGGCCGGCGACAAACCGAGCCTCGCCGACTACTTCCTCGGGCCGATACTGTTCTACATCTCGCTGACGCCCGATGCCGACAAGTTGCTGACTCTGCCTGGCGTCTCGGAGTGGTGGAGCGCCATGAACGACATCGAAAACTTCAAGGCGACCGAGCCCGATCTCGGCTAGCGAAACGACGAGCTACCGCAAAGAGAGACTCTGAATATGGAGACAAGCGAATTCGAAGCCTTGCTGCGCGCGGAAGGATACGACGTCCTGGTCCGGAAACTGGATGCCGATATGGTGGTCCCGGAACACGAACACGCCTGGGACGTTTATGCTCTGATTCTCGAAGGTGAGTTCACGATCACCACCGGAACCGGCAACACAACCCACCGCGCCGGCGACACCTTCCGCCTCGCCGCCGGCGTCCGCCATCGCGAACGCCATGGGCCCGACGGCGTCCGCTTATTGTTGGGGCGGCGGCAGACGAAAACGTCCGAGGGCAACGAATAGCGTACAGTGCCGATGCTCAATCCCTTGACCGGCAACAGGCACGCCTAATCCCCGGGGCGAGGTCTACTGGGTTTCCGTCGCGACCGCGTCGAGTCCGACGTTGATGTTTCCGAAGAGCTCGCCGAGAAACCCGCCGATCTCCGGCATCACGAAGCCGATGCCGAGCGAGACCAGGGTGATGATGATGGCATAGTCGACGAAACTGCCGCCGCTCTCGTCCTTGATCAACACCTGAAACTGCCGAACGGCGGAGACGAAAACGGTCATCGCCTTACCCTCCGAACACCAGCGTGCGCAGGGCGTAGCCGGAAGCCAAGCCCAGCGCGGCAAGTATGGCCAGAACCGCGAGGTTTCCAGGAGTATGCAGTGGATGCTTCTGGCGTTCCACCGCGCGCCGCGCGCCATTGCGGCGCTCACGCCCGGCGAGAATGACCAGGTAAGCGAAACCAAAAAGCGTCACCCGCAGATTGATCACATGGCGCGTCGGATTGTTGGCATCGAGAGCAGCGTCCAGCGCGGCAAGCTGCGCCTCGCTGAGCCCGGCGCGGGTACCCTCGGGCAGGCGGGCGAGCACACGCCCCAAGGCGGGCGACGGCGCGTGCCCGCCCTGCGATCCGGCGTCCAGATAGTCAGCCTGAAGGTTCATCCAAAGGCACTCCGATCCGATAGAAGCAGAGTGCCGCCGATGTATTAAGGACTGGTATATTCCTGATTGAACGGCTTGGGGCATGATCGCCGCGCGCGATCAGGGACTTCGGTGATCTCAAATCAGCGACTGGTATGGCGCCGAATGGAGCCGGAAGCCGCCCCAGCGCCTGTCGCCGCCAATCTTTTTTTTGGAACGGCGGCAAGGTTCGGCATCGCAGATCCTCCCGTCCATCTTTTTGGAGACGATAGGCGCAGCGAGCCTGTTCCCAAAAGTCCTCGTTCATGGTCCTGCCACGCACCCACGGTTCACCCTCTGGCTGAATCGTCAATGCGAGAACAGCTCCCGGTACCCAAACCACGGCACTGAACATTGCTGCACGCCCGAATAAAAGCGGCACTTTCGAAAATCACACCTTAGTTGAAACTCAACGTTAAGATTAAGAGCGGCAGAATGGCTTTGTCGACTAAGACCCTGTCTCCATCGTCGCAGAGAGAGAGAGAGAGAGAGCAGCCTGATGTCCGCACGCCCTATCATCCTGGCCGAGGATGAAGAGAAACTCCTCCGCCTCTACTCCGAATTTCTGATGTCTCTCGGCTTCACGGTCATGCGTGCCACCGACGGGGAAAAAGCTGTTGCTCTGGCGCACAAGATTACGCGTCCGCAGCTCATCATCCTCGACGTTATGATGCCGCATATGGACGGCATCGAAGCCTGCATCCGCATTCGCAAGCTGCAGAACACCAAGCCTTCGCCAATTCTGTTCCTCAGCAACCTTGAGACACCGCACTGCATCCTGGAATGCCTGCGCGCCGGCGGCGACGACTACCTGGTCAAGAGCGCCTCGATGAAGGAGCTGGGCGCCCGCGTTCAGTACTGGGCGCGCCGGGGGCCGCTTCAGGGTCACTCAGAGCGCCGTCTGCAAAGCATCCGCGCCTTGGAGGCCCTTCTCGATGACGAAGATCCACCTGCAGTCGTGCCGGCGCAAGATGCTCTGCCTTCTCGCGCTGAACTGCTGGTCGAGCATTTGACAGAGTTCATTTTGCAAGGAACCATCGCCGAAGCGTCGGGCAGCGAAGACATCCTCTGCCGCTTTGGCTATTTGGTCGGACTTATGGAAACCAAGGCGCCGATTCTTGGGAAAGATACCGAGGACTTCGGACGATACCTCCGAACGCTTATCCAACGCACCGCCTTCATCGGCGCGCGGGAGACCGACGTGCTGCTGAAGGACTACCTCAATGTGATCGGCGAGGCGCGCTTCCAGAAAGGCTGGTCCCGCGGCGAACGCGACGCGGCACTGGTTGGCCTGCCGCGCACCGCCGAGATGGCCGCGCAACTCAAGAAGCCGCAAGCCAACGCCTGAAAATATCCAGACGCCTTCGTCCTTTCGTGGCCGGCATGCTACCCTGGCGCCTTCGCAGGCTGACGGGTGGCGATGAGGGACAATGCCGAATTCCGACGCGCCTCATGTTTTGGGGCCTATCTTTCCGCTCCGCGATGCCTGGCTGCCGGTCCTGCCGGTGCTGCCGCTGGTGCTCTCCGCCCTATTGTTTTCATGGCTTATCGATCCGGCCGAGAAGCTGGCTTTCCTGAATTTCGATTCCAGCCGATTCGTCGCCCCGCCGCAGCGCGAGTACATCCACCTCGGCGACATGCTGGCCTACTATTCCCTGGGCGCTTTCCACAGTCTGCTGTGCCTGGCGGTAATCACCACTTTCGCCTTGTGGATTCGCCGTCTGCCGGCGCGCCAGGCACTTGCCGGCATGACCTTCCTGGCGGCTGTCTTCCTTCTGGTCGTCGCGATCAGCCTGTTCTTCCATGAAGAGGCCAACCGCCAGGTGCTGACGCAGCTCGGCTTTAAGGCGATCTGTCAGGTGATCGCGGCGGCAGAGCTGCCGACCCGCCTGGCGCTGCCCGGTCAGTGCTTCGCCGAGGACAACACCAGCCGCCTCACGATTCTGGCCTGGATTCCCACTTTCTCGGGTATGGGCGCGGTCGCCTTCGCCGCCGCCTTCGCCTATGCCAACACGCGCGCCCTGACACAGAAGCGAAGCAAAGACGAATCCGCCTGGCGCGAGTCCCTCGACCAGCGCATCAAGGCATTGCAGCGCAGCGTCTACCTGCTGAGTGCGGTTCTCGTCTCCAGCACGGTCACCATCACCCTCTTTACACACCTGCCAACCGGGCTGGTCACCGATAAGCCGGATCTCGAACTGGCCACGGCGCTGTCCAAATACGCCACCGGACTCAGCACCTTCTGGGGCGCCCTGTTCTCGATCACGCTGATCGCCAGCTTCGCCGTGCCGGCGCTGCGGTTGCTCAACCAGGCCTATGGCGTAGCGGGCGACGCCCCCGACAGCGCCGAGCTGCGGCAATGGCTGCGGGAGCACGTCTTCCAATCTCTAAGACGGCAGCTCGCCACGGTCCTGAGCCTGCTGGCACCGCTCCTTGTCGGACCGCTCAGCAGCTTGCTATCCAGCTTTTCGGGACTTTGATCCAACGGTTCAGCCGCGCAGCACGGCCTCGCGCCGCGCCAGGCTCTCCGCCGGCCAGCAGGCCTTGCGATCATAGTACGCTGGAAAAACCGGTACGGCCTCCGTCAGCACCACCCAGGGCTGTTTCGAAGCAGTGAAGATATGAACGTCAGGCGGCAGGCAGTCCGGCGTGTCGAGCGACCCGACCCGCACAAAGCGCAGCTTTTCGCCGACCCCCGCATAGTTGCTCCAAAGCGCGATACGGCAGGTCGGGCAGCGGGAAATCCTCTGACCCTTGCCGCTCGCGCTCGGCGTATCGATGACCTCCGGTCGCCCTTGCAGCAAGACCACCCGTTCTGCCTCGATCATCGCATTCAGGGCGAAGGCCGCACCGCTTTCGCGCTGGCACCAGCGGCAGTGACAACAGTGGACAAAAAGCGGTTTTGTCATCATGCGGTAGCGCACCTCGCCGCAGGGGCAGCCCCCTTCCAGGGGATAGCCGATCGCTTCACTCACGCCGCAACCTCCTCTTAGCCTGTCCTCAGTTTACCAGCGCCTGACCGAGCATGCCGAGCATGAAACCCGCGACCGCACCCAGGGGCGGCGCCCAGTGTCGCTCCAGTTTGGCCTGTGGGGCGATATCCTCAAAAATCAGATAAAAGATTCCCCCGGCGGCGAACAGCATGATCGCGCCGAGCAGCGCATGCAAATCGCGCAACCAAAGATGACCGATAGCGGCGGCCAAGGGTCCGAGCAGCACCAGGGCACAGAAACTGGCCAGGATCGCCGGCCTGCGCAATCGACCGGCTGCCCTCAGTTCGCGAAAGGCATTGAAGCCCTCGGGGAGATTCTGCAGCGCGATGAGGCCGGCCAGCAGCAGTCCGACGGAGCGCTGCGTTGCCAGCGTTGCGCCGAGCGCCAGGGACTCCGGGACGAAGTCGAGCAGCATGGCCATGAGCTGGGCGCCGGCGCCGCCGCGCCGCTCGATCAGGCGGTCGACCAGGAAAAAGAACAGCCCGCCACCGCCAAAGGACGCCAGCGCCGCGCCGAGCGGCACCGCGGCCATGCCCTCAGGCACCAGAACGAGAGCGATGGCGGCGAAGAGCGCGCCGCCTCCGAAGGCAATGATGGAGTGGCGCAGCTCATTTTCCAGCCAGGCCGGCTGGATGCGCTCGAACCCTGCGATGAAGGCACCCAGCGGCATGCTGGCGCCGGCAAGAGTGGCATAGATGACGGCGAGAAGCAGATCGTCCAATGGTGCGGCGGCCCCATGCCCAAGTCACGAGTTGCCCAAGCATGGCCCGGTCACCGTCAGGAGGCAACTGCCGTCAGTTCGGCACGTCGATGGGCACAACAACCTGCCGGGTCACGGCACCGCTGGTGATCTCCAGCACCACCATATAGGTGCCATCGCCCCAGTCACCGGAGGACGGGCGGATGGCCATGCGGTAAACACCGGCGGTCTGCTCGGCGAAGCAGGCCGCGCAGACCGCCGTCTGCACGAAGACAGGGCTTACGCCCGGCGGCGGATTCTGGATTCCGATCAGAGAGAAGTCGCCTTCGGCAAGGCCGCTGACCGGGCTCCCGTTGCCGAGCTTCACGTGGATCATGGCCTCGACGATGGAATCGTTGCCGACGGCCGCGGCCCCCACCGACCCGCTGCCGCCGCAGAGCACCGAGCCGGCACTGGCACACTGGTCGATGTCGAGCACGACGTCGATGTTGCGGCTCGGCACGATCACCGTCTCGGCGTTGGCGATGGCATTGATCGCCAGCGAGGTGAGCAGGATCAGCCCGGAGTAGTAGAACAAACGCCATTTCATCATTCTTCGCGTCTCCTCGGATCATCCGCACCGGAAGCTCCGGTCCAGCCAGGCGTGAGCTTGAGCGGAGACCGCCGCGCGCCCTGTGGGATTTCGCACAGCCCGCCTTTATTACCGTTCACCCACCCCGAAATTGCGGCGGCGTTCTCCACGCCAACTGGCGGCCTGCGTCAATGTTCCACACTTGATCGCACGACCGGGCAGGGCAATATGGCAAGGGCGAAGGGACACAAGCCATCCGCCGTGCGATGGATGGCCGGCAGAAAGGAACGACATGAAGCCGGAAATCAGGACTTTCTTCGATGAGGCGACCTTTACGGCAACCCATGTTGTGTGGGATCCCAAGTCCAAAAAGGCCGCCATCGTCGACTCGGTAAAGGATTACGACCCGAAGGCCGGCCGCACCAGGACGGACTCAGCCGACAAAGTGGCCGATTTCGCGGAGTCGCAGGGTCTGTCCGTGGAATGGATTCTCGAAACCCACGTTCATGCCGATCACCTGAGCGCCGCGCCCTACCTGAGAGGCCGCTTGGGAGGCAAGGTCGCCATCGGTGCGCGCATCGACCAGGTGCAGGGTGTGTTCAAGAAGGTTTTTAATGTTGAACCGGAGTTCCCCACCGACGGGCGGCAATTCGACAAGCTCTTCGAGGACGGCGAGACCTTCGCGATCGGCGCGCTGGAGGCGCGGGTGATGCACACGCCGGGGCACACGCCGGCCTGCTCCACCTACATCGTCGGCGATGCCGCCATCGTCGGCGACACGCTCTTCATGCCCGACTACGGTACCGCGCGCTGCGACTTTCCCGGTGGCGACGCGCGCCAGCTCTACCGTTCGATCCGCAAGATCCTCGACCTGCCACCGCAGACCCGTCTCTTCCTGTGCCACGATTACAAAGCGCCGGGACGCGATGTCTACGTCTGCGAGACCACGGTGGCCGAGCAGCGTGTCGGCAACGTTCATGTGCATGACGGCATCGCCGAGGACGATTTCGTCAGCATGCGCAGCGCCCGGGACAAGGAACTCGACATGCCTGTGCTGATCCTGCCTTCCGTGCAGGTCAATATCCGGGCCGGCGAACTGCCGCCGGCCGAGGACAACGGCATCAGCTACCTGAAAATCCCCGTCGACACCCTGTAGCGCCTGGACTCATTCTCCCCGGTACAACGGTTCCGGCTGGGCGAAGAAGTTCGCCAGCACGTAGTAGGCCAGCAGGTAGTTCTTCTGCTGGAAGCTGGCATGGGAAATACCCGCCATGACCGTGAACTGCTTGTCCGGATTGGGCAGCTTTTCGAAGAACTTCGTCAGGTCCCCGAAACCGGCGATACCGTCGTACTGGCCGCGCATGACGATGGTCGGCACGGTGATCTTCTCCGGGTCGACCAGCGGCAGGCGGGAGCACATGTCGATATAGGTGCCGTTGGGCATGGAATCGTCCAGCGCCGTGATGGCGGCGGCGAAGGCATTCACCACCTTCTCCTCGGCGCAGCCCGGATGGTCGCGCGCGAAGATCGACTGCACGAAGGCGTAGTCTATGGGGCGGCGCTTGGATTCCAGGAACTGCGGCAGCTTCTTGCGGCGCTGCTCCAGGGTCGGGCTGCCCTCGCCGGTCCACACGAAGGCATCCAGCGCCAGACGCTTCACCCGCTCCGGATGGCGCTCGGCAAAGAGCGCCGCGCGCAGGGCGCCAGAGGAGATGCCGTAGACCAGGAGCGGCCCGGCGCCGCGGGTTCTCTCGATATAGTCGGTCGCGGCGGTCAGGTCGTCGGCGCCGTTGGCAATGTCGCAGGTGATGTCGCGATGCTTGCTGGAGCGGCCATAGCCCTCCATGTCGACGCACCAGGTGTCGTAGCCGCGCGTGGCGAAGTAGTTCATGGCCGAGCTGTAGGGCCGCCCCTCGACCTGCAGATCGAAGGTCGGCTGCGAGGCCATTGAGGAGCCGTGCACGAAGAGCACCGTGCCCTTCTTATCCCCTCCCGGCGCGCCGGCGTACTTTTCCCAGAGGAAGAGATCGACGTCGTCGCCCTTCTTGGTCCAGTGTTCCTTGCCGGTCACGTCTTTTTCCGCCGCCAGAGCTGCCATCTCGAACCCTTCTTTCCGTCTTGTCCTGTTGCGTTTAAGCGCCCGTCATTTCCAGAATATCGAAGCCGCGGTTGCGGTCGAGCAGATAGATCAAACCCCGGTCGTCCACGTCGACGTCGTTGGACTGCGGGCTTGGCTCGTCGCCGACCGGCTCCGGAATGAAGTGGCCGGTCTCCACCGGCGCGAAGGGGTCGGAGACGTCGACCACCCGCAGGCCGCCGGCGAACCAGGTGGCGTAGACCAGTGGTTCTGCCAGCTTCTCGCGGAACTGATGGGCGCCGAAGCGTCCGGGTGCCCGGGCCCAGGGCGAATCCAATTCGCTGACGTCGAAAGCAGACAGCGCCGTGATGTTGTCGAGGTCGGAGACGTCGAAGACCCAGAGAAAGGCGTGCAGGCTTCCCGGACGGTGGTCGTGCTCCTCATCGACGCCCACGGCGATGCGCCGCCCCGCCACCAGGCCATCGACCGGCAGGATGGTGTGGGTCGGCTCCGGAAAGGGCGGATGATAGTCGTGGCTGGCAACGGTCCGCGGCCTGGCGATGTCGCTGACGTCCAGCACCCGGAAGCCGGCGTGCCAGACCGAGGCCCACATCTCGTCGCCGACCCGCAGGGCATGGTGCAGACGGTTCTTGTAGCCCTTCCAGGTCGGCTTCTCGCCGCCGGCGATGTGCTGGCCCGGCATGTGCCAGCGCGCCACTTCCTGTGGCCGGGCCGGATCCTTCAGGTCGTAGATCACCAGGATGTTGCCGAGATAGCCCTCCATCTCCGTCGAGATATAGGCGTAGTGCGCATCCATATCGAAACGGTGCGAACCGAAGCCGAAGGTGCGCTGGTGGACCAGTTCGCGCGGCCGGGTCCTGTCGGAGATGTCCCAGACCTTGAAACCACCGTCGCCGTAGCCGCGCTCGCGCGCCGCGTCGAGCTCGGCGATCTGTCCCGGCTCGACACCGGTGGCGGCGGCCAGTTCGGCATCGCCGGGCGCGCGTCCGAGCCGCGCCGAGAGCTCGCCGCGCAGGGCGGGCAGACTTTCTCCCTTGCGCAGGAAGTGGCGGCGGTTCTGCTCGACGTTGGTGACCATGAGGTCGCCGGCGACGCGCACCTTGTGAGTGTGGGAAAAATCGTCCTCCAGCATGATCTGTGCAGCGATGCGCGGGTTCTTCGGATCGGCGACATCGACAATGGTGGTGCCGAAAGGTGGCTTCATGTGGCCGATGTAGGCAAAGCCATCCTGCACCACGACCTGGCCGCCGCCGGGCAGGTCGAGGTGACCGAGTCGCCGGATGTTCCGGGCGAGGCCGGCGCCGGACTTGTCCATCGGTCTAGCCCTCCCCTTCCGAGAAAACGGTTTCACGCTTGCGCTGCCGGTGCTTCATAAAGGCGGGCAAGATCAGCGAAGCGACCAGCGCTACCCAGAGGATATTGCCGATGAGCGAGGAAAACAGGGTCATGAAATCGCCGTCGGACTTCTGCAGCGCCACCAGCATGTACTGTTCCATCAGCGGTCCCAGGATGACGCCGATCAGGATGGCGGCCACGTGATAGCCGGTCTTGCGGGCGATGTAGCCGAGAATGCCGAAGGCGAAGGCGAGATACATGTCGAACATGTATTCACGTGGCACGAAGGAGCCGACCAGGGTGAAGCCGATGATGATCGGCGACATGTAGGTCGTCGACACCAGGGTGACCCGCGACATGTAGCGCGACATTGGAAGAATGGTGAAGGCCATCAGTAGATAGGTCGTGAACATGGCCATGAAGATGCCGTAGCCGATCTCCGGCTGTTCCATGAACAGGCGCGGGCCGACATTCACCCCCTGGTACTGCATGACCACCAGCATGATGGCCGCCGTGGCGCCGCCGGGAATGCCCAGCACCAGCAGGGGAATGAGGGTGCCCGCGGTGACGCCGTTGTTGGCCGATTCCGGGGCGATCAGGCCCTCCGGATGACCGGTGCCGTAGAGTTCCGGCGTCTTGGAGAAGGTGCGCGATTGCTGGTAGGCGACGAAGGCGGCTATGGCCGCGCCGGCGCCCGGCGTCACGCCGATGACCAAACCGATGAGGCTGGTCCAGGTCACGTGCCACCATCGCTTGAGGGTGATGCGCAGCCCTTCGAAGGTTTGCTGCCAGGAGCCGATCTGCAGGCGTTCCTTGGCGTGCTGCGAGAGAATACTCTCGCCCTCGATGACCAGGAAGGCCTCGGAAATGGCGAAGAGGCCGACCAGCGCCGGGATCAACGGGACGCCGTCGTATAGCTCCAGGAAGCCCATGGTCCCGCGCGGCGTGGCATAGACGTGGTCGGCGCCGATGGAGCCGATCATCAGGCCGAAAAAGCCGGCGATCAGGCCCTTCAAAGTATTCTTGGCGGCGATGGAGGCGATCAGCGAGATGCCGAACAGCATGACCACCACCATCTCGACCGAATGCATGTAGAAGCCGACGCGGGCCAGCAGCGGCATCGAGGCCAGGGCGATCACCGTGGTCAGCAGGCCGCCGAGTGTCGAGGCGGTAAAGGAGATCGACAGCGCCTGCTGGCCCTGTCCTTTCTTCACCATGGGATAGCCGTCGAGCGGTGTCGCCGCGGCACCGGCGGTACCGGGAATGTTGACCAGAATGGCCGGGATGCCGGCGCCCATGCGCGAGGCGCAGTAGAGCGCGACCATGAAGACCAGGCCGACCTCGACATCCATGACCAGCGTGAAGGGCAGCAGGATGATGATGGTGTTGGCGGCGCTGAACCCGGGAATGGCGCCGACGATGAGACCGAGGAAGATCGACGGGACGATGACCCACCACAGCGACAGGCTGTGAAGGAAGAGTTCGGCGAAGAAGCTGAAAGATGTCTCCATGTCAGGTCAGGGCCTGCACGAGAATTTCGACCGGGCCCTTGGGAAAGCGCTTCTGGAACAGGATGATGAACACCCCGAACGCGACCGCGGCCATGACCACGGCGGCGGCGAGGTAGACGACCGGCCGACGGGCACCGCCGAGCAACATCATCGAGCCGGCCATGAAGGCGAAGGTGGTCAGCGTGAAACCGAGCCACGGCATGACGATGAGATAGCCGAGACTGAGCGCCATAAAGCCCAGACGCTTGGGCAGGATGTCGTAAGGCCCGAAGAGGTTGGAGGCGCCCAGTGTCGCCCGCCCGGTGAGGACCTCGCGCAGGGCATAGCCGATGAAAAGCAGTACCAGAACGATCAGGACCGAGCCGACCATGTAGGCGTTCAGCTTGGCCGTCCAAGGCGAATCGATGACGGTGCTGATGTAGTAAAGAGTGAAGCTCAGAGCCAGAACGGGGATGACCAACTCACCGCCGATCTGGCGCCTTTCGCCGCTTTCCTGCGTCGACGCCATTCTCAGACTATCCTGTTGTATTTCACCGGGAGGCGGCCTCCATCCAAGGTGGCGGCTCCGCAGAGATCATTGAGTGAGAACGAGGGCTGAAGGTCCTCACCTCCAGCCCCCGCAGAGCCGATAATCCGAAGCAGGTTAGCTGCCGGTCAGGTACGACTTGTACTTCGCCCCCAGTTCCAACATGGCCTGCTTGAACTTGGCGCACTCCTCGACGCCACCGTAGTTGACGTACTCCCAGTGACCCTTGGACTTGATGACCGAGGCCTTGTATTCGGGATCGTCGAAGACCTTCTTGAAGGTCGACTGCAGCATCTCGAAGCGGTCGGGATACTTGTCGACCGCGGCCTTATGGATGCCGAAGGCGCGCGCCGAAAGCATCGGCGGCAGGTTGGTGCCGTAAACCTCGTTCATGGTCGGAGCGTTGTCGAGTGCCTCGCCGAGAACGTTCTTGTCGCTGAACACCAACAAGGTGCGCACCGCGTCGCCGGCGGCCGCGACGGTGCCGGAGGTCAGCACCGAGAAGTCAACTTCGCCGGTCACCGCGCCGGCGACGGTCTTCTTGCCGCCGGACAGCGGGATCAAGGTGACCTCGATGCCGGTTTCCTCCGCCAGCGCCAGCATGCCGATGGAGGCCGGATGGGCGAGACGGCTGGTGCCGACATTCAGCTTGCGCTTCTTACCTTCGGCGATGATGTCATCGAGGCTCTGGAACTTGCTTTCCGCGCCGACGAAGAGGCAGCCCGGATCGGTGTCGACACGGCCCCAATAGATATAGTCGTCGATGTTGAAACTGGGTTCCTTGACCACCCAGTTCAGCACCTCCGGCCCCATGTTGCCGAAGATCAGGCTATAGGCGTCGGGCTCGTATTTGCCCATGTAGACCTCGTAGCCGACGCGGCCGGAAGCGCCCGGGAAGAAGCCCGGCTCGAAGTTCGTATCGAGGTATTTTTTCCAGATCGCCGTGAAGGCGCGCAGGTTGCGGTCGGCGCCGCCGCCTTCGCGAGTCGGCACGATGACGTCGATATTGCGATCCGGATAGCCCGCCGCGAAGGCGCGCGAAACCAAGCCGGCGCTGCTACCTACGACTGCGGCCGCGGCGCCCGCTTTCAGCAGGACCCGCCGTGAAACGCTTGAGACCAATGAATTCCGCTGTGAGTTGGACATGGCTGCTTGCCTCCTCCCAAAGGCTTTTTTCTGGCCGGGCGTCCCGGCCGGGTGTGGCGGTAAATCCACCGTTATTGGTTAAAGCTTCGACTATCTTGAAAAATAAGTCAAATATGACTTTTTCCAGGCATCATTTGCGCCAATTGGTCAACCAATTTGCCCGCTTTGGCTTTACCAATTTAGTCCCGCGGACCGGTGATCGGGCAGTACAAGGATGCTCAGAAACAGTACCGGGATGCTCAGAACAGGTCGAGCAGTGACAGGCCCTCATAGAGCAGCCGTAGTGCCAGCACGGAGAGTAGCACCGCCAAGACCCGGTGAAAGGTCTTGTCGTCCATCTTCACCAGGACGTGTTTGCCGATCACGGTGCCGAAGAAACCGCTCAGCACCATGGCAACGACCAGCCCGGCGTAAGGTCCGTAGTTGAAGCCCAGCAGACCGAAAGCAACGACCTTGATGGCGTGCTGCGCCACCATGCAGGCGGAATGCGTGGCGACGTGCTCCAGTCTGCCAAAGCGCATGGACTTCACCATGGCCGAAACGAAGCTCCCGGTGGCGCCGAAGAACATGGTGAGGAAACTGGAGAAGACGCCGGTGACAATCACTTTGAAGCGGCCGGCCGCGGCGACGGGCGGCGCCCAGACCGACCAAAGAATGAAGCAGGCAAGTCCAATATTGAGAACCGCGGGCGGCAATTGTACCGCCGTCAATCCGCCGAGGGCCGCGCCGATCAGGCTGCCGATGCAAAACAGCAGGATGACCCGCCACTTGACGCCGCGGATCATGATGGCGGCACGCCCGGCGTTGGAGCCGATCTGCACGACACCGTGAATCGGGATCAGCGCCTGCGCCGGCATCAGCACCGCCATGACGGCGATGAGAACGATGCCGCCGCCGATGCCCGCGGCGGCTGTCAGGAAGGATGTCGCCGCGCTCAGCGCGATCAAGGCCGCGGCAGCGGCCAGTCCGACGTCGGCGGGCACCAGCCATTCGATCATCCTGACCCCGCAGCGGAAAAGTGATCATCCGGACCGTCGTGCCGGCGGTCGATAGGCATCAAACCGGGGCCAGCTCCACAATGGCGTTCTGGAAGGCCGGCAAGGCGCGCTCGACCATATCGTCGGTGGCGGTCAAGCAGACCCTGAAATGCTCCGGCGTCTGCAGCACGCTGCCCGGCATGACGAAGACGTCGCGATCGGCGAGCAGATTGAAGAAGCGATCGCCGTCGCCGCCGGGAACCCGCCCGAAAAGATAGAAAGTGCCCTCCGGCTGAACGAAGTCATAGCCCCATTGGCCCAGGGCGCCACACATGCGGTCGCGCCGCCGGGTCAGTGCCGCGATGTCGATGGTGAGGTTTTCGAGATCGGGAATGGCATGCTGCATCAGGGCGCTGGCAAAGCCCCAGCCCAGCGATACCTGGGTGGTGAAGAAGGCCTCGCGCAGGGCCTTACGGTCGTCCATCGGCATCAGCGGAGACACGGCCAGATAGCCGATGCGCTGGCCGGGCGCGAGCAAGACTTTGCCGTAGCTGTAGTCGATCAGGGACCAGGGATAGACCGCCGCCGGACTGACGAAGGGCAAGCCGTCGAAGCGTATGCGCCGGTAGGGCTCGTCGGACAGCAGGAAGATGCGCCGCCCGATGCGCGCCGAGGCACGCTCAAGCAGCTCGGCGAGGGCTTCCAACTGGTCGCGCGGATAGATCCGGCCGGTCGGATTGTGCGGCGAGTTCACCACGACGATGCGCGTGCGCGGCCCGATCGCCGCATCGATGGCGGCAAGATCCAGATCGAAGGTCTGGGGGTCAAGCGGCACCTTCACCTCTACGGTGTCGGAGGCGCTCAGGACCGAGCCGTAGCAGAACCAGCCGGGCAACGGCACGATGACTTCGTCGCCGGCCTCCAGCAGCAGCCGGAAGGCCAGGGCAATCGCGCCAAAGGCCCCCGCCGTCATGGCGATGTCCTCGGGCTCGAAGGCCAGGCCGAGTTCGCGCGACAGGCTGTCCGCCAGAAACGCGCAGGGTTCCGCCTCGTTCGCCTTGTAGGCGTACCAGCTGTTGGCTTGAGGATCGGCGTGCTGGTGAATGGCGTCGACCAGTCCGGCCAGCGGAAACTCCTGGGGGTTGCCGAAGGTGAAATCGCAGATCGACGGATTGCCCCGGCGTTCGCCATAGCGCGAGGTAAAAAAGAAATCCTGGACCACTGCCATGCTTTCCTTGGCAGCGAGGGCGTTTCTGGAGACGGCACCGCTCATGACTTTTCCTCTCGATTGGGCCTCGCGACGGCCGTCGATCCAACGCGGCTCAGCCGCAGATCGACAGTCCGGCAGCCAGGAGCGAGACCTGCGGCGACTCTCGCAAAAACGCGACCCCATAGCTTCTATCCGCCCGGATGGCCTCTGTCGAGGGCGCCGGGCAGGAGCCAAGAGAACCGGATGCAATTTTCGGGGAAGCCACTAGACTGCGCCGCCATGGCGACGAAACACTCATCGCGGCGCAGGCAAATGGCGCCACAGATTCTGCCGCCGGACGCCGCCGCCTATGCCCGCGCGGCGGCCGTGCTGCGCGACGGCGGCCTCGTCGCCTTTCCCACCGAAACCGTTTACGGGCTCGGCGCCGATGCCACTTCCGACGCCGCCGTGGCGGCGATCTTCGTGGCCAAGCGCAGACCCCAATTCAACCCCTTGATCATCCACTTTACCGGCGTCGAAGCCGCTGCCGCCGAGGTGGCTTTCGACGAGCGCGCCCGGGCCGTCGCCGAAACTCTCTGGCCGGGGCCTCTCACCCTGGTGCTGCCGCGCCGGCCCGACAGCCGCATCTCCCTGCTGTGCGGCGCCGGCCTCGACAGCCAGGCGGTGCGGATACCAGCCCATCCCATCGCGCAGCGCCTGCTGGCCGAGACCGGGCGCCCTCTCGCGGGCCCCAGCGCCAATGCCTCCGGGCGCATCAGTCCGACCACAGCGGGCCATGTCGCCGCCTCGCTCGGCGCGGCCGTGCCGCTGATCCTCGATGGTGGCGCCTGCGGTGTCGGGCTGGAGTCGACCGTGCTCGATCTCTCCGGCGCGATCCCCACGATCCTCCGCCCGGGCGCCATTACTATGCAAGACCTGACCCCGATATTGGGTGAGGTCATGGTGTTTGACGGCCAGACCGATGCCGCCGAGTCCGAAGGCTTGAAAGGGCCGGGGCTGCTAAGCAGTCACTACGCGCCAAGCCACCCGGTGCGGCTCTGTGCCCGGAATGCTGGGCCTGACGAAGCGCTCCTCGCCTTCGGTCCGGAAGTCCCGGCGGGTGCCGCCGAGACTCTGAACCTCAGTCCCGGCGGCGATCTGACCGAGGCGGCGGCCCATCTCTTCGCCTTTTTGCATCGTCTCGATGCCGGCGACTTCGCCGCCATCGCCGTCATGCCGATCCCTGAGAAGGGCCTGGGCGCCGCCATCAACGACCGCCTGCGCCGTGCCGCCGCGCCAAGAGATGGCAATAGCGCATGATCGGGGCCGCTGGACTCGCCAGAACGACTCACGATCACTAGATTCGTGCCCATGGATGCTCGTGCCCCCAAGACCGCCGACATGGACGCCCTGAAGCAAGCCCTCATCGACGCGCTGGGCGGCAAGGCCGTGATCGACGCACCGGACGACCTAGCCCCTTTCCTGGCCGAGCAGCGCGGGCGCTACCAGGGTCAGGCCCCCTTCGCCATCCGCCCGGCAGATTCCAAGGGCGTCGCCGCGGCGGTGAAGCTGTGCCGCGAGGCCGGGGTGGCCATCGTACCGCAGGGCGGCAATACCGGCTTGGTCGCCGGCGCCGTGCCCTTCGCCGAAGACAACGCGGTGCTGTTGAACCTCGGGCGCCTGAACCGTATCCGCGGTGTCGATGCCACCGACTACTCGATCACCGTCGAGGCCGGCTGTATCCTGCAGCAGGTGCAGGCCGCCGCCGAGCAGGCCGACCGCCTCTTTCCCTTGAGCCTCGGCGCCGAAGGCTCCTGCCAGATCGGCGGCAACCTTTCGACCAACGCCGGCGGCGTCCACGTGCTGCGCTATGGCAACGCCCGCGATCTCGTGCTCGGGCTGGAGGTCGTCTTGCCGGACGGACGCATCTGGAACGGTCTGCGCGCCCTGCGCAAGGACAACACCGGCTACGCGCTGAAGCACCTCTTCGTCGGCGCCGAGGGCACCCTGGGCATCATCACCGCGGCCTGTCTGAAACTGTTTCCCAGACCGGCGGAAACCGAGGTCGCCTTCGTCGCCTTGCGCGACCCCGCGGCGGCGGTAGAACTGCTGGGCCGCGCCCGTGCCGCCACCGGCGACCGGGTCAATGCCTTCGAACTGATTCCGCGCATCGGCCTCGACTTCGCCCTGAAACACGTCGAAGGCATCGAGGACCCGCTGGCCGAACGCAGCGGCTGGTACGCGCTGGTCGAACTGGCCTCAGGGCGCGCCGACGGCAGCCTGCGCGAGAGCCTGGAAGAGTTCCTCGCCGCCGCCATCGAAGACGGTCTGGTGAGCGACGCGGCGCTGGCCGCCAATGCCCGCCAGGCCGGCGCCTTCTGGGCGATTCGCGAAGGCATCGTCGAGGCGCAGAAGTTCGAAGGCGGCTCGATCAAGCACGACATCTCGGTCGCCGTCTCCAAGACACCCGAGTTCATCTCCCGCGCCCTGCAGCTGGTCGAGGAGATGGTGCCCGGCATCCGCGCCGTCCCCTTCGGCCATGTCGGCGACGGCAACATCCACTTCAACCTCACCCAGCCGGAGGGCGCCGATCGCGAGGCCTATCTCGCGCGCTGGGACGAGGTGAACGAGGCAGTTCATGAGCTTGTCGTCGGCATGGGCGGCTCGATCTCCGCCGAGCACGGCATCGGTCACATGAAAACGGCGGAGAACGCGCGCTTCAAGTCAGACGTCGAGCTCGATCTCATGCGCCGGGTAAAGCGGGCCTTGGATCCGGAAAACCTGATGAACCCCGGCAAGGTTATCGCGCCTTGACCGCCTGCCCCACCGGGGCCGTGGTCGCCAGCAGGATGCCGCCGACAATGGCGGCGATCCCGACGGCGTGATACGCCTGCAGCCGCTCGCCGAGGAACACGAAGGCGAGCAGTGCGGCAAAGGCCGGCACCAGATGCAGAAAGAGGCCGCCTTTGTTGGGGCCCAGCACCTCGATGCCGCGATTGAAACAGAAGAACGCCAGCAATGACGCAAAGACCACCACATAGGCGATGGCCAGAAGTGATTCCCGGGTCACCGGCATGACGCGGACCGTGGCGGCCTCCCACAGATAGACGGGCAGGAGAAAGGCGACCGCCATCACCATGGTGGCGGCCAGCAGCGACTGCGGGTGCAGGCCCGGCGGGCGCCGCTTCACCAGAACGGTGTACAGGGACCAGGCGAAGACGGCGACCAGCATGATGAGGTCGCCCTTGTTGAAGCTCAGCACCAGAAGCTGGGCGAGGTCGCCGCGGGTTACCACCACCGCCACCCCGACCAGCGAGATCACCGTCGCCAGCACGATGCGCAGAGTGATCGGCTCGCGGTAGAGCGCCCAGGACAGCACCGGCACCAGCACCGGGCAGATCGCCACCAGCAGCGCCGCGTTGGTCGCCGTGGTGTAGTTCACCGACAGATAGAGCGAGGTGTGGAATGCCGCCATGCCGAAGAAGGCGAGCGCCGCCAGCGCCCGCCAGTGGCGGCGCACCTCCGGCCAGTCGCGCCGCAACCGGGGCCAGGCGAAAGGCAGCAGGATCGCGAGTGCCAGCACCCAGCGCCAGAAACTGAGACCCACCGGCGGGACTTCCGCGTGGACCAGCCGGCCGATGAAGATATTGCCGCCCCAGCAGGCCGAGGAGATCGTGAGGAACAGGGCGGCGGCCCGAGGCGAGGCCGTGCCGCCCAGCTGTTCGTCGGGCTTGAAAAATGACATGGAATCTCCGGGACGCAGGCCTAGTCGAGCTTCTTGCCGTCAAGATCGCGTTCCAGCTTCGCTTTGTCGGCCTCGACTTTCCGGCGCTCGCCCTTGGTGCGGCCAAACTTGGTCCGATTGGCCTCGGCACGCGCCTCTTTCTCGGCGCGTGCCCGGCGCTTCTTCGCCTGCCGCAGATTGACGGTCTCGCTCATGCCGGGATGTTAGGCGATTGTGGCCGCGCCACCAAGGCGCCATCCCGCCACAGCATCGCTTGCTGAAGACCGCATCTCTAACTGAAGACGGCCGAAGGAGGCCGCCCCGTTGCGGGGACGGCCTCCGCGCACTGCCGGCCGACGGGGGGCTTTGGCCGGCAGCCTTAGGACGCGACGCGGTCCAGAAAAGCCAGCATGCGCTCGGCGATGAAGGGGCCGTACTCTTCCAAGGCGAAGTGGCCGGTATCGAGCAGATGGAATTCGACATCCTTCAGATCTCGCTTGTAGGGGTGGGCGCCGGCGGCCGGAAAGATCGGATCGTTTTCGCCCCAGACCAACAGCGCCGGCGGCTGGTGCGCGCGGAACAGCGCCTGCCACTGCGGATAGAGGGCGACGTTGCTGCCGTAGTCAAAGAACAGCGCCAGTTGAATCTCCTGGTTGCCCGGACGGTCGAGCAGATACTGCACATGCCAGAAGTTGTCCGGGCTGATCTGATCCGGGTGCTGTGTGCCCGCCGTGAACTGCCACTTGGTGCCGTCCAGGGTGAGGAAGCCCCGCAGCCGGTCGCCGTTCTCTGTCGAGCGATCGGCCCAGTAGGCGCGGATCGGGTCCCAGAACTCCAGCAAGCCTTCGTCATAGGCATTGCCGTTCTGGATGATGAATCCCAGCAGACGCCCGGGATCGGTCGCGAACATGCGGTACCCCACCGGCGCACCGTAGTCCATGACATAGGCCGCATAGCGATCGATGCCCTTGGCGTCGAGCAGCGCGGTCATCAACTCGGCAAGGCGCGCGAAACTATAGTCGAAACGATCCACGCTCGGCATGGCCGAGGCACCGAAGCCCGGATAGTCCGGCGCCAGCACGTGATAGCGCTGGGCGAGTTCGGGGATCAGGTTGCGGAACATGTGCGACGAGGTCGGAAAACCATGCAGCAGCAGGATCGTGGGCCGCGCCGGATCGCCGGCCTCGCGGTAGGCGATTCTTACCCCCTCAATCTCGAGGCTGCCGTAGTGCACCCCGGCCGGCGGCGCGGCGGCGGTTGTCGCGGTACCGAGGCCGAAGGAAAGTGCCGCCGCGGCGGCAAGCATCATCACGCGGTGAAACATCTCGTCTCTCCTTTGAAAACCGGCAGTGATTTGGGAACGACGCTGCGCGCCGGAAGCTAACCGGACGGGGACGCGGCCCCGCGTAACGCGGCATTCTCGGCGCGCAGCTTGTGGAGTTCCTCGCGCAGCGGCGCCAGTGCCGGCTCAAGCTCCTCCAGCGTGAAGCGCTGCGGCAAGTGTTGCGGACAGTTCCAGTCCAGCGCGGCGACTGTGACGACCACGGCCCGCTCCGGCTTCGCGCGGTAGGCGGTGTCGTGCAGTCCGGCGATCAGATCCGGATCCTCGTCGATATCGACAATCCTCGCGTGTCCCCAGACCTTGAGGCGGCGACGGTTTGGATAGTCGACCAGGATCATCGCCACGCGGTCGTCGCCACGCAGGTTGCCGACGCTGAGATACTGCCGGTTGCCGCGGAAGTCGGCGAAAGCCAGGGTCTTCTCGTCCAGCACCTTCAGAAAGCCCACGGGCCCGCCGCGAAACTGCACGTAGGGCCAGCCGGTCTCGCTGACCGTCGCCTGGAAAAACCCGTCGCGGCGGCGGATGAAGTCGGCCTCCGCCGGGCCGATGGCATCCCCGGGGTCGGCCTCGGGTTTGAGAAATTTGGCATAGCTGGCGGCGGATCCCAGGCGCTCCTGCTCGTTGAGGACCAACGGCGTAAAGGCGATCTCGGCGAAGGCGCGGGCCATGACGGTCTCCTATGCAGCCGGAAGCGGCTGGTCCGAAGAATATGAGGCTGGCATCCGAAAGAAAGAATAGGCAATATTCTTAAGTTACTATTTTGAATTATGGAATAATGGACCGATTCCGCGAGCTCACGACTTTCGTTGCCGTTGCCGAGGAAGGCGCCTTCAACGCCGCGGCCCGGCGCCTCGGCACGTCACCCCCGGTCGTTACCCGCCTGGTCACGGCGCTGGAAGCGCGGCTTGGCGCGCGGCTCTTCACCCGCACCACCCGGCGGGTAGCCCTGACCGAAGCCGGGGCGCGGCTGCGCGAAGATGCCCAACGCATCCTGGGCGAACTCGACGAAGCCGAGGTCTCGGCGCGCGGCGCCACGCTGGCGCCGCGGGGGCACCTGCGGCTCACCGCGCCGGTGCTCTTCGGCGAACGCTTTCTGGCGCCGGTCCTGCGCGACTACCTCGACGCCTTTCCGGAAGTAACCGCCGCCGTTCTCTTCGTCGACCGCAATGCCAACCTCGTGGATGAGGGCCTGGACGTGGCCCTGCGCATCGGCGACCTGCCGGACTCCTCGCTGGTGGCCCGCCGGGTCGCCAGCGTGCGGCCTCTTCTTGTCGCCGCCCCTGCCTACCTCGCGCGCTGCGGCCGGCCGAAAAACCTCGCGGCGCTGCGTGAACACCGCCTGGTCTATCCGTCGAGCGTCAGCGACGTGCCGTCGTGGTCCTTTGTCGCCGGAGGCCGGCGGCAAAGCCTGCGTCTGGCGCCGGCCCTTACCGTCAATTCCCTGGCGGCGGCACTCGACGCGGCGCTGGCGGGCTGGGGCCTGACCCGCGCCCTCTCCTACCAGGTGGCCGACGCCCTGGCCTCAGGGGATCTGGTCGAGGTCTTGCCCGAATTCGAGGACCGGGTCGTTCCCGTCCACCTGCTGCACGCGGAGGGGCGGCGGGCGGCGGCGAAGATCCGCAGCTTCGTCGACTTCACCGCGGAGCGTCTGCGTAGCCAGGAGAAACGCCTGCTGCTGCGCTGAGCTCGCTCAGGGGCCGCGTGAAGAGCTGTCCGTGTCCGTGCAGTGCATTGTCGTACCCGGCGAGGCGCAGCATGTGCCAGGCCAGCGCCTGGTTGCTGGTGACCACCGGCTTGCCGAGGCGCGCCTCGGCTTCTTCGATCACACCGGCAGCACGCAGATTGGTGCAGGCGGTGAAGATTCCGTCGCAGGGCGCGGCCTCGCCGACCGACAAAATGGCCTCGAGGATAGAGGCCGGCGTCATGCGCGCGACGATGCCGTCTTCCGCGACCTCGAAGGAGCCGAAGGAGACGGTGTCGAAGCCCGCTGCGGACAGCTTGTCGCGCATGGCCGCCGAGACCTTCGCCGTATAGGGCGTGACGAAACCGATGCGCCGCAGGCCGAGCGCCGCCAAGGCGGCCTTCGCCGCCGTCAGGGGGTTGCTCACGGCCACACCGGGGCGGACCGATCGGATCGCCGTGGCGACGCCCGCCTCGCCGATGACCGTGGCACCTGAGGTGCAGGCATAGGCGATGACATCGAAGGGCACGCCGGTGGGCAGCAGACTCACCGCCGCCGGCAGTTCCGCTTCCATCGCCGCGAGCGTCTCCGGGGTCACCTCGCGCCCACTCGGCACCCGGGTGACATGAAGGCGGATACCGTCGGTGCCGAAGTCGGCCCCCAGAAGCCGCGGGAACTCCCCTTCGATGACCTCATCGGTCTGCAGGACGACGAGTCCGAGACGGGCCAGGACGGCCGCCGCCCCGCGCGCGGGATCTGTTTGAAATGGCAACTTCATGGACCGCTCCTCTACTGGATCACCGGGAGCTCCGGCACGGCGCGGCGGGTCAGCAGTTCCGCCCCATCCTGCCTTACCACGATATTCTCCTCATGAACCATCACCTTGCCCGGCGCGAAGCTCATGCCCGGCTCCAGGGTCAGGACCATGCCGGGCAGCAGTTCGGTCCGGTCCCAGGGCGTATGCGACGGCCACTCGGTCAACTGCATGCCGAGGCCATGGCCGAGACGGCCGACATCGTTGCCGAGAGCCCCGCCGGCATCCAGGACCGACTGCATGGCGGCGAAGAGCGCCGCGCAGGTCGCGCCGGGACGCGCCGCCGCAAGGCCCGCCTCCGTGGCCCGGTAGACCACATCGTAGGCGCGGCGGGCGGCGTCCGCGGCATGGCCGATGGCGAAGTTGCGGTCGAAATCGCAGAAGTAGCCGTCGAAGACGCAGCCGGTGTCGAGGATCAGCACATCGCCGTCGCGCAGCCGGCGCCCCGACGGCGGCGAGATGATGTCGCCGTAGCCACCCTGCCCCGCGCCGCCGACAAGGTAGGCGACGTCGTCCATGCCGCGCCCTAGGCATTCCATCTTGAAGCAGCGGAAGACCTCGATGTCGCTTTGACCGGCGGCGAAGAGAGCCGGGGCCGCCTCGAAAGCACCCGAGACGACATCACAGGCATAGGCGATCTTCTCGATCTCCAACTCTGATTTCACCTGCCGCAGGCCGCGCAGGATCGGCGTCGAGTCCTGGAAGACCATGCCCGGCAGCATCTCCGCGAGGCGCTCGAAATCGCCAAGCGGCATGCGCAGATGGGTCTCCTTGCCTTTGGCGAGACCGATGCGCGCGGTCTTGCCGCCCCGCTCGCCGAGCGTTTGCGCAAGCAGGGTCAGGCCATCGTCATCGGGCTGCGGCGAGGGCCAGGACCGGATATCGTCGAGCCAGGTGCGCGCCATGCAGTCGACGCCGATGGAGGGAATCACAGCCACCGGCTTGCCCTCGGCGGGCAGCACCATGAACCAGGGCCGCGTCGGGCTCTGCCAGAACTGGGTCAGGTAACCGGAGAAGTAGCGCAGTTCGGGTTCCGTCGTCAGCAGCAGGGCGTCCAACCCCGCCGCCGCCATCAGCGCCTGTGCCTTTTCCGTACGCGCCGCGAACTCGGCCTCGGGGAAGCCGCGCGGTGGCGGGTCGGCGATTGCGGTCACAGGCGGACCCTCCTTCGGCATCGAATTCAGCACCGGACCAGGATCCGCGCCAAGGCGCCATGCTAGCGCCTTAACATAGCCGAAGGAACCCTTGCCGCCCGCCCGGCATTGCCTTCGCCGCCCCGCTGTTCCATCTTTCTGCTCGGGAACCAGCAGGCTTCAGTCCGGGAGTGCACGATTCATGACCTACAGGGCGCCGATCTCCGAAATGCGCTTTGCGCTCGACAGCATTGCCGAGCTGTCGGGGATCGCCGCCTTGCCGGGTTACGCGGAAGCCACGCCCGACCTGGTGAGCGCCATCCTGGAGGAGGCGGGCAAGCTGGCGGCCGAAGTGATCGCGCCGCTCAACCACCCCGGCGATCGTGTCGGCTCGGTCTTCGAGAACGGCGTGGTGCGCACGCCGGCGGGATTTCAGGAGGCCTACCGCCAGTTCGTCGAGGGCGGCTGGAACGCCTTGCCCTTCGACCCCGATTTCGGCGGCCAGGGCCTGCCCTGGAGCCTCGCCACGGCGGTGCAGGAGATGTGGCAGGCGGCCAACCTCTCCTTCGGACTCTGCCCGCTGCTGACCGCCGGCGCGGTGGAACTGCTGCAGGCCCACGGCAGCGACGAACAGAAAACCAGCTACCTCGAAAAACTGGTCTCCGGCGCGTGGACCGGGACCATGAACCTGACCGAACCGCAGGCCGGCTCCGACGTCGGCGCCCTGAAAACAAGGGCACAGCCCAACGGCGACCACTACCTGATCACCGGCCAGAAAATCTACATCACCTGGGGCGAGCACGACTGCGCCGAGAACATCCTGCACATGGTGCTGGCCCGCCTGCCCGGCGCGCCGGAGGGCACCAAGGGCATCAGCCTCTTTCTGGTGCCGAAGTTCCTGGTCAGGGAGGATGGCGGCCTGGGGCCGCGCAACGATCTGCGCTGCGTCTCCATCGAGCACAAGCTGGGCATCAAGGCCTCGCCCACGGCGGTCATGTCGTACGGCGATTCCGGGGGCGCCATCGGCTATCTGATCGGTGAAGAGAACCGGGGCATGGCCTGCATGTTCACGATGATGAACAATGCCCGTCTGGCCGTCGGCATCCAGGGCGTTGCCGTCGCCGAACGCGCCTTCCAGCAGGCCCGGACCTACGCCTTCGAGCGGGTGCAGAGTCGGCCGCTGGAAGGCGGCGAGCCTGCCGCCATCGTCCGCCACCCCGATGTGCGCCGCATGCTGGCGACCATGAAGGCGCGGACCGAGGCGGCGCGGGCGCTGGCCTACTGGACCGCCGCCGCCCTCGACCGCGCGAAGCGCGAGCCCGGCGACACCGCGCGGGCCGCGGCCCAGGGGCGCCTCGACCTGCTGATCCCGATCTGCAAGTCCTGGTGCACCGACATCGCCTGCGAGGTTTCCTCGATCGGCGTGCAGGTGCACGGCGGCATGGGCTTCATCGAGGAGACCGGCGCCGCGCAGCACTACCGCGACGCCCGCATCCTGCCGATCTACGAAGGCACCAACGGCATCCAGGCCCTCGACCTGCTGACGCGAAAACTGCTGCGCGACAAGGGCGCCGCCGTGACCGCCTTGACCGCCGAGCTGCGCGCCGGCCTGCCGGAGGCGGCGCCGCTGCGCGACCCGCTGAACCAAGCCATCGACAGCCTGGAGCACACCACGGCCTGGCTGCTCGACGCCGGCAGCGGGTCGCTGCCGAAGGGCGCGGCCGGCGCGACGCCTTATCTGAACCTCTGCGGTTCGGTGCTCGGCGGCTGGCTGCTGGCCCGCAGCGCCACCGGCCCTCACGGCGATGACGCCTTCCGCGCCGCCAAGATGAAGACCGCGCGCTTCTACGCCGACAATCTGCTCGGCGAAGTCGCCGGCCTCGCCCGAGCCGTCACCCTGGGCGCAAAATCGACCCTGGCATTTGAAGACGAAGACTTCTGAGCATGAACGACGCTCGCGTCCTCGGGCCCTGCCCGGTCTGCGGGCGCGAGATGATTGCAGGGCCCAGCGTCGACCGCCATCACTGGGTGCCGCGCAGCAAGGGCGGCCGCGAGACGGATCACCTGCACCTGATCTGCCACCGCATGATCCACCGGGTGTTTGGCGAGCGGGAACTGGCGACAACCTACGCCGATCCCGCCGCGCTGCGGGCGCATCCCGAGATCCGGCGCTTCGTCACCTGGCTGCGCCGCCAGCCGCCGGACTATGTCGACTGGCCGAAGGAGCCTCGCGGGCGGCGACGCTGAGACCCGCCATCTTCGGGTTGATCTTGACCGCCGGTCCCGACATTCTCTGCCGGCGGTTCCGACGGCCGCACAAAAGAGAAAAACAAGAAAACGACCGGGGGGCGGCATGAGCGCCGAAAGCACACTTCTCGCCATCGACCAGGGCACCACCTCGAGCCGCGCCATCCTGTTCTCCGGCGACGGCCGGCGACTCGGCCAGGCCCAGCAGGAACTGCCGCAGCACTTTCCCCAGTCCGGCTGGGTCGAGCACGACGCCGAGGACATCTGGCGCGACACCGTGAAGGTCATGCAGGGCGCCCTCGCCGACGCCGGCGCCGATATCGGCGGCGTCGCGGCCATCGGCATCACCAATCAGCGCGAGACCACGGTGATCTGGGACCGCGCCACCGGCGAGGCGATCCACAAGGCCATCGTCTGGCAGGACCGGCGCACCGCGGAGCTTTGCCAGAAGCTGCGCGGCGACGGCGCCGAAGAGGTGGTGCGCCAGCGCACCGGCCTGCTGCTCGACCCCTACTTCTCCGGCACCAAGATCGCCTGGCTGCTCGACAACGTGCCCGGCGCCCGCGAACGCGCCGAGCGCGGCGAGCTGGCCTTCGGCACCATCGACTGCTTCCTGCTGTGGCGCCTGACCGGCGGCAAAGTGCATGCCACCGACGCCACCAACGCGTCACGCACGCTGATCTTCGACATCAAACGCCAGGTCTGGGACCCGGAACTGCTGGCCCTGCTGCGCATCCCCGAGAGCCTGCTGCCGGAGGTCAAGGACAGCGACGCCGACTTCGGCACGACGGCGCCCGACCTGCTGGGCCGTGCCATCCCCATCGGCGGCATCGCCGGCGACCAGCAGGCCGCCACCGTCGGCCAGACCTGCTTCCAGGCCGGCATGATGAAATCGACTTACGGCACCGGCTGCTTCGCCCTGTTCAACACCGGCAAAGACTTGGTGCACTCCGAACACCGCCTGCTCTCGACCATCGCCTACCGCCTGGGCGGCGAAGCCACCTACGCCCTGGAGGGCAGCATCTTCGTCGCCGGCGCGGCGGTGCAGTGGCTGCGCGACGGCCTCGGCATCATCAAGTCCGCCGGGGAGACCGAAGCCCTGGCCAAACAGGCCGACAGCGGACAGCGGGTCTTCCTGGTGCCGGCCTTCACCGGACTGGGCGCGCCCTACTGGGACGCCGAGGCGCGCGGCGCCTTCTTCGGGCTGACCCGCGCCACCGGCCCGGCCGAGCTCGCCCGCGCCGCCCTGGAAGCCGTCTGCTACCAGACCCGCGACCTGCTGGAGGCCATGCGCGCCGACGGCGCCAGCGGGCTGGAAGCCCTGCGCGTCGACGGCGGCATGGTGGCCAACGACTGGATGCTGCAGATGCTGGCCGATATCCTGGGCGTGGCGGTGGAGCGCCCGGTGGTGGCGGAGACCACGGCACTGGGGGCCGCCTACCTGGCCGGCCTCAACCAGGGGCTCTTCGCCGACTTGGAGGCCGTCGCCTCCCACTGGCAGAGCGATGCGCGTTTCGATCCGCAGATGGCGGCAGCCGAGCGCGACGCCCGCTATGCCGGCTGGCAGGACGCGGTGGCGCGGGTGCGCACCGGAGGCTGACCCCGACGCCGGCCCCGGTTCCCGGCCCGGCTCATGCATCGGGGCTCACAAAAGCTAGATTCCATTAACCCGCTCGGCTTACGATTGGGCGCCGGACCGGCGGCCCCCCGCGCAAGGTCCGGATCACTTCTGGAGAAGCAGTTGACCGAGCGGACGATGGAAAGCGTGCAAATCCCGATTGCGGAGATCTACGTACCCGCGAAGCGCAAATCCACCCTGAAGCCCGCGCAGGTGGACGCGTTGGCCGAGGCCATCATGGAAGAGGGCCTGAAAAAGCCCATCTCGGTGCGCAAGGGCAATGGACGCTATGTCCTGCAGGAGGGCCTGCACCGGCTGGAGGCCTGCCGCGCCCTGGGCGAAGAGACCATCGAAAGCATCATCGTCCGCGCCCGCCAGCACTAGAACCGTCGCTCAACCGAGCTTGCGGGTCGAGTTGCGCAGGGTCAGCGACAAGGGAATACGGACGATCCGGGCCGATTCGCGCGCCGCCGACGTGGCGGTCTTGCTCTTTGCCGTGGCCATCTTCGGGCCATTGACCAATCTGGTGCTGTGGACGGTCGCCGAGCAGTGGTACTTTCCCCACACCTTCCCGGCGCGCTACGGCCTGGCGTTCTGGGAGCGTGTCTTCCGCCCGACGGGCAACGCCTTCGAGGCGCTTCAATACAGCGTCGGCATCGCGATCCTCACGGTGTTCTTTTGCTCCCTCCTGGCGATCCCCGCCGGCTACGCCCTGGCGCGCCTGGCGCTGCCCGCAAGGTCTTTGATCCTGCTCATCTTCTTGCTGCCACAAGCCTTCCCGAACATCCCCGTGCACATCAATACTGCGCGCATCTTCTACGAACTGAACCTGCACGGCACCGTGCCCGGCGTGACCCTGGTGCACACCCTGCACGGCATGGTCTACGCCGTCTGGATCGCGACCGCCGCATTCAGCGCCGTCGACCGTTCCCTCGAGGAGGCGGCACGCGACATCGGCGCCGGGCCAATTCGGACCTTCTTCACGATCACGCTGCCCGGCGCCCTGCCCGGACTGATCGCCAGCAGCATATTCGTATTTCTGGAGTCGCTCGACGAGTTCACCGGAACGTATTTCGTCGGCGCGCCGGAGATCATCACCCTGCCGATGTTGATGTTCCGTGCCGGCATGGAGGGCAACTACCAGGTCGCTTCCATCACGGCACTGGTCCTGCTGGTTCCCTCGATCCTCTTTATGCTGGTCGTGGAGCGCTTCCTGCGCGCCGATGTCCTGGCGGGGGTGGGGCGCTGATCGAAATGCAGATACTCATCCTCGGCTCCGGCTCCGCGAGCGACCCCAGCTTGCCAAATTCCTCGGTTGTCGTGACCTGTGGCGACGCCCGCATCATGATCGACTGCGGCTACAGCGTTGCCCGCGAAGCCATCTCGACATTCCGCGACCCCGACGCGGTGGACGCCCTGGTGTTCACGCACCATCATCCGGACCACTGTTACGGCTTCGTTCCGACCATGATCGCCTGGTCAGATGCCGGTCGCCGCAAGCCGTTGACCGTGGCGACGACGGAGTGGGGCCGGCACCAGCTCCTGGAACTGCAGCGTCTTGGGCTGGGTTCTTCCTGGAGGCCCGGCTTCGACTACGACTGGCGCACGGTTCCGCAGCCGCTGGCCCTGGGATCCGCGCGCCTCAGCTTCGCGCCGACCGACCACACCGTCCCCAATTTTGCCGTCCGCATCGAGAATGACGGCAGGGTCTTCGCTTACAGCGGCGATAGACGGCCGACGCCTCAGTCGCGCGGACTCTATGCAGGCGCCAATTTGCTGATGCACGAGTGCTATACGCTGTCCCCGCTGCCCGACGAGTTTGGCCACTGTTCGTTTGACACCTGTGCGGAACTGTCGCGTACGCTCTCGCCCGACCGGATGCTGGTTTATCACATGCGGGAAGACCAGAAGCCGCTGGTCGCCGCCGCCGCCGCCGACCTGCCGAGAATGGCGGCGGCAGTGACCGGCTCGGTCATCACGGTGCCCGGTGGGAATTCCAGTCTCGCCGCGCGAGACGGAGACGGGTCATCCGGCGGCGCCGCTTCCGACGATCCTGAAAAGCGAAGTTCACCTTTCGCGAACCCGGCTTAGGTTCCGGCGCGGCTCGCCGGAACCGTCTACTGCCGCGCCTCGGCCAGCAGGGTCATGATGTGATCGTAGAGCAGATCGTTCTGCTCGGCGGCCTGGGTGATCGAGTTGTACTCCTCAACTGTCAGGCCCTGCCCCTCGATCTCACCGATCATCTCGTCGGTTGCCTGACGTGTCATACTCTCGATCTCTTCGGCGGTCTCGGCCTGGCTGAGCTTCGGCTGCCAGGCGTCGTCCACTCGTTGAACGTTGTTTACCGCTGCGGCATAGGATTCGAGCTTGGCCTGGCTGAAGCCGCCAATTTCGGCCTGCGCGAGCTGCCCTCCGGCGCCGGGCAGAGCATTCGCGGCTTGCCCGGCCACGGCGCCCGCAGGCACGGCGCCCGCCGCCACGGCGACCGGCACGGCCAGGACAGCCAGGCGGCGGACAAGGGAGATGAAATGCAACATGGTCGACCTTCCTTCCACTGGATAACGCTCCTCTGTGCGGGTCCGGCGCAGGGCGCGGGGCCTCGCGGGTCTCTCCAGTCGACGCGGCGCTCTGCGGCCTATTCCTCGGCGCACGGAAATGTCACGCGGGTACGGCGGTATGGCCGGTGCAGGCGCCGCCAACCCGCGAGACCGAGCCTCCTAAAACAATCATTTGTGAGGAGACACTGCCCCGTGAAAGGCTTATCATCTAATCGAAACGTTAAGGTCTCGGCGCCCTCGCGGCCGGCGACCGGTTCTGGCGTCCCACCCGCAGGGACCGTGGCCACTTTATCCAGTGACACGTGAGGGAGCGCTATGGATACCATCCGCAACCCTATTGAATGGGGCATGGACAAGCTGAGGGAGGCCGGCGCCGCCGTCGAAGTGGCGGGCGGCTCCATCCAAGGCGAGGAAACCGCCCGGACGGCGGCGGGGCCGGAGATCAGACGCATCGCCTTTGGCGACCTGCGTGACGCCCTGGCCAAGGGCATCGAAGACTTCGGCGTCTACCGCACCGACGTCATGTTCCTCTGCATTATCTACCCGGTCGTCAGCGTCGTTCTGATCCACGCCGCCTTCAACCAAGGCATGCTGGCGCTGCTGTTTCCCCTGGCTTCCGGCTTCGCGCTGGTGGGACCCGTGGCGGCCATCGGACTCTACGAGATGAGCCGGCGGCGCGAGCGCGGCCTCGATGCCAGCTGGGCCGATGCCTTCGGCATGGTGCGCGCGCCCTTCTTCGGTCCCGTCGCGGTCCTCGGCCTCGTCCTGCTCGGGCTGTTCCTGTTGTGGCTGGCCGCCGCCCAGATCATTTATCTGGCGACCCTGGGGCCGCAGCCGCCGGCCTCTATCGGGATCTTCATCTCCGACGTGCTGACCACCTCGGCGGGCTGGACCATGATCGTCCTCGGCATGGGAGTCGGCTTCGTCTTCGCGGTCATCGTGCTGGCCATCAGCGTCGTCTCCTTCCCGTTGCTGATCGACCGGCCGGTCGGTGTCGTCCAGGCCGTCAGCACCTCGCTGCGCGCCGTCGTGGCCAATCCGGGCCCAATGGCCGCCTGGGGTGTGATCGTCGCCGTCGGCTTGGTGATCGGCTCGGTTCCGGCCTTCCTCGGCCTCATCATCGTGCTGCCGGTGCTCGGCCACGCCACCTGGCATCTCTATCGCAAGGTGGTCGCGGACTGAGGAAACAGAGAACCGCTAACCCGCCTTGCGCGCCGCGCGGCCGTGTCGCTTCAGGTAGCCGAGGCCAGCCGGCGTGACGTCGACCAGGGCCTCTCCGCCAGCGCCCGCCTGCCGCGCGACGAGACCGCGGTCCACCGCATCCTCCCACACCGGCAGGCGCGGGCAGGAGGTGCGCCAGGCGTCCATCACCTCGGCATAGGGCCGCGGCCGCCGAGCCACCCACTCCACCAGATCGAGGATCAGCGGTTCGTGTTTTTCGGCCATGGTTGAGCCTCCATAAAAACTGCGACGACATTATTATATCAGGATTTTTCCCGGCATTCCGCCCTTTCTCATCAATTTATGTGCAATGCAGCATAACTCTGCTTGACTTTAATCCTGAAAAGGCGCATCTAGCGCTCAACGATATCTCGCGATCGCGCGAAGGGCTGCCTCCCTCAAGAAACAGGGGCGTCGCAGCCCCTCATCCCGAGAACCATCTCCCCTATAGATTTCCGTTTGCTCCAGGTGCGCGTGGATGACGGCAACGCGCTCCCCGGCGTCTTGACGTGTCTGAGTGACACCGCGCCCGGCGCAGAAGGACTCTGTTCGTGAATACCAGTACCGATACGACTCTTATTGAAACCCCCGCTTTCGCCGACCTCGGCCTGGCCGAGCCCCTGCTCCGCGCCCTGACGGCGGCGAACTACACCACCCCGACGCCGATTCAGGCACAGGCCATTCCGGCACTGCTCAAGGGCCGCGACATGCTGGGCCTGGCCCAGACCGGCACCGGCAAGACCGCGGCTTTCGCGCTGCCGATCCTGCAGCATCTATCAGAGCGGCAGGAGCATCTGACGCCGAAGTCCGCGCGCGTGCTGATTCTGGCGCCGACCCGTGAGCTGGCGGTGCAGATCAGCGACGCCGTGAAGACCTATGGCCGCAACCTGCGCCTGCGCCACGCCGTCGTCCTCGGCGGCGTTTCCCAGGGCCCGCAGGTGCGCGCCCTGTCGCGCGGCGTCGACATCCTGATCGCCACGCCGGGCCGCCTCATGGACCTGCTGAACCAGCGCCACCTGCGCCTCGACAAGGTCTCCCACCTGGTTCTCGACGAAGCCGACCGCATGCTCGACATGGGCTTCATCCGCGACGTGCGCAAGATCGTCGCCGCCGTGCCGGCGCGCCGCCAGTCGCTGCTGTTCTCGGCCACCATGCCGCCGGAGGTGGCCAAGCTGGCCGCCGAACTGCTGCACAATCCCGAGCGCGTCGAGGTCACCCCTCAGAAGATCACCGTCGAGCGCATCGAGCAGTCGGTGCACCATGTCTCGGCGGCCGACAAGCGCATGCTGCTTGAGAACCTGCTGGCGGACCCGGCGATGAAGCGCGTGATCGTCTTCACCCGCACCAAGCATCGCGCCAACCGCGTCGCCGAGCAGCTGGAGAAAGCGGGCATTTCCTCCGACGCCATCCACGGCAACAAGTCGCAGAACGCGCGCCAGCGCGCCCTCGACGCGTTCCGCAAGGGACGCGCCAGGGTGCTGGTCGCCACCGACATCGCCGCGCGCGGCATCGATGTCTCCGGCGTCACTCATGTCATCAACTACGAGCTGCCCAACGAGCCGGAAAGCTACGTCCACCGCATCGGCCGCACCGCGCGCGCCGGCAACGAGGGCGCGGCGATTTCGTTCTGCGATTCCAGCGAGCGCTCCTATCTGCGCGACATCGAACGCCTGATCAAGCAGCGTCTGGCCATCATCGGCGAGGCGCCGGCCAACGACGACTACTCGGGCGCGCGTCCGGGACAGCGTCCGGGCCAGAAGCAGACGCGCCGCCCCAACCGCGGCCCGCGTCCGGCGAACAAAGCCGGCGCCGCCAAGAACGGAGAAAACCGGAACGGCGCCAAGAAAGCCGGGCAGAAAAAGCGCAGCTACAAGGGTCTCGAGTCCGGCGGCGCATCCGCGAAGTCCGGCCAGGGCGATGGCAGCGGTAACGGCGGCCAACGGCCTTTCAAGGGCCGGCGCCGCAACGACAGCCGCCGCTCGGGCGAAGGTTCGGGGCGTTCCCACGCGGCCTGACACAGCTCTTTTCTTCGCGAAATTCCGACTGCTCGAAGGCCCCTGCACGGGGCCTTCGGCGCGTCTGCCGTCCGCCTTAACCATGCAAGGCCAAAGCCCCTGCGGGCTTCGGCGACGGCCGCCCCGCACCGCCCTCGGCATTGGCGAAATCTACAATTCAAGATAGAATGGAGACGTCGACCGTGAGCGGGATAAGCCGCGGCGTCACAGGGTTGGTAGACAACAGGGAAGCCAAAGGCCATGTCCTCCCAACGCCACTTCACAGCGGCGGCGCTGGCGGCGCTGCTGCTCACCACGGCGGCGCCATCCGTTGCCGCGGGCGGTGCGGCACAGGATGACGCAGCAGCGACCTGCGCGGAGGGCGCCGGCGCGCTCACCATCGATCTCTACAATGTCGCGCTCGACAGCTTGAGCGAATGCCTTGCGCTGCCGGATCTCACCAGGCCCCAGCGCGTCGAGGCGCTGGCCCTGCGGGGCGATGCCCATGCCGCCCTCGACGCCTTCGGCGACGCCGTTGCGGACTTCAGCGCGGCACTGGACCTCGGCGGCCTCGACGTCAACCTGCTGATCGCGCGCGGCCGTGCCAGGTTCTATGGCGACGAAAACGAAGCCGCCCTCGCCGACTTCGACCGCGCGATCTCACTGGATCCGGGGAACCCGGAAGCCTTCTATTTCCGCGGGCTGACCTTCACCGAGCTGAACGACTATCATCAGGCCGTGGTCGCCTTGGCCAAGACCATCGAGCTCGACCCGAAGTCGGTCGACGCCTTCTACTATCGGGCACGCAACCTGGCCGCCATGGGACGCTTCGAGGAAGCCATCGCCGACTTCGACAAGGCGATCGAGCTCAACCCCTTTGACGGCTGGGCCTTCATCGGACGCGGCGACGCCTTCCTGGACCAGGGCGACCCTGCGCGCGCGATCCGCGACTTCGAGCAGATGATCGTCATCGATCCCCAGGATCCGGCGGGTTTCACCCGGCGCGCCGACGCCCTGATGGCGATGAACCGCCCGGATGAGGCCATCCGAGACATCGAAGCGGCCATGCGCCTCGAACCCGACGTCGCCGACCACTACGTTCAACGCGGCATCGCGCTGCTGGACAAGCGGCTTTACGAGCGGGCCAACGAAGACTTCCACAGGGCCCTGAAGATCGACCCGGAAAATTCCTGGGCGTACAACAATCTCGGCAACAGCTTCTTCGAGCGGCGCCGCTATGCCGAGGCAGTTCCGGTCTTCACCCAGGCCTTGGATGTCGACCCGGACTATGGCATCGCGCTGTTCAACCGCGGCCTCTCGTACCTGCGCCTGGAGAACTACGCAGCCGCCATCGCCGATTTTGACCGGGCAGCCGAGCAGATGCCCAAGGACACGGCGACACTCTATATGCGTGGACGGGCCCACTACTTCGCCGGGGATGGGGCGGCCGCCCTGGCCGACTTCAACCGCGTGGCCGCGCTCGATCCCAACGACGCCGAGGCTTATGTCGCCCGCGGACTGATCTATCATGACCGCCGGGACTACGATACGGCGCTGGCCGACTACGACCGGGCCCTGGCGGCCGATGCAACGATGATCTGGGCCATGAGCCAGAAGGGCCGCGTGCTCATCGACCTGCGCCGCTATGAAGAGGCGATCCCCGTCCTGCGTGACGCCGTGGTCGAGGAACCCGACTACGGCATTGCCCACTATCGTCTCGGCAACGCCTATTTCCTGCTGCAGGACTACGAGCAGGCGGTCGGCAGCTACGCGCGGGCCGTGGCGTTGGATCCGCAGAACAGCGACTTCCTGCTTCAACGCGGCCGCACCCTCTACCGGTTGGCGCGTTATGACGACGCCATCGCGGACCTGAGCGCCGTCATCGACTTGGACCCGGACTACCTGGACGCTTTCATCTACCGCGGCCAAGTCTACAGCGGCAAGCAGCTCTTCGGCCAGGCCATCGCGGACTTCGATCGCGCCGCGGCCCTGGCGCCCAAGAACCCCTGGCCGCTCAACAACCGCGGCCTGACCCGCGCCGAGCAGGGCGATCTCGAGGCCGCCATCGGCGACTATTCCGCCGCCATCGACCGCGACAAGGGCTACTTCCCCGCCTATCACAACCGTGGCCTCGCCTATCACGAACTGCGCAACCTCGCCGAGGCGCTGGACGACTTCAACCAGGCCGCCAAATTGCAGCCCAACGACTCCGATGTCTACTTCGCGCGCGGCGATGTGCACTACGACATGGGCGAGTACGCCCTGGCCATCGACGACTACACCGACGGTCTGAACCTCACGCCCGATGCGCCCTGGGCGCTGTGGTCGCGCGCGCTCTCCTATGCGCAACTGAACGAGGTGGACTCGGCGCGCGCCGACTTCGACCTCGCCCTCAATATGAGCGACGACGGCGACAGGACGGAGTTGACCTCGGCCATCTGCGAGGAACTCTACGCCCAGAACCACATCGCCCTCTCCCTGCACTACTGCCGCCGCGCCATCTCGCAATAGGCCGTCGTTCAACGAACGCCGCTACACTGTTTGTCTGAGTCGGTGGAACCGGGACGGACGGCCTGCGATAGGTCCTGAGTCCCGCTGAACCTCATTGATTTTATTTTCAGTCCGCAGCGCGAAATTGGACTGCTGAAGGGACCGCCGGCCGCATAGACGCGGCTTCTCTTAGTGCCTAGAGCGCTTTGCGCCCAATTTGACTCAATTCTGTTTTCGAGCGGTGCGGCGATCCGTCAGGAGGCAGGCGCCCCCTGAAGTTCCCCGGGCGATGCGGCGCATCGGGCAAGCCTGCCGACGCAGCGGGCGCCCGCCGCTCGCAAACCCGCCAGGGCCTTTGGGGGCCGGGCGACTTTGCGCCAGTACCGGCGGGCTTTGGCTTGGCCATAGCGCCGCTATGCCCGGCGCCAATTCCTCTTGGTCCTGACACAAATCCGCTCCGGCAGAATGGTTCAAATTGGGCGCAAAGTGCTCTAGACTACCGCGGTCGGAGAGGGCTGGGGTCAAGGCCGATCTGACTAAGAGGAAGACGAACAATGAGGGCTTTATTGTTTCCCTGCCTGGCAGCCGCGGCCGCCGGGCTGCTGCTGGCGCCTGCCGCCGGCGCGCAAACCGTGAAGATCACGCCGCTGGGCAGCCACGCGGGGGAGTTCTGCCGCTTCGACCGCGCCATGGTGCTGGAGGATCCCAACGGCACGCGGGTGCTCTACGACGCCGGACGCACGGTGCGCGGCCCGGACGACCCACGCCTCGGCGCCATCGACGCCGTGCTGCTGAGCCATGTGCACGGCGACCACCTGGGCGACCGGCATCAGTCCGGCCCCAACGCCGGCGCCTGCGGCGACCCCGACGTCTCGACGGTCGTGGTGCCGGTTTCCAACACCGTGCTGATCACGGTGGCCAAACAGGCCAAGCTGGTGGTCGGTGCCGAAATGGCCTCTTTCTTTGCACAGAAAGTCGAGGCCGCCGGCGGTGACCCCAGTCAGGTTCAACTGGCCCGCTACGGCGGCATGCGCGATGTCGGTGGTGTGAAAATCTACAGTGTCCCCGCCGTGCATTCCAACGGCCTCAGCCCCGCTTTCCTGGAAGGCCCGCACGCGGAAGCCCTGGCGGAAAGCGGCCTCACAGCCTACCTCGGCCCGCCGGGAGGCTATGTCGTAGAGTTCACCAACGGCCTGACCGTCTACCTGTCGGGCGATACCGGCCATACCGCTGAACAGGACGTGGTGGTGCGCCGCCGCTTCGGCGCCGAGCTGGTGGTCATGAATATCGGCGGCATCTTCACCACCGGCCCGACCGAAGCGGCCTTCGTCATCAACGAACTGGTGAAACCGGCGGCGGTCATCGCCTCCCACGCCAACGAGGAAGCCACCTCCGGCGGCAAGGTGAAGGACGGCAGCAAGACGGCGGTCTTTACCGCGGCCACCAAGGTGCCGGTCTACCCGCCGCTCAGCGATATCACCATGGCCTTCGATGGCAAGGGCAAGTGTGCCGCTGGTTGTCCGTAGGACTCTAACGCCGGGGCGCGGCGAGGCTGACCAGGGCGGCCAGCAATACCCGCGCACCGGCGGCGAGGTCGGCCGGATTGGCGTTTTCCGCCGGATTGTGGCTGACACCCCTCTCGCAAGGCACGAAGATCATTCCCGTCGGGCAGATGTCGTTCATAAAAAGGGCGTCGTGAAAGGCGCCGGAAGCCATGCGCATATGGCTTGCGCCAAGCCGCTTTGCAGCAGTCTCAACCACGTCGATCACCCGCGGCGCGAATGCACAGGGCGGGCGGTTGAACTTCTCGACAATCGAAACTGGGCAGTGCTGTCTCTCGCCGCTGCAGAGCGCCACGACCGCATCGCCAAAGCGCTCCACCAAAGCCGCGTCGGGATGCCGAATATCGATGGAGAAGGAGACACGATCTGCAACAGAATTCGGCGTATTCGGGCGGACATCGAAGCGCCCGATGGTGAAGCGCAAGTCGTCAGGCTCCGCCGCCGACAAGCTGTTCAATTCGTTAACGACCGTCACCGCCGCCTGAAAGGCGTCACGACGGGCCGCCAGCGGTGTGGTGCCGGCGTGGGCGCTCTCACCCTGCACATGTACGGCGAACCAGCGCGTCCCCTGAATGCCGGTGACGATACCGATAGTCGTTTCATGCTGCTCGAGCAGCGGCCCCTGTTCGATGTGAGCTTCGATGTAGGCCGCGAAAGGCGACCCTATGGGACGTTGTCGGGCATGCGGCGTCGCGGCCAGGGTAGCGGCCAAGGCGTCGCGCAATAAAGTGCCTTCGCCGTCCTCCACGCTCAGCAGGTTTTCGAAGTCGCAAGCGCCGCTGTAGACCATAGACCCCATGGCGCCGGGCGCGAAGCGGCTGCCTTCCTCGTTCGACCAGGCGACGACTTCCAGCGGATGTTCGGTCTCCAAGCCGGCCTCCTCCAGGGCAAAAAGCATCTCGACACCGGCGAGCACACCGAAGATTCCATCGAAACGCCCGCCGCGAGGCTGGCTGTCCATATGGCTACCTGTCACCATGGGCGGAAGTCCGGGATTGCGGCCCGGGCGGCGAATGAAGAGATTGGCGATATCGTCGATGTAGACTTCGAAGCCGTAGGGCTCAAGCCAGGCCAGCATGGCCTTGCGTGCGGCGGCATCCTCCGGGGAAAAGGCCGGTCGGTTAACTCCCGGCCCGGGGATTGCTCCAAAGGCCGCCATCTCCTCGTGCATACGCCATAGCCGGTCAACACTGACCTTGCCACAGGCACGCAAGACATCGTCCCAGTATTCGTTTTCTGCCGAGAGAGCCGTCATCGTCTGCCTCCTGCCGCGGTTGGCCGTAGGGTCGGCGGCGTCATGATCAGCGCCCTGTCGTCCTCAGACAGGGGGACTGAGGCCGTTCCCTGACGGCGCGGCAGGGAGGCGACAAAAGGCTGCAGTTGCACCTCGGCCAGGGCTTTCAGGCGCGCCAATTCAACCACCGGCTCACTGTGATCGTCGACCCGAAGATCGACCAGGGGATAAGCTTCCTCCCCGTAGACCTTGACGGCGGCGGATTGCTTACCCCGCTTGTCGCCGCCGGCATGCTGGCCGGTCAGGAGCGCCGCAAGGAGGCGGTCCGCCATTCCTCTATGCACAGTCGACTGCATCACAGCGGCCATGGATTCGATTGTGTCCGGCCCGACCAGCATGTTGCCCTGCACGGCAAATCCTTCGCCCAGGATATGCCCGGCCCAGTCGGTGCAGGCAGGCCCGGTCCAGGCACCTGCCTGTCCCAATGCATCAACCAGGCCGATCTGACGCAGATCGGTCTCGGGATCGGCCGCCAGGACCGACTCCAGTGCAGCCTCCGGTGTCGTTCCTCCGGCAAGCGCCTTCAGCGCATCGAGCGCCAGGTAGGGATTGACCCAGCTCTGCGTCGCCGCGGCGCCGACACCGGGCTCGATGTAGACACAGAGTCCGCCGACGGCCGGCAGCGCCGTGGAGATGGCGATGCCCAGTTCGCCGCTGCGAGGGCAGCGGGCAACGACTGAGAACGTATTGCAGCAAAGTGCCACCGCCGGGCTCCTTCAGACCGCAAGGTGATTGGCGATGCGCGCCGCGGCGCTCGGCGCTGCACATTCGCCTGCGTCGTCAATCTCTCCGAGCTTCAACACGGCCCAGCGATCGGCGACACGCAGTGCGAATTGGATGTGCTGTTCGACCAGAAAAATCGACACGCCGGTGTTGTCCCGCTCGTCGAGCAGGGCCGAACCAAGGCGATCGATCACGGAAGGTTGCAGACCCTCGGTGATTTCGTCGATGAGGATCAGGTTCGGCCGCGCCATCAGGGCGCGCGCCAGGATAAGCATCTTCTGTTCGCCTCCAGACAGTGTGCCGGCGCGCTGCGCCAAGCGATCCTTCATGAAGGGAAAGACCTCGCAGAGGCGCGCAAACTCCTCATCAAATCTGCGCGGATCTGGCATACCGAGCACCAGGTTTTCACGTACCGTCAAGTCATGGAAAATCGCTTCGGCCTGGGGCGAATAGGCTACCCCGCGTCCGGCAATTCGATGCGGCGGTTCGCGCGTTACATTCTGCTGTCGAAGTGAGATCACCCCTTGCTGCACCGGAAGATAACCCATAATGGTCTTCAGCAGCGTGGACTTGCCCATGCCGTTCTTGCCGAGCAGGGCAACGATCTCCCCCTTCCCGACTGAGAGGTTGACGTTTCGCACGACGGTTGCCGCGCCATAACCGCTGCTCACACCTTCGACGGCGAGAACTTTCTCAGAGGCGCTCATGTCTCCACACCTGCGGCTTCATGCCCGCTACCGGCATAGATTTCCCGTACGAGTTCGGAGTCGACGACCTCCGCCACCGATCCATCAAGCACGATCTTGCCTTGGTGCATGACAATGACCCGCGAGGAAATCTGGCGAACAAAATCAAGGTCGTGTTCGACCAGCAGCACGCTCAGGCGGTCGCGCTCCACCAGCGACGTCAAGATGCCGCCGATACGCTCGCGTTCGGTCTTGGTGAGGCCGGCGGTAGGCTCGTCGAGCAGCACAATGGTCGGCTCCAGCGCCAACACCATTGCGAGGTCCAGTGCCTGCTTCTGGCCATGGCTCAGATAACGCACTTCGATGTCCAGACGATCAGCGAGACCGGTTTCCTTGACAATGCGCAGAGCAGCTTCCGGAAGATCCAATATCGGCGACGCCGACCAAACGGAGAAGCGCTCCAAGCGAAAACGGGCGATGCGCAGGCACTCCGCAACCGTCAGGGTCTCAAAGATGCTGGCGGCCTGGAACTTGCGGCCGATACCCAGGGCCACGCACTTCTCCGGCGGCCAGCGCCCCAGTTCCCGTCCGAAGATCGTGACCTTGCCGCCGGAGCGTTCCATGCCATCGGCCAGGCAGCGGATCAGCGTTGTCTTGCCGGCGCCATTGGGGCCAACGAGGCTCAGAAGTTCACCGCGTCGGGCACTGAAGTCGATGCCCTGCAGCACTTGAAGGCTGCCGAAATTGCGCGCGACGCCTTCGACAAACAGGGGAGTCCTGCCGTGGTCAACAATATTGCTGGGCGGTTTTTCGCGCAGTTCCGGAACCGGTGATGGCGGCGGCGTTTGCCGCAACAGGCGACGCAGGGCCTTACCGAGTTCCGGCAATAGTCCCTGGGGCAGAGCTACGATGACGGCGACGAAAGCAAAACCGATCAGCAGTTTCCACACGAAGGGCAGGCTGCCGGAGAGATATGAAGACGTGACATCGATGGCGACGGTGCCGAGCACCGGCCCGATGATCGTGCCACGGCCCCCGAGGGCAACCCAGATCAGCAGTTCGGTTCCAAGCAGGAAGCCGGTCAATTCCGGTGCCACCACGTTGGTGAAGGCGGCATAGCCGAATCCGGCGACCGCGCCGACCCCGGCCATGGCCGTCATCACCAGGATCTTGATGCGCGGCACCGGGATGCCGAGATAGGCGCAACGCATCTCGTTCTCACGGATCGCCACCAGAACACGCCCCATGTCGCTGCGCACGAAAAGAACCGCGAGACAGGTGACGACAGTAAGAAAGCCCCCGGCGACCCAGAACCAGGTCTCCAGATCCCAGTAGTAGGTAGGAAACCCGGAAAGCCCGCTGCTTGAGCCTGTATAGCGCCCGCCGGCAAAGACCACCTGAGTCAGCACAATGGGCAGCGCCAGGGTGACGATGGAGGCGTAAAGTGGCGAGGCGCCGTGATAGAAGGCCAGCCAGCCTATCAGAGCACCAACTGCCATGGCCGCGACAACACCGGCAACCAGCGCCAACACCGCCCAGTCCGGCCCGAAGCCGTAGTGTGTAAAGACCAGGGCGCAGGCATAGGCGCCGATGCCGAAGAAAGCCGACTGTCCGAAGGTCAGCACGCCGGTGTAGCCCCAGAGAATATCGACCGTCAGCGCCAGGGCGGCCAGGAACAGTGCACGGATGAGAATGTTGACCGTGTAAGTGTCGAGGACGAAGGGCGCGACGGCCAGCAGGGCGACAGCAAGGCCGCCCCAGCGCAGCACACGCTGCCATTCGGGGCGCGGCCGGGCAGACGTGGCGGGAGCGGTCTTGGCGGAAGCCAGGGTTTCTTCGGTCACTGGCCCGTCTCCCTCACCCAATGCCCTGCGGCCGGATGCGCAGGATCAGCGCCGCCAGCACAACGATGGTGAGGCCGCCGATGATCGGACTGATGTAGGTGCTGACGACGACCTGGGCACCGCCCAGCAGCAACGACACGATCATAAGGCCGGGAATCGAGACGCCGGAAGCCAGCACCAGCATGAAGGAGTTGACCAGCCACGGCAGCCCGAGGTTCGGGTCGACGGATATGAGGGGTGTGATCAGAGCCCCGGCCATACTGGCCAGAGCCGCACCGAGGCCGAAGGTGGCGAGCCGCACCTTCGTGCTGTCGATGCCGAGGCCACGCGCCAGATCCTCGTTCATGATGACGGCGCGCGCGTTGAGGCCGAAGCGAGTGAAGTAGAGCAGCCCGGTCAGCGCCGCGCCGATGACCATGGCGACGACAACCAACAGCAATCGATATGCCGAGTAGGACAGGCCGAAAAACTCGACGGCGCCGCTGATTGGCGGCTCGACGAACTGTACTTCGCGGCCGAAGCCGATGGTGATGAGCTGGCCAATGATGATGCCGAGTCCCCAGGTGGCGAGGATGGCATCCAAGGGCCGGGCATAGAGCGGCCGCACAATCACGTACTCCACCACCAGACCCAGGGCCAAGCCAACCAGGGCGGCGAAAGGAATGGCCAGCCAGGGGCTCCAGCCGGCCACCGTGGCCACATAGGCCGCATAGCCGCCGATGGTCAGGAACGCCCCGTGCGCGAAGTTGATCAATTTCATGACGCCGAGGATGATCATCAGTCCGGTCGCCACGGTGAAGAGGATGGCAGCCGTCGTCACGATGTCGAGAAGCAGAACACTCACCGCACACCCCCTGGTGAAAGTAGAACCGGGCCGTCCCCGCCGCGGAGCGGGGACGGAACACGGTTTACGGGACTAGAGGTTCGGGCACTGTTCGCCAGGATCGACGTCGGCAAAGCTGTTGATCAGCTTGATGCCGCCATCCAACTGCACCTGCGCCAGATACATAGTGAGCGGCGCATGGCGCTGCTTGCTCATGGAGATGGTGCCGCGCGGACCGGTAAAGGCGACCTCGTCGAGCGCATCGATGACCTTGTCGGGCTCGGCGCTGCCCGCTTTCTCGACCGCCATCTTATAGAGATAAACCGCTTCGTATTGCGGCACGGAGAGGTCGTTCGGTGTCTTCAGGTCGGCCCCGAAGTGCTTCTCCATGGCGGCCAGGAAGCGCTTGTTCTCCGCGCTTTCAATGCCGGTGATGTAGGAGGCGGAGATGTAGATGCCTGCGGCATCGGCGCCCATGTTGCGAGCCGTGCCCTCATCGACGGCGAGATTTCCATATGGAATATTGACACCGGCCGCACGCAACTGCTTGGTCAGGGTTACGTTCGGCGCGCCACCAGCCGTGGAGGTGATCAACGCGTCCGGATTGGCGGCTTTCAGTTTACTGATGATCGCCGTCCAGTCGGTGCCGTCCATGGGCAGGTACTCGTCGCCCAGGACCTTGCCGCCCTTGGTCTCGATGTATTCCTCAGTGAATTCCAGCATGCCGCGCCCGAAGGCATAGTCGCTGCCGATCAGGTAGAACGTCTTGGCACCTTCATTGTCCATAAAATGGTCGACAATAGGCGCGACCTGCTGTTCGGGCACCCAGGCATTGACATACATCCACGGACTGCAGGAGCGGCCCTCGTAGAACGAAGTATAAATGTAAGGGACTTTACCCCGATTGACGATCGGCAGACCGGCATTGCGGGCTGCGGATGTCTCCATGGAGATCAGCACGTCGACCTCCTTTTGAAAAACCAGCGAGTCGAAGGCCTTTTGGGCGCCCTGGGCGCCACTCCCGTCGTCGGCCACCACCAGCTCCAGCTGTTTGCCCATGACGCCGCCGGCGGCGTTGATCTCGGCCACGGCCAGTTCCGCCGCCTGCACGACAGAGGGGGCAACGACACTGTTGGCGCCGCTCAGCCCCACTGGCACGCCGATTTTCAGGGTTTCGGCAGCTGTGGCCGGCTGACTCAGCGCAAGGCCCATGGCCGCCGCGCCGCTCAGCATGAGAAGCTTGTTTCGAATGCTCATGATGTTCTCCCAGTTGCTCCCTTGGTTTCGTCATTTTCCATTAGTAGCTGCCGGGTTTGACGTGTGTTCCCAGCATTTCGTCGTAAATGTCGGTCCTGCGGTCGTGCAGGATGTTGTTGTGATCGTTCCAGACTCGCGCAGCGCGTGCGGCGGCGGGATTGCAATCGGCGTAGATGATTTCCTCCTGATCGGCACTCGCCGGCCCGCCAATAGGCCAGCCGGTGTAACTTACGATCAGGCTTTGACCGACAAAGGACTGGCCACGCTCCTTACCGACGCGGTCGGCGGCAGCGACGTAGACGCTGTTGGTATGCGCTGCCCCCATACAAAGAATGTTCGCCATGGCTTCGCGCGTCGGATCCTGGCCGACGATCGGTACCCAGTTGGTCGGCAGGCAAATAATATCCGCGCCTTGCAGCACACAGAGTCGATAGCACTCGGAAAACCAGGTGTCGTAGCAGATGAATACGCCGAGTCTGCCGAGCGGCGTCTCGACGACCGGAAAGCCGAGGTCTCCGGGAGCGAAGAAGAGATTCTCCTTGTCCCAGAGATGCACCTTGCGATAGGTCGCGAGATACCCTTGCGGCCCGATGACCACGGCGGAGTTGTAGAGCTTGGTTTCCGCCAGTTCGTTGATGCCGGCGACAATGTAGACATCGAGGCGCGCGGCCAGTTCCGCCCAGAGTTCGCAGGACGGGCCGCCTGGCACCGGCTCGGCCAGCGAGCGTGCTTCCTCCAGGCTCTCGAAAACGTAGCCGGAGTTGCAGAGCTCCGGCAGAACGATCAGTTTGGCGCCCTGAGCAGCGGCGGTTTCGATGAAACGGCGGGAGGTAGCGATATTTTCAGCTTTGGCGCCGACTTCCGGGCGCATCTGCACGCAGGCGACGCGGACCTCTGCTGCCGGCTCGTTCCCCGCTTCGCCCATCGCCGTTCGCCCTGTTCTGGAAATTCGCAGTTCAACTGGGTATCACCGGGATAGAATTCCATATGCTTTCCTGGTGGTCAAGTCACTTGAGTGACAGTAAAGTGTGTGGACAAACAGCGCGACACCAGTCCCGCGCGCTTGAAATGGGAAAGGGAACACCAAGGGTGGCAGTGACAACGCTGGAACACGACATCGGAGCGAAGCTTCGGATGATGCGCCGCATGAACAAGATGCGGTTAAAGGATGTCGCCGAAGCGGTCGACTGCTCCGAGAGCTTGCTCTCCAAGATCGAGAACAACAAGATCGAGCCATCGCTCAAGGTACTGCACCGCATTACCGCCGTGCTCGGCACTTCCATCGCCGAGCTCTTTGCCGCGCGCCACGAAAACGCGATCACCGTCCAACACGCGGGTGAGCGCACCGTCGTCATCACCCGTGCGAATGCAGAAAGCGGCGCGGTCAGCCTGGAGCGCATCATTCCCTTCGGAGACGATCAACTGCTGGACGCCAACATCCACATCGTCGATCCAAAGACCGACAGTGGCGGCGACATCACCCACGCTGGCGAGGAGGTTGGCTTCGTGCTGGACGGCGAACTCGAACTGACCATCGAGGACGAGACCTTCTACCTGAAGCCTGGAGACTCATTCTATTTCCGCTCGGAACTGCGCCACCGCTACTACAATCCCGGCGACCACACCACACGGGTGCTGTGGGTCAACACGCCACCGACCTTCTAGAGTCTAAGCGGCAAGGAAACGGCCGGGGCGGTTCTCGGTCAGCGCGCCGCCCCGGTAGGTCACCTCACCATTGACCAGCACGCGATCTATGCCGACGGCCGGCGCTTCGGGGTCCTCGTAGGTGGCGCGGTCGATGACCGCCGCCGGATCCAGCAGAACCAGATCGGCGTGGTAGCCGGGCTTGACCAAACCGCGTTCGTTGAGACCGAGGACCGCCGCCGTCCGGCCGGTCATCTTGGCGACCGCCTGCTCCAGCGAGAGAACGCCGCGTTCGCGCACGAAGTGGCCGAGCACCCGCGGGAAGGTACCCCAGAGCCGCGGGTGCGGGCGCCTGTCGTGCGGCAGGCCGTCGGAACCGATCAGCGTCGGCGGAAATCTCAGAATGCGCAGCAGGTCGGGCTCGTCCATCTGGTGATAGATGCCGCCGCCCGGGCGCAGCCGCTCGATGGCCGCGCCCAGGTCGATCTCCCATTCGGCGGCGATCTCCGCCAGGTCGCGGCCGGCGGCCTCGGGGTGACTGCCCGACCAACTGACCGTCACCCGCCGTGACTGCCGGGCAAAGCGCTCCAGCAGTATCGTGGAACTCGCCGTGTAGGGATAGACGTCGAGGTCGATGGACAGCGTCTCGCGGGCGTCGGCGACCATCGCCAACGTCGTGGCCGAAAGGCCGAAATTGTCCGCGCCGCAGCACTTGTGGTGCGAGATCAGGGTCTTCACGCCGCTCGCCCGGGCGATTGCGATGGTCTCCGCGACCGCGGCGACGACACCGCCGGCTTCGTCGCGCATATGGGTGGTGTGCAGGCGCCCGGCAGCCGCCGCGTCGCTTGCCAGGGTGACGATCTCCGAGGTCGCGGCATAGCGCGACGGCGGGTAGGCGAGGCCGGTGGAAAGCCCGACGGCGCCGGCCTCCAGCGCCTCGGCGAGGTCGCGGCGCATGGCCGCAATTTCCTCCGGAAGCGCCGGGCGCTCGAGCTCGGACAAAGACCGGGCCCGAAGCGTCATGTGACCGACCAGGGCGGCCACGTTCACCGGCCCCGGCGCCTGCTCGACCCGGCGGCGGTAGTCGGCGAAACGCGGAAAGGCGAAGACTTCCGCCCCGCCCAGCAGGTTGATCGGCGCGATCACCTCATCGCCGTTGCGCAGCGGACAGGGCGCGAGGCTGATGCCGCAGTTGCCGACCACCACCGTGGTCACTCCCTGGCTGACCTTGGGCAGCATCGCCGAACCGCCCAGTGCCAGGCGGTCGTCGTGGGTATGCACGTCGATGAAGCCCGGCGCCAGCACCCTGCCGGCGCCCTCGACGACGTCGGCCGCGCCGCCGGCAAGCTGCGGCCCCACGGCATCGATGCGCCCCCCGGCGAGCGCCACGTCGGCCTGATAGGCGGCACCGCCGCTGCCGTCGACGACGGTCACGTTTCTGAACAGCTTGTCCCAGCGCACGACGATCTCCGGTTTCCCGCTCGGCGGTCCAAACCGCGATGATAGCCGCATCCAGGCGACCGGGCGAAGGGTCTATGCCCTGTTTCGCCATGCCGGATGTCTCGCGGACGGCGCCCGACCGTGTGGATTCCGCGGAACTTCGGGCCAACCGGAGGTTAACGGAATCCTGCCCAAAATCCGCCATTGTCGCGGCGCGGATATTGGTCCATCAAAGCGGGGCGCTGGCCCGGCCGGCGCCGCTCGGGCCGGCCCCGTTCGCCGCGGCCTTGGCCAGTCCGGCCGAGTTCACCCTCAAGGAGCCTCTGTCATGGGGAAAGTCTTCGGCATCATCGGGATGCTGCTTCTGGCACTGATCGTCTTCTCCTTCAGCCTGACCATCTACACCGACCGGGAAAGGGAAGAAAACAAAGCGAATGCCGCGATGTTCGATATCGCGCCGGAGAGTGTCGACCGAATCACCATCGCCGGGCCCGGCGGGGCGCGAGCGCTGCTCCTGCGCGTTGACGAGGCTTGGATCCTGCCGGACCTCGACGATTTTCCGGCCGACGCGGCGAAAGTGAACGCCACGCTGCATCGCCTGCTGGCGATCGACCGCGACCGGCCGGTAACCTCCAGCGCGGACGACCTGGCCGGCCTCAGGCTGACCGGCGACAGCTACGCGCGCCGCGTCGCCTTGGCCCGGAACGGCGAGACGCTGACCACCCTCTATATCGGCACCCCGCAGGGCCCGCGGCAGGTGCACGCCCGCCGCGCCGACGAAGACACCGCCTACACCGTGACCTTCGGATTCTACGACGCGGCGCCGGTGAGCGCCGAGTGGATCGACAAGGCCTTCCTGCAGCGCACCGAGGCCGACATCGCCGTCATGGAAGTAAACGGTCTGCGGCTGGTTCGCGACGCCGATGACGACGATTCGGCGAAGGCCCCCGCGTGGCGGCTGGCCGCCGCCGCGGCGGAGGAGGCCCTGGCGCCGGCGGCGGCCGAGCGTCTCGCCGGCCTGCTCGCCGGCCTCACCGTCGAGACCATCGTGGACGGCGCGGCAGAGCCCGAAGACGGCCTCGCCGCACCGCTCCTCAACCTGACCCTCGCCACCAGGGCGGGCAAGCGGATCGACTACCGCCTCGGCAAGGCGGCGCAGACGGAAGGTTACGTCCTGGCGGTCTCGACGAGGCCGGAACGCTTTCGCCTGTCGGCCTATGCCGCGCGCCACCTGATCGCGGCGGCAAGCCGCGAGACCCTGCTGGCGCCGCAAGCCACCGCCCAGCATGCCGCCTCGGCGCCCGAGGCCGGCAGCGGCGCGGACGCCGGCGGCCACAACTGAGGGGCGGCATTCGGGCCAGCTTATGTTTTGGGGAAAAGTGGTGCCCAGGGGCGGACTCATTACATTAAGCAGAATCAATAGCCTATAGAATGGCGCGCGCTCGTTTTGGTGCATTGATTTGCAGGGTTTTCGAATCGCGTTTCCCCTCGCCAGCGCCAGTTTCCGTGCTGTTTCAGCTCATTGAAGCGGCGAGATGGTCCTCCTAAGTGCCTCTGCCGCCCGCTCAGAATTTTTTGGCCCGTGAAGCTTGATTTAACGCTTCCGCCTGCCACATTGTAGTTAGTAAGTACATGCTAACTATGGTTTGGCAATGCACACCCGGAAATCCGCTGAAACCCGCAAGTCGGAAATCATAAACGCCGCCCTTCGTTTGGCCGACAAGCTCGGTCCTGAACGCCTGACGACCGAGGCGATAGCGGATGCCGTGGGTCTGACCCAGCCGGGAATCTTTCGCCATTTCCCGACGAAGCAGGATCTGTGGGAGGCGGTCGCCGCACGCGTGGGGACGATGATGGAAGCGCGGTGGGCGAAGGCCCAAGGCGGCGACGCCTCGGCGACGGACAGGATACGCGCGCTGATCGGCGCGCAGCTGCGCTTGATCCAATCCACACCGGCGATCCCCGCCATCCTCTTTTCGCGGGAGTTGCACACCAAGAACGAGGGCCTGCGCAGCGCTTTCTTCGGCCTTATGAGCCGCTTTCACCGGCTGCTCGCCGAACTGGTCGCACAAGCGCGCGAAGCGGGCGAGCTGCGCGGCGATCTCGATCCCGACGATGCCGCTTACCTCATCATTGGCCTGGTGCAGGGTCTCGCCGTGAGATGGTCGATCAGCAACCGGAACTTCGACCTGACAGAAGAAGGCAACCGGCTTCTGGAACTTCAACTGAGCGGCTTCGACCCTGCAGGGCCGCCGGTCGGCGCGGGCCGGAGGGCGTCATGAGAAAACGGATTGCCCGGTATCTCCTGGCACTGCTGGGGCTCGGCGCTGTGGGAGCGGCGGTGTTCCTGTTCATCTTCATCCGCCCGCTTCCGGTCGAGATCGCGCGGCCTGCCGAGAACGTGCCGGTGAAGGTCTTCGGTCTCGGCACTGTGGAGGCCCGTATCCTGTCGAAAATCGGCTTCGAGGTCGGGGCAGCGCTCGTCGAACTGAATGCAGATCAAGGCGATCGGGTAACCCAAGGCGATGTCCTCGCGCGCCTGCACAGCGCCGAGCAAGAGGCCCGTGTCGCCAAGGCCGGGGCCGGGGTCGTCAACGCCGAAGCGGCGGTGCGAATGGTGGAGGCCGCCATGGGCAAGGCCCGCGCGGTTCTCGCCCAGAAGCGACAGACGAACAAGCGCCGACAGGCGCTCGTCGCCCGCCAGACGATCTCGATTGAGGCGGCCGAGGAAGCGCAGATGGAGGAAGACGTCGCCGCTGCCGAGCTGGCGGTGGCGATCAGCGATGTTGAGGTCGCCAAGGCCGCACTCGAAGACGCCAGGGCACAGCACGGGTATGAGAAAGTTCTTCTCGATCACCACATCCTGAAAGCGCCCTATGACGCGATTGTCGTGGAGCGTCACAAGGAGCTTGGCTCCGTCCTGAGCCCGGGAGAGGCGCTGTTCACTTTGGTGGCCCCGGAAACCGTCTGGACACTGGCCTATGTCGATGAGGCGCGCGCGGGCGGTCTGCGCGTGGGTCAGCCCGCTGAAGTCCGGCTGCGCTCCCTGCCCCGCCAAATGCTGCAAGGGCACGTGACCCGCATCGACATCGAGAGCGACCGGGTGAGTGAGGAACGCCGGGTCTACGTCGCCTGCGACCGATGCCCGGAAAGCTTCCATCTTGGCGAACAGGCCGAGGTCCTCATCACAACGGCTGTGCTCGATGAGGCACTACTGGTGCCCGAAACGGCGGTCGAGGGTTTCGACGGAACGCACGGCACGGTGTGGACCGTCGAGGCAGGCGCACTGAACCGCCGTGAAGTCGCGGTCGGCCACAGGACGCTCGACTCCCGCCTGGAGATCGTCGGCGGTCTGCCCGATGGCGCGCGCGTCGTCAGCGCGCTGCGCCCGGGACTACGGGAAGGCCGCCTGGCGAAACCGCTGGAGAAAGCCGCGCCATGAATCTGGCTTACCGCGATATCCGGCACAACCTCGGGCGCTTCCTGCTCACCTGCTTCGGCCTTAGCCTGCTGCTGGGCGTGGTCCTGTCGATGATCGGCATTTACCGAGGCTTGGTCGAGGACGCGCTGACCTTGGTCCGCACCCCGGTCGCCGATATCTGGGTGGTGGAATCGGGCACGCGCGGGCCGTTCGCCGAGTCCTCGCGGATTCCGGGCGATACACGGGAAGCCATAGCCCGGCTCCAGGGTGTGAGCGCGGCGGGCAGCGTGACCTATCAGTCCGTCGAGACGCTCCACGGCAGCGCAAAGCTCCGGCTCTATGTGGTCGGCTACGAGCCGGGCCGTCCGGGCGGTCCCGACCTGATCACCGCGGGCCGGACCATTGGCCGGAGCCACTATGAAATGGTGGCGGACAAGCGAACGGGCCTGTCGCCTGGCGACCGGGTGGAGCTGGGCCGCGATACCTTCACGGTCGTGGGTCTGACCGACGGACAGGTGTCCTCCGGGGGCGACCCGGTCGTCTACATCACGCTGCTGGATTCCCAGGAACTGCAATTTGAGCTGGCCCCGCCCGCCGCGCGCCGGGAGATCGCCCGAGGCACCGGCCCCGGCGATACGGACACGATCAACGCCGTTGTCGCCCACGTCTCACCGAACGTTTCACCGGAGAGCGTGGCGGAAGCCGCGCGGCGCTGGAAGCACCTCGCAGCCATGACCCAGGCAGGGCAGGAAATCATCTTGACCCGCTCCGTGGTCGAGCGGGCGCGCAAGCAGATCGGCTTGTTCACCGGCCTGCTGCTGATCGTCTCCGCCGTGATTATCGCGCTGATCCTCTACACCATGACCTTGGACAAGATTCGGGAGATCGCCACTCTCAAGCTCATCGGCGCGCCGGACCGCACGATCGTCGGCCTGATCCTGCAACAGGCCCTGGCCATGGGCGTGATCGGCTTCGGTTTCGGCGCCGTGCTGATCACGACGGTCAAGGACTATTTCCCGCGCCGCGTGGTGCTCCAGCCGGAAGACGGGCTCGCCCTGGCGGCGGCGGTGATTCTTGTTTGTGTCCTCTCAAGCGCCCTCGGGGTGCGACTCGCCCTCAAGGTCGATCCGGCAGCGGCGATCGGGGGGTGAGAATGAGCGATCCAGGCAGGAAAAACGCGCTTGTCCAGGTGCGGAATGTCTCGAAGCATTTCGGTGAAGGCGATACCCGCGTCGATGCCCTGCGCGACGTAAGCCTGGAGGTTCATCCGGGTCAGGTGGTGGCGCTGCTGGGCCCGAGCGGGTCGGGCAAGACCACGCTGCTGAACGTCATTGGATGCATCCTGGAACCGAGCAGCGGCTGGGTGAAGCTGGACGGTGAGGTTGTCTACGACGGGCGCTGGCTGCGATCCGATCTGCGTAAGCTGCGGCTGGAGAAGATAGGGTTTATTTTCCAGTTCCATAACCTTCTCCCCTTCCTCAGCAGCACCGATAACATCGCCGTGGTGCTCAGCCTCGCCGGCTGCGACGCGGTGGAGGCCAAACGGCGAGCGGTCGAACTTCTGGACTATCTGGAGGTCGGCCACCGCAAGGACGCCATGCCCGCCAATCTGTCCGGCGGCGAGGCCCAGCGGGTGGCGATTGCCCGCGCCCTCGCCAACCGGCCACGGATCATTCTCGCCGACGAGCCCACGGCGGCACTCGATTCACAGCGGGCGAGAATTGTCATGGATCTGTTGCGCAAGGTCGCGGCCGAGCAGGAGGCGGCGATCCTGGCCGTGACCCATGACGAGAAGATCTTCGACCGCTTCGACCACATCTTCCACCTGAGAGACGGGCGGCTCGAAACCCAAGCCGTGAACGCGTGACAAGCGCTTTGCACAGGCCGGCGATGCCGATCCGCTGGCGGTGGCTCGGGGAGGTATGCGCAACGAGAGCGCCGATGGTGTCGCGGAGATCGGGGCGAAACCGCCCCTCTTTCGCATCGACCCGGAGGCCATTCTCGTTGAATAACAGGATGTTCTAAGAAAAGTGGTGCCCAGGGGCGGAATCGAACCACCGACACCATGATTTTCAGTCATGTGCTCTACCAACTGAGCTACCTGGGCACTGGCTGGGGATGTTGGTAATCGTGGCGGGCGCGCCGCCCCCGGATCGCGTGTCCGGGCCCCGTTGGCGCTGCGCGAGCAGCGACGCAGGCTTATAGGCCCTGAGCCCGGCTCTGTCCAGCCCCCCGGGCGGATTTCCGGCAGGACTTTGGCGGCTTTTCCTTGGGATTCCGGCGGCCGGCCTCAGGGCGCCAGAATCAGCTCCAGGTCCCGCGGCGCGGCGCCGCGCAGCAGGCTCAGGCGGACCGTCTCTCCGGGCCGCTTCAGCTGGATCGCGGCGATCGCCTCGGCGACCTTGCCGACCCGCCGGCCGTCGACCGCGGTCAACAGGTCGCCGGCCCGGACCCCGGCCGCCTCGGCGGCGCCGCCGGGCAGGACGCCGCGCACCCTCACGCCGGCCCATCTGCTTCGTTCCTGCGGCTCGAGGTCGTCGAGGCCGAGGCCCGCCTTGCCGCGGCGCACCTGGCCATAGGCCCGCAGATCCTCCATGACCCGGCGCACCAGCTCGGCCGAGGCGGCGAAATTCACGCCGATGTTGGCGTCGCTCTCCATGGTGAAGATGGCCGACAGCAGACCGACCAGCCGCCCCTGCCCGTCGACCAGGGCGCCGCCGGACGCACCGGGGTTCACCGCCGCATCGGTCTGCACGAAGTCCTCCACCGTGTTGAAGCCGGTGCCCGCCCGGTGCAGGGCGGAGACCACGCCGCAGGAGACCGAGAGGCCGAGCCCGAACTGGTTGCCGACGGCACAGACCGGGCTGCCCAGGGCCGGCGCCGGCGCGAAACGCAACGGCGGCAGATCCGCCTCGATCTTCAGCAGGGCCAGGTCGCTGGCCCCGTCCCGGCCGACCAGTTCAGCCGCGACGTGGCGGCCGTCCGGCAGCCGAACGGTGATCTCCAGGGCTTGGTCGACCACGTGCAGCGCCGTCGCCAGGTAACCGCCGCCGGCGACCGCCACCGCCGTGCCCTCCGGCGCCGTGCCGGGCGGCAGATCCGGCTGGCCGCCCTGCGGCTGGCCGGGCCACAGCGGCAGCACCGAAACCACCGAGTCCAGCACCCGGACCTCGAAGGCACTCAGCGGCTGCGGCGCCAGCGCCCCAAGCAGGAACACCAGGGCGGGCGGCAACAGGGCCGGGCGGAGGTTCATCGCTCAGTTGTCCTCGTCGGCGCTGTCGGGCGGTCTCTCGCCGTCGGGCGCCTCCTCGGTCGGGATGCGGTAATTGCCCTTCACCCAGCGGCCGAGATCGACGTCGGCACAGCGCTGCGAGCAGAACGGGCGGAAGCGATGCAGCGCCGGCGCGGTGCAGATCGGACAGCGGCGGCGGCCGCCGTCCTTACGCGGCAGCGGCACCACGCGCCGGTCGAGGTCGTCGGGGTCGATGTCATCGGGGTCGAGGTCGTCGGGATCGCGGTCATCGGACTCGTCGGCCATGCTGCCCTCCTCCGCTCAGCCTAGCACAAGCTCATAGGCTTGAACCAAGGGGTCGGAGACGATCCCGACGCTCCGCCCGAGGCGCCGTTCGACGGCGGCCAGGGCCGCCGCCTGCTCGCCTTTGAGCGCCGCTTCCACCGCCGGGGCCACGCGCAGGGTGATGCCGGTCACCACCTTGCCGAGCGCCCCGGCGGCGGTCTGGCGCAGGGCCTCGTAGGCCAGGGTCTCCGGCGACTTCTCGCGGCCGCTGCCGTGCAGCCCGCAGGGCCGGCACAGCAGCTCGTGCAGCGGTGCGCGGCCGCGCCGCCGGGTCATCTCCAGCAAGCCGGAGGGCGAGACGCCGAAGACCTGGCAAGGCTCGGGATCGCCCGCCACCGCCCGGCGCAGCGCCGCCGCCACGGCCTTGCGGTCTTCGGACTGCTTCATCTCCAGGAAGTCGACGACGATGAGCCCGGCAAGCGCGCGCAGACGCAGGTGCCGGGCGATCTCGGGCAGCGCCGCGAGATTGACCTCCCTGGCCTGCGCCGCCGCGCCGCCGCGGCCGTCGTGGCGCCCGGCATTGACGTCGATCGCGGTCAGGGTCTGGCCCGGCTCGATCAGCAGGAAGCCGCCTTGCGGCAAGTCGACGCGCGGCGCGAGCAGCGCGTCGATCTCCGCCTCCAAGCCCGCGGCTTCGAACAGCGGCACCGGCGCGCTGTGCAGATCGAACGCGATCGCCGCGTTGTCAGCCGAGTCCTTCAACCGGCGCAGCAAGGCGGCATCGTCACAGACCACCCGCTGCGGTTCTCTTTGCCGCAGCAGCGCCGCCAGCGGACCGCCGCCGACCGGCAGGCGCGCCGGGGCCTTGAGCCCCTGCAGCCGCGCTGCGTCGACGGGAAGGCCCCTGGCCGAAACGCGCGCGCCCTTGTCGGCGCCGGGCGCGCGCAGCACGCGCACCGCCAGTGCCGTGCCTTCGGCGGGGAGCTTGTCCTGCATGTCACGGGGCAGTTCCCGGCGCGGCAGCAGGCCCGGCCGCGCGAGGCCGAGCTCGACGAAGGCACCGTCGAGACCTTTGTCGAAACGTTGAACCCGCGCGAGGAACAGGTCGCCGGCCTGCGGGGCGGCACCGTCGCGCAGGACCAGCAATTCCTCGACCGTCTCATCGCTCAGCAGAGCGGCGCGGATTTCGCCGGGCAGGGCGGAAACGAACAGTTCGCCTGCCATGGCCGTCTCAGCGCCTGTAGCCGAGGCCGGTCAGGAGATTGCAGGTCTCCGCCAGCGGCAGCCCGACCACATTTGGATAGGAACCTATGATCTTGGGGATCAAGGCCGCCGCGGTGCCTTGGATGGCGTAGCCGCCGGCCTTGCCGCGCCACTCCTCCCCGGCAAGGTAGCGGCTGATCTCCTGCTCCGAGAGCCGCTTGAAGATCACCGCGGTGGTGACCAGGGTGTCGGCGCGCCGGCCATCGGGGGCCTGCACCGCGACGGCGCCCAGCACCCGGTGGCGGCGGCCCGAAAGCAGCTCCAGGCAGCGCCGCGCTTCGGCCGCGTCCTGCGGCTTCGGCAGAATGCGCCGCCCCACCGCCACCACCGTGTCGGCGGCCAGCAGGAACGCGCCGGGGTGACGCGCGGCCACCGCCGTCAGCTTGTCGAGGGCGACCCGCCGGGCGTAGAGCGGCGGCAGCTCGCGGCGCCGCGGCGTCTCGTCCACATCGGCCGGGTCGATATCGTCGGCGGTCACGCCGACCTGCCGCAACAGCTGCAGGCGCCGCGGCGACGCCGAGGCAAGCACCAGCGGCGCCGCGGACGGTTGGGCGGCCGGCGGGCTCGGCTCGGCGAGAGGTTCGGCCATGACCTGGCCCGTCGGGTTATTTGTAGCGGAAGGTGATGCGGCCCTTGCTCAGATCGTAGGGCGTCATCTCGACGTTCACGCGGTCGCCCGCCAGAACGCGAATTCGGTGCTTGCGCATCTTACCGGCGGTGTGCGCCAGCACTTCATGGTCATTGTCCAGCTTTACGCGGAACATCGCGTTGGGCAGCAGCTCAACGACGGTACCTTGGAATTCCAGTAGATCTTCCTTGGCCATCTGTCCTTCTTATCTTAACGGGTCGGCCGGCGCGGCATCTCGCGCGGGCCCGGTTCATCTCCTTGGCTCCCCCCGGGTTTTCCCGGTTGGCGGGAGAGCGCGCGGATCATACAGAAAAGCACTGGCAAGAACAAACACCCCCGTCGCCAGCGCCAAATCACTCGAAAAAGCGAGGCTTCCTGCGGCTTCAAGCCCCCGGCAGGCTGCTAAAGCACTTTGCGCCCAATTTGAACCATTCTGCCGGAGCGGCTTTGCGCCAATACCGGCGGGCTTTGGCTTGACAATAGCGCCGCTATGCCCGGGGAACTTCAGGGGGTGCCTGTCTCCTGACGGATCGCCGCTCCGCTCGAAAACAGAATTGAGTCAAATTGGGCGCAAAGCGCTTCAGTGCGCCGGCTTAAGATCGAGAGTGAAGCGTTCCTCGATGCGCTTTCTCAACTGGTCGCGCACGCCGCGATAGGCCTGCAGCCGGCTTTCCCGGCTGCCGTCGATGAGGGTCGGGTCGAAGGTGTTCCAGAACTCCACATCGCAGGCCATGGTCCGGGTGAGTTCGACCGCTTGGTGCTGGGCCTCCGGCGACAGCGAGATGATCAGGTCGAAGGAGGTATCCTCCAGTTGGTCAAAGGACTTGGAGCGGTGCTGGGAGACATCGATGCCGATCTCGTCCATCACCTCGATAACGAAGGGGTCGATTGCGCCCGCGCGCACGCCGGCGGAATCGACATAGATTCGGTGACCCAGCAGGTGCTTCAGCAGCGACTCGCCCATCGGCGAGCGCACCGAGTTGTGTGAACAGGCGAAGAGAACCGCTTCGGGAAGATCGCCCACGTGCAGTCAGCCCCGGATGTGAAGAACGCAGATCAGCGTGAACAGCCGGCGCGCCGTGTCGAAGTCGATTTCGACCTTGCCTTCGAGGCGCTCCTGCAACAGCTCGGAGCCCTCGTTGTGCAGGCCGCGACGGCCCATGTCGATGGCCTCAATTTTGGCCGGGCTCGCCGTCTTGATGGCCTCGTAGTAGGTCTCGCAGACGGCGAAGTAGTCGCGCACCACGCGGCGGAACGGCAGTAGCGGCAGGGTCACGGTGCCGAGGGGGACGGACTCCTCGGTGCGGATCTCCATCAGCAGGCGATTTTCCGAGATCGACAGATGCAGGCGATAGGGGCCGCTGTAGTCTCCGATGGGGCGAAAGGCATTGCCCTCCAGGAGGTCGTAGATCGCCACCGCGCGCTCGTGCTCGACTTCCGGAGAACGCCGCATCACGGAGTTGTCGTCCAGCGTGATGTCGGTCAGCCGCTCCTTCGGCGCCGCCTCGTTGTCGCTGTCGTCGGTCATGCTCGCGCGATTGCCCCCTCGTGGATGGCCTTTCCCTGGATGGCCCTTTTCAGGCCGGCTCCGAATTGGCCGCCAGCCGCAGGGCGACCGACTGGGCATGCGCATCCAGGCCCTCGGCCTCGGCGAGACGCACGGCGGCCGGACCGATCCGCGCCAGCGCCTCGGCGTCGCAGGAGATGATGGAGGAGCGTTTCATAAAGTCCAGAACCGACAGGCCGGAAGAAAACCGCGCCGAGCGCGCCGTCGGCAGCACGTGGTTCGGCCCGGCAAGGTAATCGCCGATGGCTTCCGGCGTGAAACGGCCGAGGAAGATGGCGCCGGCATTGCGCACCCGCGCCGCCAAAGCGTCGGGATCGGCCACCGCCAGTTCCAGGTGTTCCGGAGCGATGCGGTCGATCAGGGCAACCGCGTCGTGAAGCCCGGCGACGGTGATGACGGCGCCGTGCGCCTGCCAGCTTTCCCGGGCGATGGCGGTGCGCGGCAGGCCCTGAAGGCGCAGTTCGACCGCCGCCTCCACCGCGTCGGCGAAGCCGGCGTCGTCGGTGATCAGGATGGCCTGGGCGGCGGTGTCGTGCTCGGCCTGGGACAGCAGGTCGGCGGCGATGAAATCGGGCCGGTTGCCGGCATCGGCCACCACCAGGATTTCGGAGGGACCGGCGATCATGTCGATGCCGACGGTGCCGAAGACCTGACGCTTGGCCGCGGCGACATAGGCATTGCCGGGACCGACCACCTTGTCGACCGGGCGGATCGTGGCGGTGCCGAACGCCAGCGCCGCCACCGCCTGGGCGCCGCCGACCCGGTAGACCTCGGTCACCCCGGCCAGGCGCGCCGCCGCCAGCACCAGGGGCACCACCACGCCGTCCGGCGTCGGCACCGTCATCACCAGGCGCTCGACCCCCGCGACCTTGGCCGGCAGCGCGTTCATCAGCACCGACGAGGGGTAGGCCGCGGTGCCGCCGGGAACATAGAGACCCGCCGCCTCGACCGCCGTCCAGCGATGGCCGAGGCGCACGCCGGCGGCGTCGCGATAGTCCAGGTCTTCCGGTTTCTGGCGCCGGTGATAGTCGGTAATGCGCTCGGCCGCCAGTTCCAGCGCGGCGAGGGTCTCGGCATCGCAGTCCTTTACCGCCGCTTCCAGCGCGGAGGCGGGAATGCGCAACGCCTCCGCCCCCAGTTCCAGCCGGTCGAAGCGCCGGGTGTAGTCCAGCAGGGCGGCATCGCCGCGCGCGCGCACCGCGGCGATGATTTCCGCGACCGCGGCATCGACGTCCGCCGCGGTTTCGCGCTTGCTGTTCAGAAGGGCCGTGAAGTCCGCCTCGAAACCGGCGGCGGCGACGTTCAGCCTAAGCGGCATCGGCGGCCTCGCGGAAGCTTTCGACCCAGCCGGTCAGTTCCTCTGAGCGGGTCTTCAAGGCGGCGCGGTTGACGATCAGCCGCGAGGTCACCTCGGCGATCGTTTCGATCTCGACCAGGTCGTTGGCCTTCAAGGTGGAGCCGGTCGAGACCAGATCGACGATGCGCCGGCAGAGCCCCAGGCCCGGAGCCAGTTCCATGGCACCGTTCAACTTGATGCACTCGGCCTGCACGCCGCGCGCCGCGAAGTGGCGGCGGGTGATCCCGGGATACTTGGTGGCCACCCGGATGTGGCTCCAGCGGCTCGGGTCGTCGCTCTCGGCGAGGCGGCGCGGCGCCGCCACGGAGAGTCGGCAGCCGCCGATCTTCAGGTCGACCGGGGCATAGAGCTCGGGATAGTCGAACTCCATCAGCACGTCGTTGCCGGCGACGCCCAGATGGGCCGCGCCGAAAGCCACGAAGGTGGCCACGTCGAAGCTGCGCACCCGGATGATGTCGAGGCCCGGGTGATTGGTCGAAAAGCGGAGCTGGCGGGCGTTGTCGTCGGAAAAAGCCGCCTCGGGCTCGAGGCCGACGCGCGCCAGCAAAGGACTTAGTTCCTTCAGGATCCGCCCTTTCGGGACCGCCAGGATCAGGGGCTCGTTGGACGACACGGGCTGGGCTCCGCTGATGAAGACCGGATGGAACGTTTCAGGGGCCGGCAAGCCAGCCCCCGGCACTTGGGTCAGGGGCCCTGGTATGGCGATTTTTCCCTGCAATTGCCACCGCCTTTTTGCCGCGCCGGCCGCGCGGCGCGGCAGCAATCGCGCTTTCGGCGGGCCGCCTAGGCGGACTCCCCACCGGCGTCGGAGCCGGCGTCCGCGTCGTGGTCCGGCCGCCAGCGGGTCGGCCAGGGCTGGCCGATATCCTCCAGATGGCAGCGGATCGCCTGCACTTCCAGGCGCACCGCCGCGTCGCCGGCGAATATCAGGGTGATCGCGCCAGGCTCCGAGGTGATGGTCAGAAGGCTGAGGATCTCGTCGTTGCCGCCGGGCTTCAGGCCGCGGTAGCGCACCCGCTCGACCTTGTCGAAGCAGATCCCGCTGTTGACCCGCTCGAAGGGCGGCAGGCCGTCGTCATCGAAACCGGCATCCTCACCCTCCGGCAGCGCCTCGGGCGCCGCCGGCCGTGGATCCTCCGCCGGATCGCCCTGCCAGAGGAAACGGTTGGCCACCATGACGAAGCGCCTTTCCTTGGTCAGAAAGGTCATGTCGCCGAGCGGCACCAGGGCGTCCTGGAGCAGCGCCGCGATCACATCCATGTCCTGCGGGTCACGGGCCCGCAGCTTCAGCGGCTTGCCTTCGGTAAACCTTTCAACGGCCATAGCGGGTCTTCCTCACGTCTTCACTGCGGCGCCCGGCGGCGGCTGATCGCGGCGCCGCAGGCCGCCAGCTTCTGCTCCAGCCGCTCGTAACCGCGGTCCAGGTGATAGACGCGGTTCAGCACCGTCTCGCCCTCCGCCGCCAAACCGGCCAGGACCAGCGAGACGGAAGCCCTGAGGTCGGTGGCCATGACTTCCGCGCCGGTCAGACGGGCCTGGCCGCGGACCATGGCCGAGGCGCCGTGGACGTTCACGTTGGCGCCCATGCGGGTCAGTTCCGGCACGTGCATGAAGCGGTTCTCGAAGATCGATTCGGTGATCATGGCGGCGCCCTCCGCGGTGGACATAAGGGCCATGACCTGGGCCTGCAAGTCCGTCGGGAAGCCGGGATAGGGCTCGGTCATCACATCGACGCCGTGAACCGGCCCGTTGGCGCGCTTCACCCGCAGGCCCTCGGCGCTTTCGTCGATGGAAACGCCGGCCTCGGTCAGCACCTTGATCACCGCGCTCAGATGCTCGGCGCGGCCGCCGATCAGCTCCAGCTCGCCGCCGGTGATCGCCGCCGCCATGGCGTAGGTGCCGGTCTCGATGCGGTCGGCCACCACGGCGTGCTCGGCAGCGTGCAGTTTCCCGACCCCGCGGATGGTGATGGTGTCGCTCCCGAGGCCGTCGATATCGGCGCCCATCTTGATGAGGCAGTCGCCGAGGTCGGTGATCTCGGGCTCGCGCGCGGCGTTGACCAGCTTGGTCTCGCCTTTGGCCAGGGTGGCCGCCATCAGCAGGTCTTCGGTCGCGCCGACGGAAACCTTGGGAAAGGCGATCTTGGCGCCGCGCAGGCCATTGGGCGCCGCGGCGTGGATGTAGCCTTCCTCGAGCTTGATCTCCGCGCCCATGAGTTCCAGGCCCTGCAGATGCAGGTCGACCGGGCGGGTGCCGATGGCGCAGCCGCCCGGCAGCGACACCTTGGCCTCGCCGACGCGCGCCAGCAGGGGACCCAGCACCAGCACCGAGGCGCGCATCTTGCGCACCAGATCGTAGGGCGCGACGAAGGAGGTGATGGTCGCGGCCTGCAGCTCCAGAACGCCGCCGTTGCTGCCTTTGTCGGCCTCCCCGTTCATGTGCAGGACGACGCCGTGCTGGGCCAGCAGGCGCGCCATGGTCGAGATGTCGGCCAGGTGCGGCACGTTCGACAGCCTCAGGGTATCGGCGGTGAGCAGGCTGGCGGCCATCAATGGCAGGGCCGCGTTCTTGGCCCCGCTGATGCGGATTTCGCCCTGCAGGCGGCGCCCGCCCTGGATAACGATCTGGTCCATCCGGTCTCTTTTCTAAAGCTGAACTCGGGGGCTAGAGCCGCGGCAGGGTGACGCCGCGCTGGCCCATGTATTTGCCGGCCCGGTCCGCGTAGGACACCTCCGGCGGCGCATCGCCCCTGAGGAACAGGAACTGGCAGGCGCCCTCGTTGGCGTAGACCTTGGCCGGCAGCGGGGTGGTGTTGGAGAACTCCAGGGTCACGTGGCCCTCCCACTCCGGCTCCAGCGGCGTCACGTTGACGATAATGCCGCAGCGCGCGTAGGTCGACTTGCCCAGGCAGATCACCAGTACGTCCCGTGGAATGCGGAAGTATTCCACGGTGCGGGCCAGCACAAACGAATTGGGCGGGATGATGCAGACCTCGGTCTCGCGCTCGACGAAGCTCTGATCCGAGAAATTCTTGGGATCGACGATGGCGTTGTCGACATTGGTGAAGATCTTGAATTCGGGCGCCACCCGCGCGTCGTAGCCGTAGGAACTGACGCCGTAGGAGATCACGCCTTCACGGCGCTGGGCCTCGACGAAGGGCTCGATCATGCCCTTGGTTTCGGCCATTTCGCGAATCCAGCTGTCCGGCATGATGGCCATGGCCGTCACGCTCCCGTCTGTTTGAGGATGGCGGCGCCGCAGAGGGCGACCGGGGAACGCGCGTTTCTACTGGAAAGCGGGGGATTCCTCAAGGCTGCGCCGTCCTGCCGGTCAAGCCCGTCGCACCCGCCCCGCAAAGCGCCGCGCGCAAAGGCAATTCAGGTGCCGTCGCGCCCCGTTCCGCCGCTCTCTGGTTCGCCTGCCGCGCCGCCCTCTGCGCCACTCTGGCGCCGGCGCTGCTGGGCCTTGCGCTTTTTCAGGTTGTCGCGCAGAGCCTGGGCCTGGCGGTTCTGACGGGAATCGGCGCGGCTGTCGGCCTTGCCTGGGGTGACGCCGGATGTCGGAGCGGCATCGCCGGGAGACTTCGTGTCTGTGGACATGCCCGCGACACTGCCGCCCGATTGTGGCGAGGTCAAGGCGGCCCGGCCCCGGGGCCGCCTGGCGCCGGGCCGCCGGGCCGCCGGCATCTCGTGGAGCGTCGAGCCCGCCTTAAGGGGCCGGGTTAGGAGGCCTGGACTGAGTAACCTCCGCAAGGGGCGAAACAACCGCGTTGCCGGGCCGCCGCAAACGGCCCGGCGGCCGGGATTGGCCTTGCCATCGGCGGCGCCCGGTGGCATGTTCCGGCCCCGTCAGGCAGGAAGCCGGCATGTGCCGCCGTAGCTCAGGGGTAGAGCACACCCTTGGTAAGGGTGGGGTCGGGTGTTCGATTCACCCCGGCGGCACCATTCCCGCGCTCCAGCGCGACGTTCACACAACGCTGCCACATAACGCTGCCACGCAGGGTTGCCACGCAGGGCCGCGCGGTCTCTGCGCCACATCCTGCGTCTCGGAGGCGGCCCGGCCGGCGCCGGACAGGCGGCGGGCCGGAAGAAGACGCTCCGCCGGCCCGTCCCCGAGGGGTTTACCGCTGCACCTGCACCCCGACCCTTAGGGCTGCATTTTTATCTCAACGCGGCGGTTGCGGATCTCCGGCGCCTGCACGTTGACGACCGGATTGGCCTCACCCAGGCCCTGGCCGGCGATCTTTTCCTTCGCCACACCGCTTTCCACCAGGAAATTGATCACCGCATTGGCGCGTTGTTCGGACAGCACCGAGTTGTAGGCGTCGCTGCCCGTCAAGTCGGTGTAGCCGCTGACATTGATCATCCGGGCATCGGACTTCTTCGCCGCCGCGACCACGTCGGCCAGCATCTCGCGCGCATCCGCGGTAAGGCCCGAGTCGTCGAAGTCGAACAACACGGTGAAGGGACCGGGTGCCATCATCGGCATCGGCGCGGGTTCCGGGGCCGGCGCCGCCGCGACCTCCGGCCGCTGCTCCAACTTGGCCATGGCCATGGCGAAGCCGTCGCGGCAGGCCGCGATATCGGCGGGCTGGCGGTTCTCCTCCTGCTCCTGCATCCAGCAGTCGAAGCTGACCTGCGCCTCGGCGGCATCCAGCGGCTTGGCCGCCGCCGCGTCGGACGCCAGTGCCGTCATCAGGCGCAGGCGGGCCGAGGTCAGTTCGCCGACCTTGTCCTGCGGCAGGCTCCGCGAGGTGACCATCGCCGGCTGGACCGACTGGCCGCTCGCGGCGGCCATGGCCCGCTTGGCGAACTCGTCGGAGTCCACGTAGTCGCCTTCGTTGTACTCGCTCTTGGAAAGAATGAGGTAGCCGTCGTAAAGGCCGCGGTCCTGCGCGGAAGCCGGCGGCGTTGTCTTCTCGGCATTCTGCAGTTCCATGCCCACGCAGGCCGTCAGTACGAGCATTCCGGCCGAAGCCAGTGCAAGTTTCACAAGTCCGTTCATTTTTCCGTTCTCCCCATCCGTTTGCAGAGTTGCGTGATCGCCCGCCCGGGCAGACACAACTTCACAGTGTATCGCTACGCCCGTCATGACGATTTATCCGGAACATTTCACCCTGTCCGCCCAAGGCGGGCCTGACAGGATCGGCAGCGGTTCAGCTAGTCTCAACTATAGTGCGAAATTAATCAAAATAAGTAGTCAAAATTCAAAGGCGGTGTTTTCGCCTCGCGAAGTTCGCGGATCATCGATCCGATGCCTATTCAACCTGAGCATCATTATTGGCCAGCCTCCCGGCACGGCAAGGGTCAAAAATGGAAAATGGGCCCCTGGGTTGAAAGGTATTAAACCCTATAACGAAGCGCTCTGGCCCGGAAAGCAAGACAACCGCTGGAGGAATCCGACCTGCCACAATGGATGGCGGGAGCCAAATTCGACCTGACGAGCAGGCATTCAATAAAACAATCCAGGCCCGGCCCTGCGCTGCGCTCGAGGCTGGCAGCACCAATCGGCATGCCACTTTGCCGCGGATGATGCTATGCAAACCCGTGCTCTTGCCGCTCCCCCAGGGAGATTCTTTAAGAGTCGCCGGCGTCTCCGTGAGTGGTCTATGAGGACTCTGCTCTCCTTTACCGCCCTCTTCTTCTCCATCTACCTGGTCCAGCTCGGCTCCGGGTCGCTGGGGCCGTTGGACGCCCTGTCCGGCGCCGCGATCGGCTTCAGCACCGAGCAGATCGGCCTGCTGGGGTCCGCCCACTTTCTCGGTTTCTTTCTCGGCTGCTACGTCACCCCGCGTCTGATCGGCGATATCGGCCATTCGCGCAGCTTTGCCGCGGCCGCCGCCATCGGCGCCATCGGCGCGCTGCTGCACCCGATCCTCGAAGGGCCCTACATCTGGGCGCTGCTGCGCATGCTGACCGGGCTGGCCATCGCCGCTGCCTATACCGTCGTCGAGAGCTGGCTGCACGCCAAGACCGGCAATGAAAACCGCGGGCGGGTCTACGGGGTTTTCCGTGTCGTCGATCTATTTGGCGCATTGAGCGCCCAGGGCCTCATCGCCGTCTTGGAGCCGGCCAGCTATGTCGCCTACAACCTTGTCGCCATGTTCTGCTGCCTCTGCCTGCTGCCGCTGGCGCTGTCGCAGCGTGTGGCCCCGGAAACCCCGGCGGCACCGCGGCTGCGGCCGCTCAAGGCGGCCCTGCTGTCGCCGACGGCGGCCCTCGGCATCATCGTGGCGGGGATCACCGGCGCCGGCTTCCGCATGGTCGGGCCGATCTACGGCGTCGAGAACGCCATGAGCCAGGTCCAGATCGCCATTTTCCTGGCCTCGGCCATTCTCGGTGGCGTTGCCGCCCAGTATCCCGTCGGCTGGGTGGCGGACAAGATCGACCGGCGCCACGTCCTGCTCGGCCTCTCTGTGCTGGCGGCGGCAAGCTGCCTGGGGATCGCCACACTGGTCGAGCCCGGAGACATCAGGGCCATCTATCTCAGCGCCTTCCTCTTCGGGGTGACCGCCTACCCCATCTACTCCGTGTCGGCCGCCTACGCCAACGACCTGGCATCGCCCGATTTCATGGTCGAGCTGAACGCCGCCTTGATCTTCCTCTATTCCATCGGCGCCATTATCAGCCCGACGATTTCCGCCTGGCTGATTGCGCTGGCCGGGCCCTCGGCGATGTTCATGTTCATGGCGGCGGTACACCTCGCCCTGGTGGCTTTCACCCTATACCGCATGACCCGGCGCCGCGGCACCGACCCGCGCACCCCCTACCGCTACCTGCCGCGCACCTCTATGCTGTTGGGGCGCCTGTTCAAGGGCGCCAACGGCAAAAGCCTTAACCGCCAGGATGCGAGCCACGAGAAGTGAGTAGGATGGGCGGCGATAAAAACCGTAGCGAGAAACAGATTTGGCTGTGTTATGGCGAAAGAGCCGTTGCAATGCTATTTGTCATCAAACTCTAAGCGTTGCAGCTTGCCTGCCGGCACTTGGGTGCCAAGACCCGATGATCTAGTACGCCACTCCGCATTGCTCACCGAACCAGCAGGAAAATGAACAAAGATCTTCGCCAGGCCTTCAAGGATGACGGATTCGTTCTCCTGAAGGGCGTTCTCGACGCCGGGGAAATCGCCGAAATCCGCGAGGCGCTGCCGCCTTACTACGACAAGCTCAAACTGACTCCGAAGCGCTATCTCCAGGCCCGTGAGTGCCTTGAGGTCGAGCCGGTCTATTGCCTCATGGCTCATCCCAAAATCACTCAGGCCTGCCGCGACATCCTGGGGGACCAACTCGTCTACGTGAATGATCTGGTGGTGCAACGCAATGTGATCCCGGCACGCCGTACGTCGCCTCACTTGGATTGCCAGGCCGAGTTTCGTTTCAACCAAAGCACACGCTACTTGCTGGACCCGGACTTCATCTTTGCCAAGATCGGTGTCTATCTGCAGAAGAACACCGAGGCTTTTGGCGGCGGGATCGATATCAGCCCCGGAGCGCACAAATGGGTCGCGAACCGGGTTTTCTTCTCCTACCGCTTTTACCAGAAAGTCATGCGCCCCCGCTTTGCTCGCAACATGACCTTGCTGGAAACCGAACCAGGAGACGTGTTGATCTTCGACAGCCGACTGCCGCATCGAAGCACCTTCGGTACGCAACTCAATCATGAGAACTATAAGGAATCCGATGACGGCACAACGAGTATCCCGGAAGAGCGCGCCAAGTATGTCGTCTACTGGGAGGTCACCCGCAAGGGCGACGAGGTTCACTTCGTCGAGTGCAACAAGAACCGTGCCGTCAAGGACGAAAGGAATCGGCCGCTTGGAGCCTACCGGCCTCGGTGCAGCTATCTGGGTCTGGTCTATCCTGACGACTACCCTCCTGATCTGGTGCGCAAACTCGAAGCCGAGAAAGTCGATGTCTTCACCGTGAAGCGCGAGGAAGCCGAAACCTGGCTTGCCGCCTTCAAGGAAGGCGCCGGCGACGCCGCAGAAGAAGATGACGACGGCCGCTAGGTGCGCGCGCCATGTTTAAACCGCGCGCCGTCGCGATCGCCGGTTCGTGGCGCGTGACCAGTCCTACAAAGGCCTGCAAGGCGACCGCAGCCGGTACAGAATAAATGCTGTTCAATTCCTATCCCTTTCTTCTCGTCTTCCTGCCGATCGCGCTCCTGGTGGTGCTCTCGCTGCGAGGACTCGGCAGGGTCTCTGCGTCACTCTATGCGCTATGCATCGCCTCGCTGATCTTCTACGCCGCCTGGGACTGGCGCTTTCTCGGCCTACTCATTGGCTCCATCTGCTTCAACTACCTGGTGGTCTCGGCACTCGCCCGGCGCCCGAGCCGCGCGCTCATGTGGTTTGGCATCCTGGTCAACGTCGTGCTGCTCGGCTTCTTCAAGTACGCGACCTTTCTGGGTCAGAACTTCGCGGCGCTGACCGGAAGCGACTTCTCAGCACCAACCATTGTGCTGCCCTTGGCGATTTCCTTCTTCACACTGCAACAGATCTCCATCCTCGTAGACACTGCCCGAGAACCAGGCCGGCAACCGAAATTCCGCGACTACGCACTCTATGTCAGTTTCTTTCCGCAACTCATCGCCGGACCTATCGTTCGGCACAACGAGTTGCTGCCCCAAATCAGGGACCTGACCAGCCGGCTTGACCTTACGGCCGTGGCCCTGGGCGCAACGCTTTTTACCATCGGCCTGATCAAGAAAATCGCCCTCGCCGACAGCCTGAAACCCTATGCAGACTTCGTTTTCGACACCGTCGACAAGGGTGCCGCGGCACCAGGCTTCGCCGAAGCCTGGCTGGCGGCGTTCAGTTACCACCTGCAGATCTACTTCGACTTTTCCGGCTATTCCGACATGGCCATCGGGCTGGCCCTGCTGTTCGGTTTCCGGCTGCCGCTGAATTTCGATTCACCTTACAAGGCCACCAACATCATTGATTTCTGGCGGCAGTGGCATTTGACGCTGTCCCGGTTCCTGCGCGACTACCTCTACATCCCGCTAGGCGGTAATCGGGGCGGCCTGCCGGCTCAGTCGGCGCGCATCATGCTGGTCATGCTGATCGGTGGGCTGTGGCACGGATCGAGTTGGAATTTCGTAATCTGGGGCGGACTGCACGGGCTGATGATCGTGGTCAATCACCTCTGGCGGCGCTTGCCTACACAGCGGCGGCTGCCGCCGCTCGCAAGCCAGACTCTGGGCCTTGTCTTGACGACCCTCGGCGTGGTCTTGGCCTGGGTATTCTTCCGGTCAGCCACCCTCGACGGGGCGCTCACCATGCTGGCAAGCATGTTTGGCCTTCACGGCCTCGGCGAGTTGCCGACCGGCGATCTCTCGCTTCTGGGTTTGGCCCGCACCATCGCGCTCGGCGGCGTTGGCGTCACAGCCCTGGATTCCAACGCTCTGCTGCTGGTCGCCCTCGGCTGCATGCTGGTGTGGTTCCTGCCGGCATCACAACGCATCGTGAACTATTCGCCAGGCGTCACCGATGCGACACTGCCGAGCCGCTTTCCGGTGGCCAAGGCGGCCCTGTCAGGTGCAGCCTTCTCCTTTGCGCTGCTGGCCCTGGCGCGGCCCTCCGAGTTCCTCTATTTCCAGTTCTAGGCGGACCGCCCTGTGACCCCTCTGCGCTATATCGCAATCTTCACGGCCGCCGCTCTGACGGTCGTTACCATCGCGTTCGGCGCCGCCTTTTCTGCCGACCCCGCCCATATATTCCGCATGCCCGAGGCTTATGGACAGATCGCCAGTCTGCTGCAAACCGGAACCCCCGTCGGCGGACTGGAATCGCCGCGCCACCGCCTGATAAACCGTGCCTTCATCGCCGGCCTGAGCCAGACGCCCGGCACCGTGATCCTGGGGTCAAGCCGCATTCAGCCGTTTTCGCCGGCCGCGGCCGGCTGGCCGGAGAGCCTGAACCTCGCGGTCGAGGGCGGCGATCTCGGTGATCATCTCTATATCTACGGCCTGCTGCGCGATGCGAGGCGAATTCCGGCGCGCATGATCATCGTCGTCGATCCCTACATCTTCTCACCACGTCGCGACCTTCTGTCGCGCAACGGCGAGCAAGCCGCCTTGCGCCGGCTCGTCGACGTACTCGGTGTGAACTGCCTGAACGGGACCGATTACTGGGGAAGCTTCGCCTGGGTGCCCGAGATCCTCACGCTGGACTACGCCATAGAGTCCATACTGGTTCTGCAATCCGAACTGCGCGGCCGAGACAAGCCAGTCCGCTTTGCCGCCGATCCGAGGCTCACATCGACCGGCTTCATAAAGCGTCCGGATGGCTCTGTCATCTTTTCCCGCGAGATCCGGGAGCGCAGCCCCACCTACGTTGACGACTACGCGGCGACGGTCCTGGAACACCCGGTCGGGCGGGGGCTTGCCTTCACTGAGCTGGATCGCTGCAAAGTTGACGTCTTCAGTGCACTTCTAAGTCTCCTGAAGAACGACGGTGTCGCGGTCACTCTGGCGATGCTGCCCTATCATCCCAAGGCCTACGAGTTGCTGCAATCGAACAGTCCGGTCCTGGACGAGGTTGAAGTCCTGGTGGCGGACCTCGGCCGCGAACTGTCGCTGCCCGTCCTCGGCGCCTACGATCCGGCAAGGACATTCTGCTCATCCAGGGAATTCCTGGACATGCACCATCCGAAGCAGTCCTGCTCCCAGCGTATCCTGGAATCCGCAGCGCCGCAGGACGTTCAGGACTGAGAGCCTGCCCTGCGAGGCGAAAACCTAGTCCTCGTAGCGGAAGCCGAGCTTCACGCCGACCTGAAAGTGACCGACCTGGCTATCGACGATGTGGCCGCGGATCTCCGAGACCTCGAACCACTCCAAGTTCCTGAGACTCTTGGACGCCGTTTTCACCGCGTTCCTGATGGCGGCATCCAGCGAGTCCGGCGACGAGCCGTAAACCTCGGTGACGGAATAGACGTGATCGGACATGGCGAGTCCCTTCCTTCCGTTGTTGGACAGACTTCGGGTTACTATAAGCTATGAGGCTAACACCGGCCTGTTGCCCAATGCACGGACGATGAAACGGGCAGTCGATGGCGGGAGTCTATGCTCAGAAGCCGTAGAGCCGGGCCGGGTTGTCGACGAAGATCTGCTGGCGGATCTTCTCGTCCGGCGCCCAGTCGGCCATGAGGTCGAGCAGCAGGCGGTCGTCGGGCTGTTTGTCGATGGGCAGGGAAACGTGCGGCCAGTTGCTGGCGTAGAGCAGGCGCTCGGGCGCGTGGGCGATGAGGGCGCGCGACAGCTTGCCGACATCCTCGTATGTCGGCGCCCCAACCTGCGAAGTCTCGTAACAGGCGGAAATCTTCACGTAGCAGTTGCCGCGGTCAATGAGCTTCAGCAGCGCCGTGAAAGCCGGGTCGCCGGGGGAGAGCGGCGGTATGAACTTGCCGGCGTGATCGATGACGTAGTCGCCCTGGATCGCCTCCAGCACCGGCAGACGCTCCGGCAGGTCGCGGCCGTTGAACTGGACGATGACGTGCCAGCCGAAGGGCCGCACGCGGGCATCGACCGCCGCCAGGTCGTCGAAGCCGATGGCGCCGCCGGGGAGGTGCATGTGCCGCGCCCCGCGCACACCGCGTTTGGTGAAATCCTCCAGGGTCGCCTCGTCGACGTCGGGGCCGACCACGGCGACGGCGCGGGCCTCGCCGTCGAAACGCTCCAGTGCATCCAGCAGGCAGGCGTTGTCGAACTGGTAGGCGGCGCCCTGCACGAACACCACCCGCTCCAGCCCCAGCCAGTCCTGCAGCCGGCGATAGTCCGCCAGGGTCGCCGGCAGCGGCGGCTTGGGCGGCCCGCCCGGCTGTCCCGCAAAGCGGTCGTCGTAGATGTGCATGTGCGTGTCGGTCGCCTTGGGCGGCAGCTTCAGGCGCGGCGGATCGCCGCTGAGCTTGCGGCCCTTGGAAGCGTCGTAGGTCATACCCGGTATTTCTCCAGGGCCGTCCGGTTGATCTCGATGCCGAGGCCCGGTCCTTCCGGTACCGCGACCACCCCTTGCACGTGCTCGATCGGCTTGGTGACGATCGCCTGGCGGTAGGGGTTGTAGGTGCGGTCGAACTCGAAATGCGGCTGGTAGCGCTCGTGGCGCGGCGGGCTCGGCGGCAGGATGGCGTGCACCTGCAGCGAGGCGGCGATCTGCACCGCCGTACCCCAGACGTGCGGCACCAGACGGATACCCGCGACCTCGGCCATGGAGATGATCTTCTTCATCTCGGTAAGGCCGCCGCAGCCGCAGACGTCGGGCTGCAGGATGTCGACGGCGCGCCGCGCGATGGCTTCGGCGAAGGCCCAGCGGCCGTGCCAGGTCTCCCCTCCCGCCACCGGCAAAGGCTGGCCCGCCTTCACGTCGCCATAGGCGTCGAGCAGCTCCGGCGTCACCGGCTCCTCGAACCAGTCGATGTCGAGGTCGGCGACACGGTTGCCGAGGGCCACCGCCTCGATGACGTCGTAGCCGTGGTTGGCGTCGATCATCAGCCGCGCCTCGGGCCCGATGGCGGCACGCACCGCGGCGATGGCCTCGACATCTTCCTCGACGCCGAAGCCGATCTTGATCTTGGTGGCTTTGAAGCCCTCCGCCATGTAGCCGGCGGTCTCCTCCTCCAGGGCGGCGCGGCGGTCGCGCCCGACGGGGCGAAAACCGCCGGTGGCGTAGGCGGGGATCTGCTTGCGAAAGGCGCCGCCGAGCAGAACGTGGACCGGCACGCCGAAATGCCTGCCGGCGATGTCCCAGAGCGCGATGTCGATGCCGCTCAGCGCCGTGACGGCGAGTCCGCGCTGGCCCTGGTCGCGGAACTGGCTGTACAGCTCCAGCCAGATCGGCTCGATCTCCAGCGGGTCGCGTCCGACCACCAGCGGCGCCATGGCCTCGACCACCGCGGCATTGGCCGTCGAAGGGCCGAGGCACTCGCCCCAGCCAGTGGTGCCGTCGTCGCAGACGATCTCCACGAGACAGGCCCAGCGGTCGGTGAAGGTGGAGAAAGCCGACTGAAAGCGGTCTTCCAACCGGTGGCGCAGCACATGGGGGCGAACGGCGGCGATCTTCATCGGACGACTTCCTTGTGCCGGGGCGTCACGCGGCGAATTTCTGCACCAGGGGCTCCAGCATCCCCAGTTCCTCATCGGTCAGGTCGGTCAGCGGCGCGCGCACCGGGCCCGGATCGCGGCCGACCAGCTTCAGGCCCGCCTTGATGATCGAGACGGGATAGCCGGCCTGGCGGTCGCGAATGCGGGCGAAGGGGTAGAAAAAGTCGGTCAGGAAGGTCTGCATCTTCGCCTTGTCGCCGCCGCGCAGCGCCGCATAAAAATCGAGCGCCGCCTGGGGCGCGAAATTGAACACCGCCGAGGAGTAGGTGGAAACGCCCGCGCCGTTGTAGGCCTCGGCATAGAGTTCGTGGGTCGGCATGCCGCCGACATAGACCAGGCGGTCGCCGAGGCGCGCGACGATCTCGCGGACCGTTGCGATATCGCCGCTGCCGTCCTTGAAGCCGATGAGGTTCGGGCAGGCCTCGGCCAGCCGCTCCAGCGTCTCGGCGGTAAGCCGCGAATTGGCGCGGTTGTAGACGATGACACCGAGAGAGACGGAATCGCAGACCGCCTTGATGTGACGGTAGAGGCCCGCCTGCGGCGCGCCGATAAGATAGTGCGGCAGCAGCAGCAGCGCGTCGGCGCCGGCGGCCTCCGCGTCTTGGGCGATTTCCATCGCCATGGCGGTGCCGTAGCCGCAGCCGGAGATGATCGGCAGGGCGCCGGCGGCCTGTTTCGCGGTGCGGATCACCTCCACCAGTTCGCCGCGGCTGAGCGAGAAGAACTCGCCCGTGCCGCCGGCGGCAAAGAGTGCCGCGGCCGGATAATCGGACAGCCAGGCGACATGCTGGTGATACTTGCGGGCATCGAAGTCGCCGGCGGCATCGAAGGTGGTTACCGGAAACGACAGCAGGCCGCCGCCGAGCTGCGCTTTGATGTCTTGGGGGGTCATGCTCATGGCCTTGCTGGAGGTTCGAATGCGGCCGCCCGATCTTGCCACCGGGCGCGCGGCCACATCATATGTTCAGCCGGCTGACTGTCAACTCATCATATGACTTGGCGGATTGCCGGGCGGCTTCAGGACGCTGTCGCCGAGCTGCGCATGAGGGCGCGGTAGCGCTCCATGGAGCCGGCCAGGTGGCGCCGCATGGCGGCGCGGGCGCCGTCGGGATCGCGGGCGAGGATCGCCTCTAGAATGGCGCAGTGCTCAAGATAGAGGTCCTCGGGACTGGTCAGCGGCGCGACGGCGCCACCGTCGGCGCGGCGCAGCTGCGAGCGCGGGATGGTGCGGCGCCCTAGAAACGCCAAAAACTCCTCGAATCGCCGGTTGTTGGCCGCTTCGGCAACGGCGACATGAAAGGCGAAGTCCTCCGCCTCGTTCGGCTGACCCGCCCGCAGCTTCGCTTCAAAGGCCTCCAGGCGGCTGTGAATTTCGGCCTCCTGGGCCGGGGAACAGCGCGCCGCCGCCAAGCCGGCGGCCTCCACCTCTACCGCGGTGCGCAACTCCAGCGACTCGATGATGTCGGAAATCTTGTGGATCGGCAGGGTGAGCAGCGGCAGTTCGTCATTGGGCCGCGAGGATTTCAGGACAAAGACCCCCACCCCCTGGCGCGGTTCGACCAACCCGTCGGCCCGCAGGCCCGCGATGGCCTCGCGGATCACCGTGCGGCTGACGCCGAACTGGCGGATCAGCGCCGGTTCGGTGGGCAGCTTGTCGCCCGGCTTGAGCGCGCCGCTTTCGATCCTGGCGCGCAGTTCAGCGGTTACCTTGTGGGTGAGGTTCTGGCGCGGCCTGCGCGCCCCGATCTGCTCCATCTCTCCCCAATCCTCGTTTTCGCGTCGCTCTGGCGGCCGCAAAGCGGGCGGCTGTCCAGGTAATCAGGCCAGTTTAGGTAAAAAGCATTGACCAGTCATCATATGAATTATATGACATCGCAGCTAGCGCGCCCGGGATCCTATGAACCCAAACTGTTGCTGTCGGAGTACCCCATGAAACGACTTCTGATCACCGGCGCCGCCGGCGGCCTCGGCACCATGATGCGCCGCCGGCTCAAGGGCCTGGCGGAGACACTTCGCCTGTCGGACATCGCCGATCTCGGAGCCGCCGCCGCCCATGAAGAGCTCGTGCCCTGCGATCTCTCCGACTTCAGTGCCGTCAAGAAACTGGTCGAGGGCTGCGACGGCATCGTCCACTTCGGCGGCATCTCGGTGGAAGACACCTGGGAGAAAATTCTGCCGGCGAACATCCAAGGCACTTATAACCTCTACGAGGCGGCTCGGGTCTGCGGCGTGCCGCGCATCCTCTTTGCCAGCTCCAACCACGCCATCGGCTTCTATAAGCGCGAAACCAGGATCGACGCGACCGACCCGGTCCGGCCGGACAGTCTCTACGGCGTCTCGAAATGTTTTGGCGAAGCCCTTGCGCGCTACTACTGGGACAAGTATGGGGTCGAGACGGCGGTGGTGCGCATCGGCTCGTGTTTTCCCGCGCCCAAGGACCACCGCATGCTCGCCACCTGGATGAGCGAGGCGGATATGACGTCGCTCATCCAGCGCATCTTCACCGCGCCGCGCCTCGGCTACGTCACCGTCTTCGGGGCGTCCGACAACGAGGAGCAATGGTGGGACAACCGCTGCGCGGGCTTCCTGGGCTGGCGCCCGAAGGACAGCTCGGAGCAGTTCCGCGCCATGATCGACGAGACCTGCGACAAACCGGAGCGCGACGATCCGGTCAACCGCCATCAGGGCGGCGGCTTCGCGCTCGCCCGGCTCGACTGAGCGGGAAGGAAGGCGGTCGGCGGAACTATGGCAGCTTGCCGGAACGCAGCCACTCGGCGCCGTCCGCGCCCAGTTCGGCCACGGCCCGCTGCTCATAGGCCATCGATTCCGCATCGCTGAGAAGGTCGCGCCAGCGATCGTTGGTGCCCTTGTGTATGAAGGTCTCGGCGCCGCCGTCCCAAAAGGCGCCGCCCAGAGGAACGCTCTCGGTCGCGTTGGCCTTCATGTAGTCGAAGGAGCAGTGCTCGACGATGGCATCCCAGTTCGCTTCGTCGATCGGAATCTCGAGGAAGTCTGCGACACGCCGGATCTCGCCCGGCATGTCCGCCTTCAGCCCGGCGAAATGCACCATCATGACGTTGGGCAGGTCACGGATCGCCCACCATGACCTGACGTTTTCCCAGAACGGCCAGAAGGGGAAGCCGTCGTCCTCCAGCCAGTCGTGGAAGTACTGGACCACGGAGTCGGGGGGTGGCTCGATCGGCGGCCCGACCCGGCCCGGCGTATCGTTCAGCAGTTCATACCAAAGCTGGTTGGCGTTGGCGTGGTGGTTGTACAAGCTCCACACGACGTCCCTGCCGTCCCGGCCGATGTAGATGTACTTGGCTGGCGGCGCAAAGACGAGCGCGTCGACCGGCAGGTGGGTCTTGATGAAGCGCCGGTGGGCCTGACCTTCGACTTCGGCCAGCTTGACGTCCTTGGGCGGCACGCGCAGATCCAGCCAGGGCGACATCTCCGCCACCGGCAGCCCCGCCTCGCCGTTGAAGATCAACTGGCTGACGATCTGCTGGACCCAGGTGGTGCCGGACTTCGCGTAGGTCGCGATGAAGATGTCGTCGGGCCGGAAGTTGAAATCGTTCCAGACCGTCGAATCGAAGTGATGGTTCTGGTATTCCCTGACCTTCCGGGGCCAGGCTGTTGCCTTGTCGTTCACCGTGGTCCCCTCCCCGCTTTTCGCTTGGCTGTATTCCGCCACGGCAGAGCTGTGACAGCCGCGCGGACTAGACTGGCCTTTGTGACGGGCCTGCTCCCCGCCCGGTCCGCGATGCAAACCGAGCCTCGAGCAGCTTAGGAGCATGACTGGGATATATGGAGTCTAATCGATGGCGGACGGCCCCGTCGGCAAGCCGCGCTGTGCGGCTGACACAGGCCACCGGGGATTGTCCCAAGCCGCCGAAGGGTTTATTCCATTGGCCGGGTCGGGTGTCAGCATGGCATCTTGCCCGGCAGGTGCCCTCCCGGACCGCTCCGTCCACAGCTTCACCCTTCGCCCGGACCTCACGCCGCATGCAATCTGACGCCAGTCCCTTCAAGGCCATCGCCTGGATGATCGGCGCCCTCACCTCCTTTGCGGTGATGACGGTGTCGGTGCGCGAACTGACGGGCGAGATGCATGCTTATCAGATGCTGTTCATCCGCAGCACCATCGGTGTCCTCATTCTGCTGCCGATTCTCAGCTTCCACGGCCACGGCGGCGGCTGGCGTCAGATCCGCGGGCAACATCTGCTCGGCCACGGCCTGCGCAACGTCATCCACTTCACCGGCCAGGTGTTGTGGATCATCGGCATCGGGCTGCTGCCGCTGGCCACGGTGTCGGCGATCGAGTTCACCTCGCCGCTGTGGGGCGGCCTGCTGGCGGTCCTGTTCCTGGGCGAGCGCCTGAACCGCGGCCGTGTCGCGGCCTTCGCGCTGGGCTTCTTCGGGATCCTGGTGATCGTTCGGCCGGGCCTGATCGAGGTTAGCGACGGCATCGTCATCATGCTGGTCTGCGCCTTCTTCTTCGGCGCCACCGGCGCGGTCACCAAGTGGCTGACGCGGCGCGAGACGGCACTGGCCATCATCTTTTTCATGGTGCTCATGCAGGCGGTTTTCGGCGCGCTCGCATCGCTCTTCGTGTGGCAGCCGCTGGCCCTTGAGCACGCACCCTGGCTGGCGCTCATGGCGGTCACCGGGCTCTCCGCCCACTACTGCCTGACATCGGCCCTGTCCGAGGCCGACGCCACCTTCATCATGCCCCTGGACTTCCTGCGCCTGCCGGTGGTCGCCGTGGTCGGCTATCTGCTCTACACGGAAGCTTTCGAGTTGTTCACGCTCCTGGGGGCGCTGATCATCTTCTCAGGCAACTATGCCAGCCTGCGCTACGAGACCAGGCGGGGCCGCCCGCCGCCGCCGCCCGCGGCGCCCCCGGCGACGAGCGGACCGGTCGTCTAACACCTGTTCCGACTTTCCGGTTGCCGCCGCCGAGGCTTTGGCACGGTCGGTCGCGCGCCCGATGACCGGGGCGCTGGTGCTCTACGTCAATCGCGCTCTCGGCGTCGAGACGGCTTTGACGGCTTTGACGGCCAAGCAGGCCGCCAGCACCACGGCCGCGTCCCCCACAGCGAACTGGAACCCTGCATTTCCATGGAACATCATGGAATTGGCTAGCATTTGTCACGGATTAAGCCAATTCTTAACAAGACGTAAATGCGATACTACGATGCTGGTGCCGTGCGGACCGCGGGTCTGGACACCCTTACTTCGCAGGCTGCGAAGCATGAAAACTTCAGGAGATGCGAGATGTTTCGATCCCCCCTGCGCAGCAGTACCGCGAAACTGGCTGTTGCGGCGCTTTTTGCCGCCGGAATGACGGCGGCCCCGCTGTCGTTCTCTGACGACCTCGGCCTGGATAGCGCAGCCGCTTACGCCAAGGGCGGCAATGGCGGCGGCAACGGCGGCGGCAATGATAAGGGCGGCCGTGGCGGCAACGATAAGGGCGGCCGTGACGGCAACGCCAAGAGCGGCGGCAACGGCAAGGGCGGCAACTCGGCCAGCGCTGGCAAGTCGTCACCCGGCACCAGCGATGCCGAGACCGACGAGGTCGAGGTGGACAAGGCCGAAAAGTCCAAGAAGGGCGGTTTCGGCAGCCTCAACGCCAGCAACGCGTCGGCGACGGCACGCGCCAACGCTTCGCCGAATTCCCGCGTCGGCGCCATCGCCGAGTATGAGAATGCCATGGCAGCCGGCGATCCGGATGCGGCGGCAGCGGCCCTGGCGCGGGCGGCCAACAAGGAAATCACCCCTGAGGCCGTCGCCCATGTGAACGCCAACATCGGCGTCGAGGCGACGCCCGAAGAAGAGGCCGAGATGGCCGACCTGGCCGAAGCGGCGCGGACCGCCACCGGGACCGAAGAGGACCCCGAAGGCGAGGAGACGACCGCCGCCGGCGAGGAAGGCGGCGAGACCACTGAAGAGGATCTCGACGAAATCGCCCAGGCCGTCGAAAATCTGATGGACGGCGTGGAAGAGGGCCAAACCTCGACCCAGTAGCAGCGCCGCGCCGGCGTCCGGCGGCAATTACAGGAATGGCGGGGCCGCGGCTCCGCCATTTCCGTATCCGCTGCACCTTGGCGATACCCCGATGACCGCGAACGCGCTAAAACCGACCCGCAGGAACAAGATCAAGCGGAGCGGCCCTCATGTCCCATGCCTCCTATGCCACCCTCGACTACCGCGTCGGTGACGGAATTGCCTGGATCACCTTCGACCGGCCCGCGCAGTTCAATGCCCTCGATCCGGTCATGGCGCGCGAGCTCTGCGACGTGGCCAACCGCTGCAGCGGCGATTCCAGCGTCAGGGCCGCGGTCTTGACCGGCAGCGGCGAGCAGGCCTTCTGCGCCGGCGGCGATGTCTCGGTCTTTGCCGAACGCCTGGATGACGTCGACCTGCTGGTCAAAGAGATGACCACCTGCCTGCATGCCGCGGTTTCGCGTTTCGCCCGCATGCGCGCTCCCCTGGTCGCCGCGGTCAACGGTGTGGCGGCCGGCGCCGGCTTCAGCCTGGTGACCTGCTGCGACCTTGCCATAGCCGCCGACACGGCCACCTTCACCAGCGCCTATACCCGCATCGGCCTGACCCCGGACGGCAGCTCGACACACTTCCTCAGCCGCCTCGTGGGACAGCGCCGGGCCATGGAGCTTTACCTCACCAACCGGGTGCTGACGTCGGCCGAGGCGCTCGAGTGGGGGCTGGTGAACCGCGTGGTGCCGGCCGGCCGCCTGGTGGAGGAAGCCGGCGCCCTGGCCCGCCAGCTGGCCGAGGGGCCGACGGCCGCCTTCGGCGGTGTCAAGGCGCTGCTGCGCAGCGCCGCCGGCGAGAGCCTTGAAACGCAGATGGAGCATGAGACCCAGGCCATCGCGGCGGCAGGCCGTTCCGCCGACGGCCGCGAGGGCATCCGCGCCTTCATGGAAAAGCGCCGGCCCCGCTTTACCGGCGCCTGACCACGCCGCGCCGCGCGCCGCCGGCTTTGGCGTCGGCCGGCCGCCGCGACCGGGACCCTTTGAGGCACCTCAATGCCCCGAGACGCCGCGGCTCTATGCTGCGATAGCAGGCTGCGGTTCTAGGCTGCGGCCCGAACAGGCCAGCGAAGCGGAGACTAGATCTTGCGAAGAACGGCGACGCCGCCGGACCGGCGGCGTACAGAGAGTTCCAACAGCGATGGCCAGACGGCCGTGCTGCGCTTCTTGAGCGAACCGGCCGCTTACGGCCTGGCCGCCGCGCAGGTCGAGCGCATCGATACCCACGGCGCCATCGTCTTCCTGGCCGCCGATCGCGCCTACAAGGTCAAACGCGCCGTCGCCTACCCCTATATGGATTTTTCCACCCTTGAGCGCCGCCGCCGCTGCTGCCTGAACGAACGGGCGGTCAACAGCCGCACGGCGCCGGACCTCTATCTCGATGTCGTGCCGGTCACCAGGACGGACGGGAAGCTGGCGCTGGGGGGCGATGGCGAAGTCGTGGAGTGGGTCGTGGTGATGCGCCGCTTCGACCAGGAGGCTCTGTTGAGCCGCCTGGCGGAGAACGGCGAACTGACGTCGGAGATGATGACCGCCGTCGCCGAAACCATCGCCAGCTTCCACGACGCCGCCACGCCGCGCCGGCGGCGCGCCGCCGGCAGCGCTGCCATGACCTGGGTGGTGCGCGAGAACGGCGCGGAGTTCGCCGAGCGGGGCGACATCTTCGATCCCGATGAAGCGGCACACCTCGGCGAATTGGGCCTGGCGCAGCTCGAACGCCACGCCGGGCTGCTGGACGCCCGCGCCGAGGACGGCGCGGTGCGCCTCTGCCACGGCGATCTGCATCTGCGCAACATCGTGCTGCTGGACGGCAAGCCGACGCTGTTCGACGCCATTGAGTTCAACGACGCCATCGCCTGCATCGACGTTTTCTACGATCTCGCCTTTCTGTTGATGGACCTGGATCACCGCGGCCTACGGCCTTTCGCCAACCTGGTGCTGAACCGCTACCTGCAGCAGCGCGGCGACGTGGAAGGCCTCGCCCTGCTGCCGTTGTTCCTCTCGGCCCGCGCCGCAGTGCGCGCCAAGGTGGCCGCCAGCCTGGAAGCGGTGGCAGGAGCCGCACCTGAAAAATCGCACCGCCGCGCCGAGGCCGAAGCCTACTTCCGCCGCGCCGGCGCCTACCTTGCGCCCGGCGAACCGCGGCTGGTCGCCATCGGAGGGCTCTCCGGGACCGGCAAGACTACCCTCGCCCGCGCCCTGGCGCCGCTGCTCGGCCGCGCGCCCGGCGCCTTGCACCTGCGCAGCGACATCCTGCGCAAGCGGCTCGCGGGCGTGCCGGAAAACCAGCGCCTGCCCGCCGCTTCCTACACCCAGGCGGCCAGCGACGAGGTCTATGCGGCGATGCAAGAAGTGGCCGCGGCGGCGCTGGCGGCCGGGCAAGCGGTTATCGTGGATGCCGTCTTCGCCCGGCCGCGGGAACGGGCCGCGGCGGCGCGGATCGCGCGGGACGCGGGGGCCGCTTTCACCGGGCTCTGGCTGGAGGCCGACCCGGCCGTCATGGTGGAACGGGTCTCGGCGCGCCACGGCGACGCTTCCGACGCCGACCGCGCCGTCGTCGAAAAGCAGTTGACTTACGATGTCGGATCGGTTGAATGGCGCCGCCTCGACGCGAGCACCGCATTTTCCCGCCTGCGCGCGGAGGCCGCCCGTATACTCAACCTGGCCGCCGACGCCTAGCGCACATTTCACTCCTCCTTTTCAGCTTGTTAATGACTGCCGTGCTACGCCCGGCGGCGGCGCGAACGTGACGGCGACGCACGGACGAGAGCCGGCGGCGCGCCGACCGCGGCATGTCGTGCGGCCTGGGCGAGGATGGAACAAAACCCGGCGGCCCGCGTCGATTCCCCGACACCTTCAGTAACTTCGGAGACCTAAATCAGCATGCCCTCACGTTCAACGCGGAGTAGCGCCCCGACACAGACCGACAGCCAGACGCCACCGTGGCGGGGCGACCTCTCGGTCCTGGCCCGCGACCTGGTGGACAAGGTCGGCATCGACGGGGCCGCGCGCTACTGCAGCGGCCTCGGGTGGCGGGGCGTCCTCGAGCAGGTCGAGATGCTGCGGCTCGGCCGCTAAAACACTTTGCGCTTTAGACAAGTGGCGGCAGCGGCCCTTTCAAGGCGCCACCCCCGTGCCACAAAGATTCAATAACTTAGTCAGACAGCGGCCGCTCATCTGACGTTTACGATGAATCCTAAAGGCTTCTTAAACATCTCCGGCCAAACTCGGGGTTCAAAGCTAAGGACCGCGGTCTGCCAGGACCGCGGCCTTTGTCGTTTGTAAGGGATGAGAACATGAGCGCGACCGACGGCCAGGACGGCGCCACGTCACAGCGCCAGCCGGAGACACCGGCTGACGCGCCGCCGGAGGCGGCCGAACAATCCGCGAGCGCGCAGGGCGTTTCGATCGCCGAGAACGCGCCCGGCGCCGTTCGCGACGACGCGCTGCCGGAAATTCTCCCGCAGGACCCCTTACTGGTGGCGCCTTCGGCCCTGCCGGACCTGTTGGACGGGCCGCCGATCGAAACGGCTGCCGGCCCGGCGCCCGCCGCCGGCGGCGGCGGCAGCACTTACAGCAGCGACTTCGGCGAAGTGATCGGCGGTCTGCAGGCCACCGGCGGCGGCGACGCGACCGGCACGGCCACGCCGGGCAATCGCCTCGCGCCCGCGCCGAGCGAAGACGACCCGCTTCTGCCGGCGGCGGCCGGCGAAACCTTCACGCCGGGTCCGACAGGGATCGCCGACATCGATCCGCCCTTTGTCCCACCGGCGAACCCTGTCGGTCCCGGCGGCGATCAGTTGTTGTTCACCCACAGGAGCGACACGGTTGATCTGAACGCCATTGATATCGGCGGCTACCTTGACGGCACCCAGTATGACGCCGGCGGCGGTGAAGATGTCGTGATCCTGCCGAGGTCGGCACGCGAGGCACAGGAGGCGGGCTTTACGCCGGGCACCCTGTTTCTCGCCGGCAACAGCCGCGACGAGGTGACCGGCGGCAGCCTCGCGGACCTCATCGACGGCGGCAGCGGCCATGATCTGCTGATCGGCGGCGACGGCGACGACAGCCTCTGGGGCGGCTCGGGGCGCGACACACTCGATGGCGGCGGCGGCAACGATGCCCTCTACGGTGGCGGCAGCAGCGACAGCCTGACCGGTGGGTCCGGCAGCGACCGCCTGGTCGCCGGCGGCGGCAACGACACTCTGGAAGGGGGGATCGGCAACGACACCCTCGATGGCGGCAACAATCACGACCTGCTCACCGGCGGCGACGGCAACGATATTCTGATCGGCATGAACGGCCGCGACACCCTCGACGGCGGCAGCGGCAACGACACCCTGCTGGGCGGCCCCGACAACAGCCGCGACAGCCTCGGCGGCGGCGACGGAAACGACAGCCTGGTCGGCGGCGGCGGCCGGGACACCCTGGAGGGCGGCGGCGGCGACGACCTGCTCGACGGCGGAAACGACCGCGACGAACTGTTCGGCGGGGCCGATAACGATACCCTCGAGGGCGGCCGCGCCAACGACACTCTCGACGGCGGCGGCGGCAACGACCTGCTGGACGGTGGCCGGGGCCGCGACCTGCTGCTTGGCGGCGACGGCGCGGATACCCTGAGCGGCGGCGCTGGCCGCGACACCCTGAACGGCGGCGCTGACGACGATACGATGTCCGGTGGCGGCGGCAGGGATGCCTTTTCCTTCTCCCTCGCCTCAGACCAGGGCGACGACCTGATCCTGGATTTCCAGACCGGCACCAACGGCGACAGCCTGGTGCTCTCGGATCTGCTTGACGCGAACGGCGACACGGTCATCGACATGGACGATCTCGACGCCGGCGGGCACGGCGTCACCGGCCTGGCCGATTCCGTGATCATCGCTTTCGACAGCGGCAGCACCGTGACCTTGGATGGCGTGAACGGCACCGGCGTGAACTCCTTCGCCGATCTGCTCAACATTAACGCGAACATCGACATCACCTGAACCAAGGCGCGGCATCGGCGTTCTCTTTCGGATGAGTCGGCGCCTGTCGGAGCTACCTCTTCTGCCCCGCTTGCGGTCCGGCGACGCCGGCGGCAGACTCATTCCTGCGCCGACATCGATGACCGCATCGACCATTTTCATCGGCGTGTCCGATTTTGCCTGACACTCCCTGTTTCGACGACTCCCCCGGCGCCCGGCGCCGGGGCTTTCTTTTGCGCCGGCGCCTCACCCAAGTGGACTAGCACACTATAGTCGGCACGCTGTTCCGACCGTGGGATTAGAGTCGGCGGCGACGGAGTACCTTATCGGTCTCCACACTCGCGAAGGCTCCGTCGGCCCATTCTCCATTGAAAGGGGGAAACCACGATGGCCCGCAAACCCGTATCCCGCAGTCCTTCAAGCCGCGCCGCCGGAACCGACGGTCCGGCGCCGCCGATGACCGAGGTGCAGTTGAAGCGCAAAGTGAAGGCGCGCGCCGCCTTGAAGAAACCGGGGAAGGTGACGCTGCGGCTCGACACCATGGTCGCCGGCAAGCCGCGGGTCCGTCACCGCACGGCGAAGCTTTCCAAGTCGCTGATCTCACGGCCGCGGATCGCCGCGAAATCCGGCAGCGGTCTTGGCGTGCAGTTGGAGATCGAGGGCGCTGAGCTCGGAACCCGCGTGTTTCGCCCGGCGATCACCGGCAAACGCATCCCCATGCCGAAGATCACCGCCAAGATGCGGCGCGAAGCTAAGCAGGGCCTGCCGGCCTTGACCGGGCATCTGCCCGACCACCTGCCGCTGCAGCCGGCACCAATGCAGCTCGACAAGGCGCTGCGCGTGAAGCCCTTCATCAATTCGCTGAGCCGCAGCAAGACGCAGCGCATGGCGACCACGGTCTTCGCGCCTGAGGACCGCTACACCTTTTCCGACACCGCTTTTCCCTGGTGCACCATCGGCCGTGTCGACACCGCCGGCGGCTGGGCCAGCGGCGCCCTGGTCGGACCGCGCCACCTGCTGACCTGCAGCCATGCCATGGTCTGGGGCAGCGGCAACTCCGCCGGCTGGGTGCGCTTTCGCCCCTCCTACTTCGACGGCAACGCGCCCTTCGGCGAAGCCTGGGCGACCCGCTGGTACGCCTTCCGCAAGGTCAGCGGTCCGACCATCGACGCGGCCGAGGCCCGCGAAGACTACGTGGTGCTGGTGCTCGACCGGCGCATCGGGGATACCTGCGGCTGGATGGGCTCGCGCACCTACTCGGAGTCCTGGGACGGCGGCTCCTACTGGCGCCACATCGGCTATCCCGGCGACATGGCCGGCGGCCAGCGCCCGTCCTACGAACGCGACATCGCCCTCGACGGGCGTAACAACTCGACCCACCGCCAGGTCTGGCACCGCGGCGACGTCTGGCCCGGCCAGTCAGGCGGGCCGTTCTTCGCCTGGTGGTCCGGCGAGTCGTGGCCGCGGGTGGTCTGCGTGCAGTCCTGGCAAAACAGCCAGCGCAACGGCGCTTCCGGCGGCAGCCGTCTGGTCGACCTGATCATCCGCGCCCGGAACGAGTTTCCCTGAACCGGACTCAGTCCAGCAGGAATCCCTCGCCGAGGGGATCCTCCGGCTCGAGGGTGAAACGGGTCTCGCCATGGTAATAGGCGTGGCCCGCCACCTCGGCGGTGATGGCGCGGTAGGGACCGGCGCGGGTTTCTTCCACGGCGGTGCCGATGAACCGGGCGCCGGTCAGGCTCTCGAAGCGGCGGGCCTGGTTGAGGCCGATCTCGCCGCGCGTCCACTGCAGGGCGAGGCGCGCGGCGACGCCGGACCCCGTGGGGCTGCGGTCGACCTGGCGGCCGGCAAAAACGCAGGCGTTGCGCGTTGGCATTTCATCGAAGGCATCGGCGCCGTCGGTCAAGAGGGTGCCATGGAGAAACGCGAGATCCGGATCGTCCGGATGGGTCAGTTGAACCTGCTGTTTGGCGGCCGCGGTGATCGCTGCCCCGGCATCGGCCAGCAGACGTGCCGGGCTGCTGTGCAGGTCCAGGCCGATGCTGTCGGCCTGGAGGATGGCATAGAAGGCGCCGCCATAGGCGACGTCGACCTGCAACGGGCCCCATTCAGCCGTATCGACCAGGACTTCGCGGGCAAAGACGAAGGCAGGCACGGAGCGAAAGCTCACGGCGCCGGTCTTGCGGCCCGCCGCGGCGTTCTCGACCGCGACCCTTGCACGCACCAGCCCTGAGGGCGTCTGGATGGCGACCTCGGTCTCCGGCTCGCGGGCTTCGACCAGTCCGCTGTCCACGGCCCAGCGCCCGAGTGCCATGACGGCGTGACCGCACAAGGTGGCGTAGCCCTCTCCGTGTAGGAACAACACCGCCAGATCGGCCGCGGGATCGTCGGGCTCCACCAGAACGGCGCCGTACATGTCCTTGTGGCCGCGCGGCTCGTGCATCAGCAGACGGCGGAAGCTGTCGTGATTGGCCAGCGCGTCGCGCCGCTTGTCGAGCAGGCGCCGCCCCTGCAGCTTGGGAAAGCCGGAGGTGACGATGCGCAGCGGCTCTCCGCCGGTATGCATCTCGATGGTCGAGACTTCGAAGGCGCCGGCTAGAAAAGGCGTTGAGGCCATGCTTGTTCCCGCTCGATGGCAATGGGCGCGTCATAGAAGCCGGCCCGGCGGCTTTCCTCGCCGGCCAGCGGAGTGGGGTGACAATCGACCACGCCAAGAGTGCGGTAGCAGGGCCGCTCGGCATAAGTAAGCTTGGGAAAGGGTTCGGCGGTCGCGCAGGCAGACAGAGCCAGGGCCGCGGCGGCAGCGCCTCCCATACCCCAGGCACGCAACTTGTCTCGGCGTGGCATCGGCCGCCCTCCATCGATCACGTCTGCTACCCCTGAGAAGCAGCATAGCCTATTCAGGGTGATCGCGGGCAAGAGTCACGGCCGCGGACCATCGGCGTCAACCCTCACTTCTCGGTGATCGGAAAAGGCTCAGATCGCCCGGCAGCGGTCCTGCGGTCCAGCGAGGATATGGGCCGATCGGCGTGCGTTTCTGCGGAGTCCCCGCCCTTGAACGATACGCCCTTGAACGATAGAAGTGCCGTCAGCCGCGCGGGCCGGCGAGCAGCCAGATGATCAGTCCGAGCAGCGGCAGGATGAGGATCAGGACGATCCAGAACACCTTGGCGCCGGTCGAGGCGCCGCTTTGCACGGTCTTGACGATGGCCCAGACATCCGCCACCAGGAGCAACAGGCCGAGCAGGCCGCCAACTTCCATACCCATATCAATCCCTCTATGAAAAAAATAATCCGATTGCAGGTTATCGCATGGCCGACCAGCCCGGCCAAGACGACGGCGTCTTGATCCTCCGCCTCAATTGGCGGCGGTGGATGCCGCTATACATTCAGGAGCGAGCCAAGACACTGATGGGCAGCGGCGGCCAGCGTTTTGGCGGCAGCCTTCTCCGCCGCGCCGAGCGGCGCCAACTCGGCGGCCTCCGCGCAGCGCAGGACCTCCTCCTCTCGCGCACGGCAGCCCGCCAGCAGTGCCGCCTCGCCATCATCCGCGAAGGCCGCTTTCGCGGTCGCCAGCGCGGTCTGCAGCAGATTGCGCTCCGCCGGCGGTGCCGCCGGCATGTCATCGGACTCGATCATCCGCTCGGCGAAGAAGTCGGCCATGCCGCTGCGGTGCTGCGCCATAGCCTGGAGCTCGCCGGCCCGCGCGTCGCCGCTCATCGTTTCCGCCGCCAGCGCGCCGTGGCCGGCCGAGGCACGGCAGGCCTCGACGAGGTCGTGTAGCGCCACCAGGCGGTCGTCGCGCAGAATGCTCATCTTGATCCTCTCTTCAACCTGCGGCCGGCCTTGGCGGCGGGGCGTAGACCGACAGGGCGGCCGGCAGCACCTCTATAGAGACGGGCGTGCATCCGTTTAATTCCCCGTCGATGTTGACCCGTCTTGGCCGGCGGGTCTTTATCTCGACCCGCTTCGCCAGTTTCACCTCGGCGTCGCGCCGGCCGCGCAGCCAGCCGAAGCGCAGCGCCGGCAACATCCACAGCATGGCCATGAGGCCCGCCGGTTTCAGATAGTAGACACGCAGCCAGCCATCGTCGATCTCCGCTGCCTCGTCGACGGTCATGCCGCCGCCGTAGTGGCGGCCGTTGCCGACGGCGACCTGTGTACAGTGGCAGCGAAGGCGCTCGCCGTCGATCGTCAGCTCGGCCCGAAAAGGGCGATGCCGCCGGAACGCCGCCCAGGCGCTGGCGGGGTAGTTCAGCACCCCGAGCCTGCGCTTGCCTTCGCCTTCGTGTTCGCGTGCCACCTCGGCGCTGAGGCCGACGCTGGCGACATTGAAGAACGGCTTGCCGTCGACCTGGGCGATATCGATGCGCCGAACAGCGCCCGCGACGATAACCTCCGCCGCTTCGGCCGGGTCGAAGGGAATGCCGAGGGTTCGCGCGAGATCGTTGGCGGTGCCGAGCGGGAGAATGCCGAACGGCCGCTCCAAGGTCATCAGCGCCGGCGCCGCGGCGTTCAGGGTGCCGTCGCCGCCGGCGACGATCACCGTGTCGCCGCCGCTCCCGCGAATGCGCGAGCGCAGGTCGTCGACGGACTCCGGCCGCTCGACGGAAACGGTGAAGCCGCCGGTCTCCAGGCCGGCGATGGCCGGCGAGAGATCCTCGGACGCGTTGCCGCTGTGCTTGTTGGTGAACAGCAGCGCGCGGCCCCGCATCGACCTTAGCTTTTCACTTCGACGACCAGGCGGCCGCGCACCTGGCCCTTGAGAATATCGCCGGCGAGACCGAGCAGGTCGGCCAGCTTGGCGTCGTTGATCATGCCGTCGAGCTTGTCCATCGGCAGATCCCGCAGCAAGCGGCCCCAGGCGGCCTGGCGCTCGGGGGCCGGACACATGACGGAGTCGATGCCGAGCAGGTTCACGCCGCGCAGCAGGAAGGGCAGCACCGTGGTGTCCAGCTTGTTGCCACCGGCGAGGCCGACGGCAGCGACCGATCCGCGGTAGGAAATTTGCGGCAGCACGCAGGCCAGCGTCGCGCCGCCGACGGAGTCGATGCAGCCCTGCCAGCGCTCCTTGTCCAGCGGGCGGCCGCTCGGCTCGGCGATCTCCTGGCGGTCGATCAGCGTCGTCGCGCCGAGATCCTTCAGATAGCCGTGCGTTTCCGCCCGGCCGGTGGAGGCCGCGACCTGGTAGCCCAGCTTGTGCAGCACAGCGACCGCGACCGAGCCGACACCGCCGGCGGCGCCGGTGACCAGCACCTCGCCCTGGGCCGGGTCCAGGCCGTGCGCCTCCAGCGCCATGACCGCCAGCATCGCCGTGAAGCCGGCCGTGCCGATGCCCATGGCGCGCTTGGTCGAGAGGCCCTCGGGCAGCGGCACCAGCCAGTCGCCCTTGACCCTCGCCTTCTCGGCATAGCCGCCCCAGTGCATCTCGCCGACCCGCCAGCCGGTCAGCACCACCTTGTCGCCGGGCTTGAACTTCGCATGGCTGCTCTCTTCCACCGTGCCGGCGAAGTCGACCCCGGGCACATGCGGATAGCTCCGCACCAGGCGGCCGAGGCCCTTCAGGATCATGCCGTCCTTGTAGTTGAGCGTCGAATACTCCACCGCGACGGTGACATCGCCGTCGGGCAGCCGCGCCTCCTCCAGCTCGGTGAGCGCTGCGGAAACCTTGCCGTCGCTTTCCTCCAGGAGGATGGCCTTGAACATGTCTTTCTTCTCCCTGTTGCGTGCTTTCGTCTCTATGCCGGAACCCATTCCTGCAGGACGAGTTCCAAAGTGATGCAAATCGGGTTGGCGCCGCGCCGGAAGCGCCCGCCGTGGACCTGGGCCGCCGCGTCGGCGATGGTGCCGCGCAGATCGGCCCGCGGCGCGCCCGCGTCATCCGGGCGCACCTCGCCGGCCAGAGTCAGGATCTCGATGCCCGGTCCGGGGATCCGGACAAGCCGCGCGCCGGCCTCGAGCTCCGCGTCGACCAGGCTGCCGACCGCCGAGCGCACCACCGCGCGCGCCAGACCGTGCTCCCTGCAGGCCGCCTCGACCGCGCCGACCAGGTCCTCGTTGGGGCGCAAGCGCACCACGGCGATGCGGCCCAGCTGGCCGTCCTCGAAGGTTGCCGCCGCGCTCATGCCGTCAGCCGCCGCGGCTGGAACAGCGGATAGTTGGTCTCGCTGTCGAAGCTGGCGGCGAAGGCCGCTTCGCGCAAGGGCGTCGCCAGGGCCACCGCCCCGCCGGCGCCCAGCAGGCAATCGCCCGGTGGCAGGTGGCCGCCATGCGGTTTCGCCGCGGCATCGACCACCACCGCGTGGCAATGCAGCAGGGTATCGCCATCGGGACCGGGTCCGAGAATGCCGTTGGCGCCGAGCAGCGTGACCGGCCCGTCGAGCCAGGTCGGCGGCCCGTAGGTCGCGACCCGCGCGCCGCTCGGGTCCGCGGCGCCGGTGAGATAGGCCATGCGGGCGATGTCGGCCGCGATCACCTGCACCGCCGCGTGGGTCACGCCGCGCCCGGCCAGGGCGGCGACCAGACCGCGCAGCAGATCCTGTCCGCCGGCCAGGCGCAGGCGCAGGTCCACGGCCGGCGCCGCCCATTCCAGGAGGCGGCGCGGCTGCAGCGCTTGGCCCGGCTGTGTCAGGGTCCTCATTGCGCCGCCGCCTCGCCGAGCTCGCCGCGGGCCAGAAGTTCGTCGCGGATCAGGTGCTTGGGCACCTTGCCGTAACCGGATTTCGGCAGTTCGTCCCAGAACAGCACCCGGCGCGGCTGCTTGTAGCGGGCCAGCTTGCCGTTCAGGAAGCCGAGCAGCTCTTCAGCCGTCGCCGCCTGGCCGGCCTCCAGCACCACCACGGCGATGCCGGTCTCGCCCCATTCCGGGTCGGGCACGCCGAGCACCGCCACCTCGGCCACCGCCGCGTGGGTCAGCAGCACCTCTTCCGCCTCGCGCGGATAGACGTTGGAGCCGCCGGAAATGTACATGTCCGAGGCCCGCCCGGTGATGTAGAGAAAGCCGCGCCCGTCGAGACGGCCCAGATCGCCGGTGTGAAACCAGCCCTGCTTCAGGGCCTTGGCGTTGGCCCCGGGATCGTTGTGATAGCCGGCAAAGACGGCCGGCCCGCGCACGCAGATCTCGCCCTGCTCGCCGTCGGCGAGGCGCTTGCCGTCGCCGTCCTTGATGGCGACCTCCATGCCGGTGCGGGCATAGCCGCAGGAGCCGACGGGCATGTCTCCATCGTCCAGGCTGTGCGCCTCGCGCGGCAGCACGGTGATGTTGCCGGTGACCTCGCCGAGGCCGTAGTACTGCACGATGACCTTGCCGAGCTTCCGCAGCGCTTCCTTCTGGTCGGCGCGGTACATCGGCGCCCCGGCGTAGATGACGAAACGCAGGGAGGAATGATCGAAGCGGTCGACCGCCGGATGCCGCACCATGCGCGTCAGGATCGTCGGCACGGTGAACATGTTGGTGATGCGGTGCTGCTGCACCAGGCGCCAGATCTCCTCTTCGTCGAACTTCTCGCCCGCCGGCAGGACGGACTTGGCGCCGCGCGCCACCTGCGACAGGGCATGGGCGCCGGCGCCGTGGCTGAGCGGCGCCACCACCAGAGAGGCGTCCGCCGCCGTGGTGCCCGGCATGAGATCGGCCAGGTGGTTGTTGGTGACGAAGGCGAGTTGGCCGTGGGTCAGCACCGCCGCCTTGGGCCGACCGGTGGTGCCGGAGGTGTAGAAGAACCAGCAGGGATCGTCCCGGTCCACCTCGGCGGGGCCGGCCCCGCCAGCCGGATCCTCGGCCACCATGTCCTCGTAGGCGGCCTCGCCGCCGCGCGCCCTGCCGATGGCGATCGTCACTTCAAGCGACGGCGCCGCCTGCTTCACCGCATCGGCGTGGGCGGCGAAGCCGTCGTCGAAGATCATCGCCCTGGCGCCCGAAGAACTGCCGAGATAGGCGACCTCGGCGGGCGTCAGGCGGTAGTTGGTCGGCACCCAGACGCCGCCCAGCTGGAAAACCGCCCACATGCTTTCGAACATCTGGTTGGAGTTCTTGGCCTGCACCAGAACGGCGTCGCCCTTGCCCAGGCCGCGGCGGCGCAGCGCCGCGACCAGGGCCGCGACGCGGGCCGCGGTCTCGGCCCAGGTCCAGGACGTCCCGCCCCAGACCAGCGCGGTGCCGTCGGGCAGACGCCGTGCCGTATCGGACAGCAGGCGCCCGAGGTTCATCGCGTTTCCCATGGCGAAGAACTTACGAGCGCAGGGGTTCGAGGATCGAAACGTAGTTGGCGACCGCCGCGCCGCCCATGTTGAAGATGCCGCCGAGCTTGGCGTCCTTGACCTGCATGTCGCCGGCCGAATCGGTCAGTTGCATGGCGCTCAGCACGTGCATGGAAACGCCGGTGGCGCCGACCGGGTGGCCCTTGGACTTGAGGCCGCCGGACGCGTTGACCGGCAGCTTGCCATCCTTCTCGGTCCAGCCCTCGGCGACGGCGCGCGCACCCTGGCCGCGCTTGGTCAGGCCCATGGCCTCGTATTCCAGCAGCTCGGCGATGGTGAAGCAGTCGTGGGTTTCGACGAAACTCAAGTCGTCGAGCGTCACCGCGGCGGACTCGAGCGCCTGGCCCCAGGCCTGCTCGCAGCCTTCGAAGAGGGTGATGTCGCGCTTGCTCATCGGCAGGAAGTCGTTGACCTGCTGGGCGGCGCGGAAGACCACGGCCTTGCGCCGGCTCAGCGCGGTCTCGACGTCGGTCAGCACCAGGGCCGCGGCGCCGTCGGAGACCAGCGAGCAGTCGGTCCGCTTCAGCGGCCCGGCGACCAGCGGGTTCTTTTCGGAGACGTTGCGGCAGAAGTCGAAGCCCAGGTCCTTGCGCATCTGCGCCAGGGGATTGCCGACACCGTTGCGGTGGTTCTTCGCGGCGATCCCGGCCAGGGCGTCGGACTGGTCGCCGTGCTTTTGGAAGTATTGCTGGGCGATGAGGCCGAAGACTCCGGCGAAGCCGCCCTCGATCTCGCCGTCCTCCTTCAGGTAGGACGCCTTCAGCAGCACCTCGCCGATCTCCTTGCCGGCGATGGCGGTCATCTTCTCGACGCCGATCACCAGCACGAAGCGCGCCTGTTTGGCGGCGATCGATCTCAGTCCCTGATAGACGGCGGCGGATCCCGAAGCGCAGGCGTTTTCCACCCGCGTCGCCGGCGTGAAGCGCAGGCGGTCGTCGATCTGCAGGGCCAGGGACGATGGAAAGGCCTGGCGCGAGAAACCTTCGTTGAAGTGGCCGACAAAGATTTCGTCGACTTCGTCCGGGCCGATCCCGGCGTCTTCCAAGGCCTGGACAGCGACCTGGGCAATCAGGGATTCGACGTCGTCGTTCTCGTGCTTGCCGAAGGGCGTGTGGCTCCAACCGACGATGCAGGCGGTCATCTCTCAATCTCCCTTGGGCTTCGTCGCCCATAATCTTCCTTGGGCGTCGTCGCCCGCAATCTTCCTTGGGCTTCGTCGCCGGCGTCTTCTGCGCTGCAGCATAGCAAAGCCGACCCGGCGCGTACAGGTCGGCCGGCAGCGGCGGCGGGAATAAACGGCTGTCAAATCGGTCACCTTTTCGTGGCGGTTTCGGGGGTCGGGGCAAGTCCGGGTTCGCCGCCGCTTCGGGGGCTGTGGCCATTCACGGCTGGCTCTCCCGCGTCGATCACGCTAGGACTTGGGGGTTCGCGGAACACCCCCTGAAAATGCCGCTGTCCGCCGGGAGCAAATTTGAGACCTTCGCCCCTCCACCAGCCCGCCCTCCGCCGGCCGGCGCTTGCCGCCTGCTTCGCCTGCCTGGTGTTTTCGCCGGCCGCCGGCGCCGAAGAAGCCAAGGGCCGGAATCAGCGCGAACCCGATCCCGCCTGGGTCATCACCACACAGTTCAGCAACGACCTCTTCGGCGGCTCGGACGCTCACTTCACCCACGGCACGCGGTTCAGCGCCCTGTCGCCCGACAACTTCGTGCCGGACATCGTCGAGCGCGCCGGCAAGGCCCTGCCCCTGTTCCCGCAGGGCGGCAATCTGCGGGTCACCTACAGCCTCGGCCAGGAGATCTTCACACCGGAGCGTATCGGCGAGCGGGCACTGATTGAAGACGACCGCCCCTATGCGGGCTGGACCTATCTCGGCATCGGCCTGGTGTCCGAGAACGGCGACCGCCTCGACAACCTAGAGCTCAACGTCGGCATGGTCGGCCCGGCCTCGCTGGCCGACAAGACGCAGACCGAGTACCACAAGCTGATCGACGTGCAGGTGCCCGAAGGCTGGAACAACCAGTTGCACAACGAGCCCGGGATCGTGCTCTACTACGAGCGCAAGTGGCGCAACCTCTGGGAAGCCAAGATCAGCGACCTTGTGGTGCTCGATGAGATGGCGTTCGACGTCACCCCGCACCTGGGCGGGGCGCTCGGCAACGTCTACACCTACGGCGCCGGCGGCCTCACCCTGCGCGTCGGCGAGGATCTGCCCAACGACTACGGCCCGCCGCGCCTGCGCCCCGCCCTGCCCGGCTCCGACTATTTCCGCCCCGACGACTGGTTCGGCTGGTACTTTTTCGCCGGCGCCGAGGGGCGGCTGGTCGCGCGCAACATCTTCCTCGACGGCAACACCTTCCGCGACAGCCACAGCGTCGACAAACGCCCGGTGGTGCTCGATCTGCAGGCGGGCGTCGCGATCTCGCTGGGCGAGCGCGTGCGTCTCGCCTACACCCACCTGTGGCGCACCAGGGAGTTCCGCGAGCAGGACGCCCCGGACCAGTTCGGCACAGTGAGTCTTTCGGTAAGATTCTAATCTGCCGGTGAGGTTCTAATCTGCCGCGTGCGGCAGCGTTTCGGTGAAGCGCACCGGCCGGCCGGTGGGACCGCCGAGCAGTTCGCCGTCGCGCATGGCGACGTGGCCGCGGATCACCGTCGCCATCGGCCAGCCGGTGATCGGCTTGCCCTCGAAAGGCGACCAGCCGCACTTGGCCTGCAGCCAGCCGGCCTCGATGTGTTTCTCGGCCTTCAGGTCGACCAGGGTGAAGTCGCCGTCGTAGCCCACGGCGATGCGCCCCTTGCCGGCGATGTTGTAGATGCGCTGCGCCCCGGCGGAGGTCAGGTCGACCAGGCGCGCGAGGCTCAGTTTGCCGGCGTTCAGGTGGTCGAGCAGCAGCGGCAGCAGGGTCTGCACGCCGGGCATGCCGGAGGGCGTGCGCGGATAGGGCACGGCTTTTTCCTCGCGGGTATGGGGCGCGTGATCGGAGCCGATCACGTCGACCACACCGAGGCGCACCGCCTCCCACAGGGCCTTTCGGTGGCGCGCCTCGCGGATCGGCGGGTTCATCTGCGCGAAACTGCCGAGTTCCTCATAGCAGTAGGGCGCCGCCAGCGTCAGATGCTGCGGCGTCACCTCCATAGTGGCGATGTCCTTGGCGGCGGCGAGAATCGGCACCTCCTCCGCCGTGGTGATGTGCAGCACATGGACCCGGCGGCCGGCCTCGCGCGCCAGGCGCAGCAGGCGCTTGGTGCAGCGCACCGCCGTCTCCACGTCGCGCCACTCCGGATGCTGCGAGACCTTGCCGCCGTCGCGGACCAGTTCGAAACGCTCGCGCAGACGCACCTCGTCCTCCGAGTGCACGGCGACGCGGCGGCGGCCGTGGCGCAGCACCTCGCGCAGCACCTTGTCCTCATGCACCAGCAGGGTTCCGGTGGACGAGCCCATGAAGATCTTGACCCCGCAGCAGCCGGGCTGGCGTTCCAGGATGCCCAGCCGGTCGGCGTTCTCCGCCGCCGCGCCGATGAAGAAGGCGTGATCGCACCAGGCGCGGCCCTCGGCCCGCGTCAGCTTTTCTTCGAGCGCCGCTTCGTCGATGGTGGCCGGGCTGGTGTTGGGCATCTCGAAAACCGCGGTCACGCCGCCCATCACCGCGGCGCGGGTGCCGCTCTCGAGGTCTTCCTTGTGCTCAAGGCCGGGTTCGCGGAAGTGCACCTGGGTATCGATGACGCCCGGCAGGACGGTCAGCCCCTTGGCGTCCAGCACCTCGTCGGCGCCCGCCGGATCGAGCGCGCCGATATCGACGATGCGCCCTTCGGCGACGGCGACATCGGCGGCGACCAGACCGGACGGCGTGAACACCTCGCCGCCGCTGATGATGAGATCCCAGTTTTTCGCCATGGTTCCGCTTTCCCCTGTCAATTCGACGCCCCTGTCAATTCACCGCTCTTGTTAATTCGCCGCCGTTACCACTTCACCACGGCTTTCAGGACACCGCAGCCGCCGAAGGTTCGCCGAGCAGACTCTCGAAGAGCTCGAGGTAGCGCCGCACGGCGACCGGTTCGGTATAACCTTCTTCGAAAGTTTTGCGGCCACTCTGCGCCAGGCGTTCCGCCGTCTGCGGATCTTCGATCAGCCGCGCGACGGCGGCCGCCATCGCCGCCGCGTCGTCGACGGGCACCAGCAGGCCATTTTCCTCGTTCTCGATCAACCAGCTTGGCCCCTGGCTGGCGGCGGCGACCATCGGCAGTCCCTGCATCCAGCCGTCCAGCACCACGCTGCCCAGCGGTTCATGGCGCGACGGCACGACGTAGAGATCGGCGGCGGCAAAATACGGCGACGCATCGTCCTGCCAGCCCAGGAATCGCACACGCTCCGCGATGCCAAGCCGCGCCGCCAGATTCTCCAGCTTGCCGCGCAGCGGGCCTTCGCCGGCCAGCCACAGATAGGCGCCCGGCACCGCCGCCACCGCTTGCAGCAGAATGTCGAAGGCCTTGTTCTCGTGCAGCCGCCCGAGGGCGAAGATCAGCGGCGCATCCGCGGGCGTGTCCAAGGCCGCGCGGTCCTGCGGCGGCGCGCCGCTCACGTCTTCGACGAAGTTGGTGATGACGTGTACCCGGTCCTCGGCGAAGCCGTGCTTCACGCAGTGCGCCTTGACGTCCGGCGTGACGCAGACCAGATGATCGCAGTTTTTGTAGTACTTCATGCTGTAATAGCCGCCGAGGCGTCCCAGATGCACGAAATCGCCGCCGGGCAGCGCCGCGGAGGCGCGGTTCATGTAGGTCAGCGCCAGGTCCGGGCGGAAGTCCTTGATCTCGCGGCGCAGGATCCTGCCGGTCTGGCGATCGAGAAGACCGCCGAAGGGCGCCGTCACCGGTTCGATCCCGCCGGCGCGCAAGGTCTCCACACTCTTGGCGTGCGGGCGCATCACCACGCGCTGCTCGACACCGGCCCGCTTCAGGGCCAGGCAGAGGCGCAGGAAATGCTTTTCGGCGCCGCCCTGCGGGGCGCCCGCCAGGGCCTGCAGCAAGCGCGGCATGGGGCCGGGGAAACTCCTTCGAATGCCGGCCGGCGGCAGGCCGCCGGCGGGTCTATGTCAGCGGCTGCTTGCCGCGGGCCGCGCGGGCAGGCCCGCCAGACGCCGGGCCAGCAAGCGTTTGCGGAAAACGATCAGATAGAAAACGATGAACAGAGGTATGTAAAGCTCCTGCACTTCACTGGCCTGATAGAAGATCGCGACCTCCCAGAGACCCAATTCCTGCAAGCGCTCCCAGATCTTGCCGACCTCGCAAACGATGGCGACCGGCAGGCAGGCCAAAGGCGGCAGGAAGAGGGCCAAACGCCCCTCGCGGATCGACGGGCGCCACAGCGCCAGCAGCGGGATGACGATGCCCCCGACGATCACGCCGATCTCCAGCAAGGTGCGCGGCTTCTGGTCGAGCCAGGAGGAGGTGTTGTGGAGGTTCGTCTCGCCCTGATCGTTGATCCCCTGCCAGCTCTCCGGCGTCAGCCAGCCGATGTAGTGCTGACCCCAGCTCGCTTCCTCGCCGGCCATATAGACACTGCCCAGAAATCCCAGCAGAATCCACACGAAGACCAGGCGGTCCTGACGTACTTCCGGCATCGCGAGAATCCGCAGGCAGAGCCCGGCGGCGATCACCGGCACGATCAGGTTGGCCGCCTCGAGGATGCCGCTCTCGCCGACGAAATAGGCTCGGTAGAACGCCGGATTCAGGTGCCAGGCCAGGGAGAGGAAAACACCCGAGACCAGCGGCAGCCAGAGATAGAGCCACGCCGGCAGTCTTTCGGCCCCCTGCAAACGCAGGGTCGTCTGCGCCTCGGCGGCGCTGGCTGTGGTGTCACTGGGGTGGGACATGGATGGCCTTGGGGGCTCTGTGAACTCTCTGCGCCGCGCCTGCTGCGAACCCGCCGACTATAGGGCATCGGGCGGTGCCATATCAATCGCAGGGCCGTTTGAGGGCTTCATGACCTCCGCGCGCAAGGCTGCTAAGCTGTGGCGTCCACTTCGCCCTGCCCCGGCGGCACTTCAGCGGTAATCCATGACCCCAGAGCCTCTCGCAGAGACCCCGTCGCGCATTCTGGTCATCAAGCTCTCGGCCTTCGGCGACTTCGTGCTGTCGCTGGCCGCGTTCCAGACGCTACGCGCGCACCACCGCGCCGCCGAGATCACCCTGCTGACCACGGCGCCCTACCAAGAGATGGCGGCGGCCAGCGGCTGCTTCGACAAGGTGTGGATCGACCGCCGTCCGGCCTGGTGGCGGGTCGGCGCGTGGCTGACGCTGAGGCGGCGGCTTTCCGAAGGTAGCTTCGCGCGGGTCTACGACCTGCAGCGCTCCGACCGCAGCGCCGCCTACTTCCGCCTCTGGCCGGCCCCCAAGCCGGAATGGGTCGGCGTGGCGCCCGGCTGTTCGCACCGCTACCGCCCGCCGCGCGGCCGCGTGCTGCACATCTGCGCGCGCGAGGCGGAGCAACTGGCGCTCACCGGGGTGCCGGCCCCGGGCCTGCCGGATCTTTCGTTCTTCACCGCCGACCTCGGCGGCTTCGACCTGCCGGAACGCTTCGCGCTGCTGGTGCCCGGCGGTTCCGCGCACCGGCCCGGCAAGCGCTGGCCGGCCGCAAGCTATGCCGCCCTCGCCCGCCATCTGCTCGAGCGGAACGTCGTGCCACTGCTGCTCGGGGCCGAGGCCGAGCGCCGCGAGACCGCCGCCATCGCCGAGGCCGCGCCCGGCGCCCGCGACCTCTGCGGCCGGACCAGCCTGGAGGCCATCGCGGCCCTGGCGCGCGAGGCCCTGCTGGCGGTCGGCAACGATACCGGCCCGATGCACCTCATCGCCGCCGCCGGCGCACCCGCGCTGGTGCTCTATTCCAAGGATTCCGATCCCGCCAAGATCGCGCCGCGCGGCCCCAAGGTCGCCACCCTGCGCCGCGAACGCTTGGCGGACCTGAGCCTGGAGGAGGTCGTGGCGGCGTTGCCGAACCGGTCTTAGGATCACGGCGTCAGCGGCTCTGTTCCCGCGCTTTGACCCAGTCCCAGAGCCGCCGCGCCGCGGCCTCGACCGCGTCGACGCTGAGGCTCTCCATGAAGCAGGCCTTGGCGGCGAAGTCGAAGCCGGGCGCGCCGGTCAGTTCCTCAAAGCTCTCCGGCGTCCGCACGAAGGCGGCTTTCGGCCCCCAGGGACGGTAACGCGCCTCCGGGCTGGGGCCGAAGAGGCCGAGCGTCGGCGTGCCCGCCGCCGCCGCCAGATGCATGAGCCCTGAATCGTTGCCGACGAAGAAAGCCGCCCGCTCCAGGCAGGCCGCCACCTCCGGCAGGCCGCCGCAGGCCGTCCCGTCGAGGCCGCGCGGACCGGCGGCGCGCAACAGCGTCGCCGCCTGCTCGCGCTCCTGCGGGGCGGCGAAAACGGCGATGCGGCCGCCAGGCAGAATACCGTCGGCGGCGGTGAGCCTCAGTGCCAGCTCGGCGAAGCGCTCGGCCGGCCAGGTCTTGCCCTGCCAGTTGGCGGCCGGCGCCACCGCCAGCACCGGCGGGCCGCCGGGCAGCCGTTCCGCCGCCCGCGCCCGCGCCGCCGCGGTCAGCCAGAGGCGCGGCGCCGGCGGTGAGGAAGCGCCGACCAGATCGCCCAGTTCCTCGACCCGGTGGCGCCCGGGGCGGCGCTTGCCGATGACGTGGCGGCGCCGCGCCGGTATCAGATAGGCGATCGCCGAGCCGCGCAGGTCGACCACCATGTCCCAATAATTGAATGCCGCGCGCCGCCACAGATCGAGCCAGTGGCGGTTGAAGCGCTGCTTGTCGATGACCAGGATCCGCTCCAGCCCCGGCACCGCGGCGAACAGCGGCGCCGAGAGACGCCCGACCGCGACGGTGACTTCGATGCCCGGATGCTCGTCGATCAAGCGGCCCAGCAGGCCGGTGGAGAGCACTGCGTCGCCGATCCGGGTGGCGGTGATGAAAAGCAGGCGCATGCGCGGATTGCCCGGGAGTGGCTATTAAAGGCCGTCGCCGCCTTATAGGTCCCCGCGGCGCGCTTGGCAAAGCCCCGCCGCGACGGCGCCCCTTGCGTTGACCCGGCGGCGATGCCAAGTCTAGACCCGCTGCATGACGCGCTGGGGATCGAGAAAGCATGGCGAAGGCCACCGCCGTACTGCTGGACTATCGCGGCCTGCTCAAGGTGAGCGGCGCCGACAAGCGCGAGTTCCTGCAGGGCATCGTCTCCAACGACGTGAACCGCGCCACCCCGGAAACAGCGATCTGGACCGCTTTCCTCACACCGCAGGGTAAGTTCCTGCACGAGTTCTTTCTCGCCGGAATGGACGAGACCCTGCTCATCGACTGCGAGGCCGAGCGCGCCGCCGACCTGGCGCGGCGCCTGAAGCTCTACAAGCTGCGCGCCCAGGTCGTCATCGAGGCGGCGGACGACATGGCGGTCGTCGCCTGCTTCGGCGGCGACGCGCTGGACAGGCTCGAACTGCCGGACGCGCCGGGCCGGGCGCGCGCCTTGGGCGGCGGCCTGGTCTTTGTCGATCCGCGTCTTGCCGCTTTGGGCGCCCGCGCGATCCTGCCCGGGAATTCCGCGCGCGAGGTCATCGCCGAAGCCGGCTTCACACTCGGGGCGCTCGACGACTACGACGCCCTGCGTCTCGCCGCCGGGGTGCCGGACGGCAGCCGCGACCTGGAGGTCGAGAAGTCGACCCTCATGGAAAGCGGTTTCGACGAGCTGCACGGCATCGACTGGGACAAGGGCTGCTACATGGGCCAGGAACTCACCGCCCGCACCCGCTACCGCGGCCTCACCAAGAAACGTCTGCTGCCGATCGAGATCGATGGACCGGCGCCGGCGCCCGGCACCGCCATCCTGCGCGGCGCCAAGGAGGTCGGCAGTCTGCGTTCGGCCGTCGGCACCGGCGGCGGCGCCAGCCGCGGCCTCGCCCTGCTGCGCCTCGACGCGCTGGAGGCCGGCGACATGCCACTGACCGCCGGCGCGGCGGAGGTCACCCCCCGCAAGCCCGACTGGCTGAAGATTTAATCGGGTCTAATCGACGATCGCCGCCGAAAGATCGGCCAGGCGTTCGTAGGGCGCGTCGCCGCGGTCGAGGTTCATGCGGCAGCCCAGCATCTCGGCGCGCTTTACGCCTTCGCGCCCGAAACGGGTGGTCAGCGCCTCGCGGAACCACAGCTTGGCGTTGTTGTGGCGGCGCGACTCCAGGCGTCCGGCCTCGGCAAGCCAGGAGCCGTGCCGGTCGATGGCCGACACCAGGGGCGCCACGCCGGTGCCCTTCTGGGCGGCCAGCGGCAGGATCGGCACCGACCAGCCGTCGCCGCGGCGCTGGTGGGCGAGGGCCGCGCGCAGGTCGGCCTTGGTGCGCTGCGCCGCCTCCATATCGGACTTGGTGACCACCGCCAGATCGGGGATCTCCATGATCCCGGCCTTCATGAACTGCAGCGAATCGCCGGAGCCCGGCTGCACGCAGAACACCACCGTGTCGGCGACCCAGGCAACATCGGTCTCCGACTGGCCGACGCCCACGGTCTCGATCATCACCACGTCATAGACGGCGCGCATCAGCAGCATGCCGCCGACAGTGAGTTCGGCGAGGCCGCCGAGGCGGTCGCGCGCCGCCATGGAGCGCACGAAGGCGCCGTTGTCTTCCGGGTCGGTCATCAGGCGCAGGCGGTCGCCGAGCAGCGCGCCGCCGGTCTGGCGCGACGAGGGATCGACGGCGATCACGCCGACGGTGCGTCCGCTCTCGCGCAGCTTGGGGATGAGCGCGCCCAGCAGAGTCGACTTGCCGACGCCCGGCGGACCGGTGACGCCGACAACCTGGGCGCGTGGCGAGGCGTAGGCGGCATCCAGCAGGCCGATGGTCTGGGTCGCGTCGGGCGCCGATTCGAGCACGGACAGGGCCTCCGCCATGGCGGCCTTGCCGCCGACGGTGAGGTCCTTGAGGGTCATGGTGCGCCCGAGCGTCATGCCCTCAAGTTGGCCGTGTCTCGGCGCGAGGGTCAAGGGCGAAGATGTTACCAGGCGCCCTAAAAGGAACTGGCGTCGCGCCGCCGAGACAGACGCCGCGGGTCTTGATCCATCTCAAGGTAGCGCCCGCCTGCGCGGCGTAGGGTCGACCCGAACGTCATCCAAGAGACGTCCATCGTATTTCATTGGAGGTAAGAATGGCTCTTAAGGATCTCGCCCCCTGGCATCACGGCAAAGGCTCTGACGCCCCCGTCCTCTCCGACCTGCACCGCGAGGTCGACCGGGTTTTCGACAACTTCTGGAGTAACTTCGGCACGCCTTCCCTGCTGCGCGGAAACGGCGGCGGCCTCGCCTTCGACCTGCGCGTCGACACCAGCGAGGACGACAAGGCCTATCACGTCACCGCGGAACTTCCCGGCATGACCGAGAAGGACGTCGAGGTGACCTTTGCCGACAACACTCTCACCCTCGCCGGCGAGAAGAAGGAGGAGACGGAGGTCAAGGAGGAGAACTATCACCGCCGCGAGCGCGCCTTCGGCGCTTTCCGCCGCGCCTTCACCCTGCCGGTCGAGGTCGACGAAGGGAAAATCGCCGCGTCGTTCAAGGACGGCGTCATGACCATCGACCTGCCGAAGTCCAAGTCCGCGCGGAAGCAGGCCCGCAAGATCACCATCCAGCGCGGCAGATAGGCGCCCGCCACGTTAACCTTTGTTAAGTCTTAAGGGCCGATACTGCCGTCATTACAAGCAACCCTTCACCTGAGGGATGGGCAGACATGACCAAACACTTGGTGTCGCAAGACAACCCGGAGGGCAAGCGGACCGAAGACCTGCTGGCGGAGATCCGCGCCGAGATCCTCACCCGCATGGCCAACTACGGCGACGACCCGCGCCCCGAAGCCAAGACGGTGATGGAGAACAATCTCAAGATCGCCCAGCTGCTGACCGACGCCATCCACCTCGCCGAAGTCAATACCAACACCCTCGCCGAAGACATTTAGCCAAGAACACATTAAGGGACTCCGCCAATGCGCCGCAGCGATATGAAACGAGGCCGCCGCAGGGACTTGCGGGCCGAGCCCCGCCGGTGCCATGCTGGTTTCACCGATGAGCCCGCCACCCTCCGTCGCACAGCACTACGCCCGGGAAGGCGAACTGACCGGCCGCATCCTCTCCGCGCTTACGGCCGCGGGTAAGGATCTCGACCGGCTCTGCGCCGACGACCTTTCTCCCTACGATCAGTTTCACAGCCGCGGCCACCAGGCGACCGTCGAGCTGGCGCGGCTGCTCAACCCGCGAGCCGGGCAGTGGCTGCTCGACCTCGGCTGCGGCATCGGCGGGCCGGCGCGCTGGCTGGCCGCGGCCCACGGCTGCCGCGTCGTCGGCCTCGACCTGACCGAGGTCTACTGCCGCACCGCCGGCGAGCTCTCCGACCGCGCCGGCCTGGCCCGGCAAACGCACTTCGTCTGCGCCGACGGCCTCGCCCTGCCCTTCGCCGCGGCCGGTTTCGATGTCGTCTGGACCCAGCACGCGGCCATGAACATCGCCGACAAGGCGCGGCTCTACCGCGAGGTCGCCAGGGTGCTGAAACCCGGCGGGCGCTTCGGCCTCTACGACGTCATGGCCGGACCGGCGGGGGCGCCTTATTTCCCCGTGCCCTGGTCGAGCGCCGCCGAGGGGAGCCACCTGATGGCGCCGGCGGCGGTGCGCGCGGCCATCGAGGCCGCCGGCCTCAAGCCGCGCCACTGGCGCGACCTGACCGCGGAGACCAAAGCCTGGAGCGAAAAGGCCGTCGCCGCCCAGCGGTCCGGCAAGCGCCCCTCCGGGCCGGCGCTCATCCTCGGGCCGTCCTTCGCCGAGATGGTCGCCAACCTGCGCCGCAGCCTCTTCGAAGACCGCATCACCGTGGTGCGGGCGCTGTTCGAGAAGTCAGGCTGACGTCAGATCCGGCGCCGCCTTGCGGCCGCGGCGCAGCGTGCGCCGGGCGACGGCCTGGACCTCCGCCCGGGCATCGTCCTCGTCAAGCGCCGCGAACAGCCAGTCGATGAACACGCCGACGATGGGCGCCGCCTTCACCTCGTTGCGGCAGGCGACGTAGAAGCGGTCGACCGCCGGCACCGAGAGGTCGAAGGGCGCCACCAGGCTGCCGTTGGCCATCAGGCGGCTGGCCGTCATGTTGTCGCCCAGCGCCACGCCGTTGCCGGCCAGCGCGGCGTCCATGGCGAGGCGCGCGTCGCTCATGAAGTGGTGCGGCCCCCGGCCCAGCTCCAGGGCCTTGGCCGCGGTCAGCCAGGTCTGCCACTCGCGGCCGCCGTCGGCATGCAGGATGACGTGGTGCGCCAGGTCTTTCACCGAGCGCAGCGGGCGGCTGTTCAGCAGGGTCGGGCTGGCGACCGGAAACAGCTCGATCTCGGTCCACTGGCGCACCCAGCAGTCGCTCCACTCGCCCTGGCCGTAGCGGATGCAGACGTCGATGTCGGGATCGTAGACGTCGCCCGGATCGTTGGAGCCGAGCATCCTCAGGCGCACGCCCGGAAACTGCTCGGTGAAGCGGCCGAGCCGCGGGACCAGCCACAGCGACAGCAGCGCCGGCACGCAGCTCACAACGAGATCGCCGCCGGTCGAGGGCCGGGTCATCCGCGCCGTGGCCGCGGCGATCTCCTCGAAGGCCGTCGACAGGGTCGGCAGCAGGGCGGCGCCGTGCGGCGTCAGCCGCACCCGGCGGGCGCCGCGCTCCAGCAGAGTCACCTTCAGCGCCGCCTCCAGGCTGCGGATCTGGTGGCTGACGGCGCCGTGAGTGACGTTCAGCTCCTCGGCGGCGCGGGTCACCGAGCCGTGCCGGGCCGCCGCCTCGAAGGCGCGCAGGGGATTGAGGGGCGGCAGGCGGTTCGACATCGGGGTGTCACCCTTTGTGAATAAATCTCACAAACGACGCTACAACAATGTCAATTGCCTTCGCAACGTGGACTCCGCGATACTTCGGCCAGGAACTCTTCGGCGGCTTCGGGGGACAAGGCACAGATGGCTTGGGATCGGGACAGGCTGGAAACCCTGCGCGAAAAATACGGCCAGGGTCACGGCGGCGACCTCTTCGAGCCGGCGTTCCGCAAGGTCGCGGACAAGATCTTCGACAAGAGCGGCACCCGCATGGCGCCCTACGCCGGCATCTGCACCCTGCTCGACGCGCCGCAGCACGATCTCGATCCGGAGAATCCCGACTTCGGCGACCTGCAGGTCGCGCTCATCGGGGTGCCCATGGACCTCGGCGTCACCAACCGGCCCGGCGCCCGCTTCGGCCCCCGCGCGATCCGCGATATCGAGCGCATCGGCCCCTACAACCACGTGCTGGAGTGCGCGCCGACCTATGACCTGCGGGTCGCCGACCTGGGCGACGTGCCGTTCACCAGCCGCTACCGCCTGGAAGGCAGCCTCGACGATATCGAGCGCTACTACGAAAAGGTCTTCGCCGCCGGGGTGGTGCCGCTCTCGGTCGGCGGCGACCATTCGATCACCCACCCGATCATGAAGGCGCTCGGCCGCGAGCGGCCGCTCGGCATGGTGCACATCGACGCCCACTGCGACACCGGCGGCGCTTTCGACCACACCAAGTTCCACCACGGCGGACCCTTCAGGAACGCCGTGCTCGACGGCGTGCTCGATCCGACCCGCACGGTACAGATCGGCATCCGCGGCTCGGCCGAGTATCTCTGGGAGTTCTCCGTCGACAGCGGCATGACCGTGATTCACGCCGAGGAGGTGCCGCAGCTGGGCATTCCCGCGGTCATCGAAAAGGCCCTGGCGGTGGTCGGCGACGGGCCGACCTACCTGTCTTTCGACATCGACGGCATCGATCCCGCCTTCGCGCCGGGCACCGGCACGCCGGAGGTCGGCGGCCTGACCACCCGCGAGGTGCTGGCGATCCTGCATGGCCTGAAGGGCGTCGACATCGTTGGCGGCGACGTGGTCGAGGTGGCGCCGCAATACGACACCACCACCAACACCGCCCAGGTCGGCGCGCAGGTGCTGTTCGAGATTCTGAGCCTGATGGTCTACAGCCCGCGGCTTTCGTGACCCGGGCCGGGAAAAACCCGGTCCGTGCGGAAGGCCGGTTCCGATCAACCAAGCCACAGCAAGTGGCGGCCAAAAGACAGTGGAGGTAATAGAGAGATGACCAAGAACATACTCAAGACCGGCGTCAGTCGCCGCGGTGTCATGGCCGGCGGCCTTGCCGGCGCCGGCCTGCTGGCCATGCCCGCGGTGCTGCGGGCGCAAGAGCGCTCCTTGAAGGTCGGCGTCTACGGCGGCTACTTCAAGTCTTCCTTCGACGAGCACATCTTCCCGGAGTTCACCGCGGCGACCGGCATCGCGGTGGAATCGGTCGCCGAGCCGACCGGCGAGGCCTGGCTGGTGCAGTTGGAGCAGGCGGCCCGCGCCGGCCGCGCCCCGGCGGACATCTCGATGATGTCCCAGGTCGCCATGCTGAAGGGCCAGTCGACCGACCTCTGGGCGCCGCTCGACGTCGCCCGCATGCCCAATGCCGGCAACCTGATCCCGCACTTCGTCAACAAGTACCCGGACGGACGGGTGGCCGGCATCGGCGCCGTGGCCTGGTACATTACCCTGGTCACCAACACCGACGTCTTCCCCGAGGCCCCGGACTCCTGGGCGGCGCTGTGGGATCCGGCCAATGCCGACAAACTGGGCCTGCTGGCGCTGGTGTCCAACTCCTTCCTGCTGGAGGTCACGGCCAAGACCCACCTGGGCGGCACCGCGGCCCTGGACAACGAGGAAGGGCTCTTGAAGGCCTTCGACAAGCTGGCCGAGGTCAAGCCGAACGTGCGCCTGTGGTACCGCGACGAGGCGCAGTTCGAACAGGCCCTGAAGTCCGGCGAGATCCCCATGGGCCAGTACTATCACGACGTCACCGGCCTCGCCGCCGCCGACGGCAACCCGGTGCGCTCGACCTTCCCCAAGGAAGGCGGCATTCTCGACAGCGGCTGCTGGGCGCTGTCGCGCGCCTCGGACAAGGGCGAGGCGGCGCACATCTTCATCGACTACATGAGCCAGCCGTCGATCCAGGCGCAGATGTCGCGCAAGGTCGGCACCGCCCCGACCGTCAAGCGCGGCCTGCTCGACCTCACCGACGACGAGTTCGCCTCGGTCTCTTCCGACATCGACCCGATCGTGCCGCGCTACGATCTCTACCAGTCGAAGTCGGACTGGCTGAACCAGAAGTGGACCGAGCTGATCGTCGGCTGAGGATCGCCTTGTAAAGCGGGGCCGCCGGCTGGGCTGGCGGCCCCGCCATCGCCTGAATTTCACCAGCGGCGAAAATGCCATGTCGGGACTTTCCCTGGAAGGCGTAACCAAGCGCTTCGGCGCCGTGGCCGCGGTCGACGACGTCGCCCTCAGCGTGCCGCACGGCACCTTCGTCTGCCTGCTCGGCCCTTCCGGCTGCGGCAAGACCACGCTGCTGCGCATGATCGCCGGGCTGGAGGATCCCAGCGCCGGGCGCATCCTGCTCGACGGCGACGACATTACCGGGGTGCCGACCCACCGGCGCGATTTCGGCATGGTCTTCCAGTCGCTGGCGCTGTTTCCGCACCTGAACGTCGGCGAGAATATCGCCTACGCCCTGCGCATCCGCGGCACGCCCAAGGCGGAACGGCAGGGCCGCGTCGAGGAACTGCTGTCCCTGGTGCATCTGCCGGGCTACGCCGCGCGGCCGGTCGCCAAGCTTTCCGGCGGCCAGCGCCAGCGCGTCGCCATCGCCCGCGCCCTGGCCGTCTCGCCGCGCCTCTTCCTGCTCGACGAACCGCTCTCCGCCCTCGATGCCAAGCTGCGCGAGGCCATGCAGGTGGAACTGCGCCAGCTCCAGCAGAAGCTCGGCATCACCACCATCGTGGTGACGCACGACCAGCGCGAGGCCATGACCATGGCCGATCTCGTGGTGGTCATGAGCGAGGGCCGCATCCGCCAGGCGGCGCCGCCGGTCGAGATCTACCGCCGGCCCGCCGACAGTTTCGTCGCCGACTTCATCGGCTCCACCAACCTGCTGGAGATCGCCCGGCAGGGCGGCGGCGCCGCCGTCGCCGGCGTGCCCCTGCCGGGCCTCGCCCTGCCCGCCGGCCAGGAGACCGCGCGGCTGTCGATCCGCCCGGAGGATGTCCGCCTCGCCGCGCCGGCCGACGGCGGCCTGACCGGCCGGGTGAGCTTCCTGCGCGACCTCGGCGGCACGGTGGAAACCTTCGTCGAGGTCGCCGGCACGACGGTGACCGTGGTCTCGCCGCCGCGCGACCGCCCCAACGTCAAGGCCGGCGACGCGGTCGGCGTGGTCCTGCCGCCGGAAGCCTGCGTGGTGCTCAAACGATGAGACGCGAACCGGCCCGCGGCCTCGCCGACCACCTGCCGCTGATCTTTCCGGCGGCGATGCTGCTGGTGTTCTTTGTCATCCCCTTCGGCATCATGATCGCCGTCAGCTTCTTCCGGCGCCAGCAGGGCGGCTTCTATACCACCGATTTCGTGCTGGCGAACTACGAGCGCTTCGTGTCCGCCTTCTTCGGCGGCGTGCTCGGCTTCTCGCTGCTGCTCGCCGCCGCCGTCGCGGTCTGCTGCGTCGCCCTGGCCTATCCCTTCACCTACTTCCTGACCTGCCGGACGCGGAGCGTTCAGATCGCCTGGCTGGTGGGCCTGCTTTCGGTGCTCTCGCTGTCGGAGGTGATCATCGGCTTTGCCTGGTCGACGCTGTTCTCGCGCACCGCCGGGATCACCAACCTCCTCGTCGCCCTCGGCCTCATGGACCAGCCGGCCGCCCTGCTGCCCGGTTTCGGCGCGGTGCTGACCGGCATGGTCTACCAGGCCCTGCCCTACACCGTCCTGGTGCTCTACCCGGCCCTGGTGCGGCTCGAACCGACCCTGCTGGAGGCCTCGCGCACCCTGGGCGCCTCGCCGCTGCGCGGCTTCTTCGACGTGGTCATCCCCGCCTCGCGCAACACCATCGTCGCCACGCTGATCATGGTCTTCGTGTTCGCCCTGGGCTCCTACCTGCTGCCGCAGATTCTCGGCCGCCCGCAGCACTGGACGCTTTCCGTCCTCATCACCGACCAGGCGATCTACCAGTCGAACATGCCCTTCGCCGCCGCCATGGCGGTCTTCCTAGTGCTGATCTCCCTGGCCCTGGTCGGCCTGACGCTGCTGGTCGGCGGCCGGCGGGAGGTGCAGGCATGAGGAGCCCCGCGCCATGACCCCGGCCTGGCTGCGCAACGGCTACATGGCGCTCATCGCCGTCTTCCTGGCGGCGCCGCTGGTGGTGGTCGCCGGCGTCTCGGTCAACGCCAAGAAGACGCTGCTGTTCCCGCCGGAGGGCTTTTCGCTGTCCTGGTACGCGGAGATCTTCACCGCCAGCGACTGGCGCGGCGCCCTCATCGCCTCGGTCAGTGTCGCGGCGCTGTCGGCCGCCGTGGCGGTGGCCATCGCCACGCCGCTGGCCTGGTTCCTGTGGCGCCGCGTCGCGCCCTGGGCCCGCGTGTTCCAGTTCCTCGGCGTCGCCCCCTTCCTGCTGCCGCCGGTCATCACGGCGCTCGGCTTCCTTTCCTTCTGGGCCACCGCCGGATTCTACGGCGAGCCCTGGACGGCGGTCATCAGCCATTCGATTTTCTTCGTCACCCTGCCGCTGGTCACCCTGTCGCTCGGTTTCGCCTCCATCGAGCGCTCGCTGGTCGAGGCGGCGGCCACCATGGGCGCCAGCGACGGGCAGGTCTTCCGCACGGTGGTGGTGCCCCTGATCACGCCCTACCTGGTGTCGGGCTATGCCTTCGCCTTCGTGCTGTCGCTGAACGAGTACATCGTCGCCTACATGACCGTCGGCTTCACCCTGGAGACCCTGCCGATCAAGATCTTCAACGCCCTGCGCTACGGCTACACGCCGACCATGGCGGCGGTGTCGATTTTCTTCGTGCTGATCGCCGCCGCGGTCTTCGGCCTGGTCGCCCGCTACGGCGACCTGCCGCGCCTGCTCGGCGCCTGGTCCTCGGACGAGCGGACATGAAGATCGCCCTGGTGCAGATGCAGGCCGTGGCCGGCGACGTCGCGGCCAATCTGAAGACCATCGAGACGGCGGCCGCCGAGGCCGCCGCCGGCGGCGCCGACCTGCTGGTCGCCCCGGAACTCGCCATCACCGGCTACGGCGCCGGCGAAGCGATCCGCGACCTCGCCGAATCGGTCGACGGCGCCCAGGTCGCGCGCCTCGGCGAGATCGCCGGCCGCCACGGCCTCGCGATCGTCGCCGGCTTCGCCGAGCGTGCCGGAGATGAAATCTTCAATTCCCTGGCGATGCTTCGCCGGGACGCGGCGCCCAGGGTCTACCGCAAGACCCATCTCTACGCCGCCTACGAGCGCGCGCTCTTCACGCCGGGCGAGCTGCGCCCCGCCGTGGCGGACTTCCAGGGCCTGAAGGTCGGCTTTCTGATCTGCTACGACGTCGAGTTTCCCGAAAACGTGCGGCGCCTCGCCCACGCCGGCGCCGAGGTCGTCCTGGTGCCCACCGCCCTGCCCCAAGGCCCCTTCGGCACGTTCATCGCCACCCGCGTGGTGCCGGTGCGCGCCTTCGAGAACCAGGTCTTCGTGGTCTACGCCGACCACGCCGGCGCCGACGGGCGGTTCCGCTACGCCGGCCTGTCCCGCGCCGTCGGGCCGGACGGCGTCTGCCTGGCGGCCTCCGACGACAATGCCCCGGCCCTGCTGTTCGCCGACATCGACCCGGCCGCCTACGCCGACAGCCGCAAGGCCAACGCCTATCTGAAAGACCTGCGCTCCGACTAACCGGACAGGTTAGGGGCACCCACCAGCGCCACCTCTTTGACTGTCATTGCCGGACTTGCTCGTCCCGGGCCCCGACCCGGGATTCCGGCAATCCATCGAGAAGCTGGCTCGGCTCCAGCGAGCTTAGAAATGGACCCGCGGAACAAGTCCGCGGGTGACAAATGAGTCAGACGACCAGGCTCACCTTCTCCACACCACGGCTGTCGTCCCGGGGCTTGACTCCGGGACCCATTGCCCTTTCCGGTCGCGAAGGCGCGGCTGATGTGGACACCCTGCGCGCGGCTGGCACGCTCGCAAACCCGGCGCCTTGTCGCCCCGGGCCAACGCCAATGGATCCCGGGATCAAGTCCCGGGATGACAGTGGCGTTTGAGGTGAGGGCGGAGTGGTGGGGAGAGGGGAAAGTTGTGAGCGGTTGTCGCGACGGACTGTCAGCACCTCGTTGTCATCCCGGCCAAGCGAGCGGAAGCGAGCGCGAGCCGGGATCCAGGGGCAAGCGGCAGAGCGGTCGCCCTGGACCCTCGGGATAAGCCCGAGGGCGACAAACGAGTCTTACGCGTTCTTTCTGGCCAGCGCCGCCTGGGCCGCACCAACAGGCTCACTGGCTCGGCCGCGCCGCCGGGCTTCAAGGGACACTCAGGCAACGCCGGTTGGTACCGGAAAAGTACCCGCAAATGCAGCCGAACGACGTTCACGTGAAGTCGAAAAAAGTCGGCTATCCTGTGCTGAACGGCCGGCCGACAATGCCCAAGGTGACAGCGGCTCTTGACCCGATTCAGACATCCGGAAAATCAAAACTCGCCGTAGGTCCTCGACCGCGATCGCACGCCTCTTTTGCCGTACGATAGTGAGAGAGCTGCTCTCAGCACCCACAACAGAATCTGCCATCTCGCCTCATTGGACTGGAGAAGCGCTTTCCGCAGGCGCGTCGCGTGTCTTCTACAAGGTCGTCGAGGCCTTGTGCTAGTTAGGTTAGGTGATAGGTTTACCCTTGTGCGTGCTCAGCTTCGACGGGGCGGCTCGCGTCATGTAGCCGAAGTGCTCGCCGGCGAACGTCCAGCGCCCGTAGAAGCCGTGTGGGCCTTGCCACCCTTTGCTGAGCAGCATTGTAAGTTTGCGCCCGTACGCACGCATGACCGCTGAATATCCGTGCCAGAGATGGTCGTACAGATGACCCTCTTCCTTGGTCTCTTCGACCGTGAGAGAGCAGGGATAGCGGAACCACGAGTCCAACCCGTCCTCGAAGGCCTTCAGTATCGAGACATGCCGATTCTTATACGGAATGAGCATTGACCTAGATTGAAGTGTCGTCAGGCTGTGTGACTTCAGGTTATTCGATAGCCGCCCGTTCGAGACCCAATGCGGGTTTTCGTACACTAAGAACGACTTGATCGCGTTCTCCACGGCAAAGCCGCTGAGAAGGAATACCGACTTATCAATCCCCCGGGTCTGTTCGAGGATGACGTTGTTCGCATCAACCTTCGTCGTGATGGACGAGGAAGCCCGGCCCGCATAGATGGCCGTCGCTTGTTCGTGAAGGTTGTCAGCCGTCAGCAGCCAAGAATGCGGATTGGCGAACTCTTCTACAAAACGCTTGTTCTCGTCTGCCATCGTCCTCCCCGGCTACCCGCTAGACGGCCGAATTGGCCTTGATATACCTGTAGCACGACGCGGCCCGCCATCTCGACGTACCTAGTGTCTTCAGCCTTTCGGGCGGCAGCATACCCGATTTGTACTCGTAGATCATCGCCGCTGTCAGCCCAAGAAGGACGATCTGATTGCGACGGCCCTCTGCGCTGACCCCGTCGCGTGTTGTCGGCGCCGATCCGGTTACTGGTGAGCGACCAAGTATCACCGGTCAGGTGAACCGCGCGAGCCCCGCACAGACGCATCTCCAAGTCCCCGATCCCATAAATCGGCTCGCCTACCTCGCGCCGAGCAGGTGGCTCAGCCGGTAGGACCGTTAACATCGAGGGCGGCAGCGTCACCCACACGAGATGTCCCGGTACGGCTTAGCTTATGTCTTCGGCGGCGCAGCCGTTGAGCCGTCGCGGAGAATGCTGGGGCCTGCGACGAAGTCTCCTTCGTCATTGAACAGCAAGGTCAGTTCGCCGGTCAATACGACTTTCTCGACTTCTTCCTTGGTGGTGCCGGCGAACCGTAGCTGCGGCCACGCGTGCTCAAAGGCGTTCCATAGCAGTAGACCACGCAGCTCGCAATTCCATTCTTCCAGTTCAGGCCGATCGGAAAGATTCGCCACTATCTTGTGAGTCTCGTTCACCATGTCGAGTTCGCTCTGATAAACCGGCCGCTCCTTCAGATGCATGTTCAGCATGGCGAAATCGGTCATGATCTCGCGAGCCTGCAATTCGTTGATCGGACCGGTGATCTTGTCCAGCTTGTTTTCCTGGAAGAAGCTCAGCGCACCAGTCGAGTCATTGAACACGACGAAGATGGCCGTGCTTCCTAGCCGCAGCATCATCGTTTGGCCGAAATGCAAGTCGCAAAAATCGAATTGGTCGGCGCTCCCTTCCTGACGGCATGGGAGAGCCATCATCGAGCCGAAGACGTTCGCCTCGATCATCGTCGGGATGTAGAAGCACCGCACCACGGTGTGGATGTGATGTAGTAGGTCCCACTCATAGTCATCCGCGATCATCCCGCTCGGAATTCGCCGGTCTAGCTCCTTCCGGTTCATCTTGTTCTTGAGATGGAGCTTCAAGTAGATCAGGCCGAGCCACACAAAGAGCTCGAGGGCGCCGCCGTTCGCGAGGAAATTCTGGATCGAGTCCGACTTGCCGTCGATGACGGAGCTAATCCGGCCCTCGACCACTTCCCCCATCAGCGAATTGCATTCGGCGCAGCATGGGACGGTGTGGCGGTCGTAACGCGATGTCTTGCCATTGGGTAACGTGATCGTCCGGGCGAACAAATTGTATCGCCGGAGTAGCCATTCCGGGAAAACGTGCTCGTTATTGAACGGCTTTTCCTCGGGCTTGGCTCCGCAAATGAAGCAGCAATTCCCCATGCAGATGTCGTCGATGAAACGTCGGGTGCTGAAAAAGATGACCTTGCCATCTTGATCGACGATCGAGCCGTCATTGGTCTTCGTCCACGCCATTCGCTCGTTCCAATCTGACGCTACAACGCCCCGCCCGTTCACCCGTACATTCTCATTTTACATTTCTATTTTGCACATTTTCTCGGATTCTCCTTCACTTCCACCCCATTTCGCTTCAGCTCATGGCACCAACCCGATGTCTGACGAAACAGATGCAGGAATCCGCTCCTGAGCGGAAAGCCGACTTAATCTGGTTGTCGCGCTTAAAGCGTTGGCTTGCCGCCCCGACCAGACCTGAGGGAACGGCATTCCGAAGAGCGGCTGCTGACCCCGAAGGCGGCGATGCTGGCTGGACGCATCGCGCAATCGCTGCGCGCTGTGAAGCGCGGGAAAGCGGCAACTTGGCCAAACGGCAACGGTGTCGCTGCGGGGAAGCTCTGGGACTCAGTCTCCGACAACCAGGAGCATCGCCGCCCGCCACACCCACAATTGTCATGCTCGGGCTTAACCTGGGCATCCATGGCTGCCGCCTGGTGCGAGCGGAGACATGGACCCTCGGGTCAAGCCCGAGGGTGACAGCAAAAAAGGATTCGGGCAGGAGAATCAAAAAAGCCCTCTCCGTGAAGAGAGGGCCTTTTCGGTTCAGCAGACTGCCGGCGCCTACGCGTTCTTCCTGGCCAGCGCCGCCTGGGCCGCCGCGAGGCGGGCGATGGGCACGCGGTAAGGTGAGCAGGAGACGTAGTCCAGCGGCACCGTCTGGCAGAACGCGATGGAGGCCGGGTCGCCGCCGTGCTCGCCGCAGATGCCGAGCTTGATGTCGGGGCGCGCCTTGCGGCCGCGTTCGGCGCCGATCAGCATCAGCTCGCCGACGCCCTCCGGGTCGAGCGAGATGAAGGGATCCTGGTCGATCAGGCCGCGCTGCTCGTAGGCGCCGAGGAAGTTGCCGGCGTCGTCGCGCGACAGGCCGTAGACGGTCTGCGTCAGATCGTTGGTGCCGAAGGAGAAGAACTCCGCCCCCTCGGCGATCTCCTCGGCGCGCAGGCAGGCGCGCGGCAACTCGATCATGGTGCCGACCAGGTAGTTGATTTCGGCGCCCTCGGCCTCGCGCACCTCGGCGGCGACCTTGTCGATCAGCTCGCGCAGCACCTCGAACTCCTTTTTCACGGAGATCAGCGGGATCATCACCTCCGGCTCCACGGCGGCACCGTTTTCCTTCTGCACCGAGGCGACCGCTTCGAAGATCGCGCGGGCCTGCATCTCGTAGATTTCCGGATAGGTGATGCCCAGGCGGCAGCCGCGGTGGCCGAGCATGGGGTTGGTCTCGACCAGCGTCAGCGAGCGCGCGCGGACGTGCTCCACGGTGACCCCGGACGCTTCGGCGACCTCCTCGATCGCCGCGTCCTCGTGCGGCAGGAACTCGTGCAGCGGCGGGTCGAGCAGGCGGATGGTGACCGGGCGGCCCGCCATCTCCTTGAACAGCGCGATGAAGTCCTCGCGCTGATAGGGCAGCAGCTTGTCGAGCGCGCGGCGGCGCTGCTCGCTGCTGTCGGCCAGGATCATCTCGCGCATGGCGACGATGCGCCCGGCGTCGAAGAACATGTGCTCGGTACGGCACAGGCCGATGCCCTCGCAGCCGAACTTCACCGCCACCTTGGCCTCCTGCGGCGTGTCGCAGTTGACCCGCACGCCCATGGTGCGGAACTTGTCGGCCCAGTCCATCACCGTGCCGAAGTCGCCGGAGAGTTCCGGCTGCACCGTCGCCACGGCGCCTTCCATCACTTCGCCGGTCGAGCCGTCGAGGGTGAGGAGGTCGCCGGCCTTGAACTCCAGGTCGCGCACCCGCATGACGCCGCTCTTGTGGTCGATGCGCAGCTCGCCGGCGCCGGCCACGCAGGCGCGGCCCATGCCGCGCGCCACCACCGCGGCGTGGCTGGTCATGCCGCCGCGGGTGGTCAGGATGCCGACGGCGGCATGCATGCCGTGGATGTCTTCCGGCGAGGTCTCGGTGCGGCAGAGAATGACGCGCTCGCCCTCGGCGGCCTGCGCCTCGGCCGCGTCGGCGGTGAACACGATCTTGCCGGAGGCGGCGCCCGGCGAGGCCGGCAGGCCGCGGGCGATGACCTTGCGGACGGCCTTGGGGTCGAGCGTCGGGTGGAGCAGCTGGTCGAGCGCGTTGGGATCGAGGCGCCGCACCGCCTCGGCCTCGGTGATGAGGCCCTCGTTGACCATGTCGACGGCGATCTTCAGCGCCGCCGGCGCGGTGCGCTTGCCGGTGCGGGTCTGCAGCATGTAGAGCTTGCCGCGCTGCACGGTGAACTCCACGTCCTGCATGTCCTTGTAGTGCTCTTCGAGACTCCGGCGCACCGCGTCGAGCTGCTGGAAGACTTCCGGCATGACCTCTTCCATGGCCGGCATCTTCGAACCGTTCTTCTCCTTGCCGCGCAGGGTGAGGTTCTGCGGCGTGCGGGTGCCGGCCACCACGTCCTCGCCCTGGGCGTTCACCAGATACTCGCCGTAGAAAGCATTCTCGCCGGTCGAGGGATCGCGGGTGAAGGCCACGCCGGTCGCGCAGTCGTCGCCCATGTTGCCGAACACCATGGCCTGCAGGTTCACCGCCGTGCCCCACTGCGCCGGAATGTTGTGCAGGCGGCGATAGGTGATGGCGCGCTGGTTCATCCAGGAGCCGAAGACCGCGCCGATGGCGGCCCAGACCTGGTCCCTGGGCGACTGCGGGAAGGGCTTGCCGGTCTCGGCCAGCACCTTGGCCTTGTAGTCCTCGATGATCTTGGCCCAGTCCTCGGCGGTCATCTCGGTGTCGAGCAGGTAGCCGCGGTCCTCCTTGGCCAGTTCGAGAATTTCCTCGAAGTGGTGATGATCGACCTCCAGCACCACGTCGCCGAACATCTGGATGAAGCGGCGGTAGCTGTCGTAGGCGAAGCGCCGGTCGCCGGCGGCCTTGGCGAGGCCCTCGACGGTGTCGTCGTTGAGGCCGAGGTTCAGCACCGTGTCCATCATGCCGGGCATCGAGGCGCGGGCGCCCGAGCGCACCGAGATCAGCAGCGGATTGCCGGACTCGCCGAAGGTGGCGCCGGCCTCTTTCTCGACCTGCGCCAGGGCGGCGTTGACCTGGTCGGCGAGGTCGTCGGGATAACGCCGGTCGTTGTCGTAGAAGTAGGTGCAGACCTCCGTGGTGATGGTGAAGCCGGGCGGCACCGGCAGCCCGAGAGAGGACATCTCCGCCAGGTTGGCGCCCTTGCCGCCGAGGAGTTCCTTCATGTCGGCCCGGCCGTCGGCGGCGCCGCCGCCGAAGCTGTACACCCACTTGGTCATGCTCTGCCTTCCGTTTTCATAGAAGTTCTATTCGCACCTGGCCCTCTACCCACAGCAGTCATGCTCGGGCTTGACCCGAGCATCCATGTCAAAGCCGGGCGCAAGCGGCGAAATGGACCCTCGGGTCAAGCCCGAGAGTGACAGAGGGAGAAGTCGCATCGTCCGTGCCACACCCCCTATCGTCATTGCCGGACTTGTTCCGGCAATCCATGGTGCCGCCCGCAAGTGCCTGGCGCACCCAGGAATGGACCCTCGCGACAAGCCCGAGGGTGACAAGCGGGTGGTTGCACCAGTGAACAGGTTCCCGCTTGCCCGCATCGGTTCAGCCCTCGATCTTCGAGAAGTCGGCGACTTCGGACAGCGTGGCGCCGATGGCGCTCAACAGCCGCAGCCGGTTCTCGCGCAAGGCCGCGTCCTGGGCGTTCACCGTCACCGCGTCGAAGAAGGCGTCGACCGGCTGGCGCAGTTGCGCCATGGCCGCCATGGCCCCGGTGAAGTCCTCCGAGCCGAGCGCCGTCTTGGCGCCCGTGGCCGCAGTGGAGAGACGCGAGAACAGGGACTTTTCTTCCGGCTGTTGCAGCGCCCCGGCTTCGACCGCGCCGTCGTAACCGCGTTTGTCCTTCTTTTCCTCGATGCGCACGATGTTGGCGGCGCGGCGATAGGCGACCAGCAGATTGGCGCCGTCGTCGCTGTCGAGGAAGGATCCCAGCGCCTCGACCCGCGCCAGCAGGCGCACCAGGTCGTCCTCGCCGCCGCGCGCCATCACCGCGGCAATGAGGTCGTGGCGCACGCCCTGGTCGCGCAGCACGACCTTCAGGCGCTCGCCGAAGAAGTCGAGCAATGGCCCATCGATCGGCGCCGCGGAGAGCCGTGAATACTCCGCGTGGGCCGTGGCAAAGACCTGGGACAGCGGCAGGCGCAGCTTGTTCTCGACGATGAGGCGGATGACGCCGAGCGCGGCGCGGCGCAGGGCATAGGGGTCCTTGGAGCCGGTCGGCTTCTCGTCGATCAGCCAGAAGCCGGCCAGGGTGTCGATCTTGTCGGCCAGGGCGACGCAGACGCTGACCGGCGCCGCGGGGCAGCGATCGTTGGGGCCGAGCGGCGCGTAGTGCTCGGCGACGGCCGCGGCCACCGCCGGCGCTTCGCCGTCGCCCAGCGCGTAGTAGCGACCCATGACGCCCTGCAGCTCGGGGAACTCGCCGACCATGCCGGTGGTGAGATCCGCCTTGGCGAGGCGCGCCGCCGAGCGCACCTCGTCGCGGTCAGCGCCGGGAACGAATTCGCTGATAGCGGCGGCGAGACTCTCCAGGCGGTCGACCTTGTCGGCCACCGTCCCGAGCCTGGCGTGGAACACGATGTCCCGCAGCGCCGCCACCCGGGCCGCCAGCGGCTGCTTGCGGTCCTGGTCCCAGAAGAAGCGCGCATCGGCCAGACGCGCGCGCAGCACCCGCTCGTTGCCGGCGACGATGGTCGCGGCGCGTTCGCTGCCGGCCGGCGCCTCCATGTTGGCGACCACCAGGAAGCGGTCGGCCAGGCCGCCGTCCGGCGACTCCGTCGAGAAGTATTTCTGGTGGCTGCGCATGGAGGTCGACAGCACCTCGCCCGGCAGGTCCATGTAGGCGGCGTCGATGCGGCCGATCAGCGCCTGCGGCCACTCGACCAGGCCCGCGACCTCGTCCAGCAGGGCGGGATCGTCCTTCACGCTCAGTCCCGCGTCCCGGGCCAGCGCCGCCGCCTGGTCGGCGATGACCTGGCGCCGCTCGGCGGGGTCGAGAATCACCTTGGCGGCGCGCAGCCTGGTCCGGTAGTCGGCGAAATCCGCGACCTCGAAGACCTCCGGCGCCAGGAAGCGGTGGCCCTGCGTGGTGTTGCCGAAGCGGATCTCCCGCCCGGCGCCCATGGTCAGGCCGCCCGCCAGCGTCTTGCCGTCGAAGACCGCGACGATGCCGTGCAGCGGGCGCACCCAGCGCTGCGAATCGGCGGCCCAGCGCATCGACTTGGGCCACGGCAGCGCGGTGAAAATTTCGCTCAGAATTTCAGGCAGAACCTGCGCCGTAGCGCGGCCGGCGACAGGCTTGATAATGAAGTAGAAATCGCCCTTGTCGGTGCTGCGCAGCTCGGCTTCCCGGTCCAGCGACTTGATGCCGTTGGCCTTCATGAATCCTTGAATCGCCTTGGCCGGGGCGCCGTACTTGGGGCCCTTCTTCTCCTCGGTCAGGTCGGGCTGCCGGGCCGGCAGCCCGCCGAGCGCCAGGGCAAGGCGGCGCGGCGTCGAAAAAGCTTCTGCGGAATCAAAGGCCAGGTTGGCGGTCTTCAGAGACTCGGTGACCAGGCGCTTCAGATCCTCGGCGGCGCGCGCCTGCATGCGCGCCGGGATCTCCTCGGAGAACAGCTCGACCAGCAATTCGGCCATCAGCCCGCCTCGCCGCCTTGCGTCGCCACCCAGGCCTCGCAGCAGGCCTTGGCCAGGTTGCGCACGCGGCCGATGTAGGCCTGGCGCTCGGTCACCGAGATGACGCCGCGCGCGTCGAGCAGGTTGAAGACGTGGCTCGCTTTCATGCACTGGTCATAGGCGGGCAGCGGCAGCGGCCGGCCCTCGCGGGCGCCGAAAGCCAGGATCGCCTGGCACTCGGCCTCGGCGTCCTTGAAATGCCGGACCAGGATATCGGTGTCGGCGGCCTCGAAGTTGAAGGCGGAGAACTGCTGCTCGGCGGCCAGGAAGACGTCGCCGTAGGTCTTGCCGCCCCCGTCTTCCCGATTGCGGTCCTTGGGCACCCCGTCCCAATCGAGGTCGTAGACGTTCTCGACGCCCTGGACGTACATGATCAGACGTTCCAGGCCGTACGTCAGTTCGGTCGAGACCGGATTGCAGTCGATGCCGCCGACCTGCTGGAAGTAGGTGAACTGGCTCACTTCCATGCCGTCGCACCAGACCTCCCAGCCGAGCCCCCAGGCGCCCAGGGTCGGGCTCTCCCAGTCGTCCTCGACGAAGCGGATGTCGTGCGCCAGCGGGTCGATGCCGATGGCCCGGAGCGAGTCCAGATAGAGCGCCTGGCTGTCCGGCGGCGACGGCTTCAGAATCACCTGGAACTGGTAGTAATGCTGCAGCCGGTTGGGGTTCTCGCCGTAGCGCCCGTCGGTCGGCCGCCGCGAGGGCTGCACGTAGGCGGCCTTCCAGGCGCCGGGCCCGAGCGCTCTCAGCGTGGTCGCCGGATGGAAGGTGCCGGCACCGACCTCGACGTCGTAGGGCTGCAGCACGACACAGCCCTGCCGCGCCCAGAAGTCCTGCAGGCGGAGGATCAGTCGCTGAAAGCAGGTATCCGGATTGGCGTGGGGCATAGGGGTTCGGACGGTTTGGGGGATCGCGGCATGCTGCACCGCGAAACGCGCCGCACCTTAGCGGGGCACCCAACCCGAATCAAGCTGTGGGATCGGCCCGGAATTGAGGCAAGGGTTTCAGACCGATCCGGGCGCCGAAGCGCCTTGCTCAGGCCTTGTGGCCGCAGGTGCAGGTGCTGCCGGCGCGCACGTAGGCGCCGCAGGACGGACAGGGCACCAGGTCCTCGACCTGCCCGCCGCCGCCGGAAGCCTTCTCCCGCGCCGCGGCTTTGCGGGCCGGCTTGGCGTCCTCGCCCTCGCGCAGCTTGGCCTCCGCCTTGCGGGCCCGCTGCAGGCGGCCGAGGAATTTGAAGCCGTACCACACCGCGGCGACCACCGCGGCCAGGACAATCAGTTTTTGAATTGAGGGCAGACCGAACATGGCGGCATTAATGCGGCGCGCGGGCCGTCAGGTCAACAAGAGGCGCACGGGTAGAACCATCAAAGTCCGAAACGCGACCACAGGGAGCGCTCCTCGACGGCGGCCAGGACGCCGGCCGCCCAATCCGCCGGCGCCGGCGGATCGCCATCCGGCCCTGGCAAACCGCCGTCAGCCCGGCTCCGCCCCAGACCGAGGCGGCGCAGCAGACGCTTCGGCCCCTGGATCCGGCGCAGGCGCACCCGCTTGCCGAAGCGGTCGCGCAGCACCTGGCGCAGGTCGCCGAGTGAATCGGCGAGCCCCAACTCGACAGCCTTGCCGCCGGCCCAGTACTCGCCGCTGAACAGCACGTCGTCGCCGGCCTTCAGCCGGTGGCCGCGACGGTCGCGCACCATTTCCTTGAACACCTCGTGCAGTTCGACCTGCAGCGCCTTCAACCGCGCCACATCGTCCGGATCTTCCGGGCGGAAGGGGTCCAGCGTCGACTTGTGCTCGCCCGCCGCATAGACGCGGCGCTCGACCCCGACCTTTTCCAGAAGTTCGGTGAAACCGAACCCGGACGTGATGACCCCGATGGAGCCGACGATGGACGTCGGCTGGACGAAAATTTCATCGGCCGCGCAGGCCAGCCAGTAGCCGCCCGAGGCGGCCACGTCCTCGCAGAAAGCCAGGACCGGCAGTTCCTTTTCCCGGGCCAGGTCGCGCACCCGCTTGGCGATGAGGGCGGATTGGGCGGGCGAGCCGCCGGGCGAATTGATCACCAGGGCGACCGCTTTCAGGCGGGGCTGGGCAAAGGCCCGGTCGATCAGCGCCTCCAGGCCGGCAAGGCTCATGCCGCTGCGCAGCGGGCCGACGCCGCCGATGACGCCGCTCAGCCGGAGGACGGCCACTTCCGGCCGCGGGCGGCGAAACCTCTCGAAGGTCACCAGGCTCCAGATCGTTCGCAATACCATGTCGCTCGAACTGCCCTCTTTTCCTGCCCTTGCGCTATCGACCCGCGGGACCGCGCATCATTCCGGACCAAAGTTCTGACCCCGCCGCGGTCTCACCAAGCCGCAGCACGGCGCCAGTCTATAGATCAAGGCCGCGGGCGTCGCGTAGGATTGCCTCGGCTTGCGGCGTAAAGCAGCCCTGGGCATCGTGCAATGCCAGTCCGGGCAGCACGCGCAGGGGGCCGCCACTTCCCTTGAGGGCCTGAACCAGGATCCGCTTCGCCCCCTCGCCGCCGCGCGGCCAGAGCGGACAGACCGCGACATCGCCACAGCTCTCGGAAAGCAAACCCAGGATCTTGTGCAGCCGGTCGGCGCGGTGGATCACGGTAATGCTGCCGCGCGGGCGCAAGACCGAGAGGGCACAGGCGAGCCAGGTGCCGAGGCCCGCCGCACCTTCCACCGTGGCGATGCGGCGCAGTTCGTTGGTCGAAGCGCGCGCCGTGCCGGGTTCCAGATACGGCGGGTTCAGCATGACATGGTCGAAGACGCCGGCAGCCAGCGACGGCGGCGGCGCGGCGACGTCGCCGGTGAAGACGCGAAATCGCTCCTCGCAAGCATTGAGACCGGCATTGCGGCGCGCCAACTCAACCAGCCAGGGCTGCAGCTCGAGCCCCGTCACGCGGATCCCGGGCACCCGTGTCAGCAGACAGAGCCCGGCGGTCGCCACCCCGCAGCCCAGATCGACCACTGCCTCATCCGGCACCGCCGGCACGGCTGCCGCCAGCAGCACCGGATCGATCGCCGCCCGGTAGCCGTCGGCCGGCTGGTGCAACCGCAGACGGCCGCCCAGAAAGGCGTCTTCGGTCAAGGCGTCCTCAACCAGCGGAGGGATCAGCGTCACGGGCGGTATTCCTCCTCGCCGGCATCGCGCATGACCTGCCGGGCCCTCAGATAGTCGCTGTCATCGACCACGAGGCGGCGCGGCAGGATACCGATCGAACCCTCGATGATGCTGGTGTGTTGGTCGAGCACCAGGGTCCCAATGCCGGCATCGGCCAGCAAGGCCTCCAGCCACGACAGCTTGACCATGTCGTTGGTGCGAATCAGTTCTTTCATACCAATTACCGTCTTTGCCCAATTACCGTCTTTGCCCAACTACCGTCTTTGCCCAGTCGCCGTTATAGCGCCTTTCGTCGCCGGCGGGGTATCGTGCTTGACCGTTTGACGGTTGAACCTATGCTGCCATAGAGGTTGGCTGGCCGCCCGTCGGAAGTCCGGCCAGATCCTTGGGGCCAGATCCTTGGGGCAAATCCTTGGGGTAGAATACTTCGGCGCCGTTTGCGGGCAAAGCACCGTGGGCAAGGCGGCGGGCGCGGGATGCCGCCCGGCTGAGCAGAACCAGGTCGTCAGGGCGCTTAGTGCCCGGCGCCCGCAAGAACGTGAGGGGATTGCCTTGGCGCTAGCCGCCGAACTCGACAAACAGGCACAAGGGGCCGCGCAGAGCGGCCTGGAGCCCTTGACCAGTCTGGTCGCCGACGACCTGCAGGCGGTGAACCGTCTCATCGTCGAGCATATGCATTCCCCCGTGGCACTGATCCCGCAGTTGGCCAGCCACATTGTCGCCGCCGGCGGCAAGCGGCTCCGCCCCATGTTGACGCTGGCGGCGGCGCGGCTCTGCGATTATCAGGGCGAGCGCCATCTGGGTCTGGCGGCCTGCGTCGAATTCATCCATACCGCGACCCTGCTGCACGACGATGTCGTCGACGCGAGCGACCTGCGCCGCGGCCTGGCCACGGCCAACGCCGTGTGGGGCAACAAGCCCAGCGTCCTGGTCGGCGACTTCCTTTTCAGCCGCGCCTTCCAGCTGATGGTGGTCGACGGCTCGCTCGACGTGCTGCGCATCCTCTCCAACGCTTCGGCGGTGATCGCCGAGGGCGAGGTGCTGCAGCTCATGACCGCCAACGACACCACCTCCGACGAGCAGACCTATATGGAGGTGATCGAGGCGAAGACGGCGGCGCTGTTCGCCGCGGCCTGCCGCATCGGTGCGGTGGTGGCCGAGCGGCCGGACGCCGACGAAGAGGCACTGGAGCGTTTCGGCAGCGGCTTCGGCATCGCCTTCCAACTGGTCGACGACGTGCTCGACTATTCCGCCCTGCAGGCCGAGCTCGGCAAGGCCGTGGGCGACGACTTCCGCGATGGCAAGATCACGCTGCCGGTGGTCCTGGCATTCCAGCGAGCCGATGACGCGGAGCGGGCATTCTGGCGCCGCTGCCTGGAGGCGCAGGACCAGCGGGACGGCGATCTGGAACAGGCCATCGACTACCTGCAGCGCCACGGCGCTCTGGCCGACGCCATGGCCCGGGCGAGAAACTATGCCGATACCGCCCGCGCGGCGCTGGACCGCTTTCCCGACAGCCCGGCCAAGGCGGCCTTGCTGGAAGTGGTGGAATTCTGCGTGAACCGCGCCTACTGAGGCGACGTCGGCCTCTGCGCCCGCCGCCCACCGCCCACCGCAGGGACCGGGCGGGCCGCCCGGTTTTAGAGCTCCTCCTGGATGGTCTGGCGCCATTCGCCCAGCCAACTCAACTCGTCGAGAAAGACCATCAGCTTCACGCAGAGGGCGACCGGGTGGGGAATCCGGGCGGTGCCGGAAGCCCAGCGCCGCACCGTGCGGTCGTTCACTCTGAGTTCTTGCGCCAGAGCGGTCTGCCAGCGCGCGCTGCCGTAGAGGCGGCTGCAGAGCTCCTTGAGCTGCGTGGCCGTCATGGCGTCTTCCTCGCTTGTCCCCATTGAAATGACCTTTCTATGCTGCACGTGATGCATCTTGGGGCTTCACTCTAGGGCAAATTGGCCAATTCATCAAGACAGTTTGGACATTTCGCCCTATTATCAGATTCTATATAGGCTATTTTGCCCTATTATTTTATGATTTCTCCCTATCTTCCACCATATTAGGCTATTATGACCTATTTATTGTCTAGTCTATCTGTCGCCATCAAATAAAATTTCATAACAGATCGTTTTTCGATTGACTCTATAGATCAACGAATATATATTTTGGTCATCGTTCAGACGCAGACAGCATCACTCTTCGCATTCCTGATCGAAGTACTTCGCATCTCGTGTCTTGTATCTGAAGCTGACCTACATCGCATATTCAAGAAACTGGGGGTCGATTTCTTCGACCCCCTTTTTTTGACCGCCACGGACAGGAAGAAGAAGGACCCGTACCGAAAAGAACGCCAAACAGGTGAGGACGTAGGTAATGACCAACCCTTGTGAAACGTTGACCCGGTGTGAAACGTTGACCCGGGACCGGCCCGCCCAGAAGGTCCTGATCGGCGCCCGGCTGACAGCCATCGGGCTGCGGCCCATCCTGGAGGCCCACGCGCGCCACCGGGCCGGACGCGCCGACGGACGCCGCGCGGTCCTGCTGCGCTGCGATCTCAGCGGGCTCGATCTCAGCGGTGCCGACCTGCGCGGCGCCGATCTGGTTGAGTGCGATTTCGAAAGCTGCAACCTGACCGGCGCCCGCCTGGAGGAAGCCACGCTGACCGGCTGCCGGTTTACCGACAGCTTGCTCAACGCGGCCCGCTTCGCCGGGGCCGAACTCGCCCGCAGCAGCTTCCATATGGCCGACCTGCGGGGCGCGGATTTCAGGGACGCCAAACTGCAGGACGTGGAACTGGACTGCGCCTTGCTCGGGACCAGTCCGGAATCCGGCCTGCCAACCATCATCGACACGCGCATTCTCGACCGCGTTTTTGCTCGCCGGCGTTGCCATTGAGGCGGCTTGCCGCGGCACCAGTACACGCAGTAGTAGACTCCGTCCGAATTCAGCCCGCTCAAGTAGCTGTCGGGCCGACGACTAATCACGATAGACATCGTTAAAATGATTAGTGCTGAACTTGGCGAATAGCCACCGCCGTTAACAACTCATTAGTTTCCGGCTCGTAACTTACAGACTAATCAATTCTTAACTACGCGGAGTGATGTGCTATGCGTTGGATCTTCCCCGCAGTCTTACTTTGTGCCGGACTGCTCGCGGCAACGGCGGACCAGGTCTCCGCCGCCGAGGAAACGCCGACTCAACTCGACGGCGTGACCATCGTGACCCCCGACCAGTTGCGCCCGATGTTGAACAAGGGCGTGACGGTTTACGACCTTCGCAAGAAGGCCTCTTACGTAGATGGCCACGTGCCGGGCGCGAAGTCGGCAGCGAGCTACTACGACGCCACCGATACCACGCTGGACACCAGCTTCCTGGGACCGAACAGGTCCGACAGGATCGTCTTCTACAGCCACGGGTCCACCGGCTGGAAGAGTTACTGGGCGGCGCAGCGCGCAGTGGAAGCCGGCTATTCGAACGTCATGTGGATGCGTGGTGGTTATTCCGAGTGGACTGCGGGGGAGAATCCGGTTTCCCGCTGACCGCCGCAAGGCTGGTCTGCTCGGCACATTGGCAGGGAAAGGGCTCGCTGGTGCTACGCGGAGCTCGCGGACTGGGCTGGTTTGGACGCATTAGGACCCAGGCTCAGATAGCCATGGTGGTGTTCCTTGTTGTCCTGGTGGCCCAGTTCGCCGCACTTTCCTATGCCCTGCAGCGCGACCACGCGCTGATGCAGGACATCGTTGAAGAGAACGAATCCTCCCGCAAGGCCATCGACGCCCTGTCCGATGACCTCTTCTCGCTGAGCTATCGAATCCTTGGCGTCAGCGGCGGCATCTATGCCGCCCAAAGCATATCCTTCGAGCTTCCCGAACTCGGCAGCAGCATCGTCGGCAGTTGGACCCGGGTGCACAGAAGGCTTTCCAATTTTTCCGACGAAGAAACCAAGCAGCGCGCCGCCACGGCGGTCGCCGGCCTGCCCAAATTCCTGAAGAAGACCGAAGCCCTGTTCAGCAATATCGGACCGGTGCCGAGCCCCGCCGAACTGCTGTTGCTGGAACGCAACCACGACGAATGGCTCGACTACCGCACCGCACTGACGATCTTCACCGATGCGGTCCGCAAGCGCGTCGCCGAAAACTCGGCCGCGAACTTCGCCGAGCTCAAGAATATTCAGTCGAAGCTCACGGTCTGGTCGGTGATCGCCTTAGCCAGTGGCCTCGTCGCCCTCGCCGTCACCTGGTATATTCTGATTTTCCTCATCGCCAGGCCGGTGACGATGCTGGTCGCCTCGATGCGGCGCATTGCCACCGGCGACACCACCACGCCCGTTCCCAATGTCGACCGCGCCAACGAAGTCGGCGACATGGCGCGGGCGGTCCAGGTGTTCAAACGGAAATCCAAAGAGAACCAACGCCTGCAGATCGAGGAAGCGAAGCAGAGTGCGGAACTGGCTACGGCCCGGGATGAAGCGCAGGCGGCCAATCGCGCGAAATCGGAATTCCTCGCCAATATGAGTCACGAACTGCGCACCCCCTTGAATGCCATCATCGGGTTCTCGGAGATCATGACCCGTGAACTGCACGGCAAACTCGGGAACGACCGCTACAACGACTATGCCGTCGACATCCATCAAAGCGGGCGGCACCTTCTGGAAATCATCAACGACATCCTCGACATCGCCAAGGTCGAAGCGGGCAAGTTGGAACTGCGCCAGGATATCATCCGGGTGGGCGAACTCTTCGAGTCCTGCCAAAGACTGATGGGCGAACGGGCGGTCACGGCCGGCGTATCGCTGGTCATCGAACCGCCCACGGAGCTGCCGGCCCTGATCGCCGACGACACCCGCCTGCGGCAGATCCTGCTTAACCTGCTTTCCAATGCCATCAAGTTTACACCCAACGGCGGCGAGGTTGTGATGCGGGCCCGGGTCGCTCCCGACGGACGCTGCGAACTGCTGGTGAGCGACACCGGAATCGGCATGACCGAGCAGGAAATCGGCCATGCGATGCAGCCCTTCACCCAGATCGACAACTCGCTTTCCCGGCGCTTCGAAGGCACCGGTTTGGGACTGCCCCTGACAAAAGCGCTAGTAGAATTGCACTCGGGTGAGCTAAAGTTGCATAGTGAACGTGGAGTCGGCACTACCGCTAGCATTGCGTTGCCGCAGTCGGTAGACGACGCTAGCTTGATCGAAGCGCCTGAAGTACGCGCACCAAAACCAAAAGTGGCACAAGCAAGCCGCTAGCAGGAGAGGGTCTCAGAGTGCAGGGAGTTAGGCATTGCGAGAGATGGATACGCCGGTTTCCCCGGGCCAGGGGACTTGGCATCAGCGTCTGAGAAGTGATTTCGCCACCTCTTTCCTGCACTGGATTATCGTCGCACTTTTCCTCGTTAACCTTGTCACCGGCCTGCGCATTGCCGGCGACTCGACCCTGGCCACCTGGTCGCGCGCCCTTTCGGGGATCCTGCCCCAAGGCAATGTCTACATCCTTCATCTCTGGTCCGCCTGGGCCCTAGGCGCTGCCTGCGCCGGCTACGTCGCCTTCCTGCTCTTCGCCCGCCTGGGGCCGCGCGTGGCGCTGGACTCCAGCCGCTTCAGGGCCTTGAGATCACACGACCGGCGCACCCGCTGGCAGTCGATCAATGTGCTGATCTACTGGATCGCCTTCGTGCTGGTCGGCGGCGCCGTCGTTTCCGGCAGTCTTTTGTACTTCAATGTCATGGCGCTGCCGCAGCAGAGCCTCACCACCCTTCACCGGGTCCTGGCCTGGAGCCTGCTGGGCTACGTGCTGCTGCATATTGGCGCGCAGTGGGCCATGACCGGCTGGCGCGGCCTGTTGAAGATCATAACGCCACGCCTCGCCTACATGGCCGCGGCCGGCATCGGACTGGTGGCCGCCGGCACCCTGGCCGCCGGAATCTTCGCCGTCGATCAGGCGACACTCCCGGCCCTGGTGCTGGAGAAGACGGACACGCCGCCGCGCCTCGACGGCGATGCCGGAGACGCGGTCTGGCAGACGGCCGTTGTGGCCAGCGTCGACACCCACAACGGGCAGAACCTTCCTCAAGGCAGCGTCCCGGTGCTGGTGCGCGGCGTGCACGACGGCGAAAATGCCTACCTGCTTTTCGAATGGCCCGACCGCACCAGGAGCCAGAAGCATCTGCCGCTGCAGAAGACCGCCGAAGGCTGGCGGGTCATGCAAAGCCAGTACGGACGCCAGGACGAGAACGATTTCTATGAGGACAAGTTCGCGGTGATGCTGTCGCGCGACTCTCAACTCGCCGCGCTCAACACATCGAACCTGGGGCCCAAACCCCTGGCGGGGAAACCCGGCGGCCCCAACGGACGCGGCCTGCACTATACGACCGACGGCTCCGTCGTCGACGTCTGGCACTGGAAGTCCGTGCGCACCGGGCCGCTGGGCCAGATCGACGACAATTTCTTCGGGCCGCCGCTGGCGCCGCCGGAAAATCCGGCCGCGCGCTATACCGCCGGATACGACAAGGATCCGAAGTCGGCCGGCGGCTTCACCATGAATTGGGAGAAATTCGACGGCGGGATCGTGAAGCCGCGCTGGCTGCCGCGATCTCCCGAGATCCTGGCCGAACGCATCGGCAGCTTCGACAGCGATCCTCAGGTCGGCGACCAGGGCCTGTGGTGGCTGCCGCGCGATCTCGTGGAACCGGCGTCCGCCGAGTTGGACGCCCGCTTCCCGGTCGGTACCGTCATGCCGAGCGTCATCGCCGAGGCCCCCTTCGAAGGCGACCGCGGCGACGTCAGCGCCGTGGCCGAGTGGACGGACGGATGGTGGCGCATGGAGGTGAAGCGAAAGCTCGATACTGCGTCCGAGTACGACGTTGCCATCGCCGACGGCACCTATTTATGGGTTTCGGTCTTCGATCATACCCAGACGCGCCACAGCTTTCACCTGCGCCCGCTCCAGATTCGGATTCCCTGACGATCGGTTGAGGAAAAGACCATGCCGAAGCTCACGATACGACAATGGCCTCTTCCGATCGATACCGGCAAGGCGACCATTCTCGACGCGGCTCTGGATAGTGGCGTGCCCTTTCCTCACGGCTGCCGCACCGGCGAATGCGGCACCTGCAAGTGCCTGCTGCTGTCCGGCGACGTGACCATGAAAAACTACGACAGCGAAGTGCTGTCGGGCCCGGAAAAAGCCGCCGGTTTCGTCCTCGCCTGCCGCGCCAGGCCGCGCTCAGACGTCCATGTCGCCTGGCTGGGCGGCGCCGTGTCCATCGATCTGCCGGTGCGCCGCCTGCGCGCGCAGGTGACCAACATCGAACAGGTCAGCCCGATCATCAAGCGCCTCTACCTGTGGCCGGAGGAGCCGCTGCAATTCGCCGCCGGACAGTTCGCCCGCCTGAAATTCGCCGATCTGCCGGCCCGGGCCTATTCCATGGCCAACACGCCGGGCGAGGAGGCGCTGGAGTTTCATATCCGGCTGATCCCCGGAGGCCAGGCGAGCGATCATATCGCCAGCCACCTGAAGGTCGGCGACGAAGTGCAGCTCGAAGGGCCCTACGGCAGCGCGCACCTGCGCCCGCAGAACGACAGCCCCCTGGTTCTGGTGGCCGGCAGTTCGGGCCTCGCGCCGGCAAAATCGATCGTCCGCACGGCGCTGCATGGCCAACCGGACCGCAAGGTGCATCTCTATTTCGGCGTCCGCAACGAGGCGCATGTCTACGACGAGAGCGAGTTGAAGCTCCTGGTGTCGCGCTACGAGAACTTCCGCCTCGAAACCGTGCTGTCGGAGCCGGACAGCGAAACAGACCGCCGCACCGGAAACCTCGCCGAGGTCGTCTCCAGCGACCTCGCCAGTCATCGCAGCGCCCAGTTCTACATGGCCGGCCCGCCGGAGATGGTGAACGCTGTGGCTTTGGCGATGGCCGAATTCGGGATCGACCGCGAGCAGATCCACGCCGATCCATTTCATGTGTCCGGTCAGAATGGCGACGCTCCCGAAGCCACCGCCGGCAACTTCAACAAACTGCTGGACGGTGTGCGCGGCTTGTTGACCATCGGCCGCCTGCGCCACCCAAAGAGCCGCGAAGCCTTCTCACCGGAAAAGGCGCTGGAGGCCACCGCCGGCATCGACCGCCCAGCGGCCAACGCCAGCGAGGACGAAGCCGGCAGACGGCGGGGTCAGCGCCGCCTCGGCTAAGACGGATACGTCCAACTCGAATTGAGGAAAATGTTCCGCCCCAATGTTCCGCTCCAGGGGGCGCGCGCGCCGCAACGCAGGTCCGGCCTGCCCAATCTCAGGGCAGGCCGGCGCGTGGAATCGTCATCAAGCGGGTGACGGTCATGGTGCCGGATTGGTCGGGGAGAGAGGATTCGAACCTCCGGCCCCTACGTCCCGAACGTAGTGCTCTACCAGGCTGAGCTACTCCCCGGCGCGGCGGGTTATAGCGACTCCCCGGGCGCAATGCAATGCCGCCAAGCGCCAGCGGCTTTCACGGCGCCGCCGGAGGGCGATCCTGGATGTTTCATGGTTGGGACATTTCATGGTTAACGAATCCTAAGACATCCGTGTCACGATCGCTTTGTTGCAATCCGTGGCCAGAACCACTGTTCAGTTGACCTGGTGGGGATAATCGGGCCGGATGGTCCCGGGAACGGGCCCGCCCGGCGACGGGAAACGCCGGAATCGGGGGAACGACTGCTTGGAGTCTAAGGCCCGGCACCGCATGACGGTCTGCTTGCGAGGTAACATGAAGGCAATGCGCTGGACGGCGGCGGCGGTCGTCATCGCGGGCGCCTGCATCATCGGACTGGCCGGCGCCGGCACGGCCCGGCCGGCTGCCGCGCAGGAGTTGTCGCTGTTCCGCATCGGCACCGGCGGCATCGGCGGCACCTATTATCCGATCGCCGGATTGGTCGCCCAGGCGATCAGCAACCCGTCAGGAAACTGCGAGCGCGACCGAGTCTGCGGCGTGGCCGGCCTGGTCGCCGTGGCGCAGTCTTCCAGCGGCTCGGTCGCCAACGTGAAAGACATCGCCGCCGGGCGCATCGAGTCGGGCTTCGTGCAGTCCGATGTCGCCTTCTGGGCCTATACCGGGACCAATGCTTTCGAGGCCGAGGGCCGCCAGGGTTCCCTGCGCGCCATCGCCAATCTCTATCCCGAGTCGTTTCACATCGTCGTGCGCCGCGACAGCGGCATCGAGACGGTCTCCGACCTGGTGGGCAAACGCGTCGCGCTGGACGAAGTGGGGTCGGGCACCCTGGTGGGCGCCCGCCTGGTGCTCGAGGCTTTCGGCCTGACCGAAGACACTCTCGATGTCGCCTATCTCAAGTCCGACGATGCCATGGAAAAACTCGTTGACGGGAAGCTCGATGCCTTTTTCCTGGTCGCCGGCTACCCGGCCAAGGTGGTCCAATGGGCCAGCGAACAGACTGCCGTGGCGCTGGTGCCGGTTACCGGCGGCGGCATCGCCGCCCTGGCCGAACTGAATCCCTTCCTCCAGCTCGACAGAATCCCCGCCGGCGTCTATGACGGCGTCGGGGAAGTCGTGACCCTGTCGGTCGCCGCGCAGTGGATCACCCGCGAAGACATCAGCGAGGACACCGTCTACGGGATTCTGCAGGCCCTGTGGCGCAGCGACGCCCGCCGGCTGCTCGACCGCGGCCACGCGAAGGGGCGCGTCATCCGGATCGAAACCGCGCTCGAGGGCATCGGCATTCCGCTGCACGACGGGGCCACGCGCTTCTATCGCGAGATCGGCCTGCTGCGCCGCGGCTCGGCCGCCGCCCGGCCGCCGAGCTGAGTGGAAACACGCGGCCGGCGAGCGGCCCCGCGAGTCTTGTTTGTGTCCCCTCAAACTGCATTGAATTACTGTGCTTTGGGCTTGTTCAGCGCCAAACCATGGGCTAGCTTCAAAGCCGCTTTGGTGCATCTGCGAAATCGATTTCAGAAGCATCGAAGGGGGAATCAATGAAGCCCGTCAGCAAAGGCGGCGGGAGCAAAGTCAACGGGAGGACTATCTCGAATGCGCATTCGCAGCACGATGAAGCTCGCCGTCTCGGCCTTGGCCGTGGGCGCCGTCATCGCACTTGGCAGCGTCGGCGACGCCGCCGCCCAGGAAAAGCGCGTCCGCTGGAACATGGCCAGCGCTTATGGCAGCAAACTCACCCAGCTCGGTACCCTCGGCGTGCGTCTGTCAGAGAAAATGGAAGCCGTCTCCGGCGGCTCCATCCGGCTGAAGTTTTTTGAGCCCGGCGCCCTGGTGCCGGCCCTCGAGATGTTCGACGGCATCTCCGCCGGTTCGCTCGACGCGGGCTGGTCGACCCCCGGCTACTGGGTCGGCAAGGACGAGACCTTCGCCCTCTTCGCCGCCGTGCCCTTCGGACCGCGCGCCGGCGAGTATCTCGGCTGGTACTACTACGGCGGCGGCAAGGAACTCTTCGACGAGCTCTACGCCCAGTACAACATCAAGGGCGTCATGTGCGGCGTCATCGCGCCGGAAGCTTCCGGCTGGTTCCGCAAGGAAATCAACAGCACCGCCGACCTCGCCGGCCTGAAGATGCGGTTCTTCGGCCTCGGCGCCAAGGTCATGGAAAAGATGGGTGTCTCCACCCAGCTGCTGGCCGGCGGCGACATCTTCCCGGCCCTGGAGCGCGGCTCCATCGACGCCACCGAGTTCTCGATGCCCGCCATCGACCTCAACCTCGGCTTCTATCAGGTTGCCAAGCACTACTACTTCCCGGGCTGGCACCAGCAGTCGACGCTGTTCGACCTGATGATGAACAAGGACAAGTACGACGCGCTGTCCGACACCCAGAAGGCGCAGATCGACGCCGTCTGCGGCGACAACATCCGCGCCGGCCTGGCCGAGGGCGAAGCCATCCAGGGCGCGGCCCTGGCGGAGTTGAAGGAGAAGGGAGTCACCATCCACCGCTGGTCTCCCGAGATTCTCGCCGAGTTGGAAGCGGCCTGGAATGACGTCGCCGCGGAGCTGGCGGCGTCCAACCCGAACTTCAAGAAAGTCTGGGAATCGCTCTCCGCCTATCGCGCCCAGTACAAGGTCTGGGGTGACCTGGGCTACCTGTGATCGCGGCGCTTAGGCATTCCGGATCGGCAGTAACCTTTTGACGAGATAGCGCCGGAGTCTCTTTCGCGAGAGACTCCGGCGCTTCTCATTTGAACCCTGACGACACGCGGCCCCCGGCCACAAAATCAGGCCACAAAGCCACGCCGCGCAACCGGGAAGACTGGCATGGAACTCCTGCTACGCGTCAGCGAAGGGCTGGACCGCGGCATCACCAAGATCGGCAAAGTCGCCGCCTGGGCCGGCCTCGCGCTGATTCTGATAACCATCTTCGACGTGGTGACGCGGCGCTTTCTGGTTCTGGGATCGACCAAGCTGCAGGAGGCGGAATGGCATTTCCACGTCATTCTGTTCTCGCTCTGCCTCGGCTACGCCTACCTCAAGGATTCCCACGTGCGCATCGATCTGCTGCGCGAAAACCTCAACGAGCGGGTGCAGTGGTGGATCGAGGTGGCCGGCTGCCTGCTGTTCCTGCTGCCCTACTGCGCACTCATCGTCTGGTTCGGCATCGACTTCGTCGAGCGCTCCTTCGCGACCAGCGAGATTTCCGCCTCGGCGACCGGCCTGACCCACCGCTGGCTCATCAAATCGATGATTCCCATCGGCTTCGGCGTTCTCGCCTTGAGCGCCGTCGCCATCCTGCTGCGCAAATTCGTCGAGCTCTTCGGCCCCGAGGAGCTGCGCACCAAGGTCCAGGAGATCGAGGAGGCCGAGATCGAGCATCTCGACGATGTCGTCCCGCCCGAACTTCTCAAGCGGGATGACGAGGAGCGGCGCTGATGGAGTTCTATTTCGAGGACTATCTGCCGCTGTTCATGTTCGCCGCTCTCGGCATCCTGCTGTTCAGCGGCTATCCCGTCGCCTTCGTGCTGGCGGGAGTCGGTCTCGCCTTCGGCTTCATCGGCATGTACTTCGACGTCTTCCAGTTCATCATGTTCTTCAATCTGACGTCGCGCATCTGGGGCGGCATCGCCGAGAACCTCGTCCTGACGGCGATCCCCATGTTCATTTTCATGGGGACCATGCTGGAGCGCAGCGGTGTGGCCGACGACCTGCAGCATTGCCTGCAGGTCCTGCTGCGCCGCGTCCCCGGCGGCCTTGCCCTCTCGGTCACGCTGATGGGCACCATCATGGCCGCCACCACCGGCATCATCGGCGCCTCGGTGGTGATGATGACCCTGCTGTCGCTGCCGGTGATGCTGAAGCGGGGCTACAATATACCGCTGGCAACCGGCACCATCGCCGCCTCGGGCACCCTGGGCATTCTCATCCCGCCGTCGATCATGCTGGTGATCATGGCCGACCTGCTGGCCCGTTCGGTCGGCAACCTCTTCGTCGCCGCCGTTATCCCCGGCTTCATGCTGGCGGCCTTCTACATGATCTACATTCTGTCGCTCTGCGGCTTCAAGCCGGAGTTGGCGCCGCCGCTGCCTTCCGACGAGGGTCCGAGCTCCGCCACCGGCATCCTGTTGATGGTGCTGCGCTCCTTCATTCCGCCCTTGTTCCTGGTGTTTCTGGTGCTCGGCTCGATCCTCTTCGGCTGGGCCACGCCGACCGAGGCCGCCGGCGTCGGCGGCGCCGGCGCCCTGCTGCTCGCGCTGTTGAAGGGGCGCTTGAGCTTCGCGGTGCTGAAGGACGTGCTCGAACGCTCGGCGTTGACCGGCGGCATGCTGTTCGGCATCTTCCTCGGCGCGACCTGCTTTTCCTACGTGTTCCGCATCCTCGGCGGCGACGACATCGTCATCGAGCTGGTCGAAAGCCTCGGCCTCGGGTCCTGGGGCCTGCTGCTGATGCTCATGGCCATCGTCTTCTTCCTCGGCTTCTTCTTCGACTGGATCGAGATCACGCTGATCGTCCTGCCGGTGTTCGCCCCGATTGTCGCCGAGCTCGACTTCGGCGCGCACGTGGCCCAGATCGAAGTCACCTATTGGTTCGCCATCCTGCTGGCGGTGAACCTGCAGACCTCCTTCCTGACGCCGCCCTTCGGCTTCGCGCTGTTCTATATGAAGGGGGTCGCGCCACCGGAGGTGCGCATCCAGCAGATCTACAAGGGCATCATTCCCTTCGTGCTGCTGCAGCTCATCGGCCTGGGGCTGGTCATGGCCTTCCCGGACATCGCCCTGTGGCTGCCCAGGGTGCTGCTGAATTAAGCTGCCCGCCCCCGGGGACAACAAAAACGGCGCCGGATCATCGTCCGGCGCCGTTTTGCGTCCGCATTCCCCTGCAGGAAAGCTGGAAGGCCGTCGTCTCAGGCGGCGAGCTGATTGAGCTTGTTCATGAGATAGTCGATGTCGTCCTGGGTCATCTTCGAGGCGGGATCCTCGAACTGCGTCAGCAGCCGCTCGATGATGCGGGCGGCAAAGCGCTCACGATCATTGCGTCCGCCGTCATAGTTCTCTTCCTCGAGAATCTGAACCGCGGCCCGCACGGCGCTGAACAGGCGATCGGGCATCCGCGCCTTCTCGTAAATCGAACTCAGACCGAGGTCGCCGCCGTCATGGATCAGCTTCTGGGCGTTCTTCAAAGGTACGTCGGCCAGGCGCGCCAAGGCGGCTTCGAAGAAGGCCATGTCCCCGACGCAGAGCGCGCGGACGATCAGTGACGGGGTCAAACGGCCGTTGACATGAATCTGGTAGACCAGATCCTCCAAGTCGGCCCCGGTGGCGCCGCGGCTGAGCAAGCTGACCGTCGCGCGCTCGCGGGTCTGCAGGATCAGGTTGCTCGCGGCATCGGCCGGCAGGTCGTGCTTGCTGACCAGATAGTTTTCCAGCTTCTCGGCCATGGCCGAGACCAACTGCTCCGAGATCGCCGGCGGCAGGCAGGGCCGCCGCGAGATCGAGTCCGAAACCGCGTCGCTCTCATTGTAATTGGCGAGGACGCGATCAAGTGCCTCTTCGGTAAGCTCGGCGCCTTCGTTGGCGACCAGCCGGGCCACCGCCGTCTCGTTGCCGGTGTCGATCAAGGCATCGGCAACGGCCGTGGAAACCGTTGCCCGCTGGGCAATGGCGACCTGCTTGGCCGAGGCGTCTTCGCCGCGCATGATGTCAATGAGGTCTTCGTCCCGCAGCACGTCCGAGAACTTCAGCACCGGCAAAGAGACGCTGTCGACGTCCTTGGCCAGCGCGAGCGCCAGATCGTGCGGCAGATCCGGGGTGCTCTTCAGATTGGCCGCAAGCGCCTCGCGCACCAGGATCTCGGCGTCGCTCGCCAGCTTGCGGAAGATCTCTTCGGCAAGCTTGCGCTCGGCGTCGGTCATGCGCGGATGTTTGCGGTCGTACTGGGCCGCGATCTTCGATGTCGTCGCCGCCCGGGCATCCGGTGAGGGATCCGCCATCAGGCGGGCGACGTCTTCCTGGGAAAGGCTTCCTGTCATGTCTCTCTCGGCTCAGCCCAAACAAACGAGTTACACCGCAGGCGGCGGTACCGCCCCCCTGAGGTGGCGCCCCAACAGAACGATTATCCGGGCTCGGCGTTAAATCATACTTAAAATGCGCCAGCTTGCGGCGCCGCGCAAAGCGGGCGCCGATAGGCTTAAGTGACGGTTAAGACAGCGAAAATCCGGAGGGGAGGATTACTGACGAGCCATCAGGGCCTTGGCCACGCCCTGAATCTGTTCATCCACCGAAATATCGAGGAAGGACGTCACCTCAAGGTCGCGGTCCTCGAACACATCGCTGTCGGGCGCCTGTTCCTGCCACAAGGCCACCTTGCGATCACGCGCCCGCAGCAGGTCCGCGATCTGCGGCTTGAACAGCTGGATCATGGCGGAGACCCAGCGGTTCACCGGCCAGGAGGGCTGCGTATGATCGATCTTGAAGACGTCGAGCAGGCGGATCACGTCGTCCGCTTTGTACCAGACCTCGCCGGTCACCCAGCGGTTCACGGAAAACAGGCGAAACGGCACCCCGCCGGGGGTCATGGCAATGGCGATGAGGTGGCTCAGCGCGTCGTTGGCATCCTCCGGCATGACGAAGCCGGGTACTTTGGCCGGCAATACGCCCGCCGGCATGCCCTTGGGACGCACGAAGGTGTGGAAGTGGCCATGTTCGCCGTCGAAGCGCTGATCGGCCGCGTGGGCGTGATAGTAGAACTGACCATGCGTTTCGCGATCGTAGACGTCGCCCGGCGGATAGTGGTCCCACTCGTAGAAGGTACCGTTGTGCTTCAGCAGTTCACCGACAATGTTGTCTCCGGTCTTGGTGAGGAGGCGGTGAATCTGCGCCACTTCGGCACCGGCTGCCGCCATATCCTCAAGGGCCGCCGTGGGCAGCCCGTCCAACGCCAGGTCCAGTTCCAGCGCGGCGTCTCTGATGGTCGTTTCGCTTCGCATCGTGCCGACAACCTAGGCGGACCAGGGGCCTGTCGCCAACCAAAAACCTTCACTTCGGCGTGACAGGGAATCGCTGCCAGATCCAGCGGCCAGAGCATGATCGGGTCATTCGACGACAAGCCGGAAGCCGATGAGAATGTGCTTGAGCGCCGCCGGGCGGGCATGCGCCGCCGCCGGCCGGCAGACGCCACAGCCGCTGTCGTCCCAGGAGCCGCCCTTGACCAGAAAGCGGCCCGGGCCGGCCGGGCTGCCGGTCCACTCGTAGACCTGCCCGGCGGCGTCGAGCAGTCCATAGGGACTGGCCCCGGCCGGAAAGCGGCCGACCGGCAGGGTATCGAAGGGGCCGGCGTCGTGGCTGTTGAGCCGCGAAGCGTCCCAGTCTGCACCCCAAGGGAACATCCGCCCGTCCGTACCGCGCGCCGCCTTCTCCCATTCCTGGGCGCTCGGCAAACGCCAGCGCCGCCCGGTTTGCGCCGACAGCCAGGCCGCGAAGGCCTGGGCGTCACCCTGCGAGACCAGCACCACGGGGTGGTCCTCGCGGCCCTCCGGGGGCCGGCCCTGCCGCCAGGCATGGCGCCTGGTCCGCGCGAAGGGATGAACCAGGCCGTAGCCGGCCCAGGTCTTCCGGTCCACGTCAGGCGCCGGGCCGCCGCTGGCCGCCAGAAAGGCGGCATAGAGACGGTTGGTGATCGGCGTGCGGGTGATCGAAAAGGTGGGCAGAATCTCTTCGCGCCGGGGGCCCTCGCCCGCGTACCAGCGGCCCTCGCGCGTGGCGCTGTGGCCGTAGGCCGCCTCGTCCAGCCGGTAAGCCGCTTCCCGCTCCGCCTGGTCCGATCCGGCGATGAAAGGGCCCGCCGGCACGGTAACGGTTTCCGGCAGCGCGAAGGAAGTCTCGACGGCGAAAGCCGGCGGCGGCGCAACCGCCAACAGCGCGAGCACGCCGGCGAGGCGGCGAAGGCGTGAGAAACCCTGGTTCATAGCGGCAGCTTAGACAGCTTGCCGGCGGCTTCCCACCAACGGCGGTTCACAATTCGGTGGGGCCCCGCCCGGGCGGGGCCTGCCCGGTGAAGGCCCGCAACTCAGTCGCGGACCACGGTCACCGAACACCTGGCGTGGCGGACCACGCGCGCGGCATTCGGCCCCAGCAGGTAGTCCTGCAGTTCGGGCCGGTGTGACGCCATGACGATCATGTCGATGTTGGTCTTGCCGGCAAAGCGCAGGATTTCCTCATAGATGGTGCCGTGCGCCACAATGTGCTGCACCTTGATGCCTTGCGGAATCACCTCGGCCACGAAGGCATGAAGCTGTTTGTTGGCCTCGTCCAGCGCCTTCTTTTCGTACTGCGCCGGGAAGAAGGAACCGACGATGCTCATGCCGAAATCCGGCACGATGGTCATGACGTGCAGACGGCTGACGAAATGCTGAGCCATCTCCACAGCCGTCGCAATGGACTTGGTTTGGGTCTCCTTGTTGCCGAGGTCCACCGGTAGCAGGATATCTTTGAACATCGTTTCGCCTTCCCCCTAGGCTGCCGCCGTGGCGGGCTGCCGAGACCGGCGGCCGCGCTGCATGAAAATGATGAGACCCAAAACAAGCAAGGCCGGGATGTACATCAGCTCCTTGGGCAACTGATCCACAGGTTCCTTCACGGTGACGATCTTCTGGTCGAACTCCAGCCCGGCCGCTTCGGCCGGCGAATCGAAGCCGGCGTTGTCGACCAGAACTTCGTCGCCGTCGACGTAGAGCTCGAGGCCAGCCGACGCCAGACGCTCCTCGCCGGTGGCGCCTTCGCCCAGCGGCAGCAGGGCGACGAAGCTGCGCGGACTGCCCACCGCGTCGATGCCGTCGACGCGCAGACGCAGCACTTCGCCTTCCCGCATGCGGTCGGCGACGGCGACGATATCGGCCGGCGCCACATCGCGGGTCGGCGGCGAGACCATGTCCATCCAGAAGCCGGGACGGAACAGCGTAAAGGCGATGAGCAGCAGCAGCACCGTCTCGTAGACGCGGTTGCGCGCCAGGAAAAAGCCCTGCGTCGCCGCCGCGAAGATCAGCATGGCCGCGGTGGCGATGATGAACACGAAGATGCCGCCGGCCCAACTGACATCGATCAGCAGCAGATCGGTATTGAAGATGAAGAGGAACGGCAGGGCCGCCGTGCGCAGCGAGTAGAAGAAGGCGACGAAGCCGGTCTTGATGGGATCGCCGCCGGAAACCGCCGCCGCGGCGAAAGACGCCAAACCGACCGGCGGCGTCACGTCGGCCATGATGCCGAAGTAGAAGACGAAGAGGTGCACGGCGATCAGCGGCACGATGAGGCCGGCATCCTGGCCGAGTTGCACGATCACCGGCGCCAGCAGCGCCGAGACGACGATGTAGTTGGCGGTGGTCGGCAGGCCCATGCCGAGGATCAGGCTGAGAACCGCGGTCCACAACAGGATCAGGATGATGTTGCCCAGGGAGAGGATCTCCACCAGATCGGCCAGCACCAAACCGACCCCGGTCTGCGACACCGCACCGACGATGATGCCGGCTGTCGCCGTGGCGATGCCGATACCGATCATGTTGCGCGCGCCGGCGATCAGGCCCTCCAGAAGTTCCCCGGCGCCCTGCGTGAACCGGGCCCCGAGGGCGTAGTCGCCGCGGAAGAGAGCGAACAGCGGGCGCTGCGTCAGCACGATGAAGATCATGAAGGCCGTCGCCCAGAAAGCGGAGAGCGCCGGCGACAGCCGCTCGACCATGAGGCACCAGATGAGCACGATCACCGGCAGGATGAAGTGGATACCCGACTTCACGGTCGGGCCGACCTTCGGCAGAGAGACAATCGGCGCGTTGGGGTCGTCCAGTTCCAGGTCCGGATAGGCCGCACAGAACTTGATGATCGCCACGTAGACGAGAGCCAGCAGGACCGCGATGATCCAGCCGGACTGATCATCAAAAACGTCGTTGATCCAGCCGATGCCGTAGTAGGTGGCGAGCGCGAGCCCGCAGACCAGGGCAATGCCAAACGCCGTCATGATGAGGAACTTCATCAAGGGCGTCGGCTCCGAAGCGCGCGGCAGACCTTCCATGCCGGCCTTCATGGCCTCGAGGTGCACGATATAGACCAGCGCGATGTAGGAGATCAGCGCCGGGACGAAGGCGTGCGTCACCACCTCGAAGTAGGAAATACTGACGTATTCCACCATGAGGAAGGCGGCGGCGCCCATGACCGGCGGCATGATCTGGCCGTTCACCGAGGAGGCGACCTCGACGGCGCCGGCCTTCTCAGGCGAAAAGCCGACCCGCTTCATCATCGGGATGGTGAAGGTGCCGGTGGTCACCACGTTGGCGATGGAGGAACCGGAGATGAGGCCGGTCATCGCCGAGGCGACGACCGCCGCCTTGGCCGGCCCGCCGCGATAGTGACCGAGCAACGAAAAGGCGACCTTGATGAAATAGTTGCCGGCCCCCGCCTTGTCGAGCAGGGCGCCGAACAGCACGAAGAGGAACACGAAATCGGTCGAGACGCCGAGCGCCACGCCGAACACGCCTTCGGTCGTGATCCACTGATGATTGACCACGCCGGCAAGCGAAACGCCCTTGTGCGCGATCAGATCCGGCATGTACTGCCCGAAGAAGGTGTAGATCAGGAAGATCGACGCGATAATCGTCAATGGGGGGCCAAGCGCGCGCCGCGTCGCTTCCAGCAGGATCAGCATGCCGGCCGAGGCGACCACGATGTCCTGGGTGTTGGGGTTTGCCGGGCGCAGCGAGATGGCGTCGTAGAACCAGAACAGATAGCTGCTGCAAAACGCGCCGATCAGCGCCAGCACCCAGTCCTGGACCGGAATGTGGTCGCGCGGCGAGCGCTTCATCGCCGGATAAGCGAGGAATGCCAAAAAGACCGCGAAGCCGAGGTGAATGGAGCGCGATTCGGTGTTGTTCAGGACGACCGGCAGGCCGGTGACCTCCGCCACCACGAAGGGCAGCGGCGAAGCGATCCAGATCTGAAACAGCGACCAGACCGCGGCAGTCCAGAGGATGATATGGAGAGACAGACCGCTTGGCGCGCGCCCGCCGGTATCGCTGGAGGCAACGAGATCCTGCAATTCATCGTCTGAAAGCGGTGCGCCAGCTTCCGGCTGAGTGCCGCCGGTCTTCGAATCGTCTGCCATATGCAATCCCCGTTTTCCTGGGCCGCCCCCGGCCGAGCGCCCCGCATCCCTCAACATGTCCGCCCAGCTTTATCCTGGGATTGTCTCGACGCCCGAGCGCCGGAACCGCTATGTAAGAGAAATCTTCAGTGGAAAGCCGGGTGGGCGGGAAACCCCGCCCACCCGGCAGTCAATTACATCCAGCCACGTTCTTTGTAGTACTTCACAGCGCCCGGATGCAGCGGGGCGGAGAGGTTGTTCTTGATCATGGCATCTTCTTTGAGATTGCCAAAAGCGGGATGCAGCTTCTTGAAGCGGTCGAAGTTGTCGAAGACCGCCTTGACCACCTCATAGATGATCGCGTCGTCCGTCTTGGCCGAGGACACGAAGGTCGCGCCGACGCCGAAGGTCTCAACGTCATCGGAGGTGCCGTCGTAGGTGCCGCCGGCAACCGTTGCCTTGGCGTAGTAGGCATTGTCGCTCACCAGCTTGTCGATTTCCGGACCGGTAACCGGCACGATGACGGACTCACAGGAGGTGGTGGCTTCCTTGATGGTGCCGCTGGGGTGACCGACGGTGAAGACGATGGCGTCGATCTTGTTGTCGCAGAGGGCGGAAGCCTGCTCCGCCGACTTCAATTCCGCCGCCAGGGAGAAGTCGCTCATCTTCCAGCCGAGCGCGTCCATCACCACTTCCATGGTGCCGCGGGCGCCGGAGCCGGGATTGCCGACGTTCACGCGCTTGCCCTTCAGGTCGGCGAAGGTCTTGATGCCCGAATCCTTACGGGCGACCACGGTGAAGGGCTCCGGATGCACGGAGAAGACCGCGCGCAGGTCTTTGTTGGCGCCGTTGGGGAACTTGTCCGGCGCGTCGCCGTTGTAGGCATGGTATTGCCAGTCGGACTGGGCCACGCCCATGTCCTGCTCGCCGTTGGCGATGGCATTCAGATTGGCGACAGAACCGCCGGTCGAGGGCGCCGTGCACTTGATATCCTTGGCCCCACGGTTGACCAGCTTGCAGATTGACTGCCCGACGACGTAGTACACGCCGGTCTGGCCGCCGGTGCCGATGGTGACGAATTTTTCCTGCGCCTGAGCGGAGAACGAGGCTCCCGCCAGCAGGGCCGCCGCGGACAAGCCGAGGACAGTAGATTTCAGATTCAATGATTTCATGGGTCGTTTGCTCCCAGTTCAGACACTGTCGATTAAGTCGTTACGCCGGTCGACATGATTGGCGACAGGCATGTTCTCCCAGAGACCCAAAAGCGGGCCAGCCCAGTTGAATCCGCCGACGGCCAAGCACAAAACAACCATTGCGGGCGTCCAGAGGACTCGACCCGTCATGGCATTCCGCCTTGGCATGCAAAGCAAAGCTGGTCAGAACGCGATTCCCTGTGCATTTGGTTCGGTGTTTAGACCACCGTTATTTTTGCCATTGAACACTTGTCCTTAGCGGAATGTCCACCCCGTTGTGTCCTGCCAACGCAAACGAAGCGGATAAGCGCGACTCAGCGACGCTCTGTCGCACCCGAAGCGCTACGACAGGCTGGAAAAGTAACCTATTGTCGGCGTTACGGGGCAACTGCGACCGAAGTTCCAGGCGCCCGTCCCTGGCCGGCGCCAGGCTTGCAATCCTGGGCTGTTTCGGCCAGGGCCGCAACAATGCCGGGCGTCTGGAGCACGATCCGGTAGCCTGACGCTTTGCCGCGGCGGCAGGGTGCGGCGCACTGCGTGACCGACAAAGAAGCCGCCGGACCGACAACGAAACCGACAACGAAAAAGTGCAAATGAGAACAGTCATTGCCGCCGCCTTCGGCGCGACCCTGGCCATCGCGCTGGCGGCCGTCCCGGCCTCCAGCCACGATTTCAATCGCGGCGAGTTGACCATCGAACACCCCTGGGCGCGGGCTTCCGCCGGCCCGGTCGGCAACGGCGCCGCCTTTTTCGTGATCCGCAACGCCGGCGCGTCGGACCGTCTGGTCGCGGTTGCGAGCGAACTCGCCGAACGGGCCGAACTGCATCAAAATTCGATGGCAGGCGACATCATGCGGATGCGCCCGGTCGAGGCGGTCGAGGTGCCCGCCGGCGGCACCGCCAGCCTGCAGCCGGGCGGCCATCACATCATGCTGATCGGCCTGCACAAGGCCCTGAAGGAGGGCGACCGCTTTGCCCTGACACTGACGTTCGAGAAAGCCGGTGAGGTAACCGTGCAGATCGCCGTGGAGGCTGTCGGCAGCATGGGACCGCAAGGCGACGCCAGCCCCAAGGGCATGGATCACGGCACCATGGACCACGGCAGCATGCCAACATCCAACTAAGCCGCGGCCTTCGTTACTTACAACCCGGCGCCCATCAGGCGGCGCGCCGCGGCGCCGTCGGCCAGCGGCCGACCGAAGGCCGCGGCGGCCGCCGCGGCGGCGGCGACCAGTTGCGCATTGTCGCGCGCCTGCGCGCCCGAGGGCAGGAAGAGGTTGTTCTCGAAGCCGACCCTGGCATGGCCGCCAAGGGTTGCCGCCGCGGTCACGCAGGCAGTTTCCTTCGGCCCGAAGGCGCAGATCGCCCAGGGCAGCTTGGCCGCCTCCGGCCAGTCCTCGATGGCCGCGAGGTAAGGCAGCAGATCGCCCGGCTCGGAGCGTTGCCCCGCCGTATAGCGCCCCAGCACGAAGAGCAGACAAGCGGGCCCCGGCGGCACCACGCCCGAGGCCTGCAAGGCGCCGAAACGGGCCACGTCTTCCGGCGCGTAGAGGATGTATTGCGGCAGGATCGCGCTGCCGACCAGCCACGCCAGAAATTCCCGCGCCGCGTCCTCGGCGGCGGCATCGGGGATGAGTTCGCGAATCGCCAGGCTGACCGCTTCCGGCACCAGTTCACGCACCATCGCCATCTGTTGCCCGGGATTGTAGATCCCCACCGCCTCGCTGGTCACCTGGATGATCATGGCGTCGCCGACGGCCTCGCGCACCGCCGCCGTCGCCTCGCGATAGGCGCCGACGTCGAGGCTGTGTTTCTGGTCGGCATCGCGCACATGCAGATGGATCATCGCCGCCCCGGCCGCCTGGGCCGCCGCCGCGGTGGCCGCGAGCTCGGCCGGCGAGATGGGTATCGCCGGGTGGTCGGCCTGGGTCTTGCGGGCGCCGTTCGGCGCCACCGCCAGGACCAGCGGCGGCCAAGCGACTTCCAGCGCGCTCACGCCTTGGCTTCCGAGCCGATCCCCGGCCCGACTCCCGCCTCGGCCAGCACCGCATCGATCGAGCGCCCGAGCTTGTCGACGATCTCCTCGACGTGCGGCTGCTGCACGATGAAGGAGGGCGCCAGGAGAACGTGGTCGCCGCGCTTGCCGTCGACCGTGCCGCCGGCGGGATAGCAGACCATGCCCTCCTCCATCGCCCGCTGCTTGATGCGGGCATTGAGCTTCAAGGCCGGATCGAAGGGTTCCCGGCTGGCCCTGTCGGCGACCAGTTCCAGGCCGACAAAAAGGCCGCGCCCGCGAATGTCGCCGACGTGATGATGGTTGCCGAAGCGCGCTTCCAAAGCCTGCCGCAGGGCCGCCCCCTGGCGCTTTACGTTGGCGAGCAGGTCTTCGGACTCGATGGTGCGCTGCACCGCCAGAGAGGCGGCGCAGGCGGTGGCATGACCGATATAGGTGAAGCCGTGCTCGAAAGCACCGGAGCCCCCGGCGATGGCGTCGTAGATGCGGCCGGAACAGAGCACCGCGCCGATCGGCTGATAACCGCCGCCCAGGCCCTTGGCGCAGGTCAGAATGTCGGGCGAGATACCGTCCTGCTCGCAGGCGAAGAGGCTGCCGGTGCGGCCCATGCCGCACATCACTTCGTCGAGGATGAGCAGCACGCCATAGTGGTCGCAGATCTCGCGGATGCGCCTGAAATAGCCGGTGACCGCGGGGACCGCGCCGAGCGTGGCGCCGACCACCGGCTCGGCGATGAAGGCCGCCACCTTGTCCGGGCCGAGCCGCAGGATTTCCGCTTCCAGGGTGTCGGCGGCGCGGCGGCCGTAAGCCTCCTCGCTCTCGTCGTGCGCCTGGTGGCGGTAGGCATAGCAGGGGTCGATGTGGCTGGCCGGCGACAGCATCGGCTGATAGGGCGCGCGCCGCCCGGCATTGCCGCCGACCGAAAGCGCGCCGAGGGTGTTGCCGTGATAGCTCTGGTGGCGGGCGATGAAATGGCTGCGGCCGCTGTCGCCGTTTTCCAGATGAAACTGGCGGGCCAGCTTCAGCGCGGTCTCGTTGGCCTCCGAACCGCCGGAGACGAAGTAGACCCGCGCCAGCCCTTCGGGCGCGCGCCGGACCAGGTACTCGGCCAGAGCCTCCGAGGCTTCGGTGGTGAAAAAAGCGCTATGCGCGTAGGCGATCTTGTCGACCTGATCCTTGATCGCCTGGATCACCGCCGGGTGGCCATGGCCGAGACAAGACACCGCGGCACCGCCGGAAGCGTCGATATAACGCCGCCCCTCGCCGTCGATGAGGTAGGGCCCCTCACCGCCCACGGCGACGGGATAGCGGGCCTTGGTGTGACGCGGAAAGACGTAACTCATGGCGGGAGCTTTCGTGCCGGAGAAAGGGAAGGCGTGACGGGACGCCACAGTTATAGGACGAGAACGAAGGGAGTGTCACGGCGCGCGCCGCTGCGCATTGTCCTGCCGTCGAGGGGCCGATAGGATGCGCCGGGCCGCGGCCGCGCCGCCGGCCGGCGATCATCTGGGGAACAGGCGACAGGGGACGCAACCGGCAATGGACTTGAAAAAGCATATCCGCGGGATTCCCGATTTCCCGAGCCCCGGCATTCTGTTCTACGATATTTCACCCCTGCTGGCGCATCCCGACGCCTGGCAGACCACCGTGGACCGGCTGGCCGCGGTCGTCGACGAACACAAGCCGGACGTTCTCGCCGGGATCGAGTCGCGCGGCTTTCTGGTGGCCGCGCCTTTGGCCCTGAAGCTCAACATGGGCTTCGTGATGGTGCGCAAGAAGGGCAAGCTGCCGGGCGCCACCCTGCCCTACACCTACGATCTGGAATACGGCAGCGACACCATCGAAATCCAGGCCGACGCCATCGAACCCGGGCAGAGGGTCTTTCTACTGGACGACCTGCTGGCCACCGGCGGCACCATGAACGCGGCGGCAAAGCTGCTGCGCTCGGCCGGCGCCGAGGTCACCGGCGCCGCCTGTATCATCGAGCTGACCTTCCTGAACGGCCGAGAAAACCTGGATATTCCGATTTCGACCTTGCTGACCTACGACAGCTGACGCGCCCGGCCGGATCCGATCCAGGAAACGCGCCGCCCTGGATCAACCCTAGCGTTTCTTTTATCAACAGTTAACCCTACTAGTTTATCAGTGTTTGTTTGCATGCTTTGGCGAGCAAGTAAGCCTGCTTCCGGCCGCGCGCTGCGGCGGCCGACCCGCTTGCCCGCCGGCAAAGCCACCGTGTTTGGGGACAGCCGCCGGTTATGTCAGTTGAGGTTACCGTTTTTTCCTTTCCGGCCGTCATGCTGGTCGCCGCGATGGCGCCGGCGCTGCTGGCCATCATGGCGCTGACCACGGGCCGCCAGTTCGATGACGGCCCGGCGCTCATGTGGTGGGCGGCCAGCCTGGGAATGGAGGCGGTCCGCCTGGGCGCCCTGGCTCTGGCTTCGATCCTGGCGCCCACCTGCTTCCTGGCGATTCACGAGGGCGGCCAGGCGATCATCGCCCTGTTGCTGCTGGGCGGGACGCTGCGCTTTCTTGGCCACAATACCTACCTGCGCAGCCTGCTGGCAGCCGTCGCCTTGGTCCTGGTGGGAACGGCCTCCTGCCTGATCGATCCACCGGTGCCCTTCCCGGTCATCCTGGCGTTCAACCTTGCCGCCGCAAGTGGAGTCGGTGCTGCCGGCATTCTGTTCTGGCGCCACTACCGGCTGCATCAGCGCCTGGTGTCGATCCTCTCCGGCGGCATTCTGCTGATCTTCAGCACCTATCTGCTGACGCAGCTGCTGCGTCAACTCTTCGACCCGAATATGTCGGCCATCGATCCTTATGGCGACTGGCGCGTCATTCTCCATACCGGCCTGGTGTTGTCCTGCATGATCTGCATGATTTTCGCGGCCTTGAACGAGGCGCAGCGCGACAAGGAAACCGCGGAAGAAAAAGCGGCCCGGCAATCCGGCCTGATGAACGCCATCGTCGAGAACATTCCGGTCGGCGTCTGCCTGTTCGACGGCGACCTGAAACTGGTCGCCTACAACAGCGAATTCTGCAAGCTGCTCGGCATCCCGCGCGAACTGCTGCAAGGCGACACCACCTTCGGGGACCTGGTGCGCTTCAACGCCGGGCGCGGCGAGTACGGGCCCGGCCTGACCGAAGACGAGGTGGAGCGGCGCACGGAGATGCTGCTGACCAACCTGCAGGCGCGCATGGAGCGCATCCGGCCTGACGGCACGGTTCTGGAAAACCGTTGCCGACAACTGCCGTCCGGCGGCTACGTGATGGTCTACACCGACATTACCGAGACCAAGCGGATCGAGGCGGCGCTGCGCCAAAGCGAACAGCGTTACGCCTTGGCGCTGAGCGGCGCCAACGAGGGTATCTGGGAATGGGGCGACTCCGTCGACGGCGTCTACGTGTCGCGGCGCCTGCGCGAGATCATCCAGTTCGAGAGCGGCGACCCGATTATCCAGGTCGACGATTGGATGAACCGCATTCATCCTGATGACATCGAGGAAATGCGCGAGCGCGTCCGCGATCATCTGCGCGGAAACACCGAGTACTACGACCATGAATACAGGATGCGCGGCGACGACGGGAACTATCGCTGGGTACACTCGCGTGGTCTGGGGGTGCGCGACGAGAACGGACGCGTCTATCGCATGGCTGGATCCTTGAGCGATGTCACGGAGCGCAAGCTCGCCGAGCACGAATTGTTGCGCGCCAAGGAAGCCGCCGAGATGGCGAACCGGACCAAAGGCGACTTCCTGGCCACCATGAGCCACGAACTGCGCACGCCCCTAAACGCGATCATCGGTTTTTCCGAGCTCATCACTCGGGAGGTCTTCGGCCCCGTCGGCCATGAGAACTACAGCGACTACATCCTGAACATCCATGAGAGCGGCAACCATCTGCTGACCATCATCAACGACATTCTTGACGTGTCCAAGGCCGAGGCCGGAATGATCGATCTCTATGAAGAAGACGTCGATCTGCGCGAAGTAATCGCCTCGGGACTGCGCCTCATCGGACCCCGCGCGCGCGAGAGCAATGTCAGGCTGGTCACCGACTATGCCGAGCCGCTGTGCCTGGTGGTCGCCGACGCGCGGCGCCTGAAGCAGATCCTCATCAACCTGCTGTCGAATGCGGTGAAATTCACACCCTCCGGCGGTCAGGTCACCGTCAGAGCCTGGGCGTCCCCGGACAGCGGCGCGGCTTTTCAAGTCGTCGACAACGGCATCGGCATCGCCGCGGAAGAACAAGCACGCATGCTTGAGCCCTTTACCCAAGTCGAGTCGGGCCTGAGCCGCAAACACGATGGCACCGGCCTCGGCCTGCCGCTCTGCCGCGCCTTGATCGAAGTGCATAGCGGGACGCTGGAACTGGAAAGCGCGCTCGGCGAAGGCACGTCCATCACCGTCATCCTGCCGCGCTCGCGGATCAGCGAAAAGACCGTCAACGCCGCCTGACCCGGTCGCTACCCGCTTGACAGGGCCGATCTTCAGAGGTCGCGCCGCTCCTCGGCCGCGCAGAAGGCTTCGGCGAAGGCCAGGAGGTCTTCGTCGGCACCCGCCGGCGCGATCAGCGACAGCCCAAGGGGGCAGCCCTCGACCCGTGCCAGAGGCAGCGAGATTTCCGGCAGGCGGGCGAGACCGGCAATCGACGTCAGGCTGAGCACGGCACTGCGATGCGCCTTCAGATCCTCGGCCGTGCTCTCACAGCGCGGCGCGATCCCCGGCGCCGAGGGAATGCAAAGCAGGCCGTCGTCGCCCAGCAGGCCGCCCAGGCGCGCGGCAAAGACTTCGCGTGCTTCGCGCGCCGGCGCGGCTTCGTCCTCGCCAACTGCGGCACACCAGTCGAAACGTTCCTGCGACTCCGGCCCGAAAGACGGCTGCGTGGCCGAGATCCAGTCGCCCAGCGAAGCCATGACCTCGCAGGCCTGGATATGCCGGAAGTGCCACATCCAGTCTTCCAGACTGTTCCCGGATGCAGCCGCCACGACCTTCTCTGCCGGCAGCAGCCGCTGTTCGAGGCGCTCGCGCAGGGGTGCCAAAGCCGCAACGACGGCCGGTGTGGCCAGGGCGAAGGCGTCCTCGGCCACCAGCAGACGGTGCCAGCGTTGCACCCGGCCTGCACCGCCACCCAGGAGGACCGTTCCGACTCTGTGCAGCACCTCCGCGTCGCGGGCAAACCAGCCGACGGTGTCGAAGCTCGGCGCCAAGGGCATTGCCCCGTCGAGCGGTATCCGGCCGTGCGTCGGGCGCAATCCGAAGAGGCCGCAGTAGCTGGCGGGAATGCGGATCGAACCGCCGGTATCGCTGCCCAGGGCAAAGTCCACCAAGCCGCCGGCCACCGCCGCCGCCGAGCCGGAGGAGGAGCCGCCGGGAATACGGCCCGGTGCGTTGACATTCGTCGGCGTTCCATAGTGGAAATTCTGGCCGTTGAGACTGTAGGCCAGCTCATCGGTGATGGTCTTGCCGGCCAGCTCGGCGCCGGCATCGAGCAGCGCCTGCACCACCGTGGCATGTTGCTCGGCCGGCGGATGCGTGCGCGCCCAGTCCGGATTGCCGCAACCGGTCACGAAGCCGGCAATATCGAAAATGTCCTTGGCGGCATACCGCAGACCGGCCAGCGGCCCCACTGCCTGTCCAAAGATGTGCGGTTGCGCCGCCGGCACGAAGGCCCCCAGAGCATCCCAGGCTGGCCGTCCGGCATCGAGAGCGGCAAAGGGGTTCCCCGCCGCGGACTCCTGCTCGGTCATCGCTTCACTTCCCCCACCACAGCCTGGCTGTTCTACCACCCCAGGGAGCTGCGCATTCAGGTCGCCGTCTCGTCGATCTCCGGTTGCTCGACCTCTCGATCCGGTTGCTTGCGCCGGATGATGATGTCGCCGTTTTCCAGAATCTCCGGCAACTCGTACTGCGGAATGCTCTCGACCAGCAAGCTCAGCGCGCGCATCATCTGCTCGAGACCTTCGCGCGCCATCTCTCCGGGCGAGTTCTGCCCAGTCGAGTTCTGCCCAGTCGAGTTCTGCGGCGGCTTTGCGGGCGCGGAATCCTGTGCCCGCACCGCCGTCAGCGGCGCCAGGGCGAGGCAGGCGCCCATCGCCAACGTCACCATCGCCGACGTCGAGGATGTTCGTAAGGCTCGCATTGCACTGCTCCCTTGCTGTCCCCCTTGTCCGCAAGCGGTCGCCCCGGTCAACCGGACCCACAGAACATGGGGACGTCCTGGCCCAATGCCAAACTACAGCGCAAAAGTGTCGGCTTTGCGGCAAAGCCGACGCTCCGCGCGGGCAGGGCTCGACAGGAGAACGGCGGCATGCGAGGAATTCGACTCGTCCGAGAGTCCGGTTGACTGTCCCAAAGGTCCGCCAGCCGCGCGGTTTTCCAATTTTTTCATCGACGAGGCCAGCGACAAGCATGAGCAACGACATCGCCCTGATGACCGCGAGCCAATTGGTGAAGCTCTACCGCGCAGGCAAGCTGTCGCCGGTGGAGGCCACGCGCGCGGCATTGGACCGGATCGAGCGCTACAACACCCACCTCAACGCCTTCAATCTGATCGCCGCCGAGAGCGCCCTGGCAAGCGCCGCGAAATCGGAGGAGCGCTGGCGCCTGGGCGCGCCGCGCGGTCCCCTGGACGGCGTCCCGACCTCCATCAAGGACGTGCTGCTCACCAAGGGCTGGCCGACACTGCGAGGCTCCAAGGCAGTGCCGCGCGACCAGGCCTGGGACGAGGACGCCCCCGCCGTCGCGCGCCTGCGCGAGCATGGCGCCGTGCTGATCGGCAAGACCACGACACCCGAATTCGGCTGGAAGGGGATCACCGACTCGCCGCTCGACGGGATCACGCGCAACCCCTGGAATCCGAAGACGACGCCTGGCGGATCCAGCGGCGGCGCCGCCGCCGCCATAGCCGCCGGGATGGGGGCCCTGGCCTTGGGAACAGACGCCGGCGGATCGGTCCGCATTCCGGCGGGTTTTACCGGCATTTTCGCGCTGAAGGCCACCTTCGGGCGGGTGCCGGCCTATCCCTTAAGTCCGTTCGGAACATTGGCCAACATCGGTCCCATGACCCGCAGCGTCACCGACGCCGCCATGCTGCTGACGGTGATCGCCGAGGAGGATCCACGCGATCCCTACAGCCTGCCCCCTGACGAGAACGACTACCTGCACGGGCTGGAGGAAGGCATCGAGGGCCTGAAGATCGCCTTCAGCCCCAGCCTCGGGGGCCATGACGTCGACCCCGAAGTCGCCGCCCTCGTCGCCAAGGCGGTGGCCACACTGGCCGAACTGGGGGCGGAAATTGTCGAAGCCGAACCCGAAATGCGCGCTGCCGAGCATACCTTCCGCCTGCATTGGTTCGCCGGGGCCGCCAACCTGCTGCAACGCTTCGACGCCGCCGCCCAGGCCGCGATGGATCCGGGCCTGCAGGCGGTGGCGGCGGAGGGACGTACGTACAGCCTGCTGGATTACTTTGGCGCCACCGCCCGGCGCGAGGAACTGACCGCGGCGGCCAACCGGTTTCACCAGACCTACGATCTGCTGGTCACACCGACGCTGCCGCTGCCGGCTTTCGAGGCCGGCGAGGAAGTGCCGCCGGGCAGCGGCATGAAGCGGTGGCCGGAATGGACCCCCTTCACCTACCCCTTCAACCTGACCCAACAGCCGGCGGCCAGCGTGCCCTGTGGGCTGACCGGCAAGGGTCTGCCGGCCGGGCTGCAGATCGTCGGCCCGCGGTTCGCCGATGCGCTGGTGCTGCGCGCGGCGCGCGCCTTCGAGAAGGCCGCGCCCTGGTCGTTCCCGAACCTCGAACAAACGCTGAAGAGTTGAGTTCTGAAAAAGCGGCCCGGCTACCAGGTGAGAATCAGGGTGTCGCCGCGCACTTCGTAGCTCTCAAAGCGCTTCAGGAAACTCATGCCGAGCAGCGAGAGGCTGCCGGACGCTTCGCCGACCGAGGCCGGCAGGTCATAGAGTTCCAACTGGCCGATGCGCAGGTTCCGCAAGGTCACCGGGGCGGCACGCACCTCTCCGGCCGCGGTGTCGTAGCGCTCGCTGAAGTCGAGGCGCTGCGCCGGCCAACCGAGCCGGGCGGCATCCTCGGGTGTCAGGTAGATCGAGCTGGCGCCGGTGTCCACCATGAACCGCAGGGTCTCGCCGTTCACCGTGGCGTCGACCAGAAAGTGGCCGTAGGGACCCGCTTTCAGCACCAACTCGGAAACCGGCCCGGCGGCCGGCCGCTGGCCACCGTCCCGGACGTCGGCACCGGGCGCGCCGACCTGGGCCTCACCGACCTGGGCCTTGTCGGCCTCCTCGCGGTCGATCAGGAAAACCACGACGATCCCGGTCACGACGACCGCCAGCGCCAGCCTCAGACTATGTCCGACCAGGCCGCCGCGCGACACGCTGTCTTCGTGCAAGCTGCTCATCGTTGCCGCCCTTCCTGCTGTCGAGCGGGCGCCGGGCCTGAGCCCGGCTCTCTCTGCTCCGTCTCATCGTGGCCGCCAGGACTTAAGGCTTTTCTTACCTTCTTGGTTAACGCCGAGCGGTATCTCCCTAGAGCGTTGCACGGCCAGAGAAAACTGGCCAACCTGTGGCGCCGAATTATCGACGCCGCTGGCCGGCGGCCGTCGGTGCAGGGAAGAACCGCTGGGAAAGCAGGGACGACATGAGCCGTCACAAGCGATCGCAGCGGCGCGGCGCCGTGGCCTGTGGCCATCCGGCGACGGCAGCGGCAGCCGAAGAGATGCTGGCCGAGGGCGGCAACGCCTTCGATGCCGTGCTTGCCGCCTTCTGCGCCGCCTGCGTGGCGGAACCGGTGCTGGCCTCCCTGGGCGGCGGCGGTTTTCTGCTGGCACAGCCGGCCGAGCGCGAGGCCCTGCTGTATGATTTCTTCGTGCAGACGCCGAAGCGGCGGCGTGCCGAACGGGAGCTCGACTTCTATCCGATCCTCGCCGACTTCGGCACCGCGACCCAGGAATTCCATATCGGCCTCGGCGCCGCCGCCGTGCCCGGTGCGGTAAAGGGCCTCTTTGCGATCCATGAGGATCTGGCCAGCCTGCCGATCACACGCATCGTCGAGCCGGCGGCGCGTCTGGCGCGCGACGGCGTGGAAATCCGCCCGATCGACGGCTACCTCTTCGAAGTGGTCGCCCCGATCCTGAAAGCCACGCCCGAATCCCGCCGCCTCTTCCTCGATGCGGAAGACCGCCTGCTCAGGCCCGGTGAGCGGCTGCGCCAGCCCCTGCTGGCCGACAGCCTGGAGGCCCTGGCAACGGAAGGCGCGGCGCTTTTCTATGCAGGCGATTTCGCCTCGCGTCTGGTCCGTCTGTGCCGTGAGGGCGGCGGTCATCTGACCGAACATGATCTCGCCGGCTACCGGGTCGCCCGCCGCAAGCCTTTCGTCTGCGACTATCGCGGAAACCGGGTGACGACCAATCCGCCACCTTCCAGCGGCGGCATTCTCATCGGTTTCGCTTTGGCACTGCTGGCCGAGAACGCCCCGGCAAGACTGCGCAGCGACAGGCTGGATCAATTGCGGCTGCTGGCCGGGGTGATGGATCTGACCAACAAGGCGCGCATCGAGGCGCGGCTCGAGGACGCCGCGAGCGAGCAGGAAGAAGCCGCTGCGGCCGACCGCCTCTTCGATCCGGCACTGCTCGACCGCTACCGGAAAGAGATCCGCGGCCAGGCCAGATTTTCCCGCGGCACCACCCACATCAGCGTCGTCGACGGCAACGGCAACCTGGCCGCCATGAGCCTGTCCAACGGTGAGGGTTGCGGAAAGCTGTTGCCGGACAGCGGCATCGTGCTGAACAACATGCTCGGCGAGGAAGATCTGAACCGTGGCGGCTTCCACCGCTGGCCCGAAGACAGCCGCCTCTCGTCGATGATGGCGCCCAGCCTGGTGACCAGCGCCGAGGGCGCGCTCTACGCCATCGGCTCCGGTGGGTCCAACCGCATCCGTACGGCAGTCCTTCAGGTGCTGGTCAATCTGCTCGACCATGACCTGGACATGACCGCGGCCACCGAAGCCCCGCGCCTCCACGTGGAAGGAAAAATTGCCAATCTGGAGGGCGGCCTGCCACCAGCGGCAGAACCGCTGTTGAGAGGGCAAGGCTATGAGACCATCGCCTGGCCGCCGCACAATCTCTTCTTCGGCGGCGTGCATGGCGTGGGTTTGAGCGCCGAAGGCAAGCTGTCGGCCGCCGGCGATCCGCGCCGCGGCGGCGCCAGCCTGATCCTTTCACCAGAAGCCGGCGGGCACTGAGGGCCGGCGCCCGGCCGCGAGAAGCAGGACGCCGGAGACCCTTTGGGAAGCGGTTAAGCCGCCTGGGAGTCGGAGCGGTTGCGCACGATATAAGCGCGCGCGCAGTGCTCGTCGCAGTAGGGCTTGCCGTGAATCGACGGCTCTCCGCAGAAGTGGAAATCCTCATCGCCGGGATCGCCAATCGGCCAGAGACAGGCCGGCCCTTTACCGTTCGAACGGGCCACCGCTCTGACCGGGCGCTTAACCGGCGCCGCGGCGATGGCGCGTTCCTGCACCTGCCGGGCGGCCGAGGCCGGCTGCGCGGCGGGTTTGGCCACCGCCGCAACGGACGGGCGCCGCACCTGCGGTGTCACACCGCGCTTGATTGGCGACGGCCGCGCCTTGAGTTTCATCCGGTGAGCTTTGCCAACCACGGAGTTCTTGGAGACCCCGAGCAAGCGGCCGATTTCCGACGCACTCCGCCCTGCTTCCCAGAGCCGCATGAGTTCCGAAACGCGTTCTTCTGTCCAAGTCATGCGTTGGCCTCTATGATTTTCGCTATATCTTGCGATACCTACTATATGTCGTCTATCCGACGTCTGAACGCACAATATAGTGGAGGGGGCTTTCTGTCTAGGCCGAAATCTGTGGAAAACTGCGGTTTTCTGTGGGTCAGACCCAGGCGCCCTTTGGCCACAGAAGCTTAGGTGACGTCAGCGGGAGGTCAGTCGAACGCGACGGCCTGCCAGCGTTCTCCGGCGCCCTTGGTGTTGTAGCCCTCGAATTTCACCACCCAGCCAAGTTCCGGGGCGTACCAGGTACGCTGCTCGGCCTGCCAGTCCTTGCCCACCAGTACCGAGCGCCGCAGCAGCACAAAGGTATCGTAGGTGCCGGCAGGAACGGTCACCCGCTCGGTGCCGAGCACTTCGATACGATCGCGCCACGCCTCACCGGCCCAGCGCCGGGTGAAATTCACCGCCTTGCCGACCTGTAGCGGAAACAGCTGCCCGAGGACACCGCCACCGGGCGGCACGCCGGCGGTGACACAGTCCATGCAGACGTGCGCAAAGCTGGCAAAACTGCGCCCTTCCCAGATCCAGGAGACGATGTAGCCGTTGGTCCGCCCAACCAGACCCTCGACGCGCTTGCCGGAATCCAGGTTCTCCCAGACCATGCGGGTGCCTTCCGGCAAAGCCTTGAATGCCGCAGGCGGAAGATCGACGGACTGGGCCGCGGCGGGGCGAAGGAGCGTTCCGCTCAGCACTGCCAGGCCCAGCACTGACAGGCCCAGCACTGACAAGCCCAGCAGCAGGACGCCGCGAAACACCAGAAATCGAAGTGAGACCAAGACAACTCCCCGAACGTGGGTCCCCGAAGGTGGGCGCGGCCGGGATAGAGCAACCGGCCACGGCGGCAGGAGACTAAAGCACTTTGCGCCCAATTTGAACCATTCTGCCGGAGCGGATTTGTGTCAGGACCAAGAGGATTTGGCGCCGGGCATAGCGGCGCTATGGTCAAGCCAAAGCCCGCCGGTACTGGCGCAAAGTCGCCCGGCCCCCAAAAGGC
>JAVJNS010000006.1:0-8057 GCA_040217155.1 Kiloniellaceae bacterium
CTCGGCTCATGATTTTGCGAGTTTTTTGAGGGTAATTTTGAATGTGTTTTCGTCCGGGTCGGTGAAGTAGAGGTCGGCGTCGTAGCCCTGGTCGTCCATGAAGTTGAAGATGCGTTTGGGTTCGGAGCGCCGGTAGGGCACCAGCAGGGTGGCGATGCGGTGGCGTCTGGCGGCGGGGTATGTCGCGTGCAGGCAGGTGCTTTCGGGCAGGCCGGCGTAATCGGCCGGGTCGACGCCGGGGAAGCCGGTGACCTGGCTGAGTTCGGGCTTGCCGGCCTCGGACCAGACCACCTGGCCGTAGAAGCCCGCCGTCTCGCCGGTCATGCGGAAGGAGGTCCGGCCGAGGTCGTAGGGCTGGTTGGCATGCAGCAGCCAGTCGATGGTGACGGCTGCGTCGGCATCGACGCTGTCGACGATGACGAAGTAGCTGCCGTTCACGAAGTAGACTTCGCGGCCGGCGCGGGTGACCTCGGGCGAGAGGCTCTGATAGGCGGCGGTGGCGTCGCCGTGGATGTAGATGTGGTCGTCGCGCTGCTCGGCGGCGAGGATCGTGCCGGTTGCGGCCATGGCGCGGGCCTTGTCCTTGTCGGCATATTGGCCCTTGCCATTGATCAGGATGGCGTTTTTCGACCGGGTCTGGCGCCGCCAGTTGCGGTGCATCGATGAGTTGAAGGCGACGTAATAGCCCGATTGCACCGCCAGGTCCTCGCCGAAGGCGGCCAGGCAGAAGGCGTTCTGGTCGCCGTGGCTGTGGCTGATCGAGCCGAACGTGCTGCTTTTGAACACGAACTGGATATGGCGGTCGGGGTCGGCCATCTCGTGCTGGATGCCGACCCAGCCGATGCCCTTGAAGTGGCGCATGCCCGAGGGCGGATCCGTAGCTTCGACCAGGGGGAAGTCGGTGAGATAGGTCAGCTCGTCAAAATGGGTGTCCCACCAGCCCCAGTTGTAGAAGGCGCCCTCGGTGCCGGGGTTCAGCCGGGCCAGCTCCTCATGGTACCATTGATAGGCGCCATTGCCGGTGACGCCGGCGTATTGCCGCAGGTTGATGCCGGTCTTGATGCAGGGCAGATCGCCCTGGGTGCTGTCGTCGCCGAAGGTGGCGCGGCGGGTGTTCGGCGCCTTGCAATAGAGCGGGAAGTCGCCGGTGTTGCGGAAGAAGGGGCGCTGGTAGAGGTCGATGCCGGCAAAGCTCTTCAGCCGGTTGGCGGCCTCGATCAGATAGGCCATGCCCATCATCCAGTAGTTGGTGCCCTCGGCCCAGCCGCCATCGGCATCGCCCCAGGGCGAATAGACCGTGGCGAGGAACTCGATGCAGTAGTTCAGCCAGTCGCGGGCCTCGCCGCTGCCGTTCTCGCCCTCGTCCTCGCCCAAGAGCGCGATACAGGCCGGCACCAGGGTCAGCGAGACCGAGCGCACCGCATGGCTGTCATAGGGAAAGAGGTGGATCTTGGCGTTGAGGATGGCGTGTTCGGCAATGTCGCGGGTGCGTTCGTGCAGCGCGTCGCGCACCAGCCTGCGCTCGTCGTCGGAGAGCTGGTCGTAAAGCCAGTCGTAGCCCCAGGCCAGGGCATTGGTGACGCGGTAGGCCCATTCGTCGGTATAGGCACGGCTGGTCACCCCCATCGGATCCCAGGAAGCCACCTCCAGCAGCCAGTCCCTGGCGCGGTCGAGCATCGCCTGGTCGCCGGTCACCTGGCCGCCGATGGCGAGGTGACGGATGGCATAGATCACCTCCTGCAACTCGATGTAGGTCTGGCGCCAGACCGGCGCGGTGCGCTGGTGGCCGGGATAGCCCGCCGGCTCGCGGGTGATCTCGCGGTCCATCCAGGGCAGGACGGATTTCTCGTAGAAGCGCGCCCAGGTGCAATGGTCGGGATCGGCCTTCACCGCCTTGCGGAAGGTCTCGAGCCGGGCGGCGTCGAGCCAGAGCCGCGGGTGGCTTTCGGGGGCCTCGGCAAAGCGGCTGGCGCGGCCGGGCAGCGGGGTTTCCGGCAAGCCCTCGGCCAGGGTGAACTGCCGGGTGGCGCTCCAGCCGGTGACCGGCTGGCCCTCGGCGTCGCAGACCGCATAGGCCCAGTGCCAGGTGCCGGGCTCGAGCACCCGGTCGGGGGTGAAGAAGTTGAGCGGCACCGGCCCGTGGGTTCGGGTCTCGGCGGCGGGAAAGGCCGGGTCCTGCGACAGGCGCAGCAGATAGAGCGCCTCGTCTTCGATCACCGGCAGCCAGGTGAAGCGCGGCGGGTTCTCGACGATCGGGGTCTCCGCGTCGGGCGCATACTGGATCGTCAGGCGGCCGGTTCTGGGTTCGTCGAGCGTGGGGGCGGTGGCGCCGGGCATCGGGATATCCTGTTGCTTGCGGGGAAGATTCGGGGAGCCTGCGGCCGGCGACGGCCGCAGGCGGGTCTGTCCGGGGGGCTCTGGCCTAGCCGCCGTACTGGCGCTCGTAGGCCGAGTTCATCACCTCGAGCACCTCCTCGTAACCCATCTTGTTCAGGGTCTCGATGTAGCTGTCCCAGTCCTCCTGGATGTCGCCGGAGCCGAGAATCCAGGCCTGCTGGCGCTCCAGCATGTAGGTCTGGATCGAGGGGAAGTACCGGTCGTAGACCTCCTGCTCCTCCTTGTTGAAGGCGACGCCCAGGAACTGCTCGATCAGCAGGTCCTCGGTGTCATAGAGCTCGATGCCCTTGCGCGCGCTGTCGCGGGTCCATTGCCATTCGTAGCGGTAGTCCTGCGGGTAGCCGCGATAGACCTGCGCGCCCTCGAGATACATCTGGCTGTTGACCGGCTGGCCCGAGCTCAGCACCTCGTCCTTGTAGACCGGCGCGCCGTCGATCATGTCCCAGGTCTTGCCCTCGACGCCGAAGTTGGCGAGCAGCGCCCCTTCTTCCGAGAACCAGTAGTCGAAGTACTTGATGGTCTCGACCGGATGGTCGTTGGAATAGGAGATCGCCCAGCCGTCGGGCTTCATCGGGATGCGGCGGTTTTCCTCGATGCGCACGCCCGAGACCGATTTCGGCGGCAGGAAGGGGATGAAGTTGAAGCCTTCGACCTTGTCTTCCAGCGCCACGTTGTAACCCGAGGTGGAAGCGAACCAGTCGTGCGTCATGCCGCCCAGGTTCTCGCCCAGCAGATAGTCGCGCGCCGAGGAGCCGCGGGTGAAGACCTCGGGGTCGATCAGGCCTTCCTCGTACCATTGCGCGATATTGGCCAGACCGTCGCGATAGGCCTCCTGGGCGTAAGGATGCACCACGCGGCCGTCCTTGACGTAGAACTGGTGATAGACATCCGCCCCGGTCGAACGCGCATCCCAGAGCGTCAGCAGCCGCAGCACCTCTTCCCAGTCGCGCACGAAGAAGGGGATCTCGTCCTGCACGCCGTTGCCGTTGGGGTCCTGATCGCGGAAGGCCACCAGCACGTCGTAGAGTTCTTCCACGTTGTCGGGCGCCTCCAGCCCCAGCGCGTCGAGCCAGTCCTGGCGGACGAACCAGGCGCGGGCGTATTTGCCGTCCGGCAGATAGGGGATGTAATAGACATTGCCGTCATAGGCCTTGATCGCATCCCAGATCTCGGGATGGTCGTCGAACCAGGCCTTGATGTTGGGCGCATGGTCCTCGACCAGATCGTTGAGCGGCACGAAGGCGCCCTCGGGGCCGTACTGGTTGACCGGCTGCTTGATCAGGTTGCCGCCGACGATGTCGGGCAGATCGCCGGTGGCGAGCAGCAGGTTCATCGCCTCGTTGTTGTCCTTGGTGTTGCGGCCCGAGGTCTGGTCGATCAGGTGGATATTGGTTTTCTCGCGGGCCACTTCCTCGACCGGGTAGAGCTTCGAGGTGTCGCCGCCGGGGCCATAGCCCTGGGCGCGCGGCCAATGCATGTGGATCGTCAGCTCGAGCGGCTCCTCGGTGATCGGCAGATGGCTTTCGGCAGACGCCGGCACGGCGATGGCCGCCGTCAAGGCCGTCGTCGCCAGCATGGTCAGTGACAGGTTTCGCATGGTGTCCTCCCTTTATGCGAATTCATTCGGTCTTCGGTTGCCAGGCCCTCGGGAGGGCCTCGGGCGTTCGCGCCCGGACAGGGCTCCGCCGGAGCCCTGTCCGGGCGCCGCTCACTCCTTCACCCCGCCGAGCAGGATGCCCTTGGAGAAGTATTTCTGCAGGAAGGGGTAGATCATCAGGATCGGGATGATCGAACAGACGATGATCGCCGCGGTCACGGTCTCGACCGAATAGGCCGCGGTCAGCAGCGAGGTGGCGAACTCCTCGTCGTCCGAGAGCTCGACGATCACCTTGCGCAGATAGACCTGGAGCGGGATCTTGTCCTCGTCCTGGAGCAGCACCATGGCCCAGAAGAAGCCGTTCCAGCGCGACACGATGCAGAACAGCGCCACGGTGGCGATCGCCGGCTTGGAAAGCGGCACATAGACCTTCCACAGCACCTGGAACTCGTTGGCGCCGTCCATCCGCGCGGCCTCTTCGAAGCTCCGCGGAATGCCCTCGAAGAAGTTGCGCAGCAGGATGATGTTGAAGCCGTTGACCGCAAAGCCGATGATGATGCCGAAGTAGCTGTCGAGCAGGCCCAGATCGCGCATGTTCAGGAAGAACGGAATGAGGCCGGCGTTGAACCACATGGTGAAGGCCACCACCAGGTTCCAGAACCGCCGGCCGTAGAGCTGCGGCTTGGACAGCGCATAGGCGCCGGGGATGATGAAGGCCAGGCTCATCAGCGTGCCGCCGATGGTGTAGATGAAGGTGTTGGCGTAAGACGACCAGAACAGCGGCTCGGAGAGCACCTGCTTGTAGGCCTCCAGCGTGAAGCCCACCGGGGTCAGGATGACATTGCCGGCGCGGGCCTCGAAGCCGGTGCTCATCGACATCGAGGCGATGTAGATGAAGGGATAGAGCGTCGAGATGGTGAACAGGCCGATCAGCACCATGTTGACGATGACAAAGAGCCTGTCGCCGCGCGAATAGAGGTTCATGTTGGTCATGTCCGGTCCTCCCTTACCAGAGCGAGGTGCGCGAATAGCGCTTGGAGATCGTGTTCGCCGTCATCACCAGCACGAAGGCCACCACCGCGTTGAACAGGCCCGCGGCCGCCGCCAGATCGTATTGCCCGCCCTGGATGCCCTGGCGGTAGATGAAGGTATTGACCACATCCGCCGTCTCGTAGGTCGCCGGCTGATAGAGCAGGATGATCATCTCGAAGCTGATCTCGAGCATGTTGCCGATGCGGATGATCAGCATGATGATGATCGTCGGCAGGATCGAGGGAATGGTGATCTTCCACATCATCTGCCAGCGGCTGGCACCATCGACCACGGCCGATTCATACAGCGTCGGCGAGACCCCGGCGATGGCCGCCAGATAGACGATCGACTGGAAGCCCGCCTCCTGCCAGATGCCGGTGCCGACAAAGATCGGCCGGAACCATTCGGGCTTGGTCAGGAAGTAGATCGGCTCCACCCCGATCCAGCCGAGGAAGGTGTTGACGATGCCCGCGGAGGGGCTGAAGGCGGTGATCACGATGCCGGCGATGATCACGCTCGAGATGAAGTGCGGCAGATAGACGATGGTCTGCGCCGTCTTCTTGAAGCTCTGCTTGAGGATCTCGTTGAACATCAGCGCCAGGATGATCGGCATCGGAAAGCCGAAGAGCAGCCCGTAGAAGGAGATGATGATGGTGTTCTTCAGCGCCCGCAGGAACTGGTCGTTGCCGAACAGCGTCTGGAAGTGCTCGAAGCCGATCCAGGGGCTGGCCGCCACGCCGCGGAAGATCGAGTAATCCTTGAAGGCGATCTGAAGCCCGTACATCGGCTTGTAGAGAAAGACCGCCAGCCACAGGATGGTCGGGATCAGCATGACATAGAGCTGCCATTCCCGGCGCAGGTGGTCGCCCACCCTCTGGATGCGGCTCGGCCGGCGCGCGCGCCGCGCCTCGGAGGCGTCGAAGATCAGCTCTTCGGTCGCCGGGCCGGCGGCGCCGGTGAAGTTGGGATCGTTGCTCATTGTTCCAGCACCTGCCCGGGCAGCGTCCGGCCGGTCTCGGCGTCGAAGACCTTGATCAGATGCGGCGCGATGGTGAAGCCCGAGATGCCGTCGAGGATGTGCATCTGGCCCACCGTCTCGGTGCGGATGACAAAGGGCTCGCCCTGCAGGCTGGCATGGATCAGCGCCTCCGAGCCCAGGGTCTCGACCAGATCGACATCGAGGCCGACCCGGGTCGGGTCGGAGGCCCCGGCGACCGCGACGAACTCGGGCCGGATGCCGAGAATGACCGTCTGGCCGACCGCGTTCTGCAACGACGGGATCGGTTGCAGCTGGATGCGCTGGCCGTCGAACTCGGCCACCGGGCCGCGATCGCCGGCCACCACCTGCGCGCGGATCATGTTCATCGGCGGCGAGCCGAGAAAGCCCGCGACAAAGGTGTTGGCCGGGTTCAGGAAGAGCTCCATCGGGCTGCCGATCTGCTCGATCCGCCCGTCGTGCATGACCACGATGCGATCGGCCAGGGTCATCGCCTCGACCTGGTCGTGGGTGACATAGATCGAGGTCGCGCCGAGCCGCTTGTGCAGCCGCTTGATCTCGGCCCGCATCTGGGTGCGCAGCTTGGCGTCGAGGTTCGACAGCGGCTCGTCGAACAGGAAGACCTTGGGCCGGCGCACGATGGCACGGCCCATGGCGACCCGCTGGCGCTGGCCGCCCGAGAGATCCGCCGGCCGCCGCTCGAGATAGGGCGTGAGCCCGAGGATGCCGCCGACCTCATCGACCGAGGCGGCGATGTGGTCCTTGCTTTCCTTGCGGATGCGCAGCCCGAAGGCGATGTTGTCGGCGACGTTGAGATGCGGGTAGAGCGCGTAGTTCTGGAACACCATCGCCACGTCGCGATCCTTCGGCGCCACCCGGTTCACATGCCGGCCGTCGATCGTCAGATCGCCGTCGCTGATCTCTTCCAGCCCGGCGATCATCCGCAGCGTCGTCGACTTGCCGCAGCCCGAGGGCCCGACCAGCACGACAAACTCCTTCTCCGCCACCTCGAGGTCGATGCCATGCACCACCTGCACCGCGCCATAGGCCTTGACGATGCCCTCCAAACGAACTCCCGACATGTCCTCTCCTCCGTTAAAGTTGCCGGCGCCCGGCCCCCGCCGGTCCCGCCTGTGCGGATGCCGCCCCCAATCAGTTGCATGGCGGTGCGATTCGGGGCTAACTTAAGACTGGTATACTAGTAACAAATCTGGAATACTAGTATGAAGTTCGGCAGGGCGCCCGCCAGACCCCCCAAGGGGCCCGGCGCGCCGGCGCCGCAGCCACAGCCATCAGGGGGCAGCCGCCGGCCCCGCACAGGGAGACCCGAGGGATGCCACACAGCCTGTCCAGCGACCGGCGCACCGCCGTCGACGAGATCTTCGACCACCTGCGCGCCGAGATCGACGCCCTGCGCCTGCGCCCCGGCGACCGCATCTCCGAGGCCGAGATCGCCGCCCGCTTCGGCGTCTCGCGCCAGCCGGTGCGCGATGCCTTCACCCGGCTGGCCAATCTCGACCTGCTGCTGATCCGGCCGCAGCGCGCCACCGAGGTGAAGCGGTTCTCGGCCCGCGAGATCGAGAAGTCGCGCTTTGTCCGCGCCGCCGTCGAGGCCGAGGTGCTGCGCCGCGCCGCCCTGGCCGCCGCCGAGACCCAGGCCGCCGCCCGCCAGGCCCTGACCCAGGAACTCTCCCGCCAGCGCGCCGCCCTCGCCGCCGGCGACGCCCATGGCTTCAGCGCCCTCGACTACGCCTTCCACCGCGCCCTCTGCACCATCGCCGGCGCCGCCTTCGCCTTCGAGGTGATCGCCGCCGAAAAGGCCAAGGTCGACCGCCTCTGCCTGCTCGGCCTCGCCAAACAGGACCGCATGCCCCAGCTCCTCGCCGACCACGAAGCCATCGCAACCGCCATCCTCCAAGGAGACCCCGAAACCGCCGTCGCCAACGGAATGAAACACCTCAAAAGACTCGACTCCACCCTCGAAAAAATAACCAAAGACAACGCTTCATACTTCGAAAATGAAAAGTGACAGGG
>JAVJNS010000012.1:0-1746 GCA_040217155.1 Kiloniellaceae bacterium
CCGCAGCCGGAACTGGCGACCGCGCCGATTGCGGCGATGCTGCTCGGGACCACGCTCGGCACCGTGCCGGCCTCGATGCTGATGGCGCGTGTGGGGCGGCGGCCGGGCTTCATCGTCGGCGCGCTCGCCGGGACGGCGGCCGGCATCCTGGCGGCGGCCGGCATGTGGGCCGGTTCGCTGCTGCTGCTCTCGGCCGGCACGTTTCTGGTCGGCATCTATCAGGGTTTCGCGCAATTCTACCGTTTCGCCGCCTCCGAAGTCGCCGACGAGGGCTTTCGCCCGCGCGCGATCTCGCTGGTCATGGCCGGTGGCGTCGCGGCGGCGATCCTCGGCCCGATGCTGGCGCAAATGGGCGGACCGCTGCTGACACCCGCCTTTACGGGTTCGTTCCTGCTGCTGGCGCTGGTGTCGCTGGTTGCGGCGGGCCTGTTGACCGGCCTGAACGTGCCGCGCCCGGCACCGCGCGCCGCCGATGCGGATGGCGGCCGCCCGCTCCCGGCGATCATCCGCCAGCCTGCCTATGCCGTCGCGCTGTTCGGCGCCGCGACCGGCGGCGGCGTCATGATCCTCGCGATGACGGCAACGCCGCTTGCGATGACCCATCATCAACACGCATTGCCGGCCGCGGCCCTCGTGATCCAGCTTCACGTGCTCGGCATGTTCCTGCCGTCCTTCTTCACCGGATCGCTGATCGCGCGCTTCGGCGTGTTGCGCATCATGCTGACGGGTGTCGGACTGCTGGCGGGCCATGTGCTGCTCAGCCTGTCGGGCACGGGCCTTGCCTCTTTCGCCTCGGCACTCGTACTGCTCGGCGTCGGCTGGAACTTTCTCTATATCGGCGGCACGACGCTTCTGACCGAGACCTACAGCGAGGCCGAGAAAGGCCGCGCGCAGGCCACCAACGACATGACGATTTTCGGCGTCAGCCTCCTCGCCTCGCTCAGCGCCGGCCTGCTGCATCAGCTCTTCGGCTGGCAGATGCTCAATCTGCTGTTGCTGCCATGGCTCGGCACGGCGGCGCTGGCGCTGATCTGGCTGGCGAGCCGGCGGCGGCCGGTTGCCGAGACGCCGTAGCGCGGGTCGCGCGCCTTCGTCCCGATGTCAGGGCGGCCAGCGCCCCGGCTTACATCGTCATGGCCCGCTCTATGCGGGCCATCCACGTCTTGCTTGAATGGAAAGCACGAAAAGGCAGACGTGGATGACCCGGACAAGCCGGGTCATGACGGGTTTGGGTTGGTCTGCGAACAGAAGAGAAATCCAGGCTCACCGGCGAAAATAATCTACACACCATCATTGCTTCGTCGCTGCGCTCCTCGCAATGACGGAAGAAAGGCGGGCGCTTCAGATGCGCGCCGCCCACTGCTCCCGCAGCGCCGACTTCAGGATCTTGCCGTAGCTACTCTTCGGCAGTTCATCGACGAAGATGTAGTCGCGCGGGCGCTTGTAGCGCGCGAGGTGGTCGAGGCAGAGGGTGTCGAAGGCTTCGCGGGCCGGGCGCTCGCCGCTCGCGACGACGAAGGCGACGGGGACCTCGCCCCACTCCGCATCGGCGACGCCGATCACCGAACATTCCGCGATTGCCGGATGCAGCAGCAGCACTTCCTCGATCTCGCGCGGATAGATGTTGGAGCCGCCGGAGATGATCATGTCCTTCGAGCGGTCGACCAGGGTCAGATAACCGTCTTCGTCCATGAAGCCGAGATCGCCGGTGTGGAGCCAGCCGCCGCGGATCGCCTGCGCGCTCGC
>JAVJNS010000016.1:0-58607 GCA_040217155.1 Kiloniellaceae bacterium
AGCACTTTGCGCCCAATTTGAACCATTCTGCCGGAGCGGATTTGTGTCAGGACCAAGAGGATTTGGCGCCGGGCATAGCGGCGCTATGGTCAAGCCAAAGCCCGCCGGTACTGGCGCAAAGTCGCCCGGCCCCCAAAAGGCCCTGGCGGGTTTCCGAGCGGCGGGCGCCCGCGGCGGCGGCAGGCTCGCCCGATGCGCCGCATCGCGCCGGAGAGCTTCAGGGGGCGCCTGCCTCCTGACGGATCGCCGCACCGCTCGAAAACAGAATTGAGTCAAATTGGGCACAAAGCGCTTTAGCCCAAAGGCGGCGGGGGATGAAAGCCTCGCAGCAGGCGCGGGAGCGGGAACCCCGAGGACGCGATGCCCCGGCCGGTGTTCGAGCCGCGAGGCGGCGTCGCGAATGCCGGATGCCGCTGGCCAACCCGGCGGCCATCTGTTAGGAAACCGCCGTCCCGGCGGCCTCGGCGCCAGCCGGCCGCCGGACCCGAAAGAGCCGAAAGAGCCGAAAGTGACGAAGATGACCGAACCGCGTTTCGCCGTCTCCCCGGCCGGGATCGCCGCAGGTATCGCGGCGATGGTGGTCATTGTCGCGCTGTCCAACTACGCGGTTCAGTTCCCGATCAACGACTGGCTGACCTGGGGCGCCCTGACCTATCCGGTCGCCTTCCTGGTCACCGACCTGACCAACCGCAGGCTCGGCCCGAAGGCCGCCCGGATGGTGATCTGCGTCGGCTTCGCCCTGGCAGCCGCGCTGTCGATCTGGCTGGCCACGCCGCGCATCGCGGTGGCCTCCGGCACCGCCTTCCTGGTGGCCCAGTTGCTTGACGTCGCGGTGTTCAACCGCCTGCGCGCCGGCCAGTGGTGGCGGGCCCCCCTGGTGTCCTCAACGCTCGCCTCGATCGTCGACACGGCGCTGTTCTTTTCCATTGCCTTTGCCGCCACCGGCTTGCCCTGGATCACCTGGGCCCTCGGCGATTTCGGCGCCAAGTTGGCCATGGCCGGCCTGATGCTGCTGCCCTTCCGCCTGTTGATGCCGGCGCTGCAGCCGAAAGTCGACGGGCAGGATCTCCCCGCCGCCTCCGGCTAAATCCGGCGAAGGCGGCGGTAGGCCCAGGCCACGGCGAGGGCGACGCCGACCGCCACCGCCGGCTGCGCCAGCGGCAGCAGCCAGGTTTCGCGCGCCAGCACCACCACGGCCAAGTACCCCCAACCGCCCAGCAGCAGCACCGCAGCCGGCGCCACCAGAGACGGCTTGGCGCGCAGAACGGCCAGCGCGGCGGCCAGCGCCAGCAAGGCGCTGACCAGCAGAGCGGCGATGGCGGGCAGAGTCTTCACGGCATCGCGTTGCAACAGGTTCCGCACCGCCGTCGCCGTGACCACCACTTCCGGCACGGTCCGGCCGCTATCGAGGCCGGCGAGGCTCTGCATCGGCGGCAGCTGGCAACGCGCGGCATCCCGGCCGCCGCCAATCGGATCGAGAAAGCGCGCCGCCGTGACGCGCTGGCTCGACGGCGTGGCGGCGGGACCGATGAGCACGACCTTGCCGTCGAAGTGCTTGCGGAAGAAAGCCTCGTCACCGGCCTGGGAACAGGCGTAGAGATCGCCCAGGGAATAGACCGGCATGGCGGCGCCGCGGCCCCGGAAATTCAGCAGCATGGCGTTCTCGTCGGACCCGGGGACGGGATAGCGGCCGAGCAGCAGTTCGGTCCCGTTCAAGAGGTGCGGCCGCTCGCCGATGACGCGGGCAGCCAGTTCGAGTGCCAGCGAAGGATTGCGGCTGACAACGCCGGTCGAATCCCGGCTGTTCTCGTAGAGGGCCGCACGGCGCAGCACACCGTCGGGATCCGGATAGAGCGCGATGCGCCGCACGTTGCGGTCGCCGCCGGCTGCCGCGATGTAGTCGGGCGCCGGGCCGAGCCGATCGGGTGCCGGCGCCCGGCGCCCGAGCACGATTCGACCGGCTTCGCCGGCGCGCTCAAGCACCGCCAGGTAGTCTGCGTCGTAGCCGGGAACCGCGCCCTTTGCCGCGGTGGTGAGCGTTTCCTGCTGCGCAACGAAGCGCGCGCCGGCGTCGAGCAGCCGCCCCATGACTTCCGCGACCTGCGGCGTCCAGAGCTCCTGCGGCAAGCGGTCGAAGGGCGGCCGCAAGGCCGTCTCGCGGTCGAGGGCCACCACGACCACGGGGGAGACAGACTGCGCGCGCGCCAGCGGCGAGTAGATTTCCTGGCGCGCGCGCAGCAGAAGATCGTAGGCGGGCCCTTCGAGCGCACGCAACGGCGGCTGGGCAACCAGAAAGGCCGCCATGCCGGCGATCGCCACTGCCGCCAGACCGTCAAACCAACGCATCGGTATCTAGATCCTGCCGTCTGCCGGAATGCAAATCCCTGAACTGAGACGAACCGGGGTCACTCTTCATGCCTCAGGTTTGCTTACCGGAGTGTTAAGGGCCGCGCGGCGAAATCCAGTGCGCCCGCGGCTGCGATGCCGCAGAGCGGCCAAGGATCGGGGGCCGCCAAATCACTGCGGACCCCGGAATAAAGCGGGGGCATGGGGGTCGGTAAGACAGAGCATTCGCGGTTGGCCGATTTTCCGGCCATCGCAGATGCCCAAAACGGGAGCCGGCGGACACCCTCAGCTTCAGCGCCTGCGCAGTCAAGCAGGACAGAAGATCGGAAATGCCGGTGACGATCGCGGTCTTCATAGTCCGGGTCGATGCAATTGCGGGCGTGCCCTTCCCTCACAGCCCGTAGCGGCGGCCGGCGCAGCTCTCTCCCCTGGCGCCGGCCGCCATCCCCGTTGGGGATTGCAGACCAGGACTGCGATAGATCCACCGCCCCAGACCTATTGCAGTTGGAGGTTAGCAAGATGAGCAGGTCCCTTCTTCTTTCGACTCTCGCCGCCGCCGCAATCGCGCTGCCGCTGGCCGCCTGCGACCAGCAGGATGCCTCGGACAGCACCTCGGTTCCGATGCAGCAGCAAGGCGCCGCGCCGTCCGACAGCCAAGGGAGCACGGCACCACTGGCGCCCGAGGCCATGGAGCCCGAAGCCATGGAGCCCGAAGCCATGGAGCCGCAAAATCCGGCGCCCGGCGCGGCCGCGCCGGAGGGCAGCAGCAGTCAGTAACCGGAAACAGCCGTCACGCCGGCGGGCCGTCGCCAGCCCCGAGGCGACCGCTGTGGCAAGCGCCGTGGCGAGCCGCTGCGGGTGGCCCGCCGGAGCCTCACACGATTGACACTGCGGGAAACCGCAAGGTGAAAAAAGTTCCTGTCATGATTGCGGCAAAGTTCCCCACATTTCGCCACAAATCAGCCTCCCGAAGGTTCCAGGACAACCATCGCGGTGCTGCCTACCTTCGATGCAGGCAGTTCGGCGGCAAGCCGGCTGCGGTGCTTTTAAAACCAACGGAGGCGAAAAGCGTGGCCAAAGCGGAAAACGAGATCCTCGAGCATATTCCCGGCCTGCGACGCTATGCGCGGGCGCTGACGGGAAATTCGGCCGAAGCGGACGACCTGGTGCAGGAAAGTCTCAGTCGGGCCCTGACGCGATGCGGCAAGGCGGGAGAAATTCGCAACCTTCGCGCCTATCTCTTCACCATTCTGCACAACGCACATGTCGACCGTTTGAACGAGCGCAAGAGATGGAACTACTCCATCCCGCCGGAGGTTCTGGAGAATCAGCTGCCGCAGCCGGCGCCGCAGCATGGCCACGTCGAGTTGCACGACCTGGCGGCGGCCTTGCAAAGACTGCCCGAAGAGCAACGCCAGGCGGTGCTGCTCGTCGGCTACGAAGGCATGGCCTACAAGGAAGCGGCCAACACCTTGGACATTCCAATCGGCACCGTGATGTCACGGCTGTCGCGCGGCCGCGAAGCTCTGCGGCGCATGATGAACGGGGCGCCGATGGCCGACCTGCGCCGCGTCCCCCAACAACTACGGCAGGCTCGATGACGCCAAGACGGCACGACAACGACAACGGCGCCGGCCCCGGCGAAGCCGACCTGCAGGCCTATGTCGACGGCCAGGCGGGCGGGCGCCGGCGGTCGGCGATCGAGGCCTATCTGGCCACCAAGCCTGGCGAAGCCGCCCGGCTTGCGGCCTATCGCGATCAGAATATCGGACTGCACGCCTTGTTCGACCCCTTGATCAAGGACGACGCCGTTGAAATGCCGCCGGCCATGGCGGCGCTTGTATCGAACCTTCAGTCGCAGCTGGATCGAGACGCCAGGGCGCCGAGGCCACCGCGCAACCGCTACCGGTGCCTGGCCGCCGGCATCGCGGTGCTGCTGACAGCCGGCGCGGCGGGGTGGCTGGCATTCGACCATGCCCCCTGGCGCCAAGATCCTCTGGTCGCCTTGACCCGCCAAGCGAGCGAGACACCGCTGCAGCTGGCCAGCAGCGCTCCGCCGGCAACCACCACCGCGACCCAGAACAGCCGGCCGAAGGTCGCCACCTGGCTGGCGGCGCAGCCCGGCGGTGCCCCGGCGCGGCTGCCCAATCTTGAAGCCCTCGGGTTCGAGAGGGTGACGGAGCGTGTCATCACCACCGCCGGCGGCCGGCCGGCGGCCCAACTGCTCTACCAGGATGACAGCGGCCAGCGCGTCACCCTCTACATGCGCGCCGGCGGGACGGCCGGCGGGACGGCGGGGCAAATCACCTTCACCTTCGCGCGCGACGGCGAGTCGTCCCAGTTCCTGTGGGAAGACAGCCGTATGGCCTACAGCCTTGTCGGCAGGATGGCGCAGGACAAGCTGCTGCGCATCGCCGAAGCGGTGAACGACAGCCTGGGAGGCCGATCGCCTGAACAAGCGCCGCCGCAACGAGCCGCGCCGCCGGCGACCCTCGAACCTGCCATTCAACGTAGTGACGATAAGGCGGCCGCGCCGCCTGTAGAGAGCGCGGCACCGGCTCCCAAGATCGACGAAACCGTCGATCCCGGCATCGAATCGGGACAGCCGCTTCCCCTGTCGCTGCCCGAGCGCATCGAGGTGCCCAAGGAAACCTGATCGCGCAGCCGGCGTCCAATTACGGCACCACCACCTAAGCCTCAGTCGCGGCCGGAACGCACGACCTATACGATTATTTTCATATTAGAGACGTCGTGATGTCTCCTTCCTATTCATATCGTTAGAATATCCGCTCACATCCTTCTGCGCCTTTCTGGCCGATCTGTTTAGTTTTTTTTGACAAATCAGACATATCTTCCGCCGCTCGACACCGAGTTCGGCGCGCCAAATCGTGCGCGGGCGCCATGAGAATGAAGGACGTCAGACGATGATTTTGGAAAAGCTGTCTCTCATCTTGAGTCATATGAAGATCTCGCTGCGGATCGGGCTGCTCTCCGCCTTGAGCGCCATCGCGATCGTCGTATTGGGCGCCGCTTACATGGTCGGCGATCTTCAGATGAATCGCGCGATCGAGGAAGGCACCCGGCAATCTCATCTGGCACAGCTCGCCCAGCAGATCGAGAACGGCGCCCTGCAGATCCGCCGGTGGGAGAAGGATTTCCTCATCCGCCGCGATCTGAAATACGTGGAGAAATACGACGCGGCCTCGGCCAGCGTCAGCGAAGCCCTCGACCGCATGGCCAGTCTGGCGGTGTCCGCGCCGATCCAGGACGAAATCGCCAGACTGCGCGCCGGTATCACCGAGCATAGGGCCCAGTTCCAGAAAATTGTCCAGCAACACGAGCAGTTGGGCCTCGACGAAAATAGCGGCCTGCAGGGGACGTTGCGCGCCGCTGAGAAAGACGTCGAAACCAAGCTGAAGGAAGCCGGCCTCGATGCCTTGACGGTGAAGATGCTGATGATGCGGCGTCATGAAAAAGACTTCATGCTGAGGGGCGCGGAGAAGTACATCGGACGGATCGACGAGCGCCGCCAGGAATTCGATGCCCTGCTGGCCGGCGAGGCCCTGCCGGGCAGCTTCAAACAGGAAGTTTCCGCGCTGATGGACGACTACCAGAAGGGCTTCCACGCCTGGGCCGCGGCGTCATTGGCTCTGGCCCAGGAAACGCCCCTGCTCAGCGAGATCTTCGCGCGCATGGGCGAGGACTTCGACCGCACTTTCGAGGTCGCAACGGAAGGCTACCACGCTGCGGAAGAATCCCTGGAACATTCGCGCGACCTGACCCGCCTGATCTTCATCATCGCCGGTCTGGTCACTCTCTGCTTTGCCATCGCCGCCAGCTTTGTCATCGGCCGCAGCATCAGCCGGCCGCTGCAGAACATGACCCGCACGCTGGCCGCGCTGGCAGAGGGCGACACCACTCAGGAAGTGCCCGCCACCGCCAACAAGGACGAGATCGGCGACATCGCCCGCGCCGTCCTGGTGTTCAAGGAAAACGCCATCGAGCGGCAACGCCTGGAGGCGGCGCAGGCCGAACAGCAGGCGGCGCAGGCAAAGCGCAGCGAGACCATCGAGAAGATGATCGCCAACTTCGATACGGCGGTCCGCAAGGTTCTCAGCGCCGTCACCACGGCCTCGACCCAGCTTCATGAAACCGCCGAAACCATGACCGGAGCGGCGGCAACGACAAGCGAACGCGCCGGCGCGGCGTCCAAGGCGGCCGACTCGGCATCGTCGAACGTGCAGACGGTCGCGGCGGCTTCGGAAGAGCTGCACAGCGCCATCGCGGAGATCGGCCGCCAGGTCAGCCAATCGAACGACATCTCGCGCAAAGCCCAGAACGAGGCCGGGCAAACCAGCCAAACGATGGGCGAACTGGCCGAGGCGGCCGACAAGATCGGCGCCGTCATCAACCTGATCCAGGACATCGCCGAACAGACCAACCTGTTGGCCCTCAACGCCACCATCGAGGCGGCGCGCGCCGGCGATGCCGGCAAGGGCTTCGCGGTGGTCGCCGGCGAGGTGAAGTCCCTGGCCAACCAGACGGCCAAAGCGACGGAGGAAATCAGCCAGCAGATCTCGGCCATGCAGGGCTCCACGACGCAGGCGGTGAGCGCCATCGACCGTGTCAACAGCACCATCGAACAGATGGCCGAGATCGCCACGGCGATTTCGAGCGCCGTGGAGGAGCAGGGCGCGGCCACAAACGAGATCGCCAAGAACGTGCAGGAGGCCGCGACCGGAACCGCCGAGGTGACGCACAACATCTCAAATGTCGACGCCGCCACCGGCGAGACGACTCAAGCGGCCCAACAGGTGACGAGTTTGGCCTCCGATCTCTCGACCCAGGCGGGCAAGCTGCATGAAGAAGTCGACGGCTTCCTGTCCTCGGTCAAAGCGGCCTGACAAAAGACCAGTCGGCGAACCCGAGCGGGCGGCGGCCTATCCGCCGCCCGTCTTGCCGCTGATCAACAGCGCGAAGGCGTAGGCCAGCGCCACCTCGTGCAACTTGTCGAAGCGTCCCGAGGCGCCACCATGGCCGGCCGTCATGATGGTGTGCAGCAGCAGCAGGTTGTCATCGGTCTTGGTCGCGCGCAGTTTGGCGACCCACTTCGCCGGCTCCCAGTAGGTGACCCGCGGATCGGTCAGGCCGGCGGTGACCAGGATCGCCGGATAATCCTTGGCGTCGACGTTGTCGTAAGGCGAGTAGGCGGCAATGGTGCGATACGCTTCCTCGCTCTCGATCGGGTTGCCCCACTCCGGCCACTCCGGCGGGGTGAGCGGCAGTTCGGCATCGCACATGGTGGTCAGCACGTCGACGAAAGGCACGTCGGCGATAATGCCGCGGAACAAATCCGGGCGCATGTTGGCCACCGCGCCCATCAGCAGGCCGCCCGCCGAGCCGCCATGGCCGACGATCTGGCCGGACCGGGTAAAGCCCCGGTCGATCAAGGCCTCCGCCGCCGAAATGAAGTCGCGGAAGGTGTTGGTCTTCTTCTCCAGCTTGCCGTCCAGGTACCAGCCATAGCCCTTGTCGGTGCCACCGCGGATGTGCGCGATGGCGTAGACGAAACCGCGGTCGACGAGGCTGAAGCGGTTGGCGGAGAAGCCGGCCGGGGTGGACAGGCCGTAGGAGCCGTAGCCGTAGAGCAGCAGCGGCGCCGAACCGTCGAGCGGCGTCGACTTGCGATAGACCAGCGACACCGGCACTTCCTCGCCGTCATGGGCCGGTGCCAGGAGGCGGCGGACCTCATAGTCCGACGGAACATGGCCGCTCGGCACTTCCTGCTGCTTCAGCAGCTCACGGCCGCGGCTCACCATGTCGTAGTCGTAGATCTGCTGCGGCGTCGTCAGCGAGGAATAGGCGAAACGAAGCCGGGTGGTGTCATAGAGGTAGCCGGGCACCAGACCGAGCGCGTAGGCTTGCTCATCGAAGTCGATCCTGTGCTCCTCGCCCGAGGGCAGTGCCGTGACGACGATGCGCGGCAGGCCTCCTTCGCGCTCCAGGCGGACCAGGAAATCCTTGAAGACCAGCAGACTGAGGATCAGCCGCCCCGACGCGTGCGGCACCAGGTCGCGCCAGCACTCGCGGCCCGCCGTTCCGATTGCCGTCTCGATCGGTGCCTCGGCGATCTTGAAGTCGATGGCGCCATCGGCATTGGTCAGGATCAGGAACCGCTCGCCATGGTCGGTCACGTCGTACTCGATGCCGCGCTCGCGCGCGGCGATCAGGCGCGGCGTGGTCTCCGGCGCCGCGGCATCGATGACCCGCGCCTCCGAAGTGGTGTGGTCATGCGCCGAAATGACGATGAAGCGGTTGCTTTCGGTCTTGTCGAGGCCAACGAAGAAACCCGGATCAGGCTCCTCGTAGACCAGAACGTCGTCCGCTGACTCGCTGCCCAGGCGGTGACGGAAGACCTTGGAGGGACGGTGCTCCTCGTCAAGGGTGACATAGAACAGGGTCTGTCCGTCCTCGGCCCAGACCAGGCTGCCCTGCACGCCCTCGATCGAATCGGCGAGCACTTCGCCGGATTCCAGGTCCTTCACGTTAATCCGATAGAGCTCGGAGCCGTTGCGATCGGCCGCGTAGGCCAGCAGCCGGTGGTCGGGACTGTGTTCGCAGGCAGCGACGCGGAAAAAGGCTTCTCCTTCAGCCTCGCTGTTGCCGTCCAACAACACCTCCTCGCCGTCTCGACTCGAAGCGTTGCCGGCAGCCTCGGCCGGGCGTCGGCAGAACACCGGATGCTGCCCCCCGGTTTCGAAACGCTGGTAGTAGGCAAAGCGGCCGTCGGGACTTGGAACCGTGCTGTCATCCTCCTTGATGCGTGCTTTCATCTCGTCGAACAGCTGCGCCTGAAGGGCCTCGGTCGGGGCCATGGCCGCCTTGGTGTAGGCGTTCTCGGCCTCCAGATAGGCGCGGATATCCGCCCCCAGGGCCGCCGGATCGCGCATCACTTCCCGCCAGTTGCCGGCGCGCAGCCAGGCATAGGGGTCTTCGCGGGTCATGCCATGCAGGGAGACGGGCCTGGGTTCGCGGGCCGCACGGGGCGGAGTGGCGGGAGCGGCGGCGGGCGCCGCCGTCAGGAGATCATCGGAGGACAAGGTTCGGGCTCACAATCTTCAATTGCACGGCAAGGGTTCGGGCCTGCATCCAGGCGTGGCCGGTCGTGCGGGATTTGGCGCAGTCCGGCTACCGGATGTAGCATTCTCAGGCCGTCCGGGGCAAAGCGCGACGTTCAGATGGCTTTGCCGGGTCTTGTCCGGCGGTCGCGAAGGCTGAAGCTGCCTTCGTATTCGTAAGGCGCCTGGCGCCTGGCGAAACTGTCGAGATAGGCCGTGCCGTGCAGGCGGTAGGAGAGATCGCCGCGCTCTGCCAGCAGCCGCATCTGCTGCACCAACTCTATGAGTGTGGTCGAGGCAACCACCGAGATCGTCTCTTCACCCAGGCGCGGAATGGTGACCCTTTCATTGGTGAAGCCGCGGGCAAAATCCTGCCCATTCACCTCGAGGTCGAAGGTGAGACCATCCAACGGCAGATCGAAGTCATTGGGGTTGCCGATTCTGAGATCGATCTGAAACCGCTGCTCGAAGACGCTACTTTCCAGAAACTGCAAATCGACGATCCGCACCTGCGGCGGCGTGGGATCGCCGCCGGCGCAGGCCGCGGCGGACAACACGATGGCGGCAGCGGCCCAGCGGCCGCAAACCGCAACCACCGTGCTGCACAGACTCAATTGCCAAACAACCCCTTCTTCAGATCGAGCGGCAGGCTGGAGCCGCCGCCATCGCCCGCATCACCGCCGGGCTTAAGTCCGTCAAGCAGACCCTTTGCGCCTTCGCCGTCCTGCAGCTTCTCGATCACCGCGCCAGGATCCTTCATCTGTTCTTTCAGGACGCCTTCCAGGTCCGGCTTGTACGAAATGTCGTGCCAGGGTCCAGTCACGTTGATCGGCACCGCGATACCGGCCAGATCCGAGGAACTGCCCTGGCCCTCCGCCGTTGCCACCAGCTTCGGCTTCACCACATAGTCGACCGTCCGCGGCGGCAAAGGCACCGTGCCCTTCCCTGTCATGCGGACCAGCGGCGCGATGAGCGAAAGGTCGTCGTTGCTGACAATGCCTTTGTCGATGGTGAAGGTTCCCGACAGCTCGGCGAAATCGGTTGCCTGCGCCGCGTCGAAACCCTGCTCCAGCGAGGCCGTCGAGATGTTACGCACCATGGCCGCCAGGTTGATCCCCTTGATGGCGCCGTCGCGGAATACAACGGCGCCGTCACCGTTGAGATTGGACACGAGTTCGCGTTGCGAAGCGCCCGTCGTCTTTACCGACAGCTTGCTCTCCGTGGTACCGAGAATGCGGTCGAACTTGGCCAGGTCGTTGAGGAACGGGCCGGCCTGAAAGTTCGCCAGGTCGAAGTCGGCGGCGATGGCCGGCTTGCCGCTGCTGCCATCGACCACGATCCTGCCCTTGCCGGCACCCTCGTAGAGCTGCATTTCGGCGAGGTCGGCGGTCAACTTGCGGTCCTTGATGAGGATCTTGAGGTTGCTCTTGCCGATCTTGACATCCTTGAAGAGGATTTCGTCAGCGGCGAATGCCAAGTCGGCATCGAGCGCCGCCAACGCCGAAACGTCAATCGGCTCGTCGCTCCATTGGCCCGCTTCTCCGGCGCCGCCCCCGCTGCCTGCAGCGGAAGAACCGGACGCGGCGCCTTCCGGCTCCGGCGGCAGATAGGGATTGATATTCAATTCTCCGACAGTCAGCTCGGCCTTGATCAGCGGCTTGGCGCCGGACGCGTCGACGGAGAAGAGGCCCTTCCCGGCGATCTCATCCAACTTGATCTGGGCATTGGTCAACGCGATCTTCTTGCCCATCATCTCCAACTGGCCGGCAATGTTGAAGGGCCCAAGGCCCTCCCCCGGAAAGTCCAACGGAGTGCCGGTCCAGGCCGCCAGCTCACGAATCGACGGCACGTCCAGGGCCAAGGCGCCCTGCAGTCCGACCGCATCGGTGCTTCGCGCGGCACCGTCGAAGGAAAACACGACCGGCGCCGACTCCACCTTCATCGCCAGCTTGCTGGTGTCGCCCGCCATGAGGGCGCGCGGATTCTCGGCATCGATTTCCAGGGACACGGTTTCGCCGTTCCACACCGCCGAGCCCTCGGCCGAGAAGGGCGACGAAAGGCTGGGCAGTGAAAGTTCCATGTTGACTTCGCTGACCTGCAATTCCTGTCCGGATTGCCGATCCACGTAGTTCAGCGTCCCGTCGACCAGGCGCACTTCGCCGAGGCGAAGCTCACTGATGCTGGTCCCGGCGCTGGCGCCGCCGGAAGTGCCGCTGGAATCGGCACCGGACGCCGCCGCGTTCGCTGCCGTGTCGAATTGCCAGTTGGGCCGGCCTTGGGCATCGACTTCCAGGTAAATCGTCGGATTTTCGAGAACGAAGCGGTCGATCGCGACCTCGCCGCTCAGCAGGGGCAGAATCTGCAGGGCGACATCGAGGCGGTCGATGGCCGCCATCTCCGGCGTCGCGGCACCCGGCGCATTGGCGAAACCGACGTCGGCCACGGAAATCGCGATGGCGGGCAGCAGCGAAAGCGAGATATCGCCGTCGATGCGCAGGTCGCGGCCGGTGGCGTCCTTGGCATAGAGTTGGATCTCGCTCTTGTATTTCTCAAGAGGGATCAGCATGGGGATGACGATGACTGCGACGACGAGCAGCAGTATGACAACACCGAGTCCGATGAGCAGTTTCTTCATTCGTGCAAAATCTCCTGTCGGGGCGCAGGCCACACCGCGGCCACGCCATCATCCCCCGAATACGCGTTGCAAGATCTCAGTCGTGCGCTTGGCAGGATTTGACCTGATGGCCGCCTCCTCCCGCGCAATATAGGTGAACAGCCCGTCCAATGCCTCGCCCAGAGCATAATCCGTCAGGTCAGACTTCACATCCGGCACGAAGGGGATGGCGCGGTACTCGCCCATCATCCGATCATAGGACGCTATGGCGCCGACGTCAGCCAGGGAGTCGTCGATCGCCGGGCGCATGGCGTCCGACAGCGGATTGGACATCTTGTCCTGGAAGTAGCGCGTCGCGGCATCCTCCGGGCCGTCATAGATGGCCTCTACGTCCTCGAGCGTCATCTGCGATATGGCATCCCAGAAAATCTGCTTGGCCTCGGGCGTCGCCGCCTCCGCTGCCCGGTTGAGCCGCAGTTCCAGATCGTCGGCGAGACCCGACATGCCCACCGCCCCTAGCGCCTGCTGCACGCGCTGCAAGGATTTCGGCAGCGGAATGTGAATGTCGGGATCGCTGTTGAACCCGTCGGTCTGGCCGAGTTGGCCGACCACGCGCTCCGTCCCCACGCGCAGGGCCTCGCGCAGGCCCTCGCCGATCTCCGCCGTCGTAAGATCGCCCGCCGCGCCGCCGCCCGAAGGCAACAGCTCCTTTGCCTTGTCGAAGAGGCTGCCCTGGGCCACGGCGCCACCGGCAAGCGGCACGCCGAGGGCCATACAGAACAGGGCAAGCTTGAGGATCCTCATCCAGCGCAACTCCATCAGGATATCGCCTAGTCCGTCTCAGCGCCGGCCATGTGAACCGTGCGCTGCGGATAGGGAATGGAAATGTTCTCGGCGTCCATCCGGTTCTTCAGGTTCTTCGTCAGATCGAACTTCATCGGCCAGAAGTCGGCGGCATTGCACCAGACCCGCACGGTGAAATTCACCGAGCTGTCACCCAGGTCGGTTACCGCCGCCATGGGAGCCGGATCGGCCAGGGCGCGGGAGTCCTTTTTCACCTCGTCGACGATGGCGGCCAGGGCGGACTCGATGTCGTCCTCGTAAGCGATGCCGATGGCAAGGTCGACGCGCCGCGTCGGGTGGAACGAATAGTTCTTGATGGCCGAGCCCCAAAGCTCCGAATTGGGCGCAATGATCTGCACGTTGTCGGGCGTTGCCAACTCGGTGATGAACAGCGAGATGCTCTTCACGGTGCCGGCGAGACCGCCGCCCTCGATATAGTCGCCGACCCTGAAGGGCCGAAACAAGAGCAGCATGACACCGGCAGCGACATTGCTGAGCGTTCCCTGCAGCGCCAGGCCGATCGCCAGGCCGGCGGCGCCGATCACGGCAATGAAGCTGGTCGTCTGAACGCCGAACTGGGCCAGCACGGCGATGACGGTGAAAATCACCACCGCATAGTAAGCGAGGCTGGAGAAGAAGCCGCGCAGCGTCTCGTCCACCTTGCTGACCTTGCTGAGCGCCGACCTGACGCTGCCTCGTACCCAGCCGGCGACCACGAAGCCGACGATCAGGATAACGATGGCGCCGATGACGCTGAGGCCGTAGGTGGTCACCAGCCCCGCCACCAAGTCCCAGATTTCTCCCGCGGATTGCTCCATTTAAGATCCTCTCGGCAAAATTACTCTTGTATCCCAAGGCCCCTTGGACAAGGGATCCGGGTACGCAAACGATGCGGCGGCACGGCGCCGTGCACTCTCACGGCACACAGCCGGACGACCACTGCAATGGCCCTTGTGGAACGGATGATCTTACGCGCCGGCCACCCCGCCATAAATCCGTCGAAAAGACAAGACACTTCATCGTTTTGATTAGAGCCACCCCGCGAAACCGCCCTGTTTCCCTGGGTTTTGAGCGATCTTCAGCCGGCAGGCCCAGCGCCCCGCGGTCATGGTAAGCCAAAGTCAATTCTGTGACGTTTGCCGCTTCGTGGCGCCAGCCTCCGCCAGGGCACCGGCGAGCAGGTTAAAGCCGGTCAGAGTCCACCCGCTTCGCTGTCGATAATGTGCAGGAATGACCCCACGACACTGCCGCAGCGCTGCCCGGCCAAGCCCGCCGCGCCGCCATCGGCCCGGGTCACCTGGAAAAGCGCCGTTTCCGGCGGCCCTTCGCCGCCGAGGATCCGGGCATAGTGAAACTCGTGCGCCCGGTAGGCGGATCCCGCCGCCCCCAGCGGACCGGCCTGCAGGGTTTGCGCCCGCCGGTAGCCGAGATGGCGCTGCGGCGCGGCGAAGGAACTCTCGAGCGGCAGCAGGCCGGCCAGGGCGTGGCGGCTGCCCCCGGCATCCACCAGGCCCCGTCCCAGCACCATGTAGCCGCCGCATTCGCCATAGACGACGGCGCCGCGGGCGGCGGCATCCTTCAGTCCCGCCAGGAACCGTGCGTTGGCGGCAAGCTTGCCGGCCTGCAGTTCCGGATAGCCGCCCGGCAGGTAAACCGCCGTGGCGGCGGGATCGGGCGCCTCATCGGCGAGCGGTGAAAAGCGGACTATTTCCGCCCCGGCCCGCCGCCAGCCTTCGAGCACCAGGGGATAAACAAAGTCAAAGGCGACGTCCCGGGCCACGGCAATGCGCTGGCCCAGGGGAGCCAGAGGCAAAGCATCCGCCGACTCTGACGGCCACCGCGCCGCGCGCGCCCGGGCGCAGAGGCCGGAGACGTCAATCTGGGCGCTGACGCTCGCCGCCGCCGCTTCGAGAAAGGTGTCGAGGTCGCTGTCTTCGGCCGCCTGCACCAGACCCAGATGGCGCGACGGGCGGGCCAGGGCGGTGTCGCGCCGCACCGCGCCGAAGACGCCGAGCCCGGCGGCTTCGCAGGCCGCGCGCAGCAGCGCCTCATGGCGCGCGCTGGCGACGTTGTTGAGGATGAGCCCGGCCAGGGTCACCGCGTCGTGGAAACCGGCAAAACCCGCGGCCAGCGCCGCCACCGAGGCGCCCATGCCCCGGCAATCGACCACCAGCACCACCGGCCAGCCGGTCAGCGCGGCGAGCTGGGCGGTGGAGCCGGCGGCGAGACCGCGCGCGTCCACCAGCCCGGCGCCATCGAACAGGCCCATGACCCCTTCACCGAGGATCAAGTCCGCTCCTTGCCCGGCCTGCCCGACCGCGGCCGCCAGGGTTTCGGGGCGCATCGCCCAGCCGTCGAGATTGATGCAGGGCCGCCCGCCCGCGGCCCGGTGAAAACCGGGATCGATGTAGTCCGGGCCGACCTTGATCGAGCCGACGGCACGGCCCTGGTTTCGCAGATGGCGCAGCAACGAGAGGGTGATCGTGGTCTTGCCGCTGCCCGAGGCCGGGGCCGCGACCAGCAGCCCGGGCGGCCGGGCCGTCATGGGGCGGTCCTTAAGGAACTCATCCGGTTTCCCGCCGCCGGCCGAGGCCAAGCGGATCGGGATTGAGAACGCGCCCCTCGGCCGCGCCCTGCCAGTCGAGGCCGGCCCGCAGCCGCGCCACCTCGCCGACCACCACGATGCAGGGCGGTTCGATTCCGGCCGCGGCGATGTCGGCAGCGCAGGCGCCGAGGCTGGACTCCAGAATCACCTGCTCCGGCAAGGTCGCCTGGCTGACCACCGCGACCGGCTCGGACAGCTTGCGGCCATGGTCGATCAAGGCCCCGGCTATGGCGGCGATGTGCTTCAAAGCCATATAAAACACGATCACCGGCGAGCCCTTGGCCAAGGCCGGCCAATCGATGCCATCCGGCACCGTGCCGCCGACCCCATGGCCGGTGACGAAGGTCACGGCGGAGTTGGTGTCGCGGTGGGTGACCGGGATGCCAGCATAGGCGAGGCCGCCGATCCCGGCGGAGATGCCGGGAACGACGCGAAAGGGCACCCCCGCGGCGACCAGCGCCAGGGCTTCCTCTCCGCCGCGGCCGAAGACGAAGGGATCGCCGCCCTTGAGGCGCAGCACCCTGTTGCCGTCCTGGGCCAGGCGCACCAGACGCTGGGATATGTCGGCCTGAACCGGCGACGGCTTGCCGCCGCGCTTGCCGGCAAAGATGCGCTCGCAATCCGGCCGCGCCATGTCCAGGATGGCGCCACCGACCAGTGCGTCGTAGACCAGGACGTCGGCCTGTTTCAGGGCGTTCACCGCGTGCAGAGTCAACAGGCCCGGATCGCCCGGGCCGGCGCCGACCAGCCATACGCTTCCCGCCTCGAAGACCGGCAAGGAGAGTTCGTCATCTATCATGGAATTCAGCCTAGACCTCGGGGTGAGGGCGTCCTAGTCAGTGAAAAGCCTGAACTTGTAGAATAGCGACATGACACGCAAACCGGAAGGCGCGTTGCGGCGCGGCTGGACCACAGGGGCCTGCGCCACCGCGGCCACCAAGGCCGCCTATACCGCACTGCTGACCGGGCGCTTTCCGGACCCGGTCAGCATTACCCTGCCGAAAGGCGAGCAGCCGGCCTTTGCTCTGGCCCGCGAGGCGCTGACAGCCGACCGCGCCAGCGCCGCCATCGTCAAGGATGCCGGCGACGACCCGGACGTGACCCACCTGGCCACGATCCAGGCGACCCTTTGGCGCGGCGCGGCGGGCAGCGGCGTCACCTTCAAAGCAGGCCCCGGCGTCGGCAAGGTGACCAAGCCCGGCCTGCCCCTGGCGGTCGGCGAGCCGGCGATCAACCCGGTGCCGCGCCGAATGATGCGGTCCGTGGTTGAAGCGCTCGCCGGCGAACTGGACGACGGCGGCGACGTGGTGATCGAGATCTCGGTCGACAACGGCCAAGCGCTGGCCGCCAGGACCTGGAACCCGCGCCTCGGCATTCTCGGCGGCCTGTCGATCCTCGGCACCACCGGCGTGGTCGTGCCGTTCTCCTGCTCGGCCTGGATTCACTCCATTCACCGCGGCATCGATGTGGCGCGCGCCACCGGGCTGAACCACGCCGCAGGCTGCACCGGCTCAACCTCCGAAGCCGCGGTACAGAGACTCTACAATCTGCCGGAAACCGCGTTGCTCGACATGGGCGACTTCGCCGGCGGCCTGCTCAAATACCTGCGCCGCAACCCGCTGCCGCGGCTGACCATCGGCGGCGGCTTCGGCAAACTCTGCAAGCTGGCTGCCGGCCATCTCGATCTGCACTCGGGCCGCAGCCAGGTGGACTTCGATTTCCTGGCGGAGGTGCTCGCCGGTCTTGGCGCCGCGGAACCGCTGATTGAGGAGGCTCGTGCGGCCAATACCGCCAAGCAGGTGCTCGACCTGGCCCTGGCGGCCGGCCTGCCCCTAGCAGAAGCTGTCGCAGAAAGGGCCCGCGACGCGGCGCTGGGCCAGTTGGCGGGCGAGACCGCGGTGGAGGTGCTGATCTTCGACCGCCAGGGCGGCCTCGTCGGGCGGGCAGCGGGCTGGTCCGCATGACGGAGCCGAAACGTATCCTGCTGCTGGGCGGCACCGGCGACTCGCGGGACTTGGCCGAACGCCTTCAGGACCGAGACGGCGTGGAAGTGATTACCTCGCTGGCCGGGCGCACCGAGCGACCGGCGACCATCCCGGGGGGTCTGCGCATCGGCGGCTTCGGCGGCGTCGACGCCTTGGCCGATTACCTGCGCAAAGAGGCGATCGACATGCTGGTCGACGCCACCCACCCCTTCGCCGCGCGCATCTCCGACAATGCCGCCGCCGCCTGCCGACGCACCGGTACACCGCGCCTGGTCATCGAGCGTCCGCCCTGGCAAGAAGTCGAGGGCGACCAGTGGCTGCGCGTGCCCGATGCCGCGGCGGCGGCGGACGCCCTGCCGGGCCTCGCCGAGCGGGTTTTTCTCTCTGTCGGGCGCCAGGAGATCGACGCCTTCACCGGGCTGCCCCGCATCTGGCTTCTGGTGCGCATGATCGACCCGCCGCGCGGGACCCTGCCGCTCGGGCGCTATGACGTCGTCCTTGGCCGCGGACCCTTCGAGGAAAACGGCGAGCGCGGCCTTTTTCTGCTCCATGGCATCCAGGCCCTGGTCACCAAGAATTCCGGCGGCGAAGCGACCTACGCCAAGATCGCCGTGGCACGCGAACTCGGCCTGCCGGTGGTGATGATCGAGCGTCCACCCCATGAAGATCAGGAGACGGCCGGGTCGGCGGCCGAAGCGCTGGACTGGATATCCGGGCGGCTCTAGGCCGCGCGACAGCTCAAACGACCTCTTCGATATCCAGGTACTTCACGCCCTGCGGCGTCTCGACCTCGATCCCGTCACCGGCGGCCTTGCCCATGAGGGCGCGGGCGACCGGCGAGCCGATGGAGATTTCGCCGCGCTGCAGGTCGGCCTCGTCGTGCCCGACGATACGCACCCGGTGGCTGCGGTCGTCCTCGTCAATGTAGGTGACCCGGGAGCCGAAGCTCACCTTGCCCGTCAACGTCTGCGCTTCCGGGCGCACCACCGTGGCGTTCTCCAGGCGCCGGGCCAGCCAGCCGCAGCGGCGGTCGATCTGGCGTAGCCGCTGTTTGTTGTAGATGTAGTCGCCATTTTCGCTGCGGTCGCCGTTGCCGGCGGCCCAGGAAACGATGGCGCAGACCTCGTGACGCTCTTTTTGAAGCAGCCGCAGTTCCTCCTGAAAGCGCCCGAAGCCTTCGGGCGTTATCAGTGTCCGGATATCCTGTACCATTGTCGTGTCGGTCGATTGTCGGAGTCAGAGGAAGGGCGCCGGCGGAACGGCGCCCTTCGAAGGTTGTCAGGCCGCCTCAAGCTGCGAAGTGCAGTTCGGGCAGCGGTTCGCCTTGATCGGAATGTTGGTTGCACAGTGCGGGCAAGCCTTCTCGGTCGGGGCCGGAGGTGCCGCCTCTTCCTTGCGCTTCATATTGTTGATCGCCTTGACCACCAGGAAGATGGCGAAGGCGATGATCATAAAATCGATCAAGGTGTTGATGAAGACGCCGACATTCCAGGTTGCCGCGCCGGCCTCCTTTGCGGCCTCCAGCGAGGCGTATTCCCCTTCACCCAAGACCACGAAAATACTTGAGAAATCGACCCCACCGAGGAGCAACCCGATGGGCGGCATCAGAATGTCGGATACAAAGGACGTCACGATCTTGCCGAAGGCGGCGCCGATGACGATGCCGATCGCCATGTCCATGACATTGCCGCGCATTGCGAAATCTTTGAATTCTTTCAGCATTGATTCATTCCCCTAGCCGTCAGCCTTCCCCCCGCCCGCGCGGCCCGACAACGCCGCAAGAGCAATAAACGCTAAGACTAGAGCGAACCCCGTGGAACCGAAAGCGGCATTCTTGAACCGCAGATGATCTATCGGACCGGACCGGCAGAGCCCAACTGCATCCACAATGGGTTCTGTAATCCGCCCGCGGGCGGAAATCCATTGAGAGACTTGCTGGTGAGCAAAACAGGGCATGCTTTCGCTCTGTGGAAGTTTCGCCGACAACTGGCTATCTTATGCCCAATCAGATGGGCAGTATTCATTGGCCTGAAGGTAAGAAAGCCAACGCTTTTCCCGGGGGGAAAGATGAAGCGACACAATTTCAAGAGCGGAGAGATTATTTTCCACGAGAACGATGTCAGCAACGCCGCCTTCCTCATCATCGAAGGGCAGGTGGAGATTCTGCACCGGCGCAAGTCGGGGGATAAGACGACCGTGGCTATCCTTGAACGTGGCGAGTACTTCGGCGAAATGGGCGTCATCGACGACAAACCACGCTCGGCGACGGCCACGGCAAAAGGCGACGTCGCCTGCATGTCGGTCAGCAAAGAACAGTTCATGGACATGCTGCTGCATAGGCCGGAGGAGTCCATCGAACTGCTCAAGGTGCTCTTCGAACGCCTGAGAAAGGCAAACGAAAAATTGGCGCTTCTCGAAAAGGCGCAGAGATAGGCCGATTGCTTCGCAGGGATTCACTCCCCGCCGAGCACCAGCACCGTCGGCTGCCTGGGCAGGCTGCGAAGGGAAACTTCGATCATAGAGTCCCGGGCAATCCTAATGTCGAATTCTCCGGCCATGCCGCTTAGGAATACGTTAAGGGATGACCTGCCGAAATAATGCATCGGGATCACAAGACTGGCACGCAGGTCCTTCAGCACTTCGATCATAGACGGCAGATCCAGGGTGACGCTGCCATCGACGGGTGCGAAGACAACATCCAGGCGCCCGATCTTTGCCAGTTGCTCGGGGTCCGGTTTGTGGTGCAGGTGACCCAGGTGGCCGATGCAGAGATCGGCGACCTCAAAAATGAAAATCGAATTGCCGAAGGGCTCCACCGTTCCGCCCCAGGACCTGATGTCGGTCGAAACATTGCGGATGTAAACGTCCAGAACAGTCAGATCGTGAACCGCCGGCCCGCCCTCGGGGTTCCATCCCTTCAGGACATGCTCGATCGCGGGATCCGGAAAAGAGGTGAAGTGTGTTTCGTGGGCGTGGTTCATGGTGACCACCGTCGGGATCGGCCCGCGGCCTGCGAAGCCGTTGTAGTCGGTGGCGATGACCACGCCGGCCGGCGTCCGCAAGCGGAAGGTGGAGTGGCCGACGTAGGTAACGTCCACCGAGTCCGTTGCCTGCGCCGCTGTGTATCCGACGGGCACGAAAGAGGGTTGCCGCTCCACATAGGCGAAGCACTTACTGACCTGGGCCACCGCCGGCAGAGGCACAAGCACCGCCAACAGGGCGAAAAGAGCTGTCACGCCGAATAGGAGCCTGGTCACACCGTCCCTCCCAAATGCGCCGATATCCACTGACGCCATTGTGTCAGGCGAAGTTCGATCCCGCTATAGGGATGAGATTGAAGCAAACAGGATGCGGGTCAATCCCGTTGCCTCACGCGCGGCGCTTGGGCCGCAGGACGTGAACGTGCTTAGGGTCGTAGAGCTTTGAGTCGATGAAGTCGGCCTCGCCCAGTACCCGACCGACGAGGATAAGCGCCGTGCGGGTGATCTTGGCGGCCCGCACTTTCTCGCGGATGTCGGCGAGAGTGCCGCGGATGATCTGCTGGTCGGGCCAGGAAGCACGGTAGACCACCGCCACCGGGCAGTCGGCGCCGTAGAAGGGCGTCAGCTCCGCCTCGATGTGCCTGAGATTGCGGATCGAGAGGTGGATGGCGAGGGTGGCCCCGGACCTGCCGAGGGTCGCCAGGTCCTCGCCCTCCGGCATGGCCGAGGCCTTCATGGTGGTGCGGGTGAGGATCAGCGTCTGACTCACTTCCGGCAGGGTGAGCTCGCTTTCCAGGGCGGCCGCCGCCGCCGCATAGGCCGGCACACCGGGCACGATCTCAAAAGCGATGCCAAGGGCGCGCAGGCGGCGGATCTGCTCGGCGATGGCGCCGTAGAGCGAGGGATCGCCGGAGTGCACCCTTGCCACGTCTTGCCCGGCCGACTGGGCCGCTTCGATCTCGGCGACGATCTCGTCGAGTGTCAGGGGCGCGGTGTCGATCACCCGGGCGTCCTCCGGCGCGAAAGCGACCACTTCTTGCGGCACCAGGGAACCGGCGTAGAGCACCAGCGGGCAGCGCGCGATGAGGTCGCGGCCGCGCAAAGTGATGAGATCGGGCGCGCCGGGGCCGGCGCCGATGAAATAGACCGTCATGCCGCGTCCTCCGAATTTTTCGCTGCCTTCCCCGCGTATCCTCTGGGGGTATAGACCCAGGCGCCGCCGTCGCTGCGCGTCACACGGCGGGTCTCGCTGGAGCCGACCAGCACCACCGTCAGCATGTCGACCCGGTCCGGCGTAAGGTCGGCCAGATCGAGAATCGTCACGGTCTCGCCGTCGCGGCCCAGGTTGCGCGCCAGCACCACCGGCGTGTCGTCGCGGCGATGCCGGCGCAGAATCGCCACCGCTTCGGCAAGCTGGCGCGTGCGGCGCTTGGAGACCGGATTGTAGAAGGCGATGACGAAGTCGCCTTCGGCCGCCGCCGTGACGCGCCGCTCGATGGCCGCCCAAGGAGTCAGCAGGTCGGAGAGCGAGATGGTGCAGAAGTCGTGGCCGAGCGGTGCGCCGGCGCGCGCCGCCGCGGCCTGCAGCGCCGAGACGCCAGGCATCACGGCGACGCCGATGCGGCGCCAGTCGGCCCGGCCGCCGCGCTCCAGCAGTTCGAAAACCAGCGTCGCCATGGCGTAGATGCCGGGGTCGCCGGAGCACACCAGCGCCACGTCGCGACCCTCGGCGGCGAGATCGAGAGCCACGCGCACCCGCTTCTCCTCCTCGCCCAGTTCGTAGCCGTGACGGGCCTTTCCGGCGGCCAGCGGTCCCAGCAGGTCGAGATAGAGACCGTAGCCGACAAGGTCCGTGGCGCCCAGCACGGCGGCCTCGACTTCCGGTGTACGCCAGACCGGATCGCCGGGCCCGGTGCCGATGACGCTGAGCGTGCCGCGCCCCTTGCCGACCTGGGTCGCATCGACGATGCCGGGCGCCAGGGCAACGGCGCAGGTCGCGCGCTGCGACTTGGACTTGGCGACAAGAAGCTGCCCCTCGGTGCCCGCGGCGGCCAGGGCCGCGCCCTCGGCGACGCCGTGACAGCCGACTTCGCGGAACACCAGGTCGGAGGGATTGGCGAGACGCGGTGTCTCCGCCTCCAGCCTCGCGGCGTCGAAAAAACGCGCGGGCACGGCGAGGCTTTCGGCCAGCGCCAGCACCGCCGCCTCGTCGGCCTTCACGTCGAGGGAGAAGACGCCGGCGATGGCGAGGGGCGACAGGCCGGCCTTAGCCAGGGTGTCGCGCACCAGCGCCTCCAGTTCAGCCGGCTCGGCATGGCGCTCGCAGCCGACGCCGAGGCTGAGCCGCGCCGGGTGATAGACCAGACAATCGGGGGCGGGAACGCCCGCCTTCTCGGTCACCTGGATGGTCAGGGCACCGCCGTCATCGAACGGCAGGCCGCCGTCGCAGAGCCAGGCCGCCTCGCCCAGCAGGCGCAGCTTTTCGCCGCCGAGCAAGGCGGCGGTGAAGCGCTTGTAGTGTTCCGGATTGCCGAGCCGCCAGCCGATCGGCGGTGCATCCAGCGCCACGCCGAAGCGGCGGTCGCCGGCGGTGGTGACGGCAGCCGCGATGTCGAGGACTGCGGCAAGCGTCCCAGCGAGATCGTTGGCGCCGCGATGACCGCCGAGCAGCGGCACCACCGCGCCGCCGTCCTCGGCCACCGCGATCACCGGCGGCTCATCGCGCTTGTCAGCGAGCAGGGGCGCCAGGGCGCGGATCAGTGTGCCCGCGGCACAGAGACCGACAACGGCACGCCCTTGCAGGAAGGCGGCCCGCACCTGCGCCGTGAAGTCGTCGAAACAATCGTCCACGGCGCTGACCCGCCCGCGTTTGCCGAACACCACGGCACCGGGCAGAGACTTTTTCAGGCGGTCGGCAAGCGCCGCGCCGCCGGGCGTTAAGACGATGAAGGCCGGCGCCAGTCCGGTCACGTCCAGGCCTCCCCGCGGCGATGGATCAGGATCATGGAGAAATAAGGCGCGGAGGCTTCGTCCAGACTTTCCAGCGGCAGGATGCGCTGCTCGCCCATGGTGGCGCGCTCGACATAGCGCGCACGATCCAGCAGGCCGAGTTCACCGAGCACCTTGCGTACTTTCTGCAGATGGCGCCCGACCTTGATCACCGCCGCCGCCTCGACGTCGCGCAGTCGGCAGGCCAGGGTTTCCTCGTCCAGCGGCGCCGGCACCACGGTCAGGACGTCGTTGCGCGCCGCCAGGGGCGCGCCCAAGACAGCCGCGCAGGCGGTCAGCGAGGAGACGCCCGGCACCACCTCCACCGGGAAGCGCTCCGCCACCCGTCCGAAGAGGTACATGAAGGAGCCGTAGAAGAACGGGTCGCCCTCGCAGAGCGCCGCGACATCGCGGCCGGCTTCCAGGTGACCGCCGATTTCCGCGGCCGCCCAGTCGTACACCTCCTGCGCCGGGAAGCGTTCCGCCACCATGGGCATGCGCAGCACGATCTCGGTCTGGCCGCCGGGCAGGTGCCCGGCGACGATGGCGCGGGCAAGGCTGTCGCCCTCCTCCGGCGCCGGATAGGCCAGCACCGGCGCGGCCAGGAGCAGACGCAGCGCCTTCAATGTGATGAGCTCGGGGTCGCCGGGCCCGATGCCAAGGCCGTAGAGGGTGCCGGTCATGGCGTCGACCCCAAGGGTTTCGTGGCCGCAAACTGTGTGACCGGCATCATCGGCCGCCAGCCCTGGAACGGACCGACCGGCTCGGCGCGGGAGATGGCGAAACGAGTCAGCGCGCCGCCCTGCCGCTGCTGCCAGCCAAGTAAGGCCGCCTCGCCCTCCAGGGTCACCGCATTGGCGACCAGGCGCCCGCCGGGGTTCAACGCGTTCCAGCAGGCCGCGATCAGACCGTCGCGGGACACGCCGCCGCCGATGAAGATGGCGTCCGGCGCTTCCAGTCCGTCGAGGGCCGGAGGTGCCTCGCCGGCAACGATCTGCAGCAGCGGCGTCCCAAGGCACTCTGCGTTCTCGGCGATCATGGCACGGCGCTCCGCCTCGCGCTCGATGGCGAGCGCGCGCGCCCGCGGCGCGGCACGCATCCACTCGACAGCAATGGAGCCGCAGCCGGCGCCGACGTCCCACAGCAGCTGGCCGGGGATCGGCGCCAGCACCGCCAAGGTTGCGGCGCGCACCTCCCGCTTGGTCATCTGGCCATCGTGGCGGAAGGCCTCGTCGGGCAGGCCGGGCGTGCGCGGCAGCAGCGCCGCATCAATCCCAGTCATGCATTCGACGGCCAAAGTGTTGAGATCGGCAATGTGGCTTGCGCTCCAGTCGGCGGCGCTACCGTCTAGGTGGCGTTCCTTTGCCCCGTCGAGGTGCTCGAGCACGGTCAAACGACTCGTGCCGTAACCGCGTTCGGTCAGCAGTGCCGCGACCGCCGCCGGCGTCTCGGCATTCTCGCTGAGGATCAACAGCTTTGCGCCGGGCTGGATGAAGGGATGCAGCAGGGACAACGGCCGTCCGTGCACCGTCAAGCAGTCGACTTCCGCCAGCGGCCAGCCAATCCGGGCGGCCGCCAAAGTGAAAGCAGACCGCCCGGGCAGGATGGCAATCTCGCTGCGCGGAATCCGCTTGAGCAACGAGACCCCCACGCCATACCACAAAGGATCGCCCGTGGCTAAAACGCAAAGGCGCGTGCCGCGGCGCGATTCGATTTCATCGAGCAGCGCCGACAGCGGACTCGGCCAAGCGAGACGTTCCCGACCGTCTTCCGCCAGCATCGCCAGATGGCGTTCGCCGCCGACGAAGACTTCCGCGTCATCGACCAAGGCGCGCGCTGGCGCGGTCAGGCCGGCGAGCCCATCCTCGCCGATGCCGACGAGAGACAGCCATGGCGCTGTCTTACCGTCCATGACGGTCACAGTCCGGTGCGGGCCAGGGCGTTCACCGCCGCCGCCGCCATGGCGCTGCCGCCGCGCCGGCCGCGCAGCGTGAGGTAAGGCACTTTCAGGCCGGCGGCAATCAGCGCCTCCTTGGATTCCGCGGCGCCGACGAAGCCGACGGGAAAGGCGAGAATCGCCGCCGGAAGCGGCGCGCCTTCCCGCAACACTTCGAGCAGGCGAAACAAGGCCGTAGGGGCATTGCCGATGGCGATGACCGCGTCCTTCAGATCGTCGCGCCACAGGTCCACGGCGGCGGCCGAGCGGGTGGTGCCGTGGCGTTTCGCCAGGTTCGGCGTATGATCGTCGTTCAAAGTGCAAATCACGCGGTTGCCGGCGGGCAGGCGCGCGCGGGTGACGCCGTCGGCGACCATCTCGCAGTCGGCCAGCACCGGCGAGCCCGTCTGCAGGGCGGCACGCCCGGCTCCGGCAAGCTCGCCGGACCAGGCAAGGTCCGCGGCGATCTCCGGCATGCCGCAGGCATGCACCACGCGCAGCGCGACCGCGCCGATTTCCGCCGGCAGAGCCGAGAGATCGGTTTCCGCCCGCACGATCTCGAAGGAGCGGCGGGTGATTTCCCGCGGGTCGCGGATGTAATCGAAGCCCGGTTGGTCGACGGTAGCGGTCATGCGAATGCCATGCCCCCAGTCGCCACCCGCGCCGTCTCTTCTACCGTCACCCTCGGGCTTGACCCGAGGGTCCATCCCTCCGCAGGCCCGGTGCTTGCCCCTGACGTGGATGCTCGGGTCAAGCCCGAGCCTGACAGCTGTGGCTTATGAGGGACGATAAAATACATCGCTACGCCGTCTTTTTTTTCATGCTGACCGGCCCCAGCGGGTGGTCGGCGTGGGGATAGGGATGGTGGTGATGCCCGTGATCGTGCGCATCACCATCGCTGTGGCCGTGGCTATGATCATGGTCGTGACCGTGATCGTAGCTGTGATCGTGGCGGTGGTGATGATCGCCATGATCGTGACCGTGGTCATGACCCTGCTTGGCCGCGCCGGTGCCGATGCCCTCCACGTGATGATGGTGGCTTTCCTGCGCCAGGCCGACCTCGGCCTCGAAACCCAGTACTTGCTCACGGTATTTGCATAGCTTGCAGTTCATCAGGTTCTCGCCGTCGACGATCTCCTGCACGCGCTCGGCGAAGGCGTCAAGGACGGCCGGGTGATCGTTCAAGTAGGGTGCCTTGACGAACTCGATCTCCGGATGGCGCGCCGCGACGATATCGGTGTAGTCGTAGATGCGCTGCACCAGGATGCCGGTGAAGAGGAAGTAGGGAAACACCACGATGCGCCGGTAGCCGAGCTTGGCGGCATGCTCGAGGCCCGGCTCGACCAGCGGGAAGGTGACGCCGGAATAGCAGGTTTCGCCCCAGCCGAAACCGAAACCCTCCCACAGCAGCCGCATGACCTTGGCGACGTTGGAGTTGGCGTCGGGATCGGAGGCGCCGCGCCCGACCACCATCAGCAGCGTCTCGTGGCGGGGCACGTCACGGCAGCCGGGGCCGCCGGCAGCCTCCAACGCCTGCTCGATGCGCGCCGCGGCGGCCTTCATCAGCTTGGGATCGATGGCCAACTCGCGCCCGTAGTCGATGGCCATCTCGGGGTGCTGCGCCTGGTAGGTGTTCAGCACCGAGGGGATGTCGTTCTTGGCGTGGCCGGCGGCAAAGAGCATGCCCGGAACCGCCAGGCAGCGGGTCACGCCGCGCCCGCGCAGCTTGTCCAGGCCGTCGCGGATGATCGGCGTGGCGAACTCCAGGAAGCCGCTCTCGATGTCGTACTGCGGCAGGCGTTCGCGGATGCCGCGGGCCACGGCCTCGAATTCCCGCACCGCGCCCTCGTCGCGGCTGCCGTGGCCACAGACCATCACGCCAAACTTTTCCATTACGCTCTCCTTGCTAACTCACTGCGCCCGTTCTTCTTGGTTGGGGCGGACTCTACGGTGCCCTCTGAGGGCGGGGCAAAGGGAAATGCGCCACACCGCCCTCGGCGCCGCGTCCGCGGGCGATTTCCAGGATCCGCTCCAGATCCAGGTGAGCCTCCAGGTGAGCCGCGAGCCCGTCGAGGGTCGCCTCCACCTGGGCATCATAAGACAGGCCAGAGGCCGCGCGGGCCTTCACCGCGCCGAGAAAAGCCGCCCGGAATCCGTCCGCCGCGAAGAGCCCATGCAGGTAGCAGCCCGCCACCTGCCCGTTCTCCGAAATGGCGCCTTCGGGGCGGCCGCCAAGTTCGAGGAAAGGCCGCTCCAGCCCCGCGCCCTCGGTCGCGCCGACATGCATTTCGTAACCGCGCAGCTCGGCGCCGCTTTCCGGGTGCCGGCCGTGAACCTCGCGCAAGGCCTTCTCGCCGGTCAGCCGCGTCTCGACCGCCAGCAGACCAAACCCCTCGGCCGCGGCGCCGGCGGGACCCTCGATGCCCTGCGGATCGGCAATGCGCCGTCCCAGCATCTGATAGCCGCCGCAGATGCCGAGCACGCGGCCGCCGCGGCGCAGGTGCGCCATGAGATCGATGTCCCAGCCCTGCCGGCGCAGGAAGGCGAGATCGGCCAGAGTCGCCTTGGAGCCCGGCAGGATCACCAGATCGGCGTCGCCCGGCAGGGCACGGCCCGGCTCGACGAAGTCGACGGCGACGTCGGGCTCGGCAATGAGCGGATCGAAATCGTCGAAGTTGGCGATTCGGGCCAAGCGCGGCACGGCGATCTTGAGGGCGCGGCCGCCGGCGGCTTCGGCACGGGACAGCGCCACCGCATCCTCGGCGGGCAGCTTCGCGGCCTCAGGGAAGAAGGGCACGACGCCCAGCGACGGCCAGCCGGTGCGCCCGGTGATCGCGGCGAGCCCGTCATCAAACAGGCTGACGTCGCCACGGAACTTGTTCACCACATAGCCGGCAACCCGCCGCGCCTCCGCCGCGCCGAGCACCGCATGGCTGCCGACCAGAGAGGCGATGACACCGCCGCGGTCGATATCGGCCACCAGGATCACCGGCAGGCCGGCCGCCTCGGCAAAGCCCATGTTGGCGATGTCGCCGCTGCGCAGATTGACCTCCGCCGGGCTGCCGGCGCCCTCGACGATCATCAGGTCGGCGCTCTCTTCCAGGCGCGCGAAGCTCTCCAGCACCCGAGGCAGCAGATCGCCCTTCATGGCCTGATAGTCGCGCGCCCTGGCATTGCCCAGGATCCTGCCCTGCACCACGACCTGGGCGCCGATCTCGCTCTGCGGCTTCAGCAGCACCGGGTTCATGTCGGTCGCGGCGGGAACGCCGCAGGCCCGGGCCTGCAGAGCCTGGGCGCGGCCGATCTCGCCACCCTCGGCGGTGACCGCGGCATTGTTCGACATGTTCTGCGGCTTGAAGGGTCTGACCGCCAAGCCGCGCCGGGTGAAGGCGCGGCACAGCCCGGCCACCAGGAGGGACTTGCCGACGTCCGAGCCGGTTCCCTGAATCATGATGGCCGGGGCCGGACTCAAAACTCGACGCCCTTCTGGGCCTTCACACCTTGTTCGCGGAATGGATGCTTCACCTGGGTCATCTCGGTCACCAGATCCGCCGCCTCAATGAGTTCGGGCTTGGCGTTGCGCCCGGTGACGATGACGTGGAGCATCTCCGGGCGCCCGGCGAGGAAGTCGACGATCTCGTCCAGCGGCAGGTAGTCGTAGCGCAGCACGATGTTCAACTCGTCCAGCAGGATCATGTCGTAAGGTCTGTCGGCGCCTCGGCAGGCCTCGATCATCTGCTTGGCCATTTCCCAAGCGCCCTTGGCGGCGGCGATGTCCCGCGCGCGGTCCTGGGTGTCCCAGGTGAAGCCCTCGCCCATGGCCTTGATGGTGACCTGGTCGGAGAACTTCTCCAGCGCCACGCGCTCGCCGGTCTCCCACTTGCCCTTGACGAACTGCACCACGCCGACCCGCAGGCCGTTGCCGAGCGCCCGGAACACCAGGCCGAAGGCCGCCGTCGACTTGCCCTTGCCCTTGCCGGTATGGACGATCAACAGGCCCTTTTCCTTGGTCTTGTCGGCCAGCATCTTGTTTCGCGCCGCCTTGCGCTTCTTTGCCTTCTCGTTGGCGCGGGCGTTGATTTCGTCTTCGGTCAGTTCAGCCACTATTCCGCGACCTCCATCTTGTCCCCGGACACGTCGTCCAAGGGCCGGCGTCTCAGCGCGTTCAGTTCGGCGGCGGCGGAGTTGGAGCGCGGACGCCAGAGGCCGCGTTCCTGCGCCTCGCCCAGACGCTCGGCCATCTCGGCCAGCGCCGCCGGGTTGTGTTCCTCGAGGAAGTCTCGCACGGCCGGGTCTTCCAGGTAAGCGGCATAGACGGCATCGAAGTGATGATCCGCGACCGCCCGCGTGGTGGCGGCGAAGGCGAAGAGATAATCCACCGTCGCGGCCATCTCGAAGGCGCCCTTGTAGCCATGGCGCATCACACCGGCGATCCACTTGGGATTGACCACCCGGGCGCGCACGACGCGGGCGATCTCCTCCTCCAGGGTGCGGATCTTAGGGTTTTCAGGGCGCGAGTGGTCGTTGTGGTAGACGACGGGACGGGCGCCGGAAAGATGTTCGACCGCCGCCGTCATGCCGCCTTCGAACTGGTAGTAGTCGTCGGAATCCAGCAGGTCGTGCTCGCGGTTGTCCTGGTTGTGGACCACGGCCTCGACCTTTTTCAGGCGCTCTTCGAAGAGGCCTTGCGCGGCCTGTCCGCCGGCACCGGCGCCGTAGGCGTAGCCGCCCCAGGCGAGATAGGCCTTGGCGAGATCCGCCGCCTCGCGCCAGCCGCCCTCGTCGATCAGGGCCTGCAGCCCCGCGCCATAGGCGCCGGGCTTCGATCCGAAGACCCTAAAGCCGGCGCGACGCGACGCCTCCGCCTCCGAAACGCCTGCGGAAATCAGCACGGCCCGGTCTTCGGCCACCTGCGCCGCCAGGGGATTCAGCTCCGGCGGCTCGTCGAGGGCGGCCACGGCGCGCGCCGCCGAGTCCACCAGATCGATCTGCGCCGGGAAGGCGTCGCGAAAGAAGCCGGAGACGCGCAGGGTCACGTCGACCCGGGGGCGATCCAAAACCGAAAGCGGCAGAATCTCGAAGCCGGTGATGCGGCGCGAGGCGGTCTCCCAGGTCGGCTTCACGCCCATCAGCGCCAGCGCCTGGGCGATATCGTCGCCGCCGGTGCGCATGTTGGCGGTGCCCCAGGCCGAGAGCGCCAGCCGCCGCGGCCAGGCGCCTTCCTCCTGGCGATGGCGCAGCAGCAGCCGCTCGGCCGAGGCCCAGCCGAGCTGCCAGGCCGCCGGCGTCGGCACCGTGCGGGTGTCGACCGAATAGAAGTTGCGGCCGGTGGGCAGCACGTCGAGGCGCCCGCGCGTCGGCGCGCCGGAGGCGCCCGGCTCGACGAAGCGTCCCTTGAGGCCGGTCAGCAGGCCGGCGATTTCGGCCGCGCCCGAGGCCGCCACGGCGGGGCGGACTTCGCTGTCGATCCGGGCCAGCACCTCGGTTGTGCGGGTCCAGGCCGAATCTGCCGCGCGATCGCCGGCCACCAGCGCCTGGGCCAGGTCTTCCAGGCGCTCCACCGTGTCACCCTGGGTGCGCCAGCCCTTTGAATCGCCCAAAGCTTCCGGGCGGTCTCCGGTCCAGGCCTCGCCCAGCGCGCAGTCGAGGGGATCGAAGCCCGCCAGCCCCAGGTCCGCCGCCAGGGCGCGCAGCAGCGAGGCGTCGCCGCCCTCGCCGCGGCCGCGCGGCAGCCGCGTCAGCGCCACCAGCAGGTCGGTCAACTGCCGCCCCTCCGGCGCCGCGCCGAAGATATGCAGGCCGTCGCGGATCTGCATCTCCTTCAACTCGCAGAGATAGTTGTCGAGCTTGCCGAGGGCGCTTGCAGGGTCATCGCCCTCGGCAATGCCGCAGTCCTTGTCGAGGCCGCTGGCCGCCGAGAGCTCCAGGATCGCCTCGCGCAGTACCTTGAGGCGGCGCGGGTCGAGACCGGAAGCTTCATAGTACTCGTCGACCAGGCGCTCCAGTTCGGCCAGGGGACCATAGGTCTCGGCGCGGGTCAGCGGCGGCGTCAGGTGATCGACGATCACCGCCTGGGCGCGGCGCTTGGCCTGAGTGCCCTCGCCCGGATCGTTGACGATGAAAGGATAGAGGTGCGGCAGCGGGCCGAAGACAGCCTCCGGGAAACAGCCGTCGCTGAGCGCCAGGGCCTTGCCCGGCAACCACTCCATGTTGCCGTGCTTGCCCATGTGAATGACCGCCTGGACGCCGGCCGCCTCGCGCAGCCAGGCATAGAAGGCGAGGTAGCCGTGCGGCGGCACCAGAGCGGGGTCGTGATAACTGGTGACGGGATCGATGTTGTAGCCGCGCGCCGGCTGCAGCCCGATGACCACCCTGCCGAGGCGGAAGGCGGACAGCCGAAAATCTGCGCTCTCGACGAAGGGATCGGATTCAGGATCGCCCCAGCGGCCGGTGACGGCCCGGCGAACCGATTCCGGCAAGCCGGCGAAGAAGCCTTTGTAGGCGGCCAGGGAATAGCGCTCGCCGCCGGGACGCCGCGCCCGGTCGGTCAGGTCATTGGTCGGCCCCGCCGCCAGCCGTTCGATCAAAGCCTTGCCGTCGGCCGGCAGCGCGCCGCAGTCGTAGCCCTCGTCCTGCAGCGCGCGCAGCACGTTCATGGTGCCGGCGGGAGTGTCCAGGCCGACGCCGTTGCCGAGCCGGCCGTCGCGGTTCGGATAGTTGGCCAGCACGATTGCGATGGAGCGCTTGGCCGTCGGCAGGCGGCGCAGGCGCAGCCAGTTGGCGGCCAACGCTGCGACGAAGTCGATGCGGCCGTCCTGCGGCTCATAGGCGACCACGGAAGTCTGGGTCGCCGGGTCGTAGCGCGCTTCGCCCTTGAAGGAGACAGCGCGGCTCAACACCCGGCCATCGACTTCCGGCAGGGCCACGTTCATGGCGATGTCGCGGGCCGAGAGACCAGTCGTGCCTTCGGCCCAGGCCGCCGCGTTGCCGCCGGAAAAGACCACCTGCAGTACCGGCCCGTCGCAGACGTCAAAAGGTGTCTCGGCCCGCGCCGCGCCGGGCGCCGAGAGCGCGAAGCCGGTGGCATTGAGCACGATCTCCGCGGCTGCTTCGCTCAGCAGGCCGCGCACCACCGCCGCCGACTGGGAGTCCTTCAGACTGTTGCAGTAGAGCGGCAGGGGATTGACGCCCTTGGCCTGCAGCGCCGCGATCAGCGCGTCGACCGGCGCCACGTTGCCGGCCTGCAGCAGCGCCCGGTAGAACACGATGGCCGCCACCGGCGCCGCCGTCTTCCACGCGGCGCGCAGGTCGTCGAGTCCCGGCTGGTTCGAGCCCGGCCAGTAAATCCCGGCGCGCAGCAGGGGGCGAGGCTCCTGCCACTCGCTGTCCCGGCCGAGCAGACTGGCGGCATAGCCCAGGAAATGGCGCGCGTTCTCCGGCCCGCCCTCGATGCAGTAGCGCCAGAGGCGGAAGGCCGCCTCTACTTCCAAGGTCGAGAAGGCCGAGAGGCCGGGGTCCGGCTGGTCGTCGCCGGGCAGCATGGCCAGCTTGATGTCCTTGGCGCGGCAGGCGGCGTGGATCTGCTCGACGCCATAAGGCCAGTAGCTCTCGCCGCCCAGCAGGCGCACCACCACCAGTTTCGCGCCGGCGATCACCTGTTCCACGTAAAGGTCGACCGACAGGTTGTGGCCGAGCTGCATGAGGTTGGCGAGGCGCAGGCTCGGCGCGGCTTCCCCCAGAGTCGCTTGCGCGGCGGAAAGCGCCGCCAGCTCGGTATCGGCCGCCGAGAGAAAGACGATGTCGCCGGGATCCTGGCCGAGATCGATGGCTTCCGTGCCGTCGGCGATGGCGCCGGGCATTGCCTGGAGGAGGTGCATGGCCCGCCCCTTCTAGGCGGCGACGGCCGCGCGGATCGCCGCCTCGTCCAGGCCGGTCTCGCCGATGAAGACCAGGCGCGTGGCACGGGTTTCTTCCGGGCGCCAGTCGCGATCGTAGTAGTGCTGCAGGCGTTCGCCGACGCCCTGGACAACCAGCCGCATGGCCTTGCCGGTGACCGCGGCGAAGCCCTTCACACGGAGCACCCCGTGGGCGGCGATGATCGGCCGCAAGCGTTCCAGCAAGGCGTCGGGATGCTCGGTCTCGCCCAACACCACCGAAAAGGAGGTGAAGTCGTCGTGGTCGTGCTCGCCGGCGGCATCGTGGTGCGACCAGCGGCTGTCGAGATCGTCCTCCGCCGCCGAGTCGAGCCCCAGCAGAACCGCCACGTCGAGGGCCCCGTGACTGGCGCGCAGGATCTTCACCGCCGGGCGCAGATGCCGGGCGACGATCGCCTCGACCTCGGCCAGGCGTGCCTCGTCCAGCAGATCGGCCTTGTTGATCACCACCATGTCGGCACAGGCCAGTTGTTCCTCGAAAAGCTCTTCCAGCGGCGTGTCGTGATCCAGTGTCGCGTCGGCCGCGCGCTGGGCCGCGACTGCTTGCGGATCGCCGGCGAAGAGGCCGTCGGCCACAGCGGGGCCGTCGATCACCGTGACCACCCCGTCCACCGTGGTGCGGGTGCGCACCTCCGGCCAGGCGAAGGCCTTCACCAGAGGCTTGGGCAGGGCTAGGCCCGAGGTTTCGATGACGATGTGATCGGGCGGTTGCGGCCGGTCCAGCAGGGCCTGGATGGTCGGCAGGAAATCGTCGGCCACGGTGCAGCAAATGCAGCCGTTGGCCAGTTCCACGACGTCGTCCTCGCCGCAGCTCTCGATACCACAGCCCTTGAGGATCTCGCCGTCGACGCCGAGATCCCCAAACTCGTTGATCACCAAGGCGATGCGCCGCCCCTTGGCGTTCTGCAGCAGGTGGCGGATGGCGCTGGTTTTGCCGGCGCCGAGGAAGCCGGTGATGACAGTGGCGGGAATCTTAGCGGGAATCGGCATGATCTACCTGGAGTTCGGCGTGGGGTCCAAGGGTGAACCGGAAGCGGCCCCGGATCAAGCTCCGGAGCCGCTCTGGCAGGTCGAATTCTGAGCCTTGAGGCCGCCGCCGGGCTGTTCCGCCAGCGACCGATTCCGGCTTAGCGGCGTGAAGCTCTCTAGGGTCGGTACTCAATTAGGGACTCCCTTGGGTGTTGAGGTGTGATTCCGTGATCCAGGTTTTCAAGATCTGGAGGGCTGGATGGCACGGCTTTATTGGCTTTCGGACGAGGAGTGGGAGCGGATCGAACCCTATCTGCCGCGCGGCCGGCGCGGGGCACGTCGGGTAGATGACCGTCGGGTGATTTCCGGGATCGTCCATATGCTGAAGATCGGAGCGCGTTGGCGCGACTGCCCACCGGAATACGGGCCCTATACGACGATCTACAACCGCTTTAATCGATGGAGCAAGCAGGGGGTCTGAGAAGACATTTTCTATGCCCTGACTGGCAAAAGCGTCGTCGTATCAACCACGGCGGTGGATTCCACCCACATCAAGGCCCACCGCTCGGCGGCGGGGGCAAAAGGGGGGACTTCGAACACGCAATCGGTCGATCGCGCGGCGGACGGACGACTAAAATTCATGCCATAACAGATGCGCTGGGCCGCCCCATCGCCCTCTCGGTCACGCCAGGACAGACGCATGATCTGGTCGGCGCGGCCATGCTTCTCGAGCGCATCTCAACCCCCAAGCAGCTCCTGGCCGACCGGGCCTATGACGCTCGAAAGCTGCGGGACTGGTTGACCGAACGGGGCTGTGAGCCGGTCACCCCCCCAAACCCAACCCGCAAGCATCCTCACTCGTACGACAAAGTCGCCTACCGAGACCGTAACCTTGTCGAGCGGATGTTCTGCAGGCTCAAAGATTTCAGGAGGATAGCCACTCGCTACGACAAGCGGGTCGACATCTTCCTCGCTGCCATCTTCCTGGCCGCATCCGTCACTTGGTGGCTCAATTGAGTCCCGACCCTAGTTGGCTTCCAGCGCCTTGACGATGTCTTCGCACATTTTCTTGGCGTCGCCGAACAGCATCATGGTGTTGTCGCGGAAGAACAGGTCGTTCTGCACGCCGGCATAGCCGCTGGCCATGGAGCGCTTGACGAATAGCACCTGCTCGGACTTGTCGACATCGAGGATCGGCATGCCGTAGATCGGCGAGGCCGGGTCGGTCTTGGCCGCCGGGTTGGTGATGTCGTTGGCGCCGATGACGAAGGCCACCTCGGTGGAGGCGAAATCGCGGTTGATTTCGTCCATCTCGAAGACCTCATCGTAAGGCACGTTGGCCTCGGCCAGCAGCACATTCATGTGCCCTGGCATGCGACCGGCCACCGGATGAATGGCGTAGCGCACGTCGACGCCTTCCCGCTTCAGGATGTCGGCCATCTCGCGGAGCGCGTGCTGGGCCTGAGCCACCGCCATGCCGTAGCCGGGGATGATGATGACCTTGGTCGAGTTCTTCATCAGGAAGGCCGCGTCGTCGGCGGAACCCGACTTGACCGGGCGATCGTCGTCGCCCGCTGCAACGGCCGCCCCCGCCGTCTCGCCGCCGAAGCCGCCGAGAATGACGTTGAAGATCGAGCGGTTCATGCCCTTGCACATGATGTAGCTGAGGATCGCGCCCGAGGAACCGACCAGTGCCCCGGTAATGATCAGCAGGTTGTTCTGCAGCGTGAAGCCGATGCCGCAGGCCGCCCAGCCGGAGTAGGAATTCAGCATCGAGACCACGACCGGCATGTCGGCGCCGCCGATCGGCAGGATCAACAGGAAGCCCAGCGCCAGCGCCAGCAGCACGATGAGCCAGAACACGGCGGGCGACTGGTCGATGCAGAGGAACACGATGAGCACCACCAGTGCGATGCCGAGGGCGGCATTCAACGGATGCTGCAGCGGGAACACCAGCGGCTTGCCGGTGACCAGACCCTGCAGCTTGGCAAAGGCGACGACGGAACCGGTGAAGGTGATGGCGCCGATGGCGACGCCGAGCGACATCTCGATGAGGCTGGCGACCTTGATGTCGCCGACCACGCCGATACCGTAGGCCTCCGGCCGGAAAAACGCCGCCGCCGCCACGAAGACCGCGGCGAGGCCCACCAGGGAGTGAAAAGCGGCGACCAGTTGAGGCAAAGCTGTCATCTGAATGCGCAGCGCGATGACCGTGCCGATGGATCCGCCGATCAGCATGCCGATGATGATCAGTGGGTAGCTGACCACGCCCGGAGTCGCCAGGGTGGTGAGAATGGCGATGGTCATGCCGACCATGCCGTAGGTATTGCCGGCGCGGCTGGTGGTCGGGTGCGACAGCCCGCGCAGGGCCATGATGAAACAGACGGAGGCGACGAGATACAGCAGCGCAGCGAGATCGGCGTTCATGATTGTCCAGCCCCCTTATTTCTTTTTCTTGAACATGGACAGCATGCGCTGAGTGACGATGAAACCGCCGAAGATGTTCACCGAGGCGAGAATGACCGCCAGCAGCCCCATGATCTCGCTGAAGCCGATACGATCCGGCCCGGCGGCGATCAGCGCCCCAACGATAATCACCGAGGAGATCGCGTTGGTCACCGCCATCAGCGGCGAGTGCAGCGCCGGCGTGACCCGCCAGACCACGTGGTAGCCGACGAAGACCGCCAGCACGAAAACGGTAAGGCCCACCACCAGAGTGGAGGAGCCGCCTTGGCCGGCGGTCTCGGCGGTCAGGCGGCTGGCTTCGACCGCCAGCGACGCCACTTCCGAGGCAAGATCCTGCGCCTGATTGGCAACTGCGGCGGCGTGTTCAGAGAAGCTTTCGTTGGCCATGGACGTCAGCCTCCCTGTCCGTCGTTTGAGTTTTCGGGTTTTTCCGCCTCGGGCGCCGCCGGCGCGGCTTCTTCCCCGGCCTCAGGCTCTTTGGGGGCAGCGTCTTTTGGCGCCAGAGCCGGATGCACGATCTTGCCGTCGCGGACGATGCAGGTGTCGGCGACGATCTGATCTTCCCAGTTCACCGCCAGCTTCTTTGCTTCCTTGTCGACCAGCAGCTCGATGAAGTTGTAGATGTTGCGGGAATAGAGCGCCGAGGCGTCGGCGGCCAGGCGGCTCGGCACGTTGAGATGTCCGATAATCTTCACGCCCTCCACATCGATCACCCGGCCCGGCTCGGAAAGCTCGCAGTTACCGCCGGTCTCCACCGCGAGATCGACGATCACGGCGCCGGGCCTCATGGACTTCACCATGTCCTTGGAGATCAGCTTGGGCGCCGGGCGTCCGGGGATCAGCGCCGTGGTGATGACGATGTCCATCTTCCCGATGGTCTCGGCGATCAGCTCGGCCTGCTTTTTCTTGTACTCGGCGCTCATTTCCTTGGCGTAGCCGCCGGCGGTCTCGGCCTGCTTGAATTCCTCGTCCTCGACCGCCACGAAGGTGCCGCCAAGGCTCTCCACTTGCTCCTTGGCCGCCGGGCGCACGTCGGTGGCCGAGACCACGGCGCCCAGCCGCTTGGCGGTGGCGATGGCCTGCAGCCCGGCGACGCCGGCGCCCATGACCAGGACCTTGGCCGGCGGCACCTTGCCGGCCGCCGTCATCATCATCGGAAAGGCGGAGCCGTAGACCGCCGCGGCATCGAGCACCGACTTGTAGCCGGCCAAGTTGGACTGAGACGACAGCACGTCCATGGACTGTGCGCGGGTGATGCGCGGGATCAGGTCCATGGCGAAGGCTGTGACGCCGCTCCGGGCCAGGGACTCGAGTTCATCGCCGGCGCGGAAAGGATCCATGATGGCGATCACCAGGGCGCCCGGCTTGAGGCCCTTGGTCTCGCCCGGCAGCGGCCGGCGTACCTTGGCGACGACGTCGGCGGCGCCGAATGCGACGGTGGCGTCGGCGGCGATCTGCGCCCCGGCCTTTTCATAGGCCGTATCAGGCAGCGCCGCGCCGAGCCCGGCGCCCTTCTCGACGGCGACCTCGAAACCGAGCGATATCAGCTTCTTGACTGTTTCAGGCGACGCCGCAACGCGCGTTTCGTCCGGGCGCTGTTCCTTGGGAATAGCGATCTTCATGCCTTGGATGCCCCTTTGTGTGCCCCGATATCTGCCCCGACCCTGCTCCGGGATGCCCCCGAGCCACCTTAACAAGCCACCTCAATAAGCTCTAAAAAGCCCGCCGCTGGAAAAGCAATCGGCCACTTTGACTAAGGTCCTATGTTAATGACGGGCGGGACCGGTAGATTCAACCCTATTTTGCCCTTGGGCGACGGTTCAGACCACTTCAGCGACGTATTGGCCGCGAGTCGGACTGGCCGCCGGAGAGGAGAAGCGCGCAGAGTGGACAGCGGGCCCGCCTGCCGATAAGAGGGATAGAGGAAAGACCACCTGAGGGCGAGAGCCGGCGACCGTGAAATTTCTGTCAGAAGCGCAAGACCTCCGGGAACTGCTGGAACATACCGGCACTTTCATCGTCACCGGCGTGACCAAATCCGGCACCACCTGGCTGCAACGCCTGCTCGACAGCCACTCTGAAATCGCCTGCGGCGGCGAGAGCAAGCTGAACGTCTTCCTGACACAGCTCGCCCCGGCAATCCGCGCTTACAACGAAGCGCTGACCAAAACCAACGACAAGATCTACCGCGACGGGGCGGTCTACCGCCCGCTGACCCGGTCCCAAGGCGAGGCCGTCATGCAATTCCTCTTCCTCGACCGCCTGGGGGCGGTCCGGAGGGCCGCCGCCGAGGCCGGCAAGGCCGACAAGCTGCGCTGGATCGGCGACAAGGATCCGGACTACAAGCGCGACCTGCGATCCTGGCGCGCCATCCTGCCCGAGGTGCGCCTGGTTTCCACCACCCGCGACGGGCGCGACTGCTACGTCTCCTTGTGGTTTCACCTCCATCCGGAGCGCGCGCCCCTGGCGGCGGAGAACCGCGCCGACTTTCTCGGCCGCATTCGCAACCATGCCGCCACCTGGCGCGATACCATGGCGAACTTTCAAAGGGACGCCGCCGCGCACCCGGGGCGCCACTTTCCGATCCGCTACGAAAGCCTGCTGGCGGATGCCCAGGGGGAGATGACGCGCCTCTTCGAGTGGTTCGGCTGCGATGCTAACCCCGCCACGGTCGCGGAGATCGTCGGGCGCAATGCTTTCTCCGTCGCGTCCGGCGGCCGTCAGCCCGGCCAGGCCGATCCCAGGAGTTTTCTGCGCAAAGGCATCGCCGGCGACTGGAAGAACCATTTCGACGATGAATGCAACCGCCAGTACTGCGACGTGGCCGGTGAGGCTCTCGTCGCCGCCGGCTACCCGCTTTCGTGATTTGACCGTGATGGCGTCCGTCTACGTGGTCACCGACATCGAGGTGAACGGCCCGACGCCCGGCGCCCACTCTATGCTGGCCTTCGCCTCGGTCGCCATCGATGCCGTGGGCGAGGAAATCGACACCTTCGAGGCCGTGCTGGCGCCGCTGCCCGAAGCCGGCGAGGATTCGATCACCATAAACTGGTTCAAAGGCTTTCCCGAAGCCTGGGCCGCGGCGACGGAAGACCCGCAGCCGCCGCAGGCGGTTGTGGCGCGCTATGCCGAGTGGCTGCGCGGCCTGCCCGGCCAGCCGATCTTCGCCGCCCATCCGCTGGCCTTCGACGGTGCCTGGATCGATTACTACCTCAGGCGCTTCGCCGGCATCCGGTTGCTGAAAGGTCCCTGGGCCGGCGAACGGCTGTTCCACACCGCCGGGCTCTGCCTGCAGGCTTTCGCCGCCGGGCGCAGCGGCTGGGACTTCGCCGCCTGCAGGACCGAGGCCTATCCTGCGGAATGGCTGGGCAACGTGCCACACAGCCACATCTCCATCGACGACGCGCGCGGCTATGCGAACCTTCTGAAGACCCTGCTGCGGATGCCGCCGGCTGAATCCCAGATATAGGCATTCAATTGGGTGTCCACTCGGTCCTGACCGAGGAAGCTGAAGTTGCGAAAGCTTTAGCGATCCATAGAGGACCGAATGGACATCCAATTAAATGCCCGACTAACGCCGCATGATCGAGCCGAGCTTGTCAGGCGGGTGCTGAATGGCGCCTGGGCCGACATGCGGCTCATCGCTTTCTCGATCACATCGCCGCGGTGTCACTGCTTTCGCCGCAGAGACCTGTCGGCGCGCCGCAGTGTGTCGTTTGTTTCAACCGACTTTTTCAATTGAAACCTTGATTCCCGCCGCGAACGGACGGCAGATGGCGGGCGTCGCGACCGCCTTAGAGACCAGGCACAAAGAGTCGGCCAGGTCTGGCACTGCCGCCAACAACTCCATTCGGCGCGACGCTTGATCTGTCTTACCCCGACGCGCGGCCGCTCCGCGCATCAGCAGTTCGCCGCACCCCGAGAACGTCTAAGACTTCAACAAGGAGGCGATCATGAATTTGCATGAGACACAGACAGCCGAAACGGTCGGCACCCAGGCACGCATCGCGCGCTGCATCGAGGCGTCAAAGCGTGTGCGCTGGGACATCGAACAGGATGTCATCCGCGGCCGCCGCTTCGACATGATGCAGAACTTCCTGCCGCGCGGCCTCTCGAAGGTCGACGAACTGACGTTCCTGCTGGACGGCGAAAAGCGCTTTCTCAGCCAGGTGCAGGGCCGCACCTATGCCAACATCTTCGGGCTCGTGGAGCGTTTCATCAACGCCAAGGTGCTGGAACTCGGCCGCGATCATGCGCTGGGCGACCAGACGGCCGTGGAAGCCCTGGTCCGCTTCAGCGACGAAGAACTGAAGCACCAGGAACTGTTCCGCCAGATCGAAGCCCTCAGCGCCGAGCAGATGCCGCCCGGCTATACCGTTGCCGGGGATCCCGATGCCGTCGCCGAGGCGGTCCTCGGCATGAGCACCTGGGCCGTGTTGATGCTGACGCTGCACATCGAGCTGTTCACCCAGCTGCACTATCGCGAGAGCCTGGAGCCGGACGAGACGCTGTCGCCGCTCTTCAAAGACGTCTTCCTGTTTCACTGGAAGGAAGAGAGCCAGCACGCCATCCTCGACGAGCTGGAATTGCGCCGCCACGACGCAGAACTGACGGCGGAGCAGCGCGACAAGGCGGTGGACGATTTCATCGTCTTGGTCGGTGCCGTGGACGGATTGCTGCAAAGCCAGGCCGCCGAGGATGCCCGCTACTTCCTGCAGGTCGCGGGCCGCCACTTCTCCGACGCTGAACAGTCCGCGGTAAAGCAAGGCATTCTCAAGGCCTACCGCTGGCAATACATCCTCTCCGGTGCCCAGCACCGGCCGTTCCAGCGCGTGCTCGGCGACCTCATCACCGAGGCCCAGGCAGACCGCATCGGCTCCGCCCTGGCGCCGCTGATGGCGGCATAGGGCGAGCGGGGAAATCCGATACCGCTCAGGCTTGCGCGGCGACTTGCTGAGGCGCCGCGCAAGCCGAGCGGTGTTTCAATGTTTCAGGCAACTGTTTCAATTGAAACCTTGATTCGCGAAGACAACAGGCGGCAGATAACTGCCGGCGCAGTTGGCCGGAACCAGCGGAGGAATCTCATGAGCCGCAGATACGAGAGCATCCTGGAAACCGTCGGCAACACGCCGGCCGTGCGCATCAACAACCTCGCGCCCGAGGGTGTAAATCTCTTTGCCAAGCTCGAGGCCTTCAATCCCCTGGGCTCGGTGAAGGACCGTCTGGCGCTGGGCATCATCGAGGATGCCGAACGCCGCGGCCTGCTGAAGCCGGGCCAAACCGTCATCGAAGCGACCAGCGGCAACACCGGCATCGGCCTGGCCATGGTCTGCGCGCAGAAGCGATATCCCCTCGTCATCGTTATGGCCGAGAGCTTCAGTGTGGAGCGGCGCAAGCTGATGCGTTTCCTCGGCGCCAAAGTCGTGCTGACTCCGGCCGCGGAACGCGGCATGGGCATGTTGCAGAAAGTGACCGAGCTGTCCGAGAAACACGGCTGGTTCGTCTGCAATCAATTCGAGAACGAGGCCAATGCCGATTTCCACTCGCGCACCACGGCGCGCGAGATCCTCGCCGACTTCGCCGACACGCGCCTGGACTATTGGGTCACCGGCGCCGGCACCGGCGGCACGCTGAAAGGCGTCAGCCGCGTGCTGAAGGCCGAAAGCCCCGAGACCGAGATCGTCCTTTGCGAGCCGGACAATGCCCAGGTGCTCGGCAGCGGCATCGACCAGACGCGCGGCGCTGACGGCAGACCGAGCGAAAGCCACCCCACTGCCCGGCCCCACCCCATGCAGGGCTGGAGCCCCGACTTCATTCCCAAGCTGACGGAGGATGCCCTCGCAGCACACCACGCCGACCGGATCGTGCCGGTCAATGGCAGCGAGGCTCTGCGCCTGTCGCGCGCGCTGGCGCAGCAAGAGGGCATCTTCACCGGCATCACCGCCGGCGCGACCATGGCCGGCGCGCTGGAGGTGGCCCGCAACGCGCCGCAGGGAAGCAATATCCTGTTCATGGCCCCGGACACCGGTGAGCGCTATCTCAGTACCGTGCTCTTCGAGCATGTCGGTGTCGACATGAACGACGAAGAAGTTGAGATCTCGAAGTCGACGCCGAGCTGCCGCTTCGACCGGCCCGCCCCGCCGCCACCAAAGACGCCGGCCGCGGCCGAAGCCACCCCGGCGGTGCGGCCCGACGTGGAGTCCGAGGCCTACCTCGCCGCGGCCCTCAACGACCCACAGCGGCCGGTGGTGATGTTTGCCCTGGAATGGTGCGAGTTCTGCTGGTCGGTGCGAAAATTCTTCGCGAAACTCGGCATCGCCTACCGCTCGGTCGACATCGATACTGTGGCAATGCAGGACGGCAATCTCGGCGGGCGCGTGCGTGCGGCCCTGAACGCCCAGACCGGCTGCCGCACCATCCCGCAGATCTTCATTGGCGGCGAGTTCATCGGCGGCTGCACGGAAACCTTCGACGCCTACAACCGCGGCGAGTTGCAAAAGCTGTTGACCGCCAGCGGCGTTGCCTACGACGCCGAGGTCCGTGTCGACCCCTACAGCTTCTTTCCCGCCTGGCTGCAGTCGCGCCAGGTTGTAGCCGAAGCGGCCTCGCCCGAGGCCACGGAGGCGGCAGCGGAGTAGTGCCCGCCGCCCGACCCTAGGCTGGCAGCGGCAGATTCTGCGCTTTCAGCACTTTCTTCTGGCGCTTCTCCAGAGCCTTGACGTCAAAGTCCCTGATGAGGTCGTGGAACATCTGGTGCCAGTTGATCTCGGCATCGAGGTGCATGAATACCGAGCCGAGGCCGATGGCGGCACGGTCCATGAGCACGAACTCGCGCGGCGGCTTGACGCCGCCGAGACGCCGCAACTCCTTGTGCACCTCGCCGGCCACCTTGGCACCGTAGAGACTGCCCTGCTCGCCCATGATCTTCTGCGGCTTGTCCTCGAGCAGCGGCGCGTAGAGGAAGGCGGCCCAGAGATTGAGCGCCGCCAGCAGGTCCTTGCTGAGGTTCGTGAAGCCCCAGATGCGGTAGGCCTCGACCGCCAGTTCCGGATCGTCGCGCTCCAGCGCGAAGTAGAGATCGATGACGCCCTTTACGAAACTCGGCGGAAAGACGCGGATGCAGCCGAAGTCGAGCAGGTTTACCGTACCGTCCGCGCGGATCGTGTAGTTGCCCAGATGCGGGTCGCCGTGAATGATTCCGAAGAAGTAGAACGGCACGTACCAGCAGCGGAACATGTTCATGGCCACGGCGTTGCGCTGTTCCACGTCGCCGCTGTCCTTGGCGAAGTCGAGCAGCGGCCGGCCTTCCAGCCAGGTCATGGTGAGCAGGCGCTTCGTGGACAGTTCCGGCAGCAGGTCGGCGACGTGGACGCCGGGCTCGTCGCGCAGCATGTCCTGGTACAACAGCATGTGGCGGCCTTCGCGCTCGTAGTCCAGTTCCTCGCGCAGCCGGTCGGCCAGCTCGTGGTAGATGTTCGAGGGGTCGATGGCACGGTCGTAGCGCCGGTAGATACCAAAGAGGATCTTCAACTGTTGCAGGTCCGCCTCGACGGCGGAGAGCATGTCGGGATACTGCAGCTTGCAGGCCAGGTCGCGGCCGTCCGGGCCGACGGCGCGGTGCACCTGACCCAGAGAGGCCGCTGCCGCCGCCGCGCGCTCGAAGGACTTGAACCGCTGCTCCCAGCCGGGTCCCAGTTCGCTGCGCATGCGGCGCTTCACGAAGGGCCAGCCCATGGACGGCGCGTTGGACTGCAGCTGGCGCAGTTCCTCGGCGTATTCGCGCGGCAGGGCGTCGGGGATGGTGGCGAGAATCTGCGCCGCTTTCATCAGCGGCCCCTTGAGGCCACCGAGTGCCGCCTTCAGGTCCGAAGAATGCTTGCCGCGGTCGAGACCGAAGCCGAGGTAGCGGGCGCCGACCACCTGGGCGGCAAGGCCACCGACCGAGGTGCCGACCTGGGCGTAGCGGCGCACCCGCCCGGAGAGGCGCGGTTCGCCCTCCCTGCCGTAGTCCCTATCGCCGCTATCTGGGCCGCCACTGTCTGGGCCGCCACTGTCTGGGCCGCCTTGGGGATCGTCCGTATCTTGCTGTGACATGCCTTAGAAGGTGGGGCCGCGGCGCCAGGAAGTCCAGAGACGGCTCGAAGCCGAAGGAAGCAGGCGAAGGGGGTAAGCCATCCGCCCGGATTGCTCCAGGCAGACTGCGGGGCCTAGACTTGCCGCCTGGCTCTATGAGAAGGGGGAGAAGGTCCATGCAGATCCGCCGCCACCGCCTGCTGCTGGATAGCGGCGACGCCGTGCGCTTCGAGGAGAGCCCCAATCGCGGCGGCGCACTCAATCCGCGCTTCCTTGTCATCCACTATACGGCGGGCAGTTCCTTCAACGGCTCGCTCAGCCACATGACCGACAAGGCGGCCAAAGCCGCTGCCCATCTGCTGATCGGGCGCGACGGCGGCATCGCCCAACTGGTGCCCTTCAACCGTGTCGCCTGGCACGCCGGCCTCAGCAGCTGGCAGGGTCTGAAGGGCCTCAATCAGCATTCCATCGGCATCGAACTGGACAACGCCGGGCCGCTGGAGTCTCAGGGCGAGACCTGGCGAGCCTGGTTCGGCCGCAGCTACCCGGACGAAGAGGTCGTGATTGCCCGCCACAAGAACGGCGGCCCGCAGCGCGGCTGGCATGCCTACAGCGAAGCCCAGATGACCACGGCGCTGGAGGCGGCTGCCGCGATCTGCCGACACTACGGCCTGGCCGACGTACTGGGCCACGAAGACATCGCCCCGGAGCGTAAGACCGATCCCGGCCCGGCCTTCGCCATGGCCAGCTTCCGCGCGGCGGTGCTGGGCCGGAACGAGGACACACCGCAGCCCTTCAAGACCATCGCGCGGCTGAATATCCGCGAGAGCCCCGGCATCGGCGGCGCCAAACTGCCGGAAGCGCCGCTCGCTCTCGGCACGCGGCTCACCCTGCTGTCGCAGCAGGGCAAGTGGGGCCTTGTCGAGGTGTTGGACGATGCCGGCACACCCACCGCCACCGGCTGGGTGCATTGCGACTACATCGTTGCCGCGGCTGCCTGAGCCTACTCCATCGCCTCGAGCTCGACGATGAAGCTTTCCACCAGCTGCAGGCCGCGCGCCCAGAAGGCGGGGTCCGAAGCATCCAAGCCGAAGGGCGCCAGCAGCTCCTTGTGGCGCTTGCTGCCGCCGGCGCGCAGCATGTCGAGATATTTCTCCGAGAAGCCTTCCGCGGCGCCCTCGTAGACGGCATAGAGCGAGTTCACCAGGCAGTCTCCGAAAGCGTAGGCGTAGACGTAGAAGGGTACGTGGATAAAGTGCGGAATGTAGGCCCAGTAGTGGCGGTAATCGTCGTCGAAAGCGATCGCCGGGCCCAGGCTCTGACGCTGCGTCTCCAGCCAGATCTCGCCCAGGGTCTCGGGCAGCAGTTCGCCCTGGCGGCGCTCAGCATGCACGCGGGTTTCGAATTCGTGCATGGCGATCTGCCGCACCACGGTGTTCAGCATGTCCTCTACCTTGGAGGCCAGCATGATCTTGCGGCGCTTGGGGTCGCTCTCCGCCCGCAACATCGCCTGGAAGGTCAGCATCTCGCCGAACACCGAAGCGGTTTCCGCGAGGGTCAGCGGCGTGTTCGCCATCAAGTGACCCTGCGGCCCGGCCAGCACTTGATGCACTCCGTGGCCGAGTTCATGGGCCAGAGTCATCACGTCACGGGTGCGGCCCTGGTAGTTGAGCAGCAGATAGGGATGCGCCGAGGGCACGGTGGGGTGCGCAAAGGCGCCCGGCGCCTTGCCGGGCCGGACCGGCGCGTCGATCCAGGAGAGATCGAAGAACTGCTTGCCGATGGCGGCCAGCGCCGGCGAGAAGTCTCCGTAGGCGTCCAGCACGAGACGCCGCGCTTCCCGCCAGGGGATCACCTGATCGTCATCGTCGGGCAGCGGCGCGTTGCGGTCCCAGTAGTCCAGGGTCTCACTGCCGAACCACCTGGCTTTTAAAGCATAGTAGCGATGCGACAGCCGCGGATAAGCCTCGTGCACGGAGCCGACCAGGGCATCGACCACTTCGTCCTCGACGAAGTTGGCCAAATTGCGCGACGAGACAGGGCGGGCGAAGTGGCGCCACTTGTCTTCGATCTCTTTGTCTTTGGCTAGAGTGTTGGTGATCAGGGTAAAGATGCGGCCGTTGTCGCCCAGGGTCTTGCCGAGCGACTTGGCCGCCTCGCGCCGGGCGCCGGGGTCGCGGTCAGTCAGGCGATTGAGAATCTCGGCCGAGGTCAGCAGCCCATCGTGAAAGGGAAAACGCAAGCCCGCCATGGTCTCGTCGAAGAGGCGGGTCCAGGCGGCCCGTCCGGCGACGTACTTCTCGTGCAACAGTCGCTCGATCTCATCGGACAGTTGGTGCGGGCGCATGGCGCGCAGGTCGCGCAGCCAGGGCTCGTAGCGGGACAGTTCCGGCGCCTTAAGCTTTTCTTTCACCTCCGCTTCATCGAGACGGTTCAGCTCAAGGCTGAAGAACACCAGTTCGGTGGAGATCGCCGTGCTGCGCTCCTGGATCGACTGGTAAAAGCGTCCGATCTTGGGATCGCTCATGTCGCCTGAATAAACCAGTTGGGCGTAGCTCATGACCCGGCCGAGGATTTCCTGGACTGCCTCATAGTCCGCGATGGCGGCACCGAGCGCCGCCCCCTCCAGACTCGCGAGGCGGCCGGCATAGCGCTCGCGAAAAGCCGTGACCTGCTTGGCGCAGGCCGCGATATCGGCTTCCAGCGCGGGGGAATCCGTGGCCGGATAAAGATCGGCCAGGTTCCAGGCGGGCAGTTCACCCAGGGAATCGTCGACCACGGGTTTGGGGTTCAAGGGTCTACCACCTTCAGTTTGCCGGTCGGGCTGTTCGCTCAGACTACTTCTTGACCCCTTGCGATATAGGCCGCAAATACTGGAACGCCAAGAACAAAGCCATGCCGCGCGGGCAGGCAGGCAGGTCATGAGTCTGCGCGCTCCGCCCAACCCGACAGCAAAGGGTCCACCGTCATGGCCCCGCAGAGAGGTATGATGGACTTCACCGCCAGCCGTTCGCTGACCAAGGTATTCTTCGACCAAGCGGCGAAGCGCCCGGAGGCTCCCTTTGTCTGGCACAAGGCGGACGGCAGCTTCCGCCCGCAGAGCTGGCGCGAGATCGCCGAGCAGGCAAAGGCGCTCTCCCGGGCGCTGCGCGGCCTGGGCCTGGAGGCCGGGGATCGCGTTGTCCTCCTGGCGGAGAACCGCCCGGAATGGTTGATCGCGGACCTGGCGATCATGGCTGCCGGAGCCGTCACCGTGCCGGCCTACACCACCGCCCTGACCAGCGATCATCGCCATGTGCTGACCGACAGCGGCGCCGTCGGGGTCGTGGTTTCAACTCAGGCCCTGGCCGACCGCTTGCTGCCGGCGGTGCTCGACGCGCCAGCCTGCAAGTGGATCGCCGCCGTCGAGGACCTGCGGCGCCCCTCCGCCGGCGCGGTACCGGTTCACGCCTGGGACAATCTGTTGGCGGAGGGCCGCCGCCTGCTGAACGAGGTGGGGCCGGACGACATCGCGGCAATCGTCGATCGCGCCGCACGCGGCGATGCCGCCTGCATCATCTATACTTCGGGCACCGGTGGCGCACCGCGCGGCGTGGTGCTGAGCCACGGCGCCATCCTGTGCAACTGTATGGGGGCTTATAAGCTGCTGCAGCAGATCGGCCTGGGACGCGAGGTCTTCCTGTCATTCCTGCCGCTGTCGCATGCCTATGAGCACACCGCCGGGCAGTTCTTTCCGATCACCATCGGCGCCGAGATCTATTATGCCGAGGGCATCGACCAGCTGCTGCGCAATCTCGGCGAGGCGCGGCCGACGATCATGACCGCGGTGCCCCGGCTCTACGAGACGATGCATCTGCGCATCCGCCGGGGCATTGAAAAGAAAGGCGGCCTGTCGGCGAAGCTGTTCGACAAGGCGGTGACACTCGGCACCAAGCGCTACCTCGACCCGGGCGGCCTGACGTTCTGGGAGCGCTTGCAGGATCTGGTCCTGGATCGACTGGTCCGCAACAAAATCCGCAAGCGCTTCGGCGGCCGCATCAAGGCCATCGTTTCCGGCGGCGCCGCCCTCAACTACGATATCGGACTGTTCTTCACCGCTCTCGGCCTGCCGATCCTGCAGGGCTACGGCCAGACCGAGACGGCCCCGGTGGTCTCGGTCAATCCGCCCTGGAAGGTGAAGCTGGATACCGTCGGGCCGCCCTTCGACGGGGTCGAGGTCAGCATCGCCGGGGACGGCGAGATCCTGGTGCGCGGCGAACTGGTGATGAACGGCTACTGGCGCGACGACGAAGCCACCGCCCGCGCGATGAAGAACGGCTGGCTGCACACCGGCGACATCGGCGAACTGGACGCGGACGGTTATCTCAAGATCACCGATCGCAAGAAGGACATCATCGTCTTTTCCGGCGGCGACAACGTATCGCCGGCGCGGGTCGAGGGATTCTTGACCCTGCAGCGGGAAATCATCCAGGCCATGGTGTTCGGCGACAAGCGCCCGCATCTGGTGGCCCTGCTGGTGCCGGACGAGGAATTCACCGCCGCCTGGTGCCGCGAGAACGGCAAACCGAATGACCTCGCGCTGCTGCGCGATGACCCGGCGTTCCGCGCCGCGCTGATGGAAGTGGTGGACCGGGTCAACAGCACGCTCTCCGCGCTGGAGAAGGTGCGCCGCTTCGCCATCGCGAGCGATCCCTTCACGGTGGAGAACGGCATGCTGACACCGACCATGAAGATCCGCCGCCACAAGATCAAAGAAGCTTATGGAGGGCTTCTCGAGGGGCTCTACTAAACTTTGTGCCTACAAACCGGATGGCCTCATCACAATCTGAGGAACCACGGGACGCCAAGCTTGCCCTCGTCAGCGTTTTCGGCAAGAATCGCGGCTGGTCAAACCATCGCCGGTTCGGGGGAATCATGTTGATGAAACGCTTGGCGCTGCTGTCCGCGCTGTCTTTCGCCATTCTCATGTCGACAAGCGAGCGCGCGGCGGCTCAGGTCGCTCTGAACGAAACGCCGGCGGTGTTCAGCGGCGGTGTCGGTTGGTACGACTTCAACCTGCAGGACGATCAGGCCGTCGATTTCCGGCTGGAATACCGTCATGGCGACGATTTCCTGTGGCTGAAACCCTGGGGCGGTGTCGAAGTCACCTCCGACGGCAGCGTCTGGGGCGGCGTCGGCGTGCTGGTGGATATCACCTTCTTCGACAGCGTGGTCTTGACCGGCAGCTTCGCACCGGGCCTCTGGGCCGAGGGGAGCGGCAAGGATCTGGGCCATGTGGTCGAATTCCGCAGCCAGGTGGAACTGGGCTATCAGTTCGAGAACCAGTCACGGCTTTCGGTGGCCTTCAGCCATCTCTCCAATGCCAATATCGGCAGCGACAACCCCGGCACCGAAGTCCTCAATCTCTATTACCACCTGCCGCTGGACGTGCTTTTCTAGCCCTCAAGGAGCTGCCAAGCTTCAAAAGTTCCGTGCAGGGGCCGGGCCGCGATACGCTGTGCCGGCCCTTTCCCTATCGACCCCGTAGTCGCCGCACTTGATCCCAAAGCAAGCCATAAGGAGACTCAGATGACGGTTGACACCCCACGGACCACGGAAGGCCGCGGACGCTTGTACGACAGCGTCATGGAGACGATCGGCAATACACCCTGCATCCGCATCAACGCACTGGCGCCGGAGCATGTGCGGCTCTACGTGAAGGCAGAGTTCTTCAATCCGGCGGCCTCCGTCAAGGACCGACTCGCGGTCAGCATCATCGAGGAAGCCGAGAAGAGCGGCGCCCTCACGCCGGGCCAGACCGTCGTCGAGGCGACCAGCGGCAATACCGGCATCGGCCTGGCCATGGTCTGCGCCGCCAAGGGCTATCCGCTGGTGGTCACCATGGCGGACTCTTTCTCCATCGAGCGGCGCAAGCTGATGCGTTTCCTCGGCGCCAAGGTCATCCTCACGCCGCGGACCGCAAAAGGCTTCGGCATGTACCAGAAAGCCGTCGAACTGGCCGAAGCCAACGGATGGTTCCTGGCGCGGCAGTTCGAGACCGAGGCCAATGCGCGGATTCACGAGAACACCACGGCGCGCGAGATCCTCGCCGACTTCGAGGGCGAGAGATTGGACTACTTCGTGACCGGTTATGGCACTGGCGGCACCCTCACCGGCGTCGGCCGGGTGCTGCGCAGGTCGCGGCCGGAGACCAAGATCATCCTCAGCGAGCCGGCCAATGCCCAACTGGTCGGCAGTGGAAGAGCGCAGGCCCGCGGCGGCGACGGCGCCCCGGCGGAGAGCCACCCGGCCTTCGAGCCGCATCCGATCCAAGGCTGGACACCGGACTTCATCCCCCTGGTGCTGCAGGAATCGATCGACCAGGGATACGTCGACGAGCTGATCCCAATGCCCGGCCCGGTCGGTATCGAGTGGTCGAAGAAGCTGGCCCAGCGCGAGGGCATCTTCACCGGCGTGTCCGGCGGCGCCACTTTCGCCGTTGCATTGCAAGTTGCCGAGAAGGCCGAGCCCGGTTCGGTCATCCTCTGCATGCTGCCGGACACCGGCGAGCGCTACCTCTCCTCGCCGCTCTTCGAGGCCATCGAGGAACACATGACAGAGGAAGAAACCGCCCTCTCGCAGTCGACACCCGGCTTCCATATGCCGGCGGCGTAGCGGCGCGCGGTGGGGCTCGGCGCGGCTAGGCCGCGCCGGCCGCCTCCTTCGGCGGGAAGGTCGGCGGCAGCGAGCCAAGACGCTTGGCCTCGTCCATGATCGGCACCAGGTCGCTGGTCACCAGATCGTAGAGCTGGCGCGCCGAGTCGATGACGTAGTAGACGGTCTGGAAGATGTCGATGCGGTAAGGCGTGCGAAATACGCTCAGCGCGTCGAAGGGCCGGCGTTCCGGCTTGGCGCTCTCCACCGCGTAGGGCGTCTCGCCGGCCGAGGAAGCGATGCCGGCGCCATAGATGCGCGTGCCCGCCTCAGTCTCGATCAGCCCGAATTCAACGGTGAACCAGAACAGGCGCTGCATCATCCAGATGTAGCTCTTGTCGAGAGTCAGCGCCGTTTCGCCATAGGCCTGCAGGAAGTCGGCATAGGTCGGCAGGGTCAGCATCGGGCAGTGACCGAAAATTTCGTGGAAGACGTCGGGCTCCTGCAGGTAGTCGAAGTCCTCGCGCCGGCGGATGAAGGTGGCGGCCGGGAACTTGCGCTCGGCCAGCAGGGTGAAGAAGCGCTTGGGCGAAATCAGCGCCGGCACCGGCTCGACGCCGAAGCCGCTGATATCCTGCAGGCGGGCGTCGATCTCCATCAACTGCGGCACGCGATCGGCCGGCAGATCGAGCTGCGCGATCCCGTTCAGGAAGGCCTTGCAGACGCGGCCCGGCAGCAATTTCTGCTGGCGCGCGCGCAGGTCGCGCCAGACCGCGTTCTCCGACTCCGTGTAGGCGATCTGCCCCTGGGCGTCGGGGACCTTGGAATCATAAGTGGTCGCTTTGGTCATGATCCAACTCCCTTCCTTTGGCGGAAGCATCGATCAAAAATCCCCGGCACCGACCTTGGGTCGAAAGCTTGGCAGCCCGCCCTTACCGAAGCCTTAAGGTCCCTGCTCTTCATCCCAGGAAGAAGGGCTCGCGTTCAGCCTTCCGACTTCAGAACGCCGCGGCGCACCTGATCTTGCTCGATGGAATCGAACAGCGCCTGAAAATTACCCTCGCCGAAGCCCTCGTCGCCCTTGCGCTGGATCAATTCGAAGAACACCGGGCCGATGACGTTCTTGGTGAAGATCTGCAGCAGGCGCCCGCCATCCTCGGTCGGCGCGCCGTCGATGAGGATTTTGTCGGCGGCGAGACGCGCCAGGTCCTCGCCGTGGCCTGGCAGCCGCTGGTCGACCTGCTCGTAGTAGGTGTCCGGAACGCCGTCCTGAAATTCGACCCCCTTGGCCTGCAGAGTCTCAACCGAGGCGTAGATGTCGTCCGAGCCCAGCGCGATGTGCTGGATGCCCTCGCCCCTGTACTGCTCGAGGTACTCGGCGATCTGCGACTTGTCGTCGGAAGACTCGTTGATCGGGATGCGGATCTTGCCGCAGGGGCTGGTCATGGCCTTGGACTTCAGGCCGGTCAGCTTGCCCTCGATGTCGAAATAGCGGATTTCCCGGAACGAGAACAGCCGCTCGTAGAAGTCGGCCCACTCCTTCATGCGGCCGCGGTAGACGTTGTGGGTCAGGTGATCGATGTAGGTCAACCCTGCGCCTTTGGGGTGCTGGTCGACACCCGGCAGCGGCTTGAAGTCGACGTCGTAGATCGAGCCGTTGTCGCCGTAGCGGTCGACCAGATAGATCAGCGAGTCGCCGATGCCTTTGAGCGCGGGGATGTTCAACTCCATAGGCCCGGCGGTCGACTCGACCACCCAGCCGCCCAGCGTCTTGGCGCGCCTGCAGGCCGCCGCCGCGTCCTTGACCCGAAAGGCGATGGCGCAGACAGAGGGGCCGTGCAGCATGGTGAAGGACTGAGGAAAGCCATCGCGTTCCGAATTGAGGATGAAGTTCACGTCGCCCTGCCGGTACAGGGTGACGTCCTTGGAGCGGTGCCTGGCAGTGGCGGTAAAGCCCATGGTCTCGAAAAGGCGGCCGAGCGCTTCCGGCTGCGGCGAGGCGAATTCGACAAACTCGAAGCCGTCGGTCTGCATGGGGTTGTCCCACAGACCGCCCGCCACGGTTCTAGAACCGTCTTTCGGGGACTTTGCAGGCTGCGACATTTCTTGCCGTCCTCTTCTACTGCCCGGATCCCAGCAGCGCGGGCACGGTTTGTCCGCGCCACAGCTGCGGTCTCTCCACTCTATATTGGTATTTAATGCGCCGGCTTGAAACCATCAAGCGCCTGCCCCTGTTGTCCGAACCGGCGTTCAGGAGACGGCGCCACGGCGTCGCCCTCGCCAAGGGTATGGCCAAGTCGCGGGGCGTCGCAATGCGCGCATGCCGTGTTGCGCTGCAGCAGACACATGATCGCTGTGCGGAAGGGGATAAATCTTTCGTGGTCGCGGCACTGCGGCTTACGTTATGATTCGCCCGGTCCGAGAAACCACTCTTTCCTTGCTTTCTGTATCCTTGAGCAGTTTGTGAATTTGTTAAATAGGTCAGCATAGATTACCTTTATAAATGCGGCGACGGCGCAACCTGACCTTGAACCGGACGCGCGGCACGCCGTAACAGCAAGCGGGATCTCGAAGATGGCTTTGCAGGCGGTTTCTCTCGACGACAAGTACGCACTGGAGCGCGGCCGCGTTTTCCTGACCGGCACCCAGGCACTGGTGCGTCTGCCGATGATGCAGCGCCAGCGCGATCTGGCCGCCGGTTTAAATACCGCGGCCTACGTCACCGGCTATCGCGGCTCGCCGCTCGGCGGGGTCGACCAGCAGATGGCCCGCGCCGGCCAGTTTCTGAAGAAGCATCACATTCACTTCCAGGCCGGCATCAACGAGGACCTGGCCGCCACCGCCATCTGGGGCACCCAGCAGACGGATCTCTTCGGCGACAGCAACTACGACGGTGTCTTCGCCCTGTGGTACGCCAAGGGCCCGGGCGTCGATCGCTCCGGCGACGTCCTGCGCCACGGCAACATGGCCGGTTCCTCGAAGCACGGCGGCGTCCTGCTGCTGGCCGGCGACGATCACACGGCCAAGTCCTCGACCACTGCGCACCAGTGCGAACTGACCTTCATGGATCTGATGACCCCGGTGCTCAATCCGGCGGGCGTTCAGGAGTTCCTGGACATGGGGCTCTACGGCTGGGCCATGAGCCGCTTTTCCGGCTGCTGGGTCGGCTTCAAGACCATCGGCGAGACGGTCGACTCCTCGGCCAGTGTCGATGTCGATCCGGCGCGCACGCAGATTCTGCTGCCGGAAGACTTCGAGATGCCGCCGGGCGGCCTGCACATCCGCTGGCCGGACACGCCGCTGGAGCAGGAAGAGCGTCTGCACCGCCACAAGATCTACGCGGCCCTGGCCTTTGCCCGCGCCAACAAGCTGGACAAGATGATGATCGGCGACGGCAGGCGGCGCTTCGGCATTGTCACCGCCGGCAAGGCCTATCTCGATGTGCGCCAGGCCCTCGACGACCTGGGCATCGACGACGCGCGCGCCGCGGAGATCGGCCTCGCGGTCTACAAAGTCGGCATGTCCTGGCCGCTGGAGCGGGAGGGCATCCGCCGCTTCGCCGAAGGCCTGGACGAGATCCTCGTAGTGGAGGAAAAGCGCGCCATCATCGAAAACCAGGTCAAGGAACAACTCTACAACTGGCGCGCCGACGTACGCCCGCGCATCGTCGGCAAGTTCGACGAAGACGGCGAGTGGATGCTGCCCTCGATCGGCGAACTGACCCCGGCGCGCATCGCCCGCACCATCGCCCGGCGCATCGCCCGCTTCCATTCCAGCGACGACATCGAGCAACGCCTGCGCTTCCTGGCGGAGAAGGAGAAGGCCATGGAGGCCGGCAAGGCACCGCTGGTGCGTGTGCCCTACTTCTGTTCCGGCTGCCCGCACAATTCGTCGACCAAGGTGCCAGAGGGCAGTCGCGCCCTGGCCGGCATCGGTTGCCACTACATGGTCCAATGGATGGACCGCAGCACCGAGACCTTCACCCAGATGGGCGGCGAAGGTGTGCCCTGGCTCGGCCAGGCGCCCTTTTCCAAGACCCAGCATGTCTTCGCCAACCTCGGCGACGGCACCTATTTCCATTCCGGCATCTTGGCGATCCGCGCCGCCGTCGGCGCCGGCGTCAACATCACTTACAAGATCCTGTATAACGATGCCGTCGCCATGACCGGCGGTCAGGCCGTCGATGGGCCGCTGGATCCGGCAATGATCACCCGCCAGTGCGCCGCCGAGGGGGTGAGCCGCATCGTCGTGGTGACCGATGAGCCGGAAAAGTATCCCATCGGAGTCGACTGGGCGCCGGGCGTCGCCGTGGAGCATCGCGATCACCTGGATCGCGTGCAGAAGGACCTGCGCGAGACCGCGGGGGTCACCGTGCTGCTCTACGACCAAACCTGCGCCGCCGAGAAACGCCGCCGCCGCAAACGCGGCCGCTATCCCGATCCACCGAAGCGCGCCTTCATCAACGAACAGGTCTGCGAAGGCTGTGGCGACTGCTCGGTGCAGTCCAACTGCGTTTCCGTCGTCCCGGTCGAGACCGAGTTCGGGCGCAAGCGCGCCATCGACCAGTCGTCCTGCAACAAGGACTTCTCCTGCGTGAAGGGTTTCTGCCCCAGCTTCGTCACGGTGCATGGCGGCAAGATCCGCAAGCAGCAGAAGGAGCAGGCCGAACCGGGCCGGGATTCCATCTGGGCGGCCCTGCCCGAGCCGCAGCTGCCCGTCCTCGACGCGCCCTATGGCATTGTCGTCACCGGCGTCGGCGGCACCGGCGTGGTGACGATCGGCGCCCTGCTCGGCATGGCGGCCCACCTGGAGGGCCGCGGCTGCTCCGTGCTCGACATGGCCGGCCTGGCCCAGAAGGGCGGCGCGGTGGTGAGCCACATCCGTCTGGCGCCGACGCCGGCCGATATTCATGCGGTGCGGATTTCCGCGGGCAGCGCCAGACTGGTGCTGGGCTGCGACCTTGTGGTGGCTTCCGGTGCCGACGCCCTGTCAAAGATGGCAGTCGGGCGTACCCGCGCTGTGATCAACGACCACCAGGTGATGACCGGCGATTTTACGCGCAAACCGGATCTCGCTTTCCCGGGCGGCGAAATGAAGCGCCTCATAGCCGACGCCGCGGGCACGCAGAGAGCCGACTTCCTCGACGCCACGCGCATCGCCACCGCATTGCTCGGCGATTCCATCGCCACCAACCTTTTCATGCTGGGCTACGCTTGGCAGAAGGGTCTGGTGCCCTTGAGCGGCGCGGCCATCGACAAGGCCATCGAACTGAACGGCGTGGCGGTCGATTCCAACCGTGCCGCGCTGCTGTGGGGCCGTCGCGCCGCCCACGACCTTGCTGCGGTGGAACAGGCGGCCGCGCCGCGCGACGAAGCGCAGAGCCATCACCTGTCGCAGAACCTGGAGGAGCTCATCGCCCGCCGAAAGGCTTTCCTCACCGACTATCAGAACGCCGCCTATGCGGAGCGCTATGCCACGCTGGTCGAGCGCGCGCGCCAGGCCGAGGCCGACAAGGCGCCGGGCTTCAGCGGCTTCGCGGAGGCCGCGGCGCGCTACTATTTCAAGCTCTTGGCGATTAAGGACGAATACGAGGTGGCGCGGCTCTACAGCGGACCCGCCTTTACCCGGAGCCTGCGCGAACAGTTCGCCGGCGACTTCAAGCTTTCGGTGCATCTCGCGCCGCCGCTCCTGGCCAAGCGCGACCCCGACACGGGGCAACTGCAAAAGCAGGAATTCGGCTCCTGGGTTCTCAAGGCCATGGGATTGTTGGCGAAAATGAAGGGCCTGCGCGGCACGGCCCTGGATATCTTCGGCTACAGCGACGAACGCAAGATGGAACGCCGGCTCATCGCCGACTACGAGGCGCTGATGGACGAAGTGCTTGACGGTCTGACGCCGGACAATCATGGCCTGGCCGTCGAGTTAGCGTCAATTCCGGAAAAGATACGCGGCTTCGGCCACGTGAAGGAAGCGCACCTGAAGGTTGCCAAGTCCTGCGAGGCAGACCTGCTGGCCGTCTTCCGCGACCCCGACCTGCGCCACAAGACAGCGGCAGAGTAGCTTAGAGCGTCGGGCGTGAAGATTGAATCGTAGGGGATTCCCTTTTTGAGCGAATAGTGATTCTCTGGGATAGGAGGTATCTCATGGGAAAAGCTGTTTCGAGTGATCTTCGAGTTCGGATGGTGCGTGGCATAGCGTCAGGCAAGTCGCGACGGAGCGTGGCGGCGCAGTTTGAGGTAGCGCCCTCGACGGCGGTGCGGGTCCAGGCCCGCTATGCGGCGACGGGTTCGGTCGAGCCCGCCCGGCAGGGCCGCCCCAAAGGCTCCGGCAAGCTCGGGTCCTATCGCGCAGCCCTGATCGAGAAGGTGAAGTCCGAGCCCGACATTACCATGCCGGCCCTGGCCTCTTGGCTGGAGGCCGAACATAGCGTCACCGCCGACCCCTCGAGCCTGTCCAAGCTTCTGTGCAAAGCTGGGTTCAGCTATAAAAAAAACGCTGCTGGCCGCGGAGAAAGAGCGCTCTGACATCAAGGCGGCGCGCCGGACATGGGTCAAACACCGTCAGCCCCGCATGCGCCGCCAGCCGGGGCGGTTCGTCTTCGTCGACGAGACCAGTGTGAAGACCAATATGACACCCTTGCGCGGGCGCAGCCCCCGCGGCGCGCGGCTCATGGCCGAGGCCCCCTTCGGCAGGTGGTACACGCAAACCTTCATTGCAGGCCTGCGCTGCGACGGACTTGTCGCCCCTTGGGTGGTCGACGGGGCCATGGACGGATCGGCCTTCGACGCTTATGTCCGCACCCAACTGGCGCCCTGCTTGAAACGCGGCGACGTGGTGGTCCTCGACAATCTCAATGTCCACAAGAGCCCGCGGGCGGCACAAGCCCTTGCCGAGCGCGGCGCCTGGTTCCTGTTCCTGCCGAAATACTCGCCCGACCTCAACCCGATCGAAATGGCTTTCGCCAAGCTCAAGACCCTGCTCAGAAAAGCCAAGGCACGCAGCTATGACGCCCTCTGGCGCGCCCTCGGCAACATCTGCGACCTCTTCGAGCCCCAGGAATGCTGGAACTACCTCAAAGATGCAGGCTACGTTGCAGATTAATCACCCGATGCTCTA
>JAVJNS010000023.1:0-77692 GCA_040217155.1 Kiloniellaceae bacterium
GTCGTCCACCCGACACCGGGCACCGGCCTCGATCACGACGAGGCGCTGACCGGTCCCTTGACCATCGACTACATCGTGACGGACGACGACCTTCAAACGAGCTCGGCGACCATCTCGATACAGATCGAGGACGACGGGCCCACGCCAATCGACACCGTCGTCGGCGGCACCGTCGAGGAAGAGCATCTGCCGGGCGGCAACGAGGACACCACACCGGGGGCGGACTTGGATACCTTGGTCGATTTCGATCTGACCACGGATTCTGTCGGCGGCAGCCTCAGCTCCCTGGTCGACTTCGGCGCCGACGGGCCGGGAGGCTTCTCGCTGCAGGTCATCGAGAACGGCGTGGATGTCCCGGTCGACTCCGGCTTCGATTCGGCGGGCGAAGACATCGTTTATGTCAGCGATGGAACGACCCTGACGGGTTTCGTCGACAGCGGCGATACCGCAGGTGAGCTGGATATCAACGATCGTAAAATCTTCGAGTTGACGGTCAGCAACACCAGCTACACCTTCCTGCTGCTGGACCAGATGGACCACCTGGCCGACGACCTTGAGGACATTCGGACAATCGACTTTTCGTCCTATCTCATCGCCAGCGACGGTGACGGCGATACGACGGGCTTTGCGAACGACACCTTCACCATCGACGTCATCGACGATGTGCCGGAGAACTTCTCGCCTGATGCCGCGGTGATCGGCTCCGGCCCCTCGTCGTACTTCTCCGGCGATCTCGACTTCTATGACAATGTCGGAGCCGATAAGAACGGTGATGTGGTCTTCGACCCGGCGCTCGACGACACCCAGCTGATGGCGGGCGGCGATGCCGTCACATCGAGCGGGGACAATATCTTCCTGGAGATTACGAACGCCGGCCATACGCTGACCGGTTGGGCCGACAATGACACGATCCCCGGCGTTTCTGCGGGAGACACCAAGGTCTTTGAAATCAACTTGAATCCCGATGCGGTAAATGAAGGCGATGACGAATACACGATGGAGGTGTTTGCGAATATCGATACCGGCTCCGGCGAGACCTTTGACGACTTCGGCCTGGCGCCTTCCGGCAATACCCTGTGGACCGGTATCGACGGTAACCTGCTGGATATTCTGCTGACCGCCGGCAACGTCACCACGGACAGGGCGAACACCAGCAATGCGGGCTTCGGTTCCGGCAACAATCTGCTTGGAACCGGTCAGATCGCGCGGATCGATTTCGTCCAGAATCTTGATCTGGATGAGAGCGACAATGGCGTGAATGCTAATACCTTTTTTGGCAGCACGTCCTTCATCTCCTTTGCGAACCACGAGACCGTCAATGGCGGGCGTGTCGGCGTCAATGGTCAGACTGGCCCTGGTGCCGCCATCTCGGTGAAGATCACTGCATTCGACGCGGACGACAATCCAGTTCCGAACCCCAAGACGGTTGCAGCCGACTATACGGATGACGTACTCCTGAAAGACAATATCACTCACACGGACATCGTGATCCTGAATAACCTAGGTGTGCCGGTTGTCGGGGTGACTTACATTATTCAAGGAGCTCCGGTGCCGGCGGGTGTTGTGGTTCAGGACAATACCGATGGCTCCATCACTGTCTACGGTCTGCAAAACGATTGGACGGTCACCAATATCCGGACCGCCGACGGTTTCACCCGTCTTGAAGTAGAGAGCGTTGATAGCGACAACGAGTTCCGCGTCAGCGAGGTGGGATTCGGCGCTTCGCAGGCCGGCGAACCGATCGACCTCAGTTTCGGTGTCGTGGGTACGGACGAAGACGGCGATTCCGCGGATGGAATTCTCAATGTCACGGTCCTGCCGCAGCAGACGGGCAGCGATCTGGCCAATACGCTGACCGCGACCCAGTATGGCAGCGATTTGGAAGGGCGCGGCGGCAACGACACCCTCAACGGCGGCGCGGCGGACGATCTGCTGCAGGGTCAGGGCGGCGCCGACAGCATCACCGACGGCGATGGCAACGACACCATCATTGGCGGCGATGCGGCCGATACCATTACCCTCTCGGCTGACGGTGACACGGACATCCTGGTCTACGACGCGATTTCGGAGGCGGGCGACACAGTGACCGGATTCGATGCCGGCGCCCCGGTCGAAGGCGGTATCGGCGGCGACATTGTCGATCTCGTTGATCTGCTTGATAGTGGCGACTTCACCGGAACGACCCTGGCGGAGGCAGTCGCCGACGGTTATGTCACGCTGACCGACAACACCGGTAACGCGGAGATCTATGTCGATCTCGACGGGGCCGGCGGAGGCGTTTCCGTCCTCGTTGTTACGCTGAACGGCATCGACCTGGGGGCCACTCCAACTGCGCTGAACGACAACATTGTCGTTGACTGACGGCGGGATATTCAGCCCGGTTGCCTGACAGACCCCGGCAACCGGACCTCGGCGGGGGAGAGCTCTGGCTCTCCCCTTTTTTCTCGAGATTCTTTGCAAAGAGAGGGACGCAGGCGGCGCGGCGCGCCTGCTACGGCCACGACCTGCATCCTGCCGCGGCGAAAGAAGTTCGGCATCGCTGTCGAGGGATGATCAGGGCCGCCTCTCGGCGATCTCGCGAACGCCGCGGAAGATGTCGTCGGTGGTCAGCGATGTCGTCTCGCTGTCAAGGCCTAGAATCTCATTGATCTGTTCGATTTCACTGGCGGTGATTTCGGATTTCACAGACGCCAGCGCCGAGGCTGCGGCACTCAGGTCGTTTTCGAGCACGGCCTCCCGGTAGGCCTTGATCTTCACAACAGCGGAACCGCCGTCTCTTCTGCCGGCGCCGCCTTCATCGGGGCTCTGAGAAGCATTCGAGGCGCCAACGCCACTGCCGCCGCCACTGCCGCCGCCACTGCCGCCGCCGTTGCCGTTGCCGTTTCCGCCGCCGTTGCCGTTTCCACCGCCGTTTCCACCGCCGTTTCCGTTGCCGTTTCCGCCGCCGTTGCCGTTTCCACCGCCGTTGCCGTTTCCACCGCCGTTTCCACCGCCGTTGCCGTTTCCACCGCCGTTGCCGTTGCCGCCGCCGTTGCCGTTTCCGCCGCCCTTGCCGTTGCCACCGCCGTTACTCTTTCCGCCGCCTTTGCCGTTGCCGCCGGGAGCGGCTTTTGCCGCGTCGCCGCCGAAGGTGAGGTCGAAACTGCGGTCAAGTCCCCAAGACCCGAAGATCATGAGGATCGCGACAAGAACGCCGATTATTGACTGGGTGGCTCGCTTCATCCTTACGCTCTTTGCCGGAAGTCTTCGACGACGGTCCATCTGCCGGCACTTACATCCGGCGGCTCTGAATACACCACTGCGAAGGATAACGTCGCATTTCTACTTAGGATGATAGGCGAAATGGGTAGGGAGTCCAATCGATTGTTTCCTGAGATGCAGTTGATTGGAATATGTAGCACGCTGATATTAATTATTAATTTTGTGGCCCCATGATGCGGGCAGCGTCCGTCAGACGCTGTTGGGGAGTTGCCCGAACCGCGGGGGTCGGCCGGGCTTGCCCGATTAACCATGTTCAGCCGGTGCCGACCGCAGCGGCGCGGCAGTGGCCGAAACCGCGATCTGACGTGCCTTTGAAGCGGCTTCGGGCTAGAATCCGGGGTCGAAGGAGTGCCCTGTGATCACCCGGGATCCGAATCGTCGATCGTCGGCCCGGGCGCGTTGCTTCCCGCTCTTCCCAGGCCGCCCGGCGGGCGATGGGACCCTTGAACTGGTCGGTCCGTCAATGAACGAAAACTCGGATATCCCTTTTCAAGTCAAGGCATCCGGAACCGACCGCCGGAGCAGTGTCGCGGCGGATGCCACGTCCCGGCCGGACAGTCCAGAGTCCCCATCGGTTCGCTCAATTCATTCGCTCGCCGTCCAAGTTCCGCTGCTGTTGGTTGTCGCCCTCAGTCTTGTCGTCGCGGTCGGCGCCTGGGGTTTGCGTACGATCGTGCTGCGCAGCTTCGAAAGGCTGGAGGTTGCCAACGCGGAACTCGATCTGCGTCGCTTTGCCAATGCGATAGACCACGAAGTGGCGTTGTTGGACGATCAGCTTTCAGACGCGATCGTCAGGCGAAGCCGGATGTCTGACGTTGAGCGCCTTGACGTTATCCCTCTCGGAACGAGCCCCGCTGCGCACCGCTCCCCCGAAGTCGCCTGCATATTCGATCGTCAGGGTGCCCTGGTATCGACCGATAGCCACGACCCGGCCGGCGACCTGCTGCAGATGATCAACCCTACGGATTTCTGTGCATTGACTGAAGATGACCCCGCCATGGCACAACGCTTGATCCGAGAGCCGGCGGCGGGCCTATACGATGCCGAAGGAACGTTCTTCATTGTCGCGGCAAGACCGCATCCACCGCGGCCGGGCGCCGACGTAGCGGGTGACGTGCTGTTGTTCGCAAGGCTTCTGACAACCGATGAGCTGGATGCAATTGCGGCGCGCATGAAGATCAGTATTGATTTCTGGTCCATGGATACACCCAACATGGACGTCCTCGAGGCGGCTGCCGGAGCGGCACTCTCTCTTGGAGCGCCGATCATCGTCAATCGGCGCAGCGAGGATGTTCTGCAGGTTTACTGGGCGTTTCAGGATGCCTGGGGCAACCCGGCTTTCCTGGCGCGCGCCAATGTCTTTCGCGATCTGCGTGTGATTGGCGATGAGACGGTGATCTTGTCGGCTCTCGCCATGGGCGGCGTTGGTGTCGCAACGATTCTGCTGTCACTGTTTCTTGTCCGCAGTCTCATGGTCAAGCGGCTGTCGCGGCTCACGGGGCGTGTACTGGCGATGCGTCGGGAAGGCGTTTCAGGGGCGCGGCTGAAGGTCGACGAGTTCGCCGGCAAACGCCACGACGAGATCGGACTGCTGGCAGAGGAGTTCGACAAACTTCTGGGAGAGCTCTCCACGACGACAGATCAGCTGGCCGACGTTTCCTATCGCGCGGGACGCGCGGAAGTCACGGAAGGAAGTCTGCACAATATCGGCAATGCCTTGAATTCTCTGCTGGCAAGCGCTGACTCGGCGCGGATCAAGATCGAAGCGGATAGCACGAGCAACGTTGCCCGGGCCACACAGGAGCTTGCCGCGGGAACCAACCTCGATGAACGCCAGTCGAAACTGGCGCGGTACGCCGCGCTGGCGTCGGAGGAAGCGAACCGGCGGCTCGATGGTTTGAAGTCCGATGTTGAGCGCGTGATTCTGCATATCGGACGCATTGAGGACATCCTCGAGAGCCAAAGGCGACTGGGCTCGGACCAGGATCTCGCAGTCGTTTGCGACCTTGAGGCGCTTCTGGAGAACGCTGTGGGAGCGCTTCCCATCAGCGCCGATAGGGATCCGACGCTTCACTTGCACGACAGCGTCAGGTCTCAGCCGCCAATCGTCTGTGTCCGCGCGGTCATTCTTCAGGTGTTCAGCAATCTGCTGCTCAACGCCATCGAGGCCATTGAAAGGAAAGGCGTTCCCGGCGGCAGGATCGATATATCCGCGGAAACCGTCGAGGTTGACGGCGCCTCGATAGTAGACATTTGCTTCACCGACAATGGTGTCGGCCTGGAACCGCCGGACCTCGTGACCATCTTTCAACGGCACTTTACGACAAAGACCGCGCGCGGACACGGGATCGGCCTGCATTGGTGCGCCAACGTCGTATCGAGCATGGGGGGGCATCTCTATGCGCGCAGCGACGGGTTCGGCCAGGGCGCTTCGCTCCATCTCCTGCTGCCGATCACGCAGAACCAATCCTGATGCCAACGCCGAAAGTCGATATCCCGGACGGCCGGCTTTACCAACTCATTTGCTGTCTGGTGAACCGGCTCGGCCATGATGTCACCGGCTCAACTGCGGCGAAAGAGACCGGCACGCGGCGAAGCTGGATGACCGTCGCCGGAGATGCTCTCGGCGGCCACAGCGTAGAGCATCTGACGATGGCCGGTGGTGTGCCGGTGAACGGGGTTTAGAGTATCTGCAATGAGCATCGATTTTGCCGACCCCGCTTTCTTGGAAGATCACATCCGGCACACGCTGGCGTTCTATGAGCCTGCGGTCCTCGATCCTGCGGGCGGCTTCTTTCAGAACTTCAGGGACGACGGCAGCGTCTTCGATCCTCATAGCCGGCACTTGGTCTCAAGCGCGCGTTTCGTCTTCAACTATGCCATGGCGGCCCGTCGTTTCGGCCGCGAGGACTATCTTGAATGGGCCGGCCTGGGTCTCGACTATCTGGAAGCGCGCCATCGGCAGCCGTCCGGCGGCTATGCCTGGACGCTGGACCAAAACGGCGTGACGGATGCGACCAATCACTGCTACGGCCTGGCCTTCGTGATGGTGGCTGGCGCCACTGCCTTGCTCGCCGGGCTGCCCAGGGGCCGCGCGATCCTCGACGATGCCTGGAGACTGATGGAAACCTGTTTCTGGGAAGCGGATCACGGCCTCTACGCGGACGAGGCCTCGGCCGACTTCAGCAGGATCAGTCCCTATCGTGGCCAGAACGCCAACATGCACGCCTGCGAGGCGATGCTCTGGGCCTTTGAAGCGACCGGAGAAGCCCGGTTTCTGGAACGTGCGCAACGCCTGGCAGACAACATCGCCCGGCGGCAGGCCGATCTGGCGGGCGGGTTGATCTGGGAGCACTATCATTCGGACTGGAGCATCGACTGGGACTACAACCGGGACAATCCACGCCACCTCTTCCGCCCCTGGGGCTTCCAGCCGGGCCATCAGGCGGAGTGGGCCAAGCTTCTGCTGATTCTCCACCGCCATGCGCCGCAGCCCTGGCACCTTCCGACGGCTTGCACGCTTTTCGACCGGGCCCTTGACACCGCTTGGGATGAACAGCATGGCGGGATCTGCTACGGCTTCGACCGTGAGGGAGGCATCTGTGACGGGGACAAGTACTTCTGGGTGCAGGCGGAGAGCTTTGCCGCGGCGAAGCTGCTGGAACTGGCGACGGGCGACGATCGCTACGGCGAGTGGTACCGGCGTATCTGGCAGTACGGCTGGGACCACATGGTCGATCATCGCCATGGCGCCTGGTTCCGCATTCTGACCCGGGATAACCGCAAGTACGATGATCGAAAGTCGCCTCTCGGGAAGACCGACTATCATACCATGGGCGCTTGCTACGAAGTGCTGCGCGCCTTGAAAATCCCCTGATTCCCCGCCCAGCCGTCCAGTTCCGTGACCGCCTGATCTCGCCGCGCGTTTCGCCCGCCTGTTCATTCCAATGGAAATTCTGTTCCAAATGCTGTCCCCTAGGAACCGCAGTCTGATCGCGACCTCAGGGGACCTCTTCCAATGACAGGCAAATCGGCGGCGGTGGCTCAAGTGCCTCAGGACTTTGAATCGCTGCGCAGCCTTATCGTGTTGCGTCGAGAAGCGCTGCCGAGGCGGCTTGCCCAGGTGGCTGAATTCGCCCTGGAGCGCCCCGACGAGGTCGCTTTTGGCACCGTGGCCGACTTGGCCGCCATGGCCGGAGTCCAGCCGTCTACCCTGGTGCGTTTCGCCCAATCACTTGGTTTTTCAGGATTCTCGGACCTGCAGGCGATCTTTCGTGCCCGCCTGCGCGACCGCTGGCCGGACTATGGTGAGCGGCTCGAGCGCCTTGAAGCGCGCGCCCAGTCAGGCGGCGCCCTGGCGCTGCTTGACGGTTTTGCCGAGGCGGCCATCGCTTCCCTGGTGCGCCTGCGGGAGGAGGCCAAAGGCGAAGACCTCGAGCGTGCCGCCGATATTCTGGCCGGCTCGCGAAGAATCGGCCTGCTGGGGCAGCGCCGCGTCTTTCCGGTCGCGTCTTATCTCGCCTATGCCTGCGCCAAGCTCGGGCTCGAAGTGCAGTTGCTCGACAACCGTGGCGGGCTGCTGTTGGAGGAAGCGCGCTTTCTCGGTAAACAGGACGCCCTGCTGGCGATCAGCTTCACGCCCTATACGCCGGAAACCATTGAAGTCGCGACAGAACTTGCTGAGCGTGGCGTGGCGGTCGTGGCCATTACCGATTCGCCCTTCAGCCCCCTGACCCGCAGCGCGAGGTCCTGGATCGAAGTGGTCGAAGCGGACTACGGCGCTTTTCGTTCGCTGAGCGCGACCATTACCGTCGCCTTGGCCGTGGCCGTTTCGGCCGCTGAGAAGCGCCGCGCCGGCGTCGGGGACTAGAAACGTTTTTCTCAAGCTTTTCCTTGGGATCTCCTGCCCCGGTGTTTGGGAATGTATGTTCCTATTTTCCGTATCAATGGAATTTTCATTTCGTTATACTGATGCAGATCTCTCGACCCCCACGGCTTAGAAGACAGCTCTCTCACCATGGCACGCTCTCCTTCGCTCGATGTCGTCACCCTTGGCCGTGCCTCCGTTGACCTCTATGGCCAGCAGATCGGCGGGCGTCTCGAGGACATGGCCAGTTTTGCCAAGTCTGTCGGCGGGTCGCCCACGAATATCGCGATTGGCGCCGCGCGGCTGGGCTTGAAATGCGGGCTGGTTACCCGTGTCGGCAACGAGCAGTTCGGGCGCTTTATCCTCGAGCAATTGGCACGGGAAGGAGTCGAAACGCGCGGCGTCGTCACCGATCCCGAGCGTCTGACCGCTCTGGCGATTCTCGGGGTGCGCAGCGACAGCGAGTTTCCTTTGCTGTTCTATCGCGACAACTGCGCCGACATGGCGCTTTGCGAAGCCGACATCGATCCGGAATTCATCGGGGCCGCCGCTGCCTTGCAGATTTCCGGCACCCACCTGACCACACAGGGTGTGCGGGCGGCCACGTTGAAAGCGGTGAAGGCTGCCAAGTCCGCCGGCCGCAAGGTGGTCTTCGACATCGACTATCGTCCAAACCTCTGGGGCCTCGGCGGCCACGACAGCGGCGCCGAACGTTACCGCGAATCCGACGCGGTGACGGCCGTGCTCCAGTCCGTGGTGGCCGACTGCGATCTCATCGTCGGCACCGAGGAGGAAGTTCATATCGCCGGCGGCAGCCGCGACACGGCGGCGGCGCTGCGCAGCCTGCGGGCGCAATGCCCGGCGGTTCTGGTTCTCAAACGCGGCCCGATGGGCTGCCTGGTCTTCGACGGAGCGATCCCGGATGACCTGGAGCAGGGGATCCAAGGTCCGGGTTTTCCGGTCGAAGTCTACAATGTACTGGGCGCCGGAGATGCCTTCATGGCCGGCTTCCTGCGCGGCTGGCTAAAGGATGAGCCGCTCGAGACTTGCTGCACCTGGGCCAACGCCTGTGGGGCTTTCGCCGTCTCCCGCCTGCTGTGCTCGCCGGAAAGCCCGACCTGGGCCGAGCTTGAGCATTTCCTGGACTCAGGCAGCGAGCATCGGGCGTTGCGCTACGACCCCCAGCTCAACCATCTGCATTGGGCGACGACACGCCGCGGCGACTGGCCGGAGCTCTTGGCCTTCGCCATCGATCACCGCATTCAGTTCGAGGAACTGGCGGCGCGTTGCGGGGCGGCGCCCGAGTGTATCGCTGCCTTCAAGCGGCTCGCCGTCGCGGCGGCAAGTCAGGTTTCCGGCGGGCGGCCCGGCTTTGGCATGCTGCTCGACGGCATCTACGGCCGAGAAGCCCTCTTCGAGGCGCTGGAACACGGATTCTGGATCGGCCGGCCAGTTGAGGCGCCGGCGTCCCGCCCGCTGCGCTTCGAGTGTGGCGACCTGGGATCGGCTTTGGTCGAATGGCCCGTGGCGCACACGGTAAAGTGCCTGGTGTTCTACCATCCGGATGACGCCGCCGAACTCAAGCAGGAGCAGGAAGCCCAGCTGTCGTTGCTCTACCAGGCCTGCCGCAGGCTGGGCCTTGAGTTGATGATCGAGGTGATCGCCGGCAAGCACGGTGCGCTGGAGACCTCCACTGTGGCGGACGCGGTGGCGGCCTTCTACCGTCTTGGCATCAAGCCTGACTGGTGGAAGCTCGAATCTCAGCCGAGCTCTGCGGCCTGGGCCGCCGTGGACCAGGTTGTCGGAAAACATGACCCCTATTGCCGGGGCGTCGTGCTGCTCGGGCTCGAGGCGCCTGAAGCCAAGCTGGCGGAAGACTTCGCCACGGCCCAAACGAGTTCCTGCGTGCGTGGATTTGCCATTGGGCGCACAATCTTCGCCGAGGCGGCGGAGCGCTGGCTCGGCAATGAAATTGACGATCGGGAGGCCGTTGCCGACATGGCGGCGCGTTTCGATAAACTGGTTGGCCACTGGACGGCAGCCCGCGGCGGCCGCGGCGGTAAGCTTCGAGGGCGCCGCTAGATGGCATCGCGCCGGCTTACCATGGCACAGGCGATGGCCCGCTACCTGGCGGTCCAGCGGTGCCGCTTCGACGGCCAGGATATGCCGCTCTTTGCCGGGGTCTGGGCGATCTTCGGGCACGGCAACGTGGCCGGGCTGGGTGAAGCTCTGTCTCAGTATCGTGAGCAGCTTCCAACCTACCGCGCGCATAACGAGCAGGCCATGGCCCACGCCGCCGTCGCCTTCGCCAAGGCCTCGCGCCGGCGCCGCATGATGGCCTGCACGACCTCCATCGGCCCGGGCGCCACAAACCTCGTAACCGCGGCGGCGGTCGCCCACGTGAACAGGCTTCCCCTGCTGCTGCTGCCGGGCGATGTGTTCGCCAGCCGGCTCCCAGATCCTGTCTTGCAGCAGGTCGAAGACTTCGCCGACGGCACCGTGTCGGCCAATGACTGCCTGCGGCCGGTATCGCGCTACTTCGACCGGATCATGCGGCCGGAACAGATCCTGGCGGCTTTGCCGCGTGCGCTGGAGACGCTCACCGATCCGGCGCGCTGCGGGCCGGTCACGCTCGCCCTGTGCCAGGACGTGCAGACCGAAGCCTTCGACTACCCGGAAAGCTTTTTTGAGCCGCGCAGCTGGATACCGCGGCGCCCGGCGCCCGACGCCGGCGAATTGCAGGAAGCGGCGGCCTTGCTCGGTGCCGCGGAGAAACCGCTGATCGTCGCCGGTGGCGGCGTGCATTATGCCGAGGCCTGCGCCTGGCTCGGCGACTTCGCCAGCAAGCGCGGCATTCCGGTAAGCGAGACTCAGGCCGGTAAGTCGGCGCTTTCCGACGATCATCCGCTGAACCTTGGCGCCCTAGGTGTCACCGGAACCTCCGCCGCCAACCGGGCGGCGGCGGAAGCCGATGTGATTTTCGCCATCGGCACCCGCCTGCAGGATTTCACCACCGGTTCCTGGTCACTGTTCGAAAATCCGGAGCGGCGTCTGCTGGCCCTCAACGTACAGCCCTACGATGCGGGCAAACATCGTGCGGCGAGCCTGGTTGCGGATGCCGGGGTCGGCCTGGCGGCACTCGACCAGGCCCTAGGAGACTACAGCGCGCCGGCGGCCTGGATCGAGACCGCGAAGCGGGCCAAAGCCACCTGGGACGAGGCGGCTTCCGCGGTCACCGCTGCGGGCAACGCCCCCAGGGCGAGCGATGCACAGGTCATCGGCGCGGTGCAGCGGGTGGCTTCGGACGATGCGGTGATTGTCGGCGCGGCCGGCGGCCTGCCGGGCGAACTGCACAAGCTGTGGCGGGCCGCTGGACCGGGCAGCTACCACCTCGAGTACGGCTACTCCTGCATGGGCTATGAGATCGCCGGCGGACTCGGCGTGAAGCTGGCCCGGCCTGACAAGGAGGTCATCGTCATGCTCGGCGATGGCAGCTACCTGATGCTGAACTCGGAAATCGCGACCTCGGTGATGCTCGGCCTGAAACTGACGATCGTGGTGGTCGACAACCGTGGTTTCGGCTGCATCAACCGCCTCCAGAAGGCGACCGGCGGCGAAGCCTTCAACAACCTCTTCGCCAACGGCCAGGTGGAAGGCGCACCGCAAGTCGATTTCGCCGCCCACGCGGCGGCCCTGGGGGCAAGAGCCGAGAAGGTCGGCAGCCTCGCCGAGCTGGAGACCGCGATGGCGCGCGCCCGCGATGCGGTCGTCACCAGCGTCATCGTCATCGATACGGACCCCGAGATCTCGACGGAGGCCGGAGGCCATTGGTGGGATGTCGCGGTGCCCGAGGTATCCGAACGTGCCGAAGTTCAAGCGGCACGCAAGGCCTACGAGGGCGCGCGCCGCAACCAAAGGTCGGGCGACTGATGCGCGGTGTGAGAAAGGGCGATTGAAACAGATGGCTGTGCGGCTTGGGGCCAATCCCATCGGCTGGTCCAACGACGATCTGCGCGAACTCGGCGGTCAAATCCCGCTGGAGACCTGTCTGAAAGAGGCTCGTGCGGCGGGTTTCGTGGGCATGGAGTTGGGCCACAAGTTTCCTCGTGAAGCAGGGGCGCTGCGCCGCGTCCTGGAAGCCGAGGGTCTTGCCTTGGTCTCCGGATGGTATTCGTCGAGCCTGAGGACCCGAGGGGTGGAAGAAGAGTTGAGGGCGCTGGAGCCGCACCTCGGTCTTCTTCAGGCACTCGATGCCGAGGTGCTGGTCTTTGCGGAAACCTCCGGCGCCATCCACGGCGATCGCAGCCAACCGGTTTCGCTGCGCCCGCGCCTGGATGATGGGGACTGGAGCGGCTTTGCCGACAGGCTCACAGAAGTGGCCGAGGCGGTCGCGGCGCGCGGCCTGGAGCTTGTCTACCATCACCACATGGGAACGGTGATCGAGAACGAGGCGGAGGTCGACAAGCTGATGTCCGCCACCGGGCCTGCGGTCAAGCTGCTGCTCGATACCGGCCACGCGACCTTTGCCGGGGGCGATCCCGTCGCCCTGGCGCGGCGGCATGCCGCGCGTATCCGTCATGTCCACTGCAAGGATGTGCGGGCGGAGGTGCTGAAACGCGCGCGTGCCGAGGATTGGAGCTTCCTCGACGCCGTGGTGGCCGGCGTCTTCACGGTGCCGGGCGACGGTTCGGTCGATTTCGAGGCCGTCTTGTCGCAGCTGCCGGGCTATCACGGCTGGCTCGTGGTCGAGGCGGAGCAGGATCCGGATAAGGCGCCGCCGGCGATGTACGCCAAGCTCGGCTTTGACAACCTCAGCAATTACGCGGAAGCGGCCGGGCTGTTGTGACGCGGCTTCCTGACCGCCAACGAGACGAGGAGGGAATACAATGAGCGACCTGCTGGTCAAGCCGCACCAACCCGACGAGGAGGGCTGTATCCTCTCGGTAACGCCGGAGAGCGCCGGCTGGCAGCATGTCGGCTTTGAGGTCTTCGCGCTCCGGCCCGGCGAACGGATTTCACGCCACCTTGAGGACCGCGAAGCCTGCCTCGTACCGCTGTCGGGCTCGGTGGACATCACCGCCGGTACCGTCAGCTTCGGCCAGGTCGGCGGACGCAAATCGCCTTTCGACGGCAAGCCTCAGGCGGTCTACGTTCCCGCCGACACGCCCTTCACGGTTGCGGCGGGCGATGGGGCCGCCGAGGTGGCGCTCTGCACCGCGCCGGGACGCAAGGGTGAGTTTTCCCCGCGCCTCATCGCGGAGGAAAAGGTCGGCTTCGAGGAGCGCGGAAAGGGCAGCAATCGGCGCCTGGTTTCGAATATCCTGCCGGAGACCGAACCGGCCGACAGCCTGCTGGTGGTCGAGGTGATCACGCCCGGCGGGAATTGGTCCTCCTATCCGCCGCACAAGCATGACCGTGACGCTCTGCCAGAGGAATCCTTTCTGGAGGAGACCTACTATCACCGCCTCAACCCGAAACAGGGCTTCGCCTTTCAGCGGGTCTACACTGACGACCGGACGATCGATCAGACCATGACGGTGGAGGACGGCGACTGCGTCATGGTGCCGCGCGGCTATCATCCGGTCGGTGCGCCGCATGGTTACGACCTCTATTATCTGAACGTCATGGCTGGCCCGAAGCGCCAGTGGTGCTTCAAGAACGATCCGGCACACGACTGGATCGCCAAGTCCCCGGGGAGGAACTGAAAAAGCCATGACCCGCTCAGACGCTCTGCAGGATCGCTATGCTTACGTGCAGGAACTGGCGCGCGAGGCCGGCGCGCTGGCCTATGACTTTTATCGCCGCCGCGCCGAGCTCGCCATCGAGAGCAAGGGCCTGCAGGACGTGGTCTCGATCGCCGACAAGAAAGTCGAGGATCTGATCCGCTCCCAGCTGGAGCAGCGCTTCCCCGAGGACGCTTTTCTCGGCGAAGAAAGCGGCGAGAGCGGCCGGGCGGCCGAAGGTCAATCGCTCTGGGTCGTTGATCCGATCGACGGCACTTCCTGCTTCCTGAGCGGTATGCCGACTTGGTGCGTATCCATCGCCTTGGTTCTGGACGGCGAGATCGAGATCGGCGTCATCTACGATCCCAATGTCGACGAGCTCTATGCCGCCCGGCGCGGCGAGGGCACCTTCCTGAACGGTCAGCGCCAGCCGACGCCGCCCGCCACCAGCTTGCAGGACGGGCTTTTCGGAACAGGCTTTTCCCACCGCTCGCCGCCGCGCGATTTGATGCCCTTCCTGGAGGCTTTGCTGCAGGAAGGTGGCATGTTCATGCGCAACGGATCAGGTGCGCTGATGCTGGCCTATGTGGCTGTCGGGCGCCTGGTCGGCTACTTTGAGCCGCACATCAACTCCTGGGATTGCCTTGCCGGGTTGCTGCTGGTGCGCGAGTCCGGCGGCTGGGCCTGCGACTTTCTGGTCAACGACGGGTTGCATCGCGGCAATCTCTGTGCCGCCGCGGCCCCAGCGGTGGCGCAGAAGGTCCAGGATTTGATCGCCGGCACGGTCCCCGCGCCCGTGCGGCCTTAACACTCAACCGCACCGCCGCTCTTCAGGGAGTCGTTCGCGGCTTCCGCCAGCTCCAGCGCCCGCAGACCGTCCTGCGCTACGACCTTGGGAGTCTCCCGTCCGGCCAGGCAGGCCAGGAAGTGCGCCATCTCGGCCCTGTAGGCTTCGGCATAGCGCTCAAGGAAGAAGTGGAGCGGCTTTTCGCCGCCGATACCCTCATCGCTCCAGATCTCGAGCGACCGCGCGTCGCGGTTCCCGGCCAGCAGCAGCCCGCCCGCGCCGAAGGCCTCGATACGCTGATCGTAGCCATAGACCGCGCGGCGGGAGTTGATGATTTGGCAGAGCACGCCGGCCTTTGTCTCCAGCACCACCACGGCACTGTCGACGTCGCCGGCTTTGCCGATCGCCGGATCGACCAGGACACTGCCACGCGCGTAGAGGCGGACGGGCTCGGCGCCGAGCAGCCAGCGCGCCATATCGAAGTCGTGAATCATCATGTCGCGAAACAGCCCGCCGGATCGTGCCACATAGTCGGCCGGTGGCGGTGCCGGGTCGCGGCTTGTGATGGTCAAATTCTCGAGCTTGCCGATGCGCCCGGCGGCAAGGGACTCGCGCAGCCCGGCGAAGGACGGGTCGAAGCGGCGATTGAATCCGACGAACAGCGGGACGCCGCAGTCTTCCACGACCTTGAGGCAGGCCCGGGTCCGCGTCAGGCTCAGATCGATGGGCTTTTCGCAGAAGATCGCCTTGCCGGCCCGAGCCGCCGCTTCGATCAGGTCGGCATGGGTATCGGTCGACGAAGCGATGATCACCGCCGTCACCTGCGGGTCCGCAAGCGCGGTATCCGGGTCGGTCACCTTGGCACCGACGGCAGCGGCGAGCCCGGCCGCCGCGGCGTGGTCGACATCGACCAAATACTTGAGGTGGGCCTCTCCCGTTGCCGCGACATTTCGGGCATGGATCTGGCCGATACGCCCGGCCCCAAACTGCGCGAGTTCAATCATTCCGATCGCGTCCTTCTGAGCTTTTGGTGGCTTCAGTCATAAGCGCCGATGACCATCTGATCGTAGTCGATGACCGAGCCGGTCATCACGCCGGCGCCCGGCCCGAGCAGGAATAGAACCGCCTCCGCCACATCGTCCGGCTTGATCAGGCGCCCGAAAGGCTGGGCCGCCTCGGCCTTGACCAGCCAGTCCGCGGGCTGGCCTTCGGCGCGCTGAACCTTGTGCTCGTTGGGCGTTTCGGTCCAGCCGATGTTGAGGCCATTGACGCGGATCCTGTCGTGACGCAGTGCGTGACCGAGGTTGCGGGTCAGAGTTGCCAAGGCGCCTTTGGAGGTGGAGTAGGCCGTCAGCTTCGGTTGGCCGCCGTGGCTGGACATGGTCACGATGTTGACGATGCTGCCGGCCAGCGCCGTACCCGGGATCGGATTGTCGCGCATGAGCTTCACCGCTTCCTGCGCAAGGAAGAAGGGCGCGCGCACGTTCACGGCAAAAAGGCGATCCCAGAGTTCAGGCGTGGTGTCGTCCAGGCCACCGCGGTCGGTGAGGCCGGCTGCGTTGACCAGACCATCCAACCGTCCGAAGCGCTCTCTGCAGGCGGCAACAATTTTTGCGCAGTTCGCAACCTCGGCCAGATCGGCGGCGATCGGCAGGGCGGCGCTGCCGAGATCTTCGATTTCGCTGCAGACCTGTCTGCCGCGCGCCTCGTCGCGGCCGGTAATGACGATGCCCGCCGCGCCGGCCTCGGCCAACCGCCGGGCAGCGGCGGCACCGACTCCCTGCGTGGCGCCGGTGACGATAAAGACTTGGTTTGCAAGGGTAAGCTGGTTCATGCGTTGGGTCCGGTTGGTCAGTGACGGGCTGTGGTCGCGCGCGGCCGCGCGACACAATGAATCAACGCTTCCACAAACGAAATGTCTATTCCAATAATTCGATAGTATGATACTTTTGTTTCATGGGGCCGGATAAGCTGTCCGGGCCAAGGAAAATCCGGCTACACGGCGCTGCTTTCATCGTTTGATTCGAGCGGTCGCACGAAAGTGGCCTAAACGAATTGCGGGGACCATGGCAAGCTGCGGTGGATCCCATCAAAGCAACGTAAATGGGAGGATGGAAATGATACGGACATGGCACAAAACTGCCTTTGCCGGCCTGGCCTTGATGCTGACTGCCGGGACCGGCTCAGCGCAGGCTGCCGAGCGGCTCACGCTCTACTGCAGTCCGCAGATCGAATGGTGCCAGCTCATGGTGGAGGCCTTCACCAAGGAAACCGGCATCGATGTGGCGATGACCCGCAAGTCGTCGGGTGAGACCTTTGCCCAGATCAAGGCGGAGGCCAGCAATCCGCGCGGTGATGTCTGGTGGGGCGGCACCGGCGATCCGCATCTGCAGGCGGCCGAGGAGGGTCTGACTCAGGAGTACAAGTCGCCGATGCTCGACCAGCTCCTGCCCTGGGCCAAGAGCCAGGCCGCGGCTTCCGGATACAAGACGGTCGGCATCTACGCCGGTGCGCTGGGCATCGGCTACAACGACGAACTGCTGAAGGAAAAGAACCTGCCGGCGCCCAAATGCTGGGCCGATCTGACCGACCCGGCTTATGACGCTGAGGTGCAGATCGCCAATCCGAACTCCTCGGGCACCGCTTACACCACCTTGGCCACCATCGTGCAGCTGTTTGGCGAGGACAAGGGCTTCGATTGGTTGAAGGGGCTGCACAAGAACGTCAACCAGTACACCAAGTCCGGTTCGGCGCCGATCAAGGCGGCGGCCCGTGGCGAGACGACCCTGGCCATCACCTTCATGCATGACATGGTGACGCAGGTGGTCTCCGGCTTCCCCATCAAGATCGTCGCGCCCTGCGAGGGGACCGGCTACGAGATCGGCTCCATGTCGATCATCAAGGGAGCCCGCAATCTGGAGAACGCGAAGAAGTTCTACGACTTCGCGCTGCGTCCCGACATCCAGATGATGGCGGAACAGGCCAAGGCCTATCAGGTGCCGTCGAACGCCAGTGCGTCACCCCCGCCGGGCGCGCCGAACCTCGATGAGATCAAGCTGATCGAGTACGACTTCAAGAAGTACGGTTCTTCGGACGAACGCACGCGCCTTCTGAAGAAGTGGGACGACGACGTCGGCTCGCTGCCGCAGTAAGTCTTGAAGAGCGGGTTCCCCGGGAACCTTGAGGCTCGAATGGTGAACAGAACCGTTGCCCTGTGGCTTGCCGTGGGCTGGGTCGGATTTCTCGTCCTTCCTTGGTACGGCATCGAGTACGGCTTCTGGAATTTCGAATGGCTGTTCGAGGGCTATCCCCTCGACAGCGATTCGGCGCCGGGGGCGCTGCAGGTCTTCACGGGGGGCAAGCCCTGGCTTGCCCCTCTGGGGATGTTCCTGCTGGCACCGCTCCTGGTGCTGCGGCGCCCGAAGAACGACCCTCTCTTTGCCCGGGTGATGCTGATTGCCGGCGGCGGCGGCCTTGCCTATCTGCTGCTGCAGGCTTTCGCCGTCGGTCTGCGCGGCTGGGAGTTCGCCTTCCTGGAAGCGCTTTTCGGGCCGCTTGAGACGCGCCAGTTCGGCCTAGGTTACGGTGCGCTCCTGACTGCCGCTGCTCTGCTCTTCCTGTTTACCCAGGGTCTTGCGGCGCGCGGCGCAGTGAAGGGCGACGTCTTCGTTGTCGGATCGATCGGATCGATCATCGCGCTGGTCTCCGTCTTCGTCTTCTTTCCCGTTCTCAACATCCTGACTTCCGCGATTCGCGACGGCGACGGGGCCTATGCCCTTTCCGCCTTTCTCGCGCGCGTGGTCGATCGCAAGATTTGGGGGCTGGACTGCCTGGTCGGCGCCTATTCCTGCGGGGTCGCCTGGAACTCCCTGCTCCTGGCCATCCTCACCGGCCTTTCGACCACGGTGCTGGGGCTCGCCTTCGCGCTCATCGCCACGCGGACGAATTTTCGCATGAAACGGTCGCTTCGGGTTCTCACCGTGCTGCCGATCATCACGCCGCCCTTCGTCATCGGCCTCGCCGTCATCCTGCTGTTCGGACGCTCCGGCGCGGTGACGCAATTCCTCGACCTGACCTTCGGCATCCCGGCGTCGCGTTGGGTCTACGGCCTGCCCGGCATCTGGTTCGCGCAGACCCTGGCTTTCGCGCCGATCTCCTTCCTGGTGATGATCGGCGTGGTGGAAGGCGTCAGCCCCTCCATGGAGGAGGCGGCGCTGACGCTCCGCGCCGACGCCTGGAAGGCCTTCACCACGGTCTCGCTGCCGCTCATGCGGCCGGGCATCGCCAATGCCTTCCTGCTGGGCTTCATCGAGAGCCTCGCGGATTTCGGCAATCCTCTGGTTCTTGGCGGGCGCTATGGCGTTCTCTCGACCGAGATCTTCTTTTCCATCGTCGGGTCGCAGTTCGATCAGGGGCGGGCGGCGGTGCTCGCCCTCATTCTGCTGAGCTTCACGCTGGGAGCCTTCTACGCCCAGCGCCGCTGGGTCGGCCGCAAGTCCTACACCACGGTCACCGGCAAGGGCGATTCCGGCATCTTCGCGCCGCTGCCAAAGCTGGTGACCGGCAGCGCCTTCGGGCTCGCCCTGCCTTGGGCCGGGCTGACGGCGGTGATCTACGTCATGATCATGTTTGGCGGATTTGTGAAGACCTGGGGGTACGATCACAGTTTTACCCTGCAGCACTACATCAACGCGTTTTCCGTGACCCGCGGCGAGTACGGACTGGTGTGGAGCGGTGCGGCCTGGAACTCCTTCTGGACCACGCTGTCGATCGCGACAATCGCCGCGCCGCTGACCGCCGCGATGGGGCTGTTGACTGCCTATCTGCTGGTGCGCCAGAGGTTCGCCGGGCGCGACGCCTTCGAATTCGGCACCATGCTGAGCTTCGCCATTCCCGGCACCGTGATCGGCATCAGCTACATCCTGGCCTTCAACGTCCCGCCCTTCGAGCTGACCGGGACGGGCATTATCCTGGTCATCTGCTTCGTCTTCCGAAACATGCCGGTCGGCGTTCGCGCCGGGGTCGCGGCCATGAGCCAGCTCGACCAGAGCCTCGACGAGGCCTCCCTGACGCTGGGCGCCAATACCTTCGCCACGGTACGCCGCATCATCCTGCCGCTGTTGCGGCCCGCCATCGTGGCGGCGCTGGTGTTCAGTTTCGTGCGCGCGATCACGGCGATCAGCGCGGTCATCTTTCTGGTCAGCGCGAACTACGACATGGCGACCTCCTACATCATCGGCAGGGTGGAGAACGGCGACTATGGCCTGGCGATCGCCTATTCGTCGGTATTGATCCTGGTCATGATGGCGGCGATCACGGTAGTTCAGTTGGTGGTCGGCAAGCGCCAGTTGCGGCGCCGGGGTGCCGAAGACCATAAGAAGGCCGTCGTGGCAGGAGAAGTTGTATCGTGACAATCCGTTCCAAAGCCGCCCGTGTCGTCTTCGATCGGGTGACCAAGTCCTTCGGTCCGGTGGTGGCCGTCAACCAGGTCTCTTTCGTCATCGAGCCGGGAACGCTGGTCACCCTGCTGGGCCCCAGCGGCTGCGGCAAGACCACGACGCTGCGCATGATCGCCGGTCTGGAGATGGCCAGCAGCGGCCGGATCCTGATCGGGGAGCAGGATGTGACGCAGTTGCCGGCGACCGACCGGGACGTCTCCATGGTCTTCCAGTCTTACGCACTGTTTCCCCATATGACGGTCGCCGAGAATGTCGCCTATGGCCTGACCATGAGCGGTTTTCCCAAGCAGGAAGTGAAGGATCGCGCGGAAGAAGGCCTGAAGCTGGTCGGCCTGGGCGGTTACGGTAAGCGCCTGCCGAGCGAGCTCTCCGGCGGCCAGCAGCAGCGCGTCGCCGTGGCCCGGGCGCTGGTGCTGGAACCCGCGGTGCTGCTGTTCGACGAGCCGCTGTCGAACCTCGATGCCAAGCTGCGCCGGCGCGTGCGCGAGGACATCCGCGAGCTGCAACAGAAACTGGGTCTGACCTCCGTCTATGTGACCCACGATCAGGAGGAAGCGCTGGCGGTGTCGGATCGCATCATCGTCATGCGCAATGCTGAGATTGCCCAGGAAGGCAGTCCGCGGGATCTCTATGAAGCGCCGGCCGACAACTTCGTCGCCGATTTCATCGGCGATGCGAATCTGGTCGATGGCCAGATAGAATCGCTCGACGACGATCTGGCGGTGGTGCGGATTGGAGAAGTGGAGCATCGCCTGCCGGCCCGTGGGCTCGGCGTCGGCGCCGTGAAGGTCGCCATCCGGCCCGAGGCTATTCGCATCGCGCGCGACGGCAGCGGCACCGCGCTTGAGGCAAAGGTTCTCAAGGCGACTTACTTGGGAAGCCACATGGAATACACCATGGCGACGCCGCTGGGGGAGCTCTTCGCCGTGGACCCTGACATCGATCGGCCGGCGGCGGCGGGCGAAGACGTGGCGGTCGAACTCGCCCGGCGCGGCGTCGCCCTGGTACGCAACTAGCGAGAATCGCTCGCGCATTTGCTGCTGACAATTGCAACGAGCATCAGCCTCCAGGAACACGGTGCATCCGACGATAGGCGCTGGGATTGACGTCGTGATACTGCCGGAAGATCCGCGAGAAGGCGGAATGCGAACTGAACCCGCTGCGCACGGCGATAACCTGCATGGAAAGCCGCGTATCGAGAAGGAGCCGGCGGGCCGCCTGCAGCCTGAGGCGCAGGTAGTAGGTGCCTGGCCCCATCCCCAGCGCCTGCTTGAACTGCTGCTCCAAGCTGCGCACGGAGAACCCGAGGCGCCTGGCGATGGCGGCTGTGGTCAGCGGGTCGTCGATATGGGATTCCATCACGCGGATGGCTGCTGCAACGCGCGGTTCATGGCCCGCCAGGCGGCCCAGCGACACCAGCGGCTGGGCGTCGTTCGGCGTGTGCGCTTCGTCGTAGATGAACACGCTTGCGACTTCGAGCGCCAGGGGATAGCCGAAGCGGCTGCGGATCAGATGCAGCATCATGTCGAAGGTCGGTGAAGCGCCGCCGCTGGTGAAAAAGCGACCGTCGATCACGAAGCGGTCCGGCAGCACGTTGACCTCTGGAAAGCGGGCCTCAAAGTCCTCCAGATCCTCCCAGTGGGTGGTTGCCGAGCGGCCGTTCAGCAAGCCGGTCTGTGCCAACAGCCAACCGCCGGCTTCGACTCCGCCGAGGGCGCTGAACCGCCGGGCGGCGGCACGCAGCTGGGTCATCAGCGGCGGGTCGGCGTGGCGCTGGTGGTGGAAACCGGCAACGACGATCAGGGCGTCGCCCTCGGCATCACCGCCGAAACGGCCGCTGGCTTCGACCGGAACGCCACAGGTGAGGGCTGCTGCTGCGCCATCCGGCGTGACGATCCGCCAGTTGAACAGCGGGCGGCGCGCCTGGCGGTTGGCGGCCCGCATCGGATCGAGAGTTGAAGCCAGCGACATCATCGAAGAGTCGGGCAGCAACAACAGCGTCACGCGGAGTGGATCCTCCGAGGGTACGAAAATCGAGTTTGCGTAATTCATCAAGTTCCATTCGTATATTGCGGATCAAAAAACTGCAACCGCGTCATCATCGCTGGAAGATTGCTTGGCCAATTCAGGAGGACTCACATGGGGCTGCAGCCTAGCCGCGATGTCTTTATCACCTGTGCCGTGACCGGGGCCGGCGACACCACCGGGCGCTCGAATAAGGTGCCGGTCACGCCGCGTCAGATCGCGGAGGCCTGCATTGAGGCCGCCGAGGCCGGGGCCGCCATCGCCCATATCCACGTCCGCGACCCGGAAACCGGCACGCCGGCGCGCGATCCGGCCCTCTATGCCGAGGTCGTGGATCACATCCGTGAGTCGGGCGTGGATGTCGTGTTGAACCTCACCGCCGGCATGGGCGGCGACCTTACGCTCGGCAGCGTCGAAGCGCCCTTGCCGCCCTCGTCGGTCGGTACCGACATGGCCGGCGCCAGCGAGCGCCTTGCCCATGTCGCGCAAATCCTGCCGGAAATCTGCACCCTCGACTGCGGCACCATGAATTTCGGCGAGGGCGACTACATCATGACCAATACGCCGGCCATGCTGCGGGAGATGGCCCGGCAGGTACAGGCCCTGGGCGTGCGCCCGGAGATCGAAGCCTTCGATAGCGGGCACATCGTCCTCGCCAAGTGGCTGAAGGACCAGGGCCTGCTAGACGATCCGGTGATGATCCAACTCTGCATGGGCATTCCCTGGGGGGCGCCGGACGACATGGCGACTCTGATGGCCATGATCGCGAACCTGCCGCCGGACTGGACTTACTCGGCGTTCTCCATCGGCCGCAATCAGATGCCCTACGCCGCCATGGCAATTCTGGCCGGCGGCAACATCCGCGTCGGCCTGGAAGACAACATCTGGCTGGAAAAAGGTGTCCTGGCGTCGAACGGTGATCTGGTCGCGCGCGCGGCGGGAATTGCCCGATCCATGGGCAGCCGCCTTCTGAGTCCTGAAGAGGTGCGCCAAAAGCTCTCCCTGAAGAAGCGCTGGTGAACTGAATGGGTCCCCTTGGAAAAGCGGCCGCCATCGGCGGCGGCGTCATTGGCGGCGGCTGGACGGCGCGGCTGCTTGAACATGGTATCGACGTTGCGGTCTACGATCCGGCGCCCGAGGCGCAGCGGCGCCTGCAGGCCGTGCTCGACAATGCGGAGCGCGCCTATGCCAAGCTGACTTTGGCGCCGCGCCCGAAAAAGGGGAGTCTCACCTTCTGCGGCAGCATCGCCGAAACCGTGGCCGAAGCGGAGCTCATCGTCGAGTCGGTGCCCGAGCAGTTGGAAATCAAGCAGGCAGTCTATGCGGAGGTGGAGGCGGGTGCTCGATCCGACGCGATTGTCGCTTCGTCGACCTCCGGCATCCTGCCGAGCCAGCTCCAGGCCAAGATGAAGCGCCCCGAGCGCCTGATCGTCGCGCATCCCTTCAACCCGGTCTACCTGCTGCCTCTGGTCGAGCTGGTCGGTGGCGCGGCGACCGCGCCGCAGGTCATCGAGTGGGCCAAGGCGATCTACCAGGGCATCGGCATGCACCCCTTGCATGTCCGCAAGGAGATCGAGGCCTTCATCGCCGACCGCCTGCTGGAGGCGGTATGGCGCGAATCGCTCTGGCTGGTGAACGACGGCATCGCCACGACCGCGGAGATCGACGACGCGATCCGCTTCGGTTTCGGCCTGCGGTGGGCGCAGATGGGCATCTTCGAGACTTACCGCATCGCCGGCGGCGAAGCTGGCATGCGCCATTTTTTGGCCCAGTTCGGGCCCTGCCTGAAGTGGCCCTGGACCAAGCTGACCGACGTGCCGGAGCTGACCGACGACCTGGTCGACCTGGTCTCCTCGCAGTCGGATGCCCAATCCGGAGAGCATTCGATCCGCGAGCTGGAGCGTCTTCGTGACGACAACCTGATCGCCATCCTGCAGGCCCTGAAGGTCAACGACTGGGGTGCCGGGCGAACCCTGGCGGCCCATGAGCGCCAGCTGTTCGATGCCGGCGCCGCGGCTGCACCGGTGGCCGACATCGGCCAGCCGATCGTCACCCTGGAGCGCCAGGTGCCGGCCGACTGGACCGACTATAACAATCATATGAATGAAAGCCGCTACCTGCAGTGCTTTGCCGATGCCAGCGACGCCCTGCTGCGGATGATCGGTGTCGATGCCGACTACATCGCTGGCGGCGGCTCCTACTTCACAGTCGAGACCCATATCCGCCATCTGGACGAAGTCGCCGCCAATGAAGCGGTTCGGGCCACCACACAGGTGCTGGAAGCCGCGGGCAAGAAACTCCGGTTGTTCCACCGCCTCTGTCATGGCGATGGCCGTCTGCTGGCGACCGGCGAGCATCTGTTGCTTCACGTCAATCTCAGTGACCGGCGGGCCGCCGATCCTTCGGCCGAAGTGGCCGGAAAAGCGGCGGAACTGGCCGCTGCCCACGCCAAGCTCGACTGGCCCGAGGGCGCCGGCCGGGCTGTCGGCCAGCCACGCTAGCGAGAGGAAAGCCGCCATGCAGTTTGGCCTGACTGACGAGCAGCAGATGATCGTCGACACGGTGCGCAGTTTCGTCGAGAAGGAGCTCTACCCGCATGAGGCTTTGGTAGAGCGCGAAGGCGTGGTACCGCGTGAGATCGGCGAGGAGATAAAGCGCAAGTGCCTGGAGCTCGGCTTCTTCGCAGCCAACTTGCCGGAGGAAGTGGGCGGCGGCGGTCTCGGCCATCTCGATTTTACACTCTTGGAGCGCGAACTCGGGCGCGCCTCCATGGCCCTGACGGTGTTCTTCGGCCGCCCTTCGGGCATTCTCTTGGCCTGCGCGGGTGAGCAGCGCGAGCGCTACCTGCTGCCGGCGGCACGCGGCGAAAAGTTCGATGCTCTGGCCATGTCCGAGCCCGATGCTGGTTCCGATGTGCGCGGCATGAAATGCACCGCCCGGCCGGACGGCGGCGATTGGGTCGTCAACGGCACCAAGCACTTCATCAGCCATGCCGATCTTGCCGATTTCGTCATCGTTTTCATTGCCACCGGCGAGGAGGAAAGCCCGAGCGGCCCGAAGAAAAGGATCACCTGCTTTCTGGTCGACCGCGGCACCCCGGGTTTCGAGATCCGCAAGGGCTACAACTCGGTCTCGCACCGCGGCTACCACAACTGCATTCTCAGCTTCGACGACTGTCGCCTGCCCGCCGCGCAGGTGCTCGGCGAGGTCCATCGCGGTTTCGATCTGGCCAACGACTGGCTCTATGCGACCCGCTTGACGGTCGCCGCCATGAGCATCGGCCGGGCACGGCGCGCCTTCGACCTCGCGCTGGGCTATGCGGCGGAGCGCAAGCAGTTTGGCCAGAAGATCGGCCGCTTCCAGGGCGTCTCCTTCAAACTTGCCGACATGGTCACCGAGATCGACGCGGCCGACTGGCTGACCTTGGCGGCCGCCTGGCGATTGGATCAGGGCCTGCCCGCCAATCGCGAAATCGCATCGGCCAAGCTTTATGCCACCGAGATGTTGGCGAGGGTCACCGACGAAGCGATCCAGATCCACGGCGGCATGGGCTTGATGGACGACCTGCCGTTGGAGCGTCTCTGGCGCGACGCCCGGGTCGAGCGCATCTGGGACGGCACTTCAGAGATCCAGCGGCACATCATCTCGCGCGAACTGCTGCGCCCCCTTGGGTGCTGACACGGATGCGGTCGCTGGAACGCCTGCTGCGTCCGAGATCCATCGCCGTCTTCGGTGGCGTTCCGGCTGCGGCCGTCATAGACCAATGCGAGCGACTGGGCTTTGCCGGGGAGATCTGGCCGGTCCATCCGAGTAAATCCGAGGTCGGCGGGCGCCGCGCCTATCGCTCCGTCACCGATCTGCCTGGCGCGCCCGATGCCGCCTTTGTCGCGGTAAACCGCCACCTGACGATCGAAGTGGTGCGCGAACTGGCGGCGGCCGGCGGTGGCGGCGCGGTCTGCTATGCTTCCGGCTTCCGCGAAGCGGAGCGTGAGGACAGCGCGGGAAACGGCCTGCAGGCGGCGCTGGTTCAGGCCGCTGGGGAGATGCCGGTCATCGGCCCGAACTGCTACGGTCTGATCAACTACTGCGACGCGGCGCTGCTCTGGCCGGACCAGCACGGCGGGCGTCGGCTCGAAGCCGGTGAGCGCGGTGTGGCAATCGTCACCCAGTCCTCCAACATCGCCATCAATATGACCATGCAGCGTCGCGGCCTGGCGATCGCCTACATCATGACAGCCGGCAATCAGGCGCAAACGGGCACATCCGATCTGGCGTTGGGCCTTCTTGACGATCCGCGAGTCACCGCGCTTGGCCTGCACATTGAAGGCTTCGATTCCGTGGTCGGCCTGGAAGCCGTGGCGGCCAAGGCGCGCCGGCTCGGGAAACCGGTGGTGGCCATGAAGCTGGGCCGCTCGCCACAGGCGCGCTCGGCGACCCTGTCGCATACGGCGTCACTGGCGGGCTCGGATGTCGCGGCCGACGCTTTCCTGAGGCGCCTCGGGATCGGGCGGCTTCACAGCATTCCTGCTTTCCTGGAGACCTTGAAACTGCTGCACGCCGGCGGGCCCTTGGCCGGTACCTCGATTTCCTCGATGAGTTGTTCGGGAGGCGAGGCCTCCGTCATGGCCGACGCCGCGGAGGCGCGCAACGTCACTTTCCGCGACCTGACGGCGGCGGAGGCCGCGAAGGTGAAGGCCACCCTCGGGCCTCTGGTCGCGGTGTCCAACCCGCTCGACTATCACACCTTCGTCTGGGGGGATGAGCCGGCCCTGACGGCGACCTTCTCGGCCATGGTCGCGGCCGGTTTCGATCTTAACCTGCTGGTTCTGGACTTTCCGCGCGGCGACCGCTGTAGCGACGCCGAATGGTGGCCGACCTTGCGGGCCTTCGAGGCGGCGGTCAAGGCGCATCGGGCAAGAGGCGCGGTGGTCGCCAGCCTGCCGGAAAACCTCTCCGAGGCGCAGGCTGCCGCGCTGCTGAAGCGCGGCATTGTCCCTCTTTTCGGCATCGACGAGGCTCTGGCGGCGGTCGAAGCGGCCGCCGCCGTCGGGGACGCCTGGCGCCAGCCCGAGCGGTCCCCGGTCATGCTGTCGCTCGCGGCGGATGCCGGCTCGCGGACGCTGGATGAGTGGGAGGCCAAGAGGCTGCTGGCGCAGCACGGCCTTCCGGTGCCGCCGGGCGGGCGTGCCTCGACGGTGGAAGAGGCTGTTTCCCGGGCCGCGGAGATTGGACTCCCCGTGGTCGTGAAGGCGCTCGGCGTGGCGCACAAGACCGACGCCGCCGCGCTTCGCCTGAATCTGGGGACGCCCGAAGCGGTTCGGGCCGCGGCCGGCGATCTGCTGACGATCGGACAGGGACTCCTCATCGAGCGCATGATCGAGAAACCGCTGGTCGAACTGATTGTCGGCGTGGTGGAGGAGCCGCCCTTTAGCCTGGTCATGACTCTGGGCCTCGGCGGCATTCTGGTCGAGCTGCTGCGCGACTCGGCAACCTTGCATCTGCCGGCCGGGCGGGAAGAGATCGAGAGCGCACTTCTGAGTCTTCGCTCCGCGCCGCTGTTGACCGGTTACCGAGGCCGTCCGGTGGCCGACATCGCCGCCGCTGTCGCGGCCGTCGATGCGGTTCAGCGCCTTGCGCTCGAAGGTGCAGGCTCTATCGTTGAAGTCGAGATCAATCCCTTGATCGTTCGGGCGGAAGGCCAAGGCGCCTTTGCCGCGGATGCTCTCATTGTCAGGAGGTGCAAGACCAATGACTGTTCCTGAGCACGAGGTCCTGCGCAGCCGACGCAGGGGTGGCGTTCTCGAAGTCACCCTCGATCGGCCCAAGGCCAACGCCATCGATCTGGCGACCAGCCGGCTGATGGGCGAAACCTTCAAGGCCTTCCGCGACGACCCGGAGCTGCGCGTGGCCATTATTGCCACCGCCGGCGACAAATTCTTTTCCGGCGGTTGGGACTTGAAGGCCGCCGCGGGCGGCGATGCGGTCGATGGGGACTATGGCGTCGGCGGCTTCGGCGGGCTGCAGGAATTGCGCGACCTCAACAAGCCGGTGATCGCCGCGGTAAATGGCATGGCGGTCGGCGGCGGCTTTGAGCTGGCGCTTTCCGCCGACCTCATTCTCGCTACCGGGGAGTCCACCTTTGCCCTGCCGGAGATCCGCGCCGGCACGCTGGCCGATGCCGCCACGGTCAAGCTGCCCAAGCGCATCCCCTACCATGTCGCCATGGAACTGCTGCTGACCGGCCGCTGGATGGACGCCGCCGAGGCGCAGCGCTGGGGTTTGGTCAACGAGATCGTCCCCCGGGAAGGGCTCATGGACCGCGCCTGGGAGCTGGCCGAGCTCCTGGCCGCCGGACCGCCGCTGGTCTTCGCCGCCATCAAGGAGGTGGCCCGCGAAGCCGAGGCCATGACGTTCCAGGCGGCCATGAACCGCATCACCCGGCGCCAGTTCCCGACGGTGGATGCGCTCTATGACAGCGAGGACAATCGGGAAGGCTTCCGCGCCTTCGCCGAGAAGCGCGATCCGGTCTGGAAGGGCCGTTAGCGGCGCCTATCCAGAGGTTCAGACCTTGGGGTCAGGGTTTTCCGTATGGCCGTCGACGGCGATGACCTGGCCTGAGACCAGGCGGGCCGCATCGGAGGCCAGGAAGGCCGCCATGTTCGCGACATCTTTGGCGGTCACGAAGCGGCGCAGCGACGTGCCGCTGGCATAGCCCGCGTAGACGGCGTCCCGCGTGGTTCCCTTGGCCTCGGCCTCGCGCTGCAGGACGCCTTCCATCCGCGGGCCCTCCACCGCGCCGGGGCAGATGGCATTGGCCCGCACGCCGAACGGGCCGAGCTCCATCGCCAGGGTTTTCATCAACCCGATCACCCCCCACTTGGCGGCGCAGTAGGCGGCGCGGTTCGGATAGCCGTAGAGGCCGGCCGTCGAGGAGATCAGGGTCATGGCCCCGGATCCCTGCGCTTTCATCAGGGGTGCGGCGTGCTTGGCGAAGAGGAAGGCACCCTCGAGATTGACGGAGACGCAGCGCCGCCAGGCGTCGAGTTCGATGTCCTCCACCGGCGCCGTGGGGCCGGCGATCCCGGCATTGGCGCAGAGCACATCCAGGCCGCCCCAGTCCTGCCCGATCTCGGCGAACAGCGCTTTGACGGCTGCCTCGTCGGTGACGTCGAGGCAGCCGTGGCGCCAGGCGGCGGGGCAGGTCTCAAGCGCGGCCTCGTCCAGATCCACGACCCAGACCCTGGCGCCAGCCGTCTCGAAGGTCTCGGCGATCGCTCTGCCGATGCCGGCCGCGCCGGCGCTAATCAGAACCCGGACGGAGGTGTCGCTGCGACTCATGCTTTGGCGCTACGCTCCTGCTTGGACCGGCATCGAGCCGTACAGAGAATCTGCCTTAAGGCTACTGATCCGCCGACTGCACCGTGGCGCCGGCGCCGCCGGCGGCGCGCTCGGCCAACAGCCGGTCGAGCCAGTCCGGGTCCATCTCGGGGACCGAGGACAGCAGGAGTTCGGTATAGGGGTGATGCGGCGGTTGGAACATCTCGGTCTTGCCGCCCATCTCCACCACCCGGCCGTCCTTCATCACCACGACTTCGTCGGCGATGGCGCGAACCGTCGCGAGGTCGTGGGTGATGAACATGTAGGCGAGCTCGAACTCGCTCTGCAGGCGGTCGAGCAGTTTCAGGATGCCTTCGGCGACCAACTGGTCCAGGGCGGAGGTCACTTCATCGCAGATGATGAACTGCGGCTCGGCCGCCAGCGCCCGGGCAATGCCGATGCGTTGCTTTTGCCCTCCCGACAGTTCGGAAGGCAGACGGTCGATGAACTCGTCGGGCTCAAGTTCGATGAGGCTGAGCAGCTCGCGGGTGCGATCCCGCAGCTTCGCCCCCTTCAACCCAAGATAAAACTCGACCGGCCGGCCGACGATCTCGCGAATCCGGTGCTTCGGGTTCAAGGCCGTATCCGCCATCTGATAGATCATTTGGGCCTGGCGCAGCTGATCCTTGTTACGGCTGCGGTAGTCGGCGGGCAGGGCCTTGCCGTTGAATTGCACTTCGCCGGAAATCGGTGGCAAGAGTCCCGTGATCACCCTTGCCGTTGTCGACTTGCCGCTTCCCGACTCACCGACGACCGCGACGGTGCGGCGCTTGTGGATGTCGAAGCTGACGTCATGAAGAACCGGCACGTCGACGTAGGCGGCGGTCACACCGCGCACCGACACGACAGGCGTTTCCTGAGCCGATGGCGCGGGCTGCTCTGTGCGTTCATGGCTGCGCACCGCCCACAGCGACTTGGTGTAGTCTTCGCGCGGCGTGCTCAGCATGGTCCTGGTGTCGGCCTCTTCGACCTCATCGCCTTTGAGCAACACCTTGATGCGGTCCGCCATCTGGGCCACAACCGCCAGATCGTGGGTAATATAGATGGCGGCGGTGTCGAACTGTTCGACGATGTCGCGGATCGCCGAGAGCACTTCGATCTGCGTGGTCACGTCCAACGCCGTCGTCGGCTCGTCGAAGATGATCAGGTCCGGGCGGCAGGCCATGGCCATGGCCGTCATGGCGCGCTGAAGCTGGCCGCCGGATACCTGATGGGGATAGCGAAAGCCGATCTCGTCGGGGTTCGGCAGGCGCATGCGCCGGTAGAGTTCGATCGCATCGCGTTCGGCCTCGGCGCGCGACATGACGCCATGCTGAACCGGCGGCTCGGAGTACTGGTCGATCAACCGGTGGGCCGGGTTGAAGCTTGCCGCCGCCGACTGCGCCACGTAGGCGATCCGCTTGCCGCGAAGCGCACGCCGCTGCCGTGCGGGTGCGTTTCTCAGATCGATTCCGTCAAAGTCGATGGTGCCGCCGGAAATCCGGCAGCCATCCCGGCTGAAACCCATGGCGGCGAGTCCTATGGTGGACTTGCCGGCGCCCGACTCGCCGATCAGCCCCAGCACCTCGCCACGCCGCAGCGTCAGATCGACGCCTTTCACGATCTTGGTCCAGGTCTCGTCGGCGCGGCCCTCGATTTCCAGGCCGCGAATGGTGAGCAGGGCGGCTTTGCCGTTATCGTTGTCGTTCATGGCTTCACTCCTTCAGGCCGCTGGCGCGGTGCAGCATCCAATCGACGACGAAGTTCACGGCGACGGTGAGCAGCGCGATCGCCCCGGCGGGCAGCAGCGGCGTGATGTCGCCGAAGGTGATCAGCGTCGCATTGTCCCGGACCATCGAGCCCCAGTCGGCCGTCGGCGGCTGGATGCCGAGGCCCAGGAAGGAAAGCGCGGAGATCATCAGGAAGACGAAGCAAAAGCGCAGTCCGAACTCGGCGATCAGGGGGGCCGAGGCGTTTGGCAGGATCTCTCTGACCACCAGTCGCCACAAGCCCTCTCCCCGCAGGCGCGCGGCCTCGATGTAGTCCATGACGACGATGTTCATCGCCACCGCCCGGGCCAGCCGATAGACGCGCGTTGAGTCGATCAAGGCGATGACCAGGATCATGTTGGTGATCGAGGTGCCGACGATGGTGAGCAGCAGCAGGGCGAAGATCAGTGCCGGGATCGCCATCAGAACATCGACGATGCGGCTGAGAACCTGGTCGAGCCAACCGCCGACCGTGGCGGCCAGAAGTCCGAAGATCGCGCCGAGGAGGAAGGCCAGGCCGGTTGTGACGAAGGCGATCCCGACGGTATTGCGCGCGCCGTAGATGAGCCGCGTGAACATATCCCGTCCCAGGTTGTCGGTGCCGAGGAAATGGGCGGCATCCCAGGGCAGATACTCGCCGCCCACAATCTCGCGCTCACCGAAGGGCGCGATGAAAGGGGCCAGAAGGGCGACAAAAACGTAAGCCAGTATGACAATCATGCCAAAGCTGGCTGTCAGTGGGGCTGTACGCAGACTCTTCGCAAGGCCTTTGGGCGCAATGCCAATTGCGATTTTTCGGAAGGTCCAGGCCAAAGCCGCCGCGCCCGCCAGAAAAACAACGAGCCAGAGCAGGAGCACGATGAAACTCACTTCACTGTCCATGTTCCCCTCCTCAGCGCTTGTGCACGAGGCGCGGGTTCGACAGGGTCGAGAGCACGTCTGCTGACAGGTTGAGAAGGACATAGGCGCTGGCGAAGATCAGTGCCGCCGCCTGTACCACGGTGACGTCGCGCTTGGCGACCGAGTCGACCATCAGCTGGCCCAGACCCGGATAGACGAAGACCACTTCGACCACCACGACACCGGTGATCAGATAGGCGAGATTGAGGGCGATCACGTTGATGATCGGCGCCAGGGCGTTGGGCAGGGCGTGACGCACGATGATGCGCCCGGGACTCACGCCCTTGAGGCGGGCCATCTCGATATAGGGCGACGCCAGCAGGTTGATGATCGCCGCCCGCGTCATGCGCATCATGTGCGCCGTGACGACCAGGGTCAGCGTCAGCGCCGGCAGGAAGGCGCGATAGAGCATCTCGCCGAGGCCGGCATCCGGAGTAATCTTGGCGATCGACGGAAACAGACCCGACTGGGCAAGGTAGAAGATCAGGATATAGGCGACGAAGAACTCCGGGAACGAGATCGAGCTCAAGGTGAAGATGTTGACGGCGCGGTCGTAGAGGGAGTTGCGAAAAAGCGCCGCGAGAATGCCGAGGAAGAGCGACAGCGGCACGGCGATGGCGGCGGCGTAGATCGCCAGGAACAGCGTATTGCCGAGGCGGCCTGCGATAAGATCCGCAATCGGGCGCTTGTTGGCCAGCGAGGTGCCGAAGTCGCCTTGCAGGATGCCGCCGAGCCAGTTCAGGTAGCGTTCATAGGCGGGCAGGTCGAGGCCCAGCTCGCGCCGAAAAGCCGCAACGGTCTCCGGGGTAGCCGACTGCCCGAGAATTTCCTGGGCAAGGTCTCCCGGCAGGAGTTCGATCGCGCCGAAGATCAGCAGCGATATCACGAAGAGCGTCAGGAGTCCGAGTCCCAGACGCTGCGCTATCATGGTCAGGATACCAGCCACGTTCTTCCCTCTAGTTTTGCCGCGGGTTGGACTGCGGGTTGTTCTTGCTTACGGGAATGTGGAGACCAGGTGCCTTCAGCCCCCTCAATTTAGCCTGAAAGGCCCCGGCGCCGTGGCGCCGGGGCCGCCATGCCTCAGGCGAACCACCATCGCTCTATGGCGCGGAAGCCATCGAGAGTCCAGTTCGCGCCGACCTGATCGGGATGCGCGACCTTGTCGGAATAGGCCATGACGTAGGCGGCGAACATCGGGATCACGACACCGCCCTCGTTGCTGACGATGCCCTGCATCTCCTCGTACATCGCACGCCGCTTGGCGTCGTCAAGCTCCGAGCGGGCCTCCTTGAGCAGCTTGTTGAAGCGGTCATGTTCCCAGAAGGTGTCGTTCCAGGCCGCGCCCGAGGCATAGGCGGTCGAGAACATCCAGTCCTCGGTAGGACGCCCGCCCCAGTACACCGCGCTCCACGGCTTTTTCATCCAGACATTGGACCAGTAGCCGTCGCCCGGTTCGCGGACCACGTTGATGTTGATCCCCGCGGCCGCCGCCTTTTCCGAATAGAGGACGCCGGCGTCGACCGCGCCGGCGAAGGCGGCGTCCGCCGCCGAGAGCGAAACGTCAAGGCTGCTGAGCCCGGCCTGCTTGAGGAAGTACTTCGCCTTGTCGGGATCGTAACTATGCTGCTCGAGGTTGGCGGCATAGTATCGCTGCGACTTGCTGATGGGGTGATCGTTGCCGATATCGCCGTAGCCGTTCAGAACCTTGTCGACCAGTTCCTGGCGGTCTATGGCGTACTTCAGCGCCTGGCGTACGTTGTTGTCGCTGAATGGCGCCGCCCGGGTGTCCATCGCAAAAGTAAAATGCTGCGTTCCCGTTGTCGCCAGAACCTCGACGTTGCGGGCGCGCTTCAGCAGGTGGACCGTATTGAGGTCCACCTTGTCGATCAGATCGACCTCGCCGGTGATGAGCGCATTCTGCCGCGCCGCGGCATCGAGTATGACGAGCAGCTCGATCTCGTCGAAGTGCGCCCGGCCGGTTTTCCAGTAGTTCGGGTTGCGCTTCAAGGCGGCGCGCACGCCGGGTTCGAAGGATTCGACGACATAGCCACCGCAGCCGTCGCTGCTGGCCGGGTCGATCTTGCCGTCGGCGCTGGGCATGATCGGCAGATGATAGTCGGAAAGAATGAACGGAAAATCCGCGTTGCCCGCGTCCAGGGTTACGACCACGGCATTCGTGCCCTCGGCCTGCATATCGACGATTCCGGCCACGATGGGCTTGGCCGCGGATTTGCTTTCTTCGCCGCGGTGATGGTTGAGCGACGCAATGACGTCTTCGGCGGTGACAGACTTGCCGCTGTGAAACGCCAAGCCGTCGCGAATTTTCAGGGTCCAGACCGTCGCTTCCGGCGAGGCTTCCCAAGATTCCGCCACCTCGCCGACCAGCGAACCGTCGGCGGCGATTTCGGTCAGATAGCCGTGACGCGCCGTCGCGAAGACCTGCACAAAAACCTGGTCCCAGACTGCCGGGTCATAGCTGTCCGAGGTGCTGCCGTGTCCGATGCCGACGCGCAGGCGTCCACCGCGCTTGGGCTGCGCGGCTGCCTTGCCGGCGCCCAGTGGCCCGGCGAGCGCAACAGCCCCCACTGCGGTTGCGCCCTGCAGCAACCGGCGCCGCGAAACGTTCATCCACTGATTCGTCCCATTGTTCTGTCGTCCCATGGTGTTCTCCTCTGTTCGTTCTTCGTTGTTTGTTATTGCCGTTCCAGATGATTTTTGGATCTTCTCGAAAACGCCTTGGTGTTGCTTATGCCAGGGTCGTAAAGAGTGCTCCTACGGGCCAAATTGCGCTTGCTTGATGTGCCGCGCCGCGGACGCTCTGTCCTCCGCCCCGGACCGAGCCCGGATGATGTCCCTGGACCCTGGAATTATGATCGGCTGGCCGGTTGTCGCGCAACCGGCTGTATGGATGTATCGCAAGATCCCGCCGGGCATTTACACCCCAAATGCCCCGGCGCCGATTGGCAGATCAGTGGCCGCCATGGCAAAACTCCGATTCAGACGAAAGAAGCGAATTCGCCGATATTATGCCGCCGGCGGCGGTGGCCACCAAGCCTGGGGCTTTCGATGTGGCGAAGCGCTGCTGCGGTTCGACCGGCCCCTTTGAGGAATTCGGAGCATCATGCCGTCCAGCATGCGCCAGACCTCGTCTGGCGGCAAGCAATTCTGTGGTGCCCGCACCGCTCAACCGAATGCTGTTCCCGGCCCTCCGCCCTGAGATATCAACGGCCATGAACGGCCCCCGGAGGCGGCCAGTCGGGGATGGAATTTGGCGATCAAGGGTCCCGCGCCCAAGCGGTGCGTTGCCGCCGGGCTTCCTTGCGGTGTCGCAGCGTCGCGCCACTGATTTGCAGCGTCAGGTGGTCCGCAGGCTGTGGGCTCGCGCCTTCGCTGCGCCTCGAGTAAGCTGAGAAAACCAGGGAGAACAGCATGGCAGAGTCACAGAGCGTCGACATTCGGGGGCTGACCTTCATCGGCTTCGGCGAGGCCGCCAAGGCCATGGTGAGCGGCCTGCGCGAGGCACGGCCCGACTTGCCGGTCCATCTTTTCGATATCCGCTTTGACGGAGAAGACGGCGAGACGCTGCGCGCCGCGGCCGTCGATCTCGGGGCGACCTGCCACGACGGCATTGCCGCCGCCGTCGCGCCCTCCGACATCGTGCTCTCCACCGTAGTCGCCAGGGCCGCGCTGCCGGTGGCCGAGGCGGCGGCCGCGCATCTGAAGCCGGGCCAGTTCTATGTCGATCTGAACTCGGCGGCGCCGCGCACCAAACTGCAAGTGGCGGAGTCTCTGGAACCCAGCGGCTGTGACGTCTTGGATGGCGCCATTCTCGCGCCGGTGCCCAAGCATCGCCACAGGGTGCCTATTCTGCTCTGCGGCGCCAAGGCGGCGGCAGCGGCAGCGCTGCTGAACGGTCTCGGTTTCAATGTGGAAGACGGCGGCGAAACTCTCGGTGCCGCTTCGGCCACCAAGATGTTGCGCTCCATCATGATCAAGGGTGTGGAGGCGCTGTTCCTGGAATGTGTCGCGGCGGCCAGCCGGTTCGGCGCGACGGAGCGGGTGCTGAACTCCCTGCAGCCGAGCTTGCCGGGCCTCGACTGGCCGGAGCGGGCGCGCTATCTCACTTCGCGCACCGCCCTGCACGGCACCCGCCGGGCGGCCGAGATGACCGAAGCCGCGGTCATGTTGCGCGACATCGGCATCGAGCCGCTGATGGCTGAAGCGGCGGCACGGCGGATCGCCTGGGGGGCGGAGCAGGGACTGGCCGCCGGCCTGGTGGACGACGCCTTTGCGTCAGTGAAGGACATGGAAAGGGCCTTCGGTCCGAAGCACTACAAGGGCGGGTAACGGACTGTGCTTGGTTTCGCGTACCGCCCGCGCCCGCGCCGCTGTTGGAAGACCTGCGCCCTGACGGTGGCGACAGTGGCCGGCGCCGGCAGACCGCCGCCTCTCTCAGTTGATTGGCTCGACAAAGTCTGTCATTCTTGAACGCATGGTTGGGTAGGCCAAGCTGAAGAACCTCGTTGGTTCTGCAGCAGAACGAAGTATAGCCTTTCGTCTTGAATTGAGGCAGCTTCAGATGGCGCAGTCGGAAAACCCAAGCATTTCAAGCGCGCAACCTGTGACACGCCGGGAGGAACTCTTGGCGTTCTTATTCGTCGCCGTGGTCATATGGCCCTGCGCGGCGGTCGCCGTTGTCGGTGGCTATGGTTTCTTTATTTGGATGACCCAGCTCGTCTTTGGGCCGCCGGGCCCGTCAGGCTGAAGGAGGCTCGTCCATTGGTGCAGCCCGTAAACAGCCAGTCGCGGCGCGCGTTCCTGTCGGGGGGGCAGCGCTCGCGTTCTGCCGCGACGCCGTTACGTCCACCCTGGACTGACAATGGCCGTGTTCTCGATGCTTGCACCGCCTGTGGCGACTGCATCACGTCCTGTCCCCAGGACATACTGTCACCGGACTCGGCCGGACATCCCATTTTGAGTTTTGCCGCTCGGGAATGCACCCTTTGTGGCGCCTGTGCGGCGGTCTGCGCTCAGCCGGTTTTCCTCGCTCCCGCGTCGCCGCCTTTCGACCATGTCGCGGCGCCGGGCGCGGACTGTTTTGCGCGCCGCGGCGTTCATTGCCAGACCTGCGGCGACGCCTGTCCTGCGGGGGCTATCCGCTTCGTCCATCGTCTCGGTGGCCCGCCGCTACCTGAAGTCGTCGAGGATCGATGCACCGGTTGCGGCGCCTGTATCTCCGTTTGTCCGGCAGCGGCAATCTCGGTACGGCAGGGGCACCGGCTTGCGGAAGCAAGTCATGGCTGAGGCGACAAAGGAGCATCACATTTCCAGTGCTGTCGTCAGTGCCAGACCGGAATTTTGCCAAGGCGTGGCGGAGCGGATCGCCAGCTTGCCGGATACCGAAGTCCACTATGTTGCGGAGAGCAAGATCGTCATCGTAATGGAAGGTTCGAGTCAGGACGCCATAGGCGGCCGCCTCACGCACATTGCCCTTATGGATCACGTGCTTTCCGCCAACCTCGTCTATGAAATAGTCGATAGCCAGAATCTGGAGGAGAGTTGCTATGCCGCACTCAAGGCGTGATGTCCTGAAGCTACAGGCCGCCTCGATAGCGGCGGCGGCGGCCGGGTTGGCGCCGGGTGCGCTGGCCCAGCCGGTCGAAGGAGGCGTGGGGTCGCTGGGCATCTCCTGGTCGAAGGCGCCCTGCCGCTTTTGCGGTACCGGTTGCGGCGTAATGGTGGGCGTAAAGGAGGGCAAGGTAGTTGCCACCCATGGCGATGTTAAGGCCGAGGTGAACCGCGGCCTCAATTGCGTGAAGGGCTATTTTCTCTCCAAGATCATGTACGGGCATGACCGGCTGACCCAGCCTTTGCTGCGCAAGAATAATGGTGTCTTTGACAAGGACGGCGAGTTCGAGCCCGTAAGCTGGGACGAGGCCTTCGATGTGATGGCGGAAAAGTGCAAGGCGTCGCTCGCCGACAAGGGCCCCACTGCGGTGGGCATGTTCGGTTCCGGCCAGTGGACCATATGGGAAGGCTACGCTGCCTCGAAGTTCATGCGCGCGGGACTGCGCTCGAACAACCTCGATCCAAATGCCCGGCATTGCATGGCCTCTGCGGCCACGGCCTTCATCCGTAGCTTTGGAATCGACGAACCGATGGGTTGCTACGACGATTTCGAGGCGGCGGACGCATTTGTGCTCTGGGGCTCGAATATGGCCGAGATGCATCCGATCCTTTGGACACGCATCACCGACCGGCGGCTCAGCAATCCCCACGCGCGGGTGGCTGTGCTCTCCACCTTTACCCATCGGAGTTCGGATCTGGCGGATCTGCCGATCATTTTTCGCCCCGGCAGCGACCTGGCGATCCTCAACTACATTGCCAACTACATCATCTCCACTGGGCGCGTGAACCAGGAGTTCATCGAACGGCACACGACCTTCATGACCGGAATGACGGACATCGGCTATGGCTTGCGCCCGGAAGACCCGCGCGAGCAGGCGGCGACCGGCGCCGCCCAGGCCGGAAAGATGGACCCGAGCGACTTCGAGGCGTTCAAGGCATTCGTATCTGACTATACGCTGGACAAGGTCGCTGAACTCTCAGGGGTCGAGCCGACCCAGCTTGAAGCCTTGGCGGAACTCTACGCCGACCCCAATGTCAAGGTGATGTCGCTCTGGACCATGGGGTTCAATCAGCATGTTCGTGGTGTCTGGGCGAATCATCTCGTCTACAACATTCACTTGCTGACAGGGAAAATCTCGGAACCGGGCAACTCTCCCTTCTCGCTGACCGGTCAACCTTCGGCTTGCGGCACCGCCCGCGAAGTGGGGACCTTTGCGCATCGGCTGCCGGCGGATTTGGTGGTCACAAATCCGGAACACCGCAAGCGCGCGGAAGATATCTGGAGGCTGCCGCCAGGTCTGCTGCCCGACAAGCCAGGCTATCACGCTGTTCAGCAGGATCGCATGCTGCACGACGGCCTGCTCAATTTCTATTGGATCCAGGTCAACAACAACCTGCAGGCATCAGCGAACTCTTCGAACGAAGCCTATCCAGGTTACCGCAATCCGGAAAATTTCATCGTCGTCTCCGATGCCTATCCGACGGTAACCGCCATGGCGGCTGATCTGATTCTGCCCACTGCCATGTGGGTCGAGAAGGAAGGCGCTTATGGAAATGCTGAACGCCGCACACATTTCTGGCAACAACTGGTTTCGGCGCCCGGCGCGGCGCGCTCCGACCTATGGCAGATCATGGAGTTTTCCAAGCGTTTCACAACCGAAGAAGTCTGGCCGCCGGATATTCTTGCCGCCAACCCGGACTATAAGGGCAAGTCGCTCTACGACATCCTGTTCCGCAATGGCAACGTCGATCGTTTTCCGGTCGACGAGTTGAGTGAGGACTACGACAACCAAGAGGCCAAGGAAGCCGGGTACTATGTTCAAAAAGGCCTGTTTGAAGAGTACGCCAGTTTCGGGCGCAGTCATGGTCATGACCTTGCGCCATTCGATACCTACCATCAGGTCCGCGGCCTGCGCTGGCCGGTGGTCGATGGCAAGGAGACGCGCTGGCGCTTCCGCGAGGGGTATGATCCTTACGTGAAAAAGGGGGCAGGGGTCGAGTTCTATGGCCGGCCGGACGGTCGGGCCGTCATTCTCGCGGTTCCCTACGAGCCGCCCGCCGAGTCGCCCGACGAGGAGTTCAATCTCTGGCTGGTAACCGGTCGCGTCCTGGAGCATTGGCACTCCGGTTCGATGACCATGAGGGTGCCGGAGCTCTTCAAGGCCTTCCCGGGCGCGCGATGTTTCATGCACGCCGATGACGCTCGCGACCGCGGCATCAATCAAGGGGCGGAGATCGAGGTGACTTCCCGGCGCGGGTCGATTCGCACCAGGGTCGAAACACGCGGTCGCAATCGCATGCCGCGTGGTGTTGTGTTCGTGCCATGGTTCGACGCCAGCCAGCTCATCAACAAGGTCACGCTAGACGCCACCGATCCCATATCCAAGCAAACGGATTTCAAGAAATGCGCCGTCCGAATCGAGCCAGTCTGATTCTTCGCGCCTTCGCGGGCAGCCTCGTTGCCGGCGCGGTCCTGCTGGGGACCGTCGCGGTTTCCCAGGAACTCCTGAGTGCTTCACCGCGCTTGACCGGTCCGACACCGGCTATGGACAACGCGAATGCGCCGCCGCTTGCCAAGCCGGTCACCGACGATATCCGCAAGATGCGCAACTATCCGGAACAGCCGCCGGTGATTCCGCATTCCATCTCAGGATATCAACTTTCGCTCAATACCAATCGCTGCCTGGAATGTCATCGGCGCCAGTTTACCGAGGCCTCGGGAGCGCCCATGATCAGTGTCACGCATTTTATGGATCGGGACTTTCAGATTCTTTCCGACGTCGCGCCGCGCCGCTACTTCTGCCTGCAGTGTCACGTGCCGCAGACTGAGGCAAAGCCCCTGGTCGAGAACGATTTCGTGGACATGACCGAAATTGGGGCCAACTAGGGGGTGGTAATGAAAGGCTTGGTGCGACGCCTCTGGGGCAGGGGCTTGCGGTTCTGGCGAGTCTTAAGCCGTCCTGCGGCTCACCTGAGCCTCGGCTTTCTGACGCTGGGCGGTTTTCTTTTTGGTGTGATTTTCTGGGGCGGCTTCAATACGGCGCTTGAGCTGACCAACACCGAGGCGTTTTGTATCAGCTGTCACGAGATGCGCGACAACGTCTACCAGGATTTGACCCGCACAGTGCACTTTTCCAATCGCTCCGGGGTGCGAGCGTCTTGTCCAGACTGCCACGTCCCGCATGAATGGACGGACAAGATCGCGCGAAAAATGCAGGCTTCCAAGGAGGTCTGGGGCAAGATCTTTGGTACTATCAGCACGCGCCAGAAGTTTGTCGAGAAACGTCTTGAACTGGCCAAGCACGAATGGACGCGGCTTAAGTCAAACGACTCGCTGGAGTGCAGAAACTGCCACTCCTCGATCGCGATGGACTTTTCCCGTCAGACGCCGCGTGCGGCCGAAATCCATGGGCGTTACCTGGTCGCAGGAGAACGCACCTGTATCGACTGTCACAAGGGCATCGCGCACGAACTCCCCGACATGACCGGCATTGAACCCGGATGGCAGGCACCCCTAGATCTGCGCGCGGGCGATCTTGGGCCGCAGTCCTGGCTGCACCGAAGTATTGAATAATCTCCTGGCGCCAGTCGCTGCGGCATCGAATCCCGCGGCGCGTGGCGCAGCGCGGCGCTGAAGGCGCCCAGTTAATCCTTATATGACGGGTCGCTGCGGTCGAGCTTGCGGCGCAGGGCCGGCCACTCGACCTTGCCGATCGGGCGGTAGCCCTTTTCCGAGTTGTTGAAGCGGTTGCGCTCGATGGTGGTGCGCTGGACATCCTCGGGGATCGGATTGATCTCCGCGCCGGCCTGCTGGACGGAGAGCTGCATGTAGCAGGCGCGCTCGGCCCGGTACATCCACATGAAGGCCTCGCCGACCGTGCGGCCCACGGTCAGCAGGCCGTGGTTGCGCAGGATCAGCACCCGGTTCTCGCCCAGATCGTTGACGATGCTTTCGCGCTCGGCGACGTCCGTGGCGATGCCCTGATAGTCGTGATAGCCGGTCTGCGCGATCACCGCCATGGCGTGCTGGGTCAGCGGCAGCAGCCCGTGCTTCTGCGTAGCCACCCCGACGCCGGCGCGGGTGTGGGTGTGGATCACGCAGGCCACCTCCGGGCGCGCCATGTGAATGGCGCCGTGAATGACAAAGCCGGCCGGATTGATGGTGTAGTCGGTCGCGGAGAGAATGTTGCCTTCCTGGTCGACCTTGACCAGGCTCGAAGCGGTGACCTCGTCGAACATCAGTCCGAAGGGATTGATGAGGAACTGGTGCTCAGGGCCTGGTACCCGCGCGGAGAGATGGGTCGCCAGCAGGTCGGACCAGCCATAGCGGTCGACGAGCCTGAAGGCGGCGGCGAGTTCCACGCGCATTTCCCACTCTTCCGGCGGGCAATCGATGTTTGGGACCGCACGAGGGACGCTCAAGGTATTTCTGCCCTTCGGTTGTGTCGGCCGGCGATGCTGCAGGCGGAGGCGGGCTTTCCGCATCTGGTATCGGAGTTTGCCGATATGCGATAGTTGTTGAACCTATAGCAGCACAACAAACGCCGGCGCCGGAAGTCTTGGCCGCGGGGAAGTAATCATCGTCGCATTAAAATAGTAGCTCAAGGCTTGGCGCAATGGTCTCACGTCGGTAAGGTTGCGGCAACCGGAGAGAACGCTTCGGAGATAGTTAACGAGACCGGGCGCCAAGCCGACTCGGTCTCATCAATGGGAGGAATGCATGTCCGTCACGAAGACGACCCGTAGGGTGGCATTTGGTATGGTGGCAGCGGCCGCCGTCGCTGCGTCCGCTTCAACCCAGGCAGTCGCCGCCGGTCATGGGATCAATCTTGAGGGGAAAACCGTCGAGTTCCTCATTCCCTTCTCGGAGTCCGGCGGTTCCGCCAAGTGGGCCAATTTTTTCGCGCCGCTTTTGAGCGAGGCTTTGCCCGGCAATCCCACGGTCGTGGTGAAGTACATGCCCGGTGCCGGCTCCACGAAAGGCGCCAACTTTTTTCAGGAAAAGAGATACGACGACGGCGCCTTGATCTTCGGGTCTTCGGGGTCGACGCAGTTTCCCTATCTGTTGGGTGATCCTCGTGTCCGCTACGAGTACAACGACTGGAACGTCGTGCTCGCCTCCGGCACCGGCGGCGTCGCCTATCTTCCGCCCGACCTTGGCGCGCGCTTTGACGGCGATGCGGATGATCTGAAGGGCATCGACTTCATCTACGGTTCGCAAGGCGCGACGCGCCTCGATCTGGTGCCGCTCCTGGCGTGGGAAATGCTGGGTATGTCGGTGGAGCCGGTCTTTGGCATCAAAGGCCGCGGCGACGGCCGTTTGATGTTCGAGCGCGGCGAGGCCAACATCGACTATCAGACTTCGTCCGCTTACCTGAAGGGCGTCGTTCCTCTGGTCGAGGCGGGCAAGGCCGTGCCGATGATGTCCTGGGGCGCGCTGGATGAGGACGGAAACATCGTTCGCGATCCGACCTTCCCGGACATGCCGACCTTCAAGGAAGTCTGCCAGGCGACGGCAGGCTGCGAGACCAGCGGTGAAAAATGGGAAGCCTGGAAGGCGTTCTTCGTGGCCGGCTTCCCGGCGCAGAAGATGGTGTTCCTGCCCCAGGGCGCGCCGCAGGAGGCCATCGACACCTACACGGCTGCCTTCAACGCGATCCTCGCGCGCCCCGACTTCGCGCAGATGTCCGAAGTGACTCTCGGCGTCTATCCGCAGTTGACCGGGAAAGGGGCCCAGGGCGCCAAGGCGCAGGCCACGCAGGTTCCTGCCGAGGCGAAGGCTTTCGTGACCAACTGGCTTGAGGAACGCTACGGCGTCACGCTGAAGTAGCCGGGCTGACCCCCCTCCCACCAGTCGTGGGAGGGGGGGTGTTCTCTCCCAAATCACACTGTCGGTGGGGTCAAGATGGATCTTCTAGCCAATGCGCTGCCTGCGCTGGGAGAGGCCTTCTCCTTAATCCTGCAGCCCCAGCAGATCCTCTACCTGATGGTGGGCGTGCTGCTGGGGCTGTCGGTCGGCGTGTTTCCGGGCCTTGGCGGAATCGCCGGCCTTTCCCTTGTCCTTCCGTTTATTTTCGGGATGGATCCGGTCTCCGGGCTGGCCTTGATGGTCGGTCTCGTTGCCGTCATCCCGACGTCCGACACTTTCGCCAGTGTGCTGATGGGAATTCCCGGCTCCTCGGCCTCCCAGGCGACGGTCTTGGACGGCTTTCCCCTGGCAAAGAAGGGTGAAGCCGCAAGAGCGCTCTCCGCCGCTTTCGCCTCCTCGCTCTTTGGCGGCCTTCTCGGGGCTTTCGTTCTCACCTTCTTCATTCTGATCGCCCGGCCCCTCGTTCTCGCCTTCGGTTTGCCCGAGATGCTGATGATCACGATCCTCGGCCTTTCCATGGTGGCCATCCTCGCCGGCCGTCTCCCCTTAAAGGGTGTCGCGGCGGCGGGGCTCGGACTGATGGTCGGCACGATCGGCGAAGCGCTGGCCGGCGGTTCGCTTCGCATGTCGACCTACGACGTTCCCTATCTGATCGACGGTCTGAAGCTGGTCATTGTCGGCCTGGGCATTTTCGCGATCCCCGAGATCGTCTCTCTGTTGCGCCAGGACCGGGCCATCGCCAAGGATGCCTCCCTCGGCTCAGGCTGGTTCGAAGGGATACGCGACTGGTGGGCCAACATCTGGCTGTCGATCCGCTGTTCCGTGATCGGTGTGATCGTCGGTATCATTCCGGGACTGGGCGGCTCGGTCGTGGATTGGATCGCCTACGGTCACACGGTACAGACCGCGAAGGACAAATCGGGATTCGGCCGCGGCGACGTGCGCGGCGTCATCGGTCCCGAAAGCTCGAACAATGCCAAGGAAGGCGGCGGGCTGGTGCCGACGCTGATCTTCGGCATCCCCGGATCGGGATCCATGGCCGTGTTCCTCGGCGGCATGGCGCTGCTGGGCTACGACGCGGGCCCGCAGTTGATCACCAATGACCTGAGCGTCACCTACACCGTGGTTTGGTCGCTGGCTTTGGCCAATGTGTTCGGCGCGGGGCTCTGCATCGTCCTGTCGGGCGGGATCGCCAAGTTGACGACGATCCGCTTTACCTTGCTGGCGCCGTTCCTGTTCATGATGATTTCCTTTGCCGCCTTCCAGTCGCGGCAGTCTCTGGGCGATCTGGTCGCGCTCTTCGCCGTTGGGCTGTTGGGCATCTTTCTGCGCCGCTTCGACTGGTCCCGGCCGGCATTCTTGATCGGTTTCGTGCTCAGCGATCAGGCCGAGAACTTCTCGTTTCAAGCGGTGCAGATCGCCAAGAGCAAGTTTCGCTTCGGGACTGACGTGGGCCTCGAGTACGTTTTCTCGCCCATCGTCATCATCCTGTTCATCGTTACCGTGATCTCCGTGGTTGTCGGCATCCGGCAGGCCAAAGCCGTCATGGGAACCGGCGACGTCCCGACCGGGACCAAGCGCGCGCCGTTGATCTTCCTGTTGATCGTGACCGCTTATTTCGTTGTCAGCTACTTCAACGCGGCGGCCATCAGCCTGCAGACCGACCGCCTCTTTCCGATGACGGTCTCGCTGGTGGCGATCGCGGCCTGCCTGGCGCTTTTGGTCCGCATGGTCAGATCGCCGGAGTCCGATGTGGTTTTTGCCGACGGCGAAGCGGGGGGCGAGGACTCCGATGCGCCGCACGGCCTCTGGGCAACCCTGGCCTGGTTCGCGGCCTTGCTGGTCCTCTCCGCGCTGCTCGGCTTTATCTTGGCCCTGGTCCTGTTCCTCGTCGCCTTCCTGCGGGTTCGCGCCGGCTTGAGTTGGGCGAAAGCATTGCTGCTGTCGGCCTGCGGGATCGGGTTCATGATTTTCATGGCCGGTTCACTGAACCGCGATTTTCCGCCCGGCCTGCTGCAGGAGTTCGTCAACCTGCCCTGGCCGCTGACCTAGAGTCACCTAGGTTCGGCCGCCCGGGAAGACGCTGCCCTCGAACAGCTTGCGGGCGGTTCTCAGGAAGGCGGCGCGCTTGATTGCCGGCGGAGAGGACCCTTCCTCGATCTCCATGAGGACGTCGAGAGCGCCGCTCGGATGCTCGACGGAGAGCGTCTTACTGGTGCCGCCAGGAACCGTCGCCACGCCTGCCGCGGGCGAGCCGGGCAGCAAGCAAGCCGTCGCCACGGAAATGGCGCCGAAGACGCCGATGGCCGCGTGGCAGCGGTGCGGGATGAAGCTGCGGGTCGAGATACAGCCGCCACGGCTCGGCGGCGAGACCAGGCTCATCTTCGGCACGGTCTTGTCGCGCACGTCGCCGAGGTTCATCAGCGGGCCGGCGGCCAGACGAATTACTTCCAGGCGCGCTTTCAGGTCCGTGTTGGCGTCGAGTTCTTCACGGGCTTCGTCGCCGCGAATGCCCATCTCTGCGGCCGGCAGCACGACGACCGGCATGCCGTTGTCGATCAGGGTGGCCGTGGCGCCTGCGACCTCGTCAACGGCTCGGCCCGTGGGCAGCAGGGCGCCGCAGGTGGAGCCCGCCGCATCGGTGAAGCTCAGCGGCACCGCCGCCGCGGTTCCCGGTACGCCGTCGATATGGGCTTCGCCCTGGTAGGTTACCGTGCCGCCGGGGGTGGCAATCTCCGCCACCGCGGTCTGGCCGCTGTTGACCATGAAGATGCGCACCGGTGTGACCGGGTCGCCGGCCTCTATCAGACCCTGCTCGAGGGCGAAGTAGCCGACGCCGGCCAGGATATTGCCGCAGTTCTGGCCATAGCCGACCCGCGCCTCGTCGACGAAGACCTGGGCGAAGAGGTAGTCGACGTCGATCCCATCGCGCGCGGAGGATTGGACGATGGCGACTTTGCTGGTCAGCGGGTCGGCGCCGCCGATGCCGTCGATCTGCCGCGGATCGGGCGACCCCATCACCGCCAGCAGCAGGGCGTCGCGCGCAGCCTTGTCCTCGGGCAGGTCCCGGGCGAGGAAGTAGGCGCCCTTTGACGTGCCGCCGCGCATCAGCGTGCAGGGAATCCCCGGAATGGCTCAGCCCTCCGCCTCGTCCGCGGTGTAGTCCACATACTTCAGGCCTTTCTCCGCCAGGCGGCCACGCATGCCGTAGATATCGAGACCGAGTTCGCCCGCCTGGAGTCTGGCGCGCACCGCGGCTTCCCTGTCTTCGCGCGCCTTCGACAGCGCCAGCACTGCTTCGGCTTCTTCGCGCCTGACCACGCAGACGCCGTCGTCGTCGGCGACGATGACATCGCCGGGGGCTACTGAAGCGCCGGCGCAGACAATCGGAATGTTTACCGAGCCGAGGGTCTCTTTCACCGTGCCCTGGGCGGAAACCGCGCGGCACCACACCGGGAAGCCCAGCTTCCTCAGCACCGCGGTGTCGCGGGTGCCGGCTTCGATGACCAGGCCCCGGACCTTGCGGGCGATCAGCGACTGTGCGAGCAGTTCGCCGAAGTAACCCTGGTCGCTGGGCGAGGTCGGTGCCACGACGACGATGTCGCCCTCGCGGCATTGCTCCACCGCGGCATGGATCATCCAGTTGTCGGCCGGCGCCAGCGACACGGTGACCGCCGTGCCGGCAATCTGCGCGCCGGGATAAATCGGCCGCATATGGCTCCGCATCAGGCCGTGGCGGCCCTGGGCCTCGTGTACCGTGGCGACGCCGCAGACGGCCAGGGCATCGGCAACCTTCAGGGCCGCGCGCGGGCAATTCTGAACCACCAGGCCGCTCATAGCAGGTCTACCGCTCTTGGGAAGATCGACTGAAAAGCTTCGGCGTACCGTGCCGGGCGGCCGCCCGCCTGGCCACCGGAGTTGCGGCGGAACTGGTTGCCGCGGTTCTCGCCGACATTGGTGTAGTAGCTCCAGAGGTGCTCCTGGCCTTCCATGCACTCGATCGCGGCGCGCTTGCGGTCCCAGACCTCGGTAATGTCGAGCAGCGTGTCCGGATGCCAGTCGCACTGTTCGGTCTGGTGCGGCTCGAAGAGATAGAGCTGCGGCGCACCCAGGACCTCTTCGCCGGGCTTGTGTCCCCAGGCCTGGGCCGTCGAACGGCACTCCAAGGTGACCTGGGTGGCATAGGGATGGTCGGCGTTGTAGGGGTCCTTCATGGAGTGCGACAGCATGAAGGCCGGCTGCACCGCGCGCATCACGTCAACCAGCCGTTCCTTGGCCTCGGGTCCGGCCGCGAGGGGGTAGTCGCCGAGATCGAAGAACTGGATGTCGTGTGCCTTCAGCGCCGTGGCGGCGGCCTCCGCTTCCTTGCGGCGGGCATCCTTAACGCTTTGCAGCGTGACGCCCGGCTGCTTCCACAGTTTCGCCGACTCGCCGCGCTCGCCGAACGACAGGCAAACGATGGTCACCGCGTGGCCCTTGGCGGCGTGCAGGGCGATCGCCCCTCCGGCACGCCAGACGAAATCGGCGGCATGCGCTGAGACGACCAAGGCGGACTGCCCAGCCATCGGCTCCTCCATGATCATTGATTGCCTTTGCCCCTGCAGTATTGCCGCTGGGCCGGGCTGCTGTATAAGAAAATCACAGAGTCAGCCATTACGTTTAGCTATTCATGGGAACCCAGGGAAAACGGCAGCTCCGGCCCAACCTTCGCCATTTGAGGGCGTTCAGCCTTGCGGTGCAGGGCCGGAACATTAGCCGGGCGGCCGAGGCGGCGCACATCACGCAGTCCGCCGTGAGCCAGGCGATCGGCAAGCTGGAGGCCTACTACGGTTGCCGCCTGCTGGAACGCAATGCCGCCGGGGTCTATCCCACCGCCCTAGGGGCGGTCGCTGCGGAGCGGATCGACCGCGCCCTGGACCGTTTGCGTGCCGCCTGTCAGCGCGTCTGCGCGGCGCGGGGCGACCGGCGGTCCGGAACCGGCGCCGCCGACCGGATGTTGACCCTGTCTCAGCTCGCCGCCTTCCTGGCAATGACCCGGGCCGGCGGATTCAAGGCGGGGGCCCGCGACCTCGGCGTGTCGCAGCCGTCCGTCCACAGGGCCGTGCGCCAGCTTCAGGACGTTCTCGGCGTGGTGTTGCTGGAACAGACCAGTTTGGGCCCTGCCCCAACCCGCAGCGGTGCCGAGTTCGCGACCTCCGTTGCCCTGATCCTCAAGGAAATCGACCTCGTCGCCGACGATCTCGACGAGGCGCGCGGGCGCCACCGTGGCCGCGTTGCCATCGGGTCCCTGGCGCTCGGGCGGACGGAACTGGTGCCGCGGGCCGTCGCCCATGCGATCCGATCCTTCCCCGACGCCCACTTCCTGATCCAGGACGGCACCTACGATCAGTTGTTGCACGGTCTGCGCAGCGGCGATCTCGATCTCATCGTCTCCGCCGCGCGGCCGCTGGACACCGACGATGTGGTGGATATCCCGTTGTTCGAGGACACCCTGGCGGTGGTTGCCCGATCCGGCCATCCCCTGAACGTGAATGGGCTGTCAGCCGTGGCGAGCCTGGCCGACTATCCCTGGATCCTGCCGCGCGCGGGCACGCCGACCCGGCGGCTTTGCGATGCCATGCTGGAATCCATCGGCGGCTTGCGCCCGGCCGGCCTGATCGAGACGGGCGCTCTGGTGTCGGTGCGCGGCCTGTTGCTGGCAAGCGACCGGCTGACCGTTCTCTCACGCCATCAGATCTCGGTGGAGCTGCAAGCCGGGCTGCTGGCGGTTCTGGACGTCTCCCTGCCGCAGCTCAGCCGCACCATCGTCGCCACCCTGCGCCGCGACTGGAAACCAACTCAGGTGCAGGCGGCGGTTCTCGCTGAGTTGCAGTCCATCACGCGGTACTGGAGCGCCGCGGACAGGGCTTCAGCGCGGCGCGCCTGACGCCAGCGCCTCGATCTTCGCCATGAGGTCGCCAGGCAGATCGACGCCCCGTTTCAGCGACTCTTCGCGGCGCTTTTGTTCGCGTTCGCCGGGGATCTGGACGGGCTGCGCGGCCTCCGCGGCCGGGGTGCTGCGGATCAAGTGGCGGAAGCGCTCGATCGCGCTTGTGTAGATTTCGGCGCCGAGCAGGCGCTGGGGGTCGATCAGCAGGAAAAAGTGACCGGTGCCGGAGGGTTTCTCGGGAAACTCCGTCCACGGCGTGATGTCGGTCAGAAAGCGTGCGCCGCTCAGCACGCCGGCCAGCATGTCCACGGCCTGCGACAGGCCGGAGCCCTTGTGTCCGCCGAAGGGCAGAAGAAAGCCCTCCAGGGCCGCCACCGGATCGGTGGTCGCCTTGCCGGCGACATCGACAGCCCAGCCCTCCGGGATCGCCGTGCCCTCGTCGCGGGCCTTGCGGATCTTGCCGCGCGCCGCGACGCTCATGGCCATGTCGAGGATGAAGTGCGGCCCTTCGGGGCAGGGGGCGGCGATCGACAGGGGGTTGTTGCCGAGCCGCGCCTCGCGGCCGCCCCAGGGAGCGATGGTGGTCGAGGCATTGGTGCCGCAGAGCAGGACGAAGCCGCGCCCGCAGGCTTTCAGGGCATAGGGCGCCAGAGCCCCCAGGTGATTGGAGTCGCGGCAGCCGAGATAGGCGATCCCGGTTTCAGCCGCCATCTCCAGACCGGCTTGCAGGGCGGCCATGGCGATTGCCGGGCCGAGGCCGTTGTCGCCTTGGACCAGCGCCAGGGAGGGGGCCTTGCGCTCGACCTTGATAGCGGCGGCGGCATTGATGCCGCCAAGGCGCAGACGCTCGCAATAGGTCAGCAGGCGCAGCACACCATGGGTGCCGAGCCCCATGAGGTCGCCCTCCACCAGAATGTCGGCGCTCCAGGCGGCATGGTCTTGGGACGCGCCGGCGGCCGTCAGGGCGGCGACGGCCAGCTCCAGGAGCTGTTCACGTTTGGCGTTAACGGTCGCGGTCATGTCTCGGTGGCCTTTCGCAGACAGGAGATCAGGGCGGCCTTTTCCTCGAAGCCGATGCCCGGCGCATCGGGTAATGGAATACGGCCGCCCTCGACCCTGGTGTCATCGGCGAAGCCGCCGAAGGGCGCGAAGACCTCCGGATAGGACTCGTTGCCGCCGAGCTTCAAGCCGGCGGCGATGTTGAGGGACAGTTGGTGGCCACCGTGCGGCACCACGTTGCGGGTTGAAAAGCCGTGATCGCCGAGCAGCGCCAGGGTACGCAGGTATTCGACCAGGCCGTAGCTGAGGGCGCAGTCGAACTGCAGCCAGTCGCGGTCCGGGCGCAAGCCGCCATGGCGCAGCAGGTTGCGCGCGTCCTGGTGCGAGAAGAGGTTCTCGCCGGTGGCCAGGGCGCCGCTGTAGTGTTTCGCCAGTTCCGCCTGCAGCGCGTAGTCGAGCGGGTCGCCGGCTTCCTCATACCAGAACAGCTTGTAGGGCTCGAGAGCTTCGGCATAGCGGATCGCGGTTTCCAGATCGAAGCGGCCGTTGGCATCGACGGCCAGGTACTTGCCGTCGCCGACGACCTCGAGCACGGCCTCGATGCGGGCAAGGTCTTCCGCCAGGGGCGCGCCGCCGATCTTCATCTTGACCACTTCGTAGCCGAGATCGCGGTAGCGGCGCATTTCTTCTTGCAGCGCGGTGTTGTCCTTGCCCGGGTAGTAGTAGCCGCCGGCGGCGTAGACGAAGACGCTGTCGTCGACCGTCCCGTCGCTCTGCGTGTCCGCCAGGTAGCGGTAGAGCGGGACGCCGGCGATCTTGGCCACGGCGTCCCACACCGCCATGTCGACCACGCCGACGGCAACCGAGCGTTCGCCGTGGCCGCCGGGCTTCTCGTTGCTCATCATGGTCGCCCAGATCCTGGCCGGATCCAGGTTGTCGCCGGCGTCGTTTGTCAGGCTTGCGGGTTCGGCCTCGTTGAGGCGCGGCAGGAACCGCTCGCGCAACAGGCCGCTGGCGGCGTAGCGGCCGTTGGAGTTGAAGCCATAGCCGACGACCGGCTTGCCGCCGCGGACCACGTCGGTGACCACGGCGACGACGCTGGCCGTCATCTTTGAAAAGTCGATATAGGCGTTTCGGAGCGGCGAGGAAATCGGGACGACGGTTTCGCGGACATCGACAATCTTCATGAGGCAGCCTTCGTGTGTTAGGTTTTTTGTCGTTAAGTGGAGAGTCGCCGGCGCGGGGCACCCAGCCATATAGAATGCCGGCCGGTGATCTGTCGAGCGGCCTTGCGGCTTGATCCACCGGCGGATACCGGCAAGCTTGCCGGGCCGATCACAATGGAGGGCTGGCGTGGGTCGTGAAATTTCCGCCGCCGAGTCGAAGAAACTGGTGCACGACGGCGCGGAAATCGCCTTTCTCGACCTTCGCGAGGCCGGCGAATTCGGCGAAGGACATCCGCTGTTCGCCGTGCCTTGCCCTTACAGCCGCCTGGAGGCGCTCGTCGCTCGCCTGGCGCCGCGCCGCGATGTGCGGGTGCTGCTGATCGATGGTGGCGACGGCGTCGCCGCCGGCGCGGCGGGCATCCTGGGGGACCTCGGCTATGGCGCCGTGCAGTGGGTTCACGGCGGCGCGCCAGCCTGGATCGAAGCCGGTTTCACGCTCTTCCAGGGCGTCAATGTGCCCTCCAAGACCCTGGGAGAACTGGCCGAGCATGCCTGGCATCCCGCGACCATCGATGCCGCGGCTCTGGCGCGCTGGCAAGAGGAGGGCCGGCGCTTCGCCTTCTTCGATGCGCGGCCCGCCGCGGAGTACGCCAAGATGCGCGTGCCCGGTGCCGTCTGTCTGCCCAACGGCGAGTTGGCGCACCGCTTCCCCGTGGCTGTCGAAGATGGTTCGGCGCCGGTGGTGGTGACCTGTGCTGGCCGCACCCGCGGGATAGTCGGCGTGCTCGGGTTGACGCTCGCCGGGATCGAGACGCCGGTTTATGCCCTGGAAAACGGCACCCAAGGTTGGCAACTGGCCGGTTTCACGCTCGAGCGTGGCAATGCCGCGGATCCCTTCCCGCCGCTCGATGCCGGCGGCGCCCGGATCACGCGCGCCCGCGCCGAGGCGTTCCTGCGGCGCCATGACATCGCTGTGCTGGGCCCTGCGGAGGTAGAAGCCTGGCGTGCGGAGATGACACGCACCACCTACCTCTTTGATTTGCGCTCGCCCGCGGAAATTTCCGATGATCCCGCGCCGGCCTTTCTGCCGGCCCTCTCCGGTCAACTGGTCCAGGCCACGGACCAGTGGGTTGGCGTGCGGCATGCCCGCCTGGTGCTGCTGGACGACCTCGGTCTGCGCGCGGGCCTTGCCGCCTTCTGGCTGCGGCAGTTGGGCTTCGAGGTGGCCGTCGCACGCATTGATGATGATCTAAGGAGGCTGACGCCGCGCCAGCGGGTGCGGTCTCTGCCGACGCCAGCCAGCTGTTCCGCCGTTGAGGCGCTCCAGGCCGTACAGGCCGAAGCGGGACGCTTCGTCGACCTACGGCCTTCGAACGACTATCGGGCGGGGCACGTCGCCGGTGCGCTCTGGAGTATCCGCCCGCGGTTGCGCCGGCTGCCATTGCAGCCGGGCCAGGCGCTCTACTTGATCGGCGGCGACATGGACGTTGTCGCCTTGGCGGCCAAGGAGCTTGGCAGCCTCGGCGTTGTTTCGGCCTGCGCCGTTGAAGGCGGCCAGCCGGCACTGGCCGCGGCGGGCGCGGCTATCGAAGCGGGTGAAGCGACCGCTAACCCGGAGAAGGCCATCGACTTTCTGCATTTCGTGCACGACCGCCACGATGGCAACCTCGAAGCCTCCCGCCGGTACCTGGCCTGGGAGCAGGGTTTGATCGCCCAGCTCGATGAGGCCGAGCGTGCGGCCTTTGTGCTCAGCGATTGGTCTGCCCGCTGAACCGCTGCAGGAGCCGCCGGATTGGCTTCACCGGCTGCATGGTGTATTTCCGACCTGATGAGATCGATCTCCGGCCGAACGGCGCGGAAACAGACGAGGGAATGACAGTCGATGCGAAAACACCGGATCGCCGTGGTGCCGGGCGACGGGATCGGGCCGGAGGTCATCGAAGCCGGCCTCGAGGTATTGCGGGCCCTGGCCAAGGCCGAAGGTGGGTTCGCGGTCGAAACCGAGAGCTTCGACTGGGGTTCCGACCGTTATCGCAAGGTCGGCAGCATGATGCCGGAAGATGGCGTGGAGACCCTGCGCGCCTTCGACGCCATTTACTTCGGCGCCGTCGGCGATCCGCAGATTCCCGATCACATCACGCTGTGGGAGCTGCGCCTGGCCATCTGTCAGGGGCTCGATCAGTTCGCCAACGTCCGTCCGACGCGCCTCATGCCCGGCATGAAGGGTCCGTTGCTGCCGGAACTCGGCGAGCAGATCGACTGGGTCATCGTGCGCGAAAACTCCGAAGGCGAATATGCCGGTGTCGGCGGGCGCGTACATGGTGGGTTGCCGCTGGAGACCGGCATGGATGTCTCGGTCTTTACCCGCACCGGCGTGGAGCGGATCTGCCGCTTTGCCTGCGAACTGGCCATGAGCCGCCCGCGCAAGCGCCTGACCGTCGTCACCAAGTCGAACGCCCAGCGCCACGGCATGGTGTTCTGGGATGCGGTCTGCCGCGAGGTGCTCGCCGGCTATCCCGATCTCGATGTCGACTTCAAGCTGGTCGACGCCATGGCCGCGCTGATGGTGACGCGTCCGGCGCAGATCGATACCGTGGTCGCCACCAACCTGCACGCCGACGTGCTTTCGGACCTGGCCTCGGCGCTCACCGGCAGCCTCGGTAACGGCGCCACCGCGAACATCGCTCCTTCGTCTGACGTGCCGTCGATGTTCGAGCCGATCCACGGCTCGGCCTTCGATCTTGTCGGCAAGGGCGTGGCCAACCCCGTCGGCGCCTTCTGGACCGGCGCCATGATGCTGGAGCACCTGGGGGAGACGGCGGCGGCCGCACGCCTGATGGCGGCTATCGAGAAGGTGACGGAGAACGGCCCTCGCACCCCCGACCTCGGCGGGCAGGCCGGCAGCGCCGACGTCACCAGGGCCGTGTTGGCGGCGCTTTAAGGGCGCGCGCCGGCGCCCGGCGGCTTACTCGCCGTAAATCTTGAGGTAGGCCCGGCGGCTTACTCGCCGTAAATCTTGAGGTAGAAGGTCTCGTAAAAGGCGTTCGCGATGTCGCCTTCCAGGGGGAAGGACAGCATGCCCATGACCGAATAGCCCAGCAGCCAGGGCATCAGGTAGAAGCGGATCATGAAAAAGAACCAGGCCACGAAGAGCGGCACCAGCGGCTCGATCAGGAACTTCGGCGTGACCGGCCTGAACACGCGCAGGACCGGATTGGTCAGCTTCACGAAGGCCTTCATGAAGAACCAGTCCGAGTCGATGGGCAGGAAGAGGTTCATCGCGACACGGCCGATCAAGGTCCACATGATCACGCCGAGGATATAGTCGATCGCAACGACCCAGACCGGGAAGGTGGAGAGCGGGTCGATCATCGGGATTTTGGCACTCTAAGAAGATGCTCGGCCGAGAAGAAAAAGGGTGGCGGAAAGTTTCCGCCACCCAGTTTCACATAACAACCGTTTTTCAGGTCAGTGCGCCGCACCGAGGATCGTTTTGCCGGAAGGCACACGAACCTCGTCGACCATGGCCTGGGTTTCCGCATCGGGCGCGGGAGTCATCAGGCTGACAACCACCATCGCCACGAGGCTGACCGGCATGCCGATGATCGCAAAGCGCAGATGATCGATGCCGAACCACGGCGCCCCGCCGGTATAGACGTAGTACAGATAGGCGGTACCGGAGACGAAGCCGAAGATCATGCCGGCGATCGCCCCTTGTGTGTTCGCGCGCTTCCACCAGACGCCCAGCACCAAGGGGAAGAACAGTCCGGAAGCGGCGAAACAGAAGGCCCAGGCCACAGCACCGAGAATGCCGGTGAGCTGTAGACTGGCGATCAACGCCGCCGCGGCCCCGATGACGATCAGCAGCACGCGCGCCACGATGAGACGGTGACGCGTGTCGGCCTTCGGATCGATGATCTTGTAGTAGAGATCATGGCTAAGGGCGTTGGCGATGGCCAGCAGCAGGCCGTCGGCGGTGGACATGGCCGCGGCCAGGCCACCGGCGGCAACCAGGCCGGAGACCACGTAAGGCAGGCCGGCAATTTCCGGCGTTGCCAGAACGACGATATCCGGCCGCATGAAGAACTCGTTCAACTGCAGGATTCCGTCGCCGTTGCTGTCGGAGAGCCACAGCATTTCCACGCTCTCCCAGTTCTGCACCCAGGCGAGACTCTTCACCGCTTCGAAGGACTGTCCGATGATCGCCGTCGGCAAGGTCGGGTCCAGCAGCTGCAGCTTCGTCAGCGTGGCGAGGGCCGGCGCCGTGAAGTACAGCAGGAAGATGAAAAGCAGCGAGAAGGCGACCGACTTGCGGGCGGCGCGCACCGATGGCGTCGTGAAGTAACGCATCAGAATGTGCGGCAGCGACGCCGTGCCGGCCATCATGCTGAGGGCCAGGGTGACGAACTTCCAACTGTCCATGCCGCCCTGTGGGTCGTTGTGCGGTGTCATCAAGGTTCTTACACCGCCGAAAGGCGCACTTTCCGTTGCCGCGGTGCCGAGGCCGACCAGCGGCTCCAGCTCTTGAATCCGGGCCACCGCGTCCCCGTAGGAGAAGTGCGGAATGAGTCCGAAGTCCTGCTTGTTGGACATCCAGATGACCGGTGCCAGGTAGGCGATGATGAGCACGATGTACTGGGCCACCTGGGTCCAGGTCACCGCCCGCATGCCGCCGAGCATCGAGCAGAGCAGAATGCCGAGCAGTCCGACCCAAACACCGACCTCGAAGGGTATGTGCAGGGCGCGCGCGGCGATGGTGCCGGAAGCGTTGATCTGTGCGGTCACATAGGTAAAGGAAGCGACCACCAGAACGACAACGGCGCAGAAGCGCGCCAGATTGCCGCCGTAACGCGTGCCGATGAAATCGGGCACGGTGTAGCAGCCGAACTTACGCAGATACGGAGCCATCAGTGAGTTGACCAGTACGTAGCCGCCGGTCCAGCCCACGATGAAGGCCAGATAGCCGTAGCCGCCGAAGTAGATGCCGCCGGCCAGGGCAACGAAAGAGGCGCCGGACATCCAGTCCGCCGCGGTCGCCATGCCGTTGTAAACGGCGGGAACTTCACGGCCGGCGACGTAGTAGGCTTCAACCTGCATGGTGCGGGAGAGCCAGCCGATCACCGCGTAGATGACGACGGTGAAGGCCACGAAGAGGATTCCGATGACATCGGCACCGACGCCCATCTGCTCAAGAATGGCCATCAATATGATGAAGGCCAGGAACCCGCCGGTGTACAAGGCGTACACACGGCCAAGATTTTCGATAAAACTACCTTTGATCATAACGGCTGTTCCCCCTATTCCTCACCGCCGCCGAGACCGGCTTCGTCGTCGATCGAATCCTGGCGCCAGTTCTGAAAGAAGATCAGCAGCACGAAGACGATCAGAGATCCTTGAACGATGAAGTAGTAGCCCAGCGGAAAGCCCAGGAAGGTGAAGGAGTTCAGATCCTTGGCGAACCAGGGCAGTATGAAGGCGAAAACGAACCAGATGGCCAACACCAGTATGGTGAGGTTCCTGGTCTTTATCCAATGACGCAGCCTAGCGTCTTGATTGTTGTCAGACATGGTATCCCCCGCTTTGATTATATTGTCTACCCCACTACTCAAGCCCAGGTGGCGGACGACTGGGATCAAGCCGAGATTGTACAAAAACGGGTAGCATTGTAATACCAATAATGATCATGCCTTGTCGAAATGTGGTCTTCTTAACGGACCAACGGGCTGAAATCGGCACAACAGGGGGCTTTTGCGGGTGATTCCAAGCCTGAAGACGGTCAGGAATTTCTTGCCTGAGTTCTTGGCGCGCTTAACGCTGCGGCGCGATTCGGGCGCGATTGACTCCAGCGAATCGCTCCGTCGATTCGTTTCGACTCGGGCCGCCTTCATCGCCCAGAAGACACTCTATGGCTACGTGAAGACGCGTATGGGCACGCGTTACCCCAGCATGTTTGAAGACGACACGATCATCGCCTCGATCAATATCGCCAAGATGCACGTCTATGAGGCCTGCCTGTCCGACCTGTCGATTTTTGCTGCTTCGCGCGCCCTGCGGTCTGGCGGGATCGACGATGCGCTGCGCCGTGATCTGGCGGTGGCGTGCTACAGGCAAGGACTGCAGGATAACGCTGAGCAGGCCGCGGGTGCCGAGACCTTCGATCCGGGCGCGGCAGAGAAAGCTTTCGAGCGGCGCCTGGCGTTCTGGGATTGGCAGGAGGGACCGGCCGGCGTCGATATCTTCACCGCGAGCCCGGCGGCGCTGTTTCGCTGGGCGCCCATCGCTCCCGAGTTGAAAAAATTCGACCAGGAGATCGTGGAAAACTCCATCAGGTACGCGTGGCGGGATGTGCGGGTTCAACTGGAAAAGCGCATCGACAGTGCTGCCTTGACGGCGGACGCCGACCACCGGGCGAAGAAGACCGCTTGATTTCGATCTGGGTCCGCCGTCTGAACGCCGCGCCAAGACTTGAACTGCAGAACCGAAGGGGCTGTTGCGCAGGTGAGTTTCCTCAAACCGGAAGATAGCTATTCGGGACTGCCGCTCGGCGCCGTCCCCTTCGTCGCCCTCGACTGCGAAACCACAGGCCTGAACGTTGCGGCGGATCGGATCGTGGAGATTGCCGTCCTTCGGGCGTCGGGCGATGGCGGGGCCGCGGCGGACCACCTTGTCGGCCTCGTCAATCCCGGCATCCCGATTCCGGCCGCTTCCACGGCGATCCACGGCATTGCCGACGGCGATGTGGCGGCTGCGGACTCCTTCCCCAAGGTCATGCCTGCGGTGGCCGACTGGGTGGGCCGCTCGGTGGTCATCGGCTATTCCCTCGGCTTCGATCTGGCGGTTCTGAAGGCCGAACACAAGCGCCATGCGATGCCCTGGCGGCCACCACGCTCCATCGACGTGCGCCACTTGATTCAGTTCGTCGCCCCGGATCTGCCCAACCAGTCTTTGGAACTGGCGGCCAACTGGCTCGGCATCGAGGCCGGCGAGCGCCACCGGGCCTTGGGCGATGCGGAGACCGCGGCACGGATCTTCGCGGCGCTGACGCCGCTGCTTCGAGAAAAGGGCATCGTCACCCTCGCCCAGGCGGAGCGGGTATGCCGAAACCTCACCAGGCGCCTGGAGGAGGAGGCGCAGGCCGGCTGGCACGAGGTCGTGCGCGACGGCCGCATCGAGCGGGAAAACGTCGCCGAGTACGCCCGTATCGATTCCTTTCCCTACCGCCACAGGGTGGCCGACGTCATGCGCTTGCCGGCCGTGCTGGTCGATGGGAGCGGCAGTATGAAGGACGCCTTGGCGCTGATGATGGAGAAGGGCATTTCTTCGGTCTTCGTCAATCCGCCGGCGGCGGGCGGGGCGTATGGTATTCTCACCGAGCGCGACATCCTGCGCGCCTGCAACGATGACGCCGCGGCCGCTTTCGAGGCGCCGGTATCGCGCTATGCGAAGCACCCGCTGGTCACCGTCGAGGCCGATGAGTTCATCTACCGCGCGATCACCGGAATGTCCCACAGGGGCTTCCGCCATCTCGGCGTTCGCGATGGCGACAACAAGCTCGTCGGGGCGCTTTCCGCGCGGGATCTGCTGCGTCAGCGGGCCAGCGGCGCGCTTTCCCTCGGCGACAGTCTGGAAACGGCGGCGACACCGGCGGACCTTGGCCGCATCTGGTCGGAACTGACGACCGTGGTGCGCGGCCTGGTGTTCGAGGAGGCCGATCCGCGCGATGTTGCCGCCATTGTGTCGCGCGAACTAAGGGCCCTGACCCGCCGGGCCTGCGAGCTCGCCGAAGCGCAGTTGAAACGCGGCGGTGAGGGCGATCCACCCCAGCCCTATGCCATGATGGTGCTGGGCTCCGGCGGGCGCGGCGAAAGCCTGCTGGCGATGGACCAGGACAATGCCATCGTCTTCGACCGGGGCGCGCCGGGCGGGGCGGAGGATCGGTGGTTCGAGAAGCTCGGAACCTTGGTCGCCGACATGTTGAACGAGGCCGGTGTGATCTATTGCCCCGGCGGAATCATGGCTTCGAGACCGGAATGGCGCCTGGATGTGGCGGGCTGGCACCAGCGTATCGAAACCTGGATCGGCAACGCACGGCCCGAAGACCTTCTGAACAGCGACATCTTCTTCGATGCCCGGCCGGTCCATGGGGAAGCCGGTCTTGCCGACGATCTCTACGCCAAAGCCTTGTCCGCCGCACAGTCATCGCGCGGATTCCTCAAGAACATGACGCTGAGAGCCAGCGATTTCCGCTCGGCGCTGAACTGGCTGGGCAGGCCGCGTCTCGAAGGCGGCCGCATCGATCTCAAGAAAGGCGGATTGATGCCGATCTTTTCGGCGGCCCGCGTCGCCGCGTTGAGTCACGGGATAACCGCGCGCTCGACGCCAGAGCGCCTGGAGGCGGTGCGCGAGCGCGGCAGCTTCGAAGCGGTCACGATCAATCGCTTGATCGAGGCGCACAAAATTCTTCTGGATGCCATTCTGCGTCAGCAGCTGCGCGACATTCAGGCCGGGATTGCGCTATCGAACCGGGTTGCGCCGGGTGAGATGGCGGACCATCGGCGCCAACAGTTGAATTGGGCCTTGGGTCAGGTGGAAGACGTCCGCAGCCTGCTGGGAACGACCGCGATTGGCTGATCCGCTGCCTCGGCGCGGTCGGCGAGGCGCAGCACGGCGGCGGAAAGCTCAGGATTGAAAGCGGGTGCCGGCGTCGGCGGCGCGGGCCCGGGCGACGGCCAGGCTGGCGATGGCGGTATCCTGCACGCCGGTGCCGGTAAGGTCGCAGAGGATGCATCGGCGGTCATCGGTGCGGCCCGGTTTCTGCCCGGCGATGACCTCGCCCAGTTCCGGGAAAACCGCCAGGGCATCGACCTTGCCGGCATCGATGGCGTGGTGCAGCTCGCCCAGCAGCCGCACCTGGCTGAGCCGGTCGCAGATATAGGCATCGGCGGCGGCCAGCGCCTCGGACGCCACCTCGTTCTTGTAGGCCGCGTCGGAGCCCATGGCGATCACCGTCAATCCGGGGCGCAGATGCTCCGTGGTGATCAAGGGCGTGTGAGAGGGCGTGGTGGTGACCACGACATCGCTGGCGTCGATGAGCTCGGAGATTTCGTCGGCGACGCTGACCGGGATGCCAAGGGCTTCGGTCATCTCCAGGGCACAGGCCGCGGCCTTGCCGCCGTCGCGGGCCCAGACCGCGGCGCTCTCCAGCGGCCGGACGAGGTTCAGAGCCTGCAGCTGCAGCCGCGCCTGCACACCGGCGCCGACGATGCCGGCGCGCTTTGCGTCCTTGCGGGCCAGCCAGTCGGCCGCGACGCCGCCCGCGGCGGCGGTGCGCAGGTCGGTCAGGTAGCCATTGTCCAATAGGATGGCCTCGACCAGTCCGGTCGAGGCGTTGAATACGACCATCAAACCGTTGAGGCTGGGCAGGCCGACCTTCGGGTTGTCGAAGAAGCCGGGGCTTATCTTCATCGCCAGGGAGTCGAGCCCCGGTACATAGGCGGTCTTCACATCGATCTCGCCGTTCGCCTCGGCGATTTCCAGGTGCAGCACCGGCGGCATGACCACCGGTTTGCTGGCCAGCGCCTCGAAGGCATTTTCGATGCAGGTGACGATATCGCGGTCGAGGGTCAGGAGATCGCGCAGATCGGGCTCGGTCAGGATGCTGACTTCATGCATGACGTGCCTCCGTGGATTTCCGGCTCTGCTGTTGCTCGGCCAGCAGGTCGGGATCCTCTCCCGCGACGATGCGCCGGTGCAGCTCCATGTCGATATTGGCGCCGCTGAGCAGCGCCACGGTGACGCCCCAGGTCGGGTTCGAAGCGCGCAGCAGCGCGGCGATGCCGACCGCTGCCGCGCCCTCGATGATCTGGCGCTCCTCGCGGTAGGCGTGACGGATGGCTTCGGCGATCTCCGCCTCGTCGACCAGGATGACGTCGTCGACCAGAGCCCGGACCATGGCGAAGCTGTGCCTGTTGGCCAGGCCGATACCGCCGCCGAGAGAATCGGCGAGTGTCGGCAGTTCCTCGACCGGTACCGGCTTGCCGGCGGCGAGGCTTTCGCGCATGGCGGCGCCGCGCGCCATGGAAATGCCGATGACCCGGATCGACGGCTTCATGGTCGTGGCGGCCATGGCGATGCCGGCGATGAGACCGCCGCCCGACAGCGGCACCAGCAGGGTCTCCGCCTCCGGCAGGTCTTCGAGGATTTCCAGACCCAGCGTGCCCTGCCCGGCGATGATGTCGGCGTGGTCGAAGGGCGGCAGGGCGATCATGCCTGCTTCGGCGACCAGGCGGTCGACCTCGACCTGCGCCTCATCCTGCGACAGGCCGACGATGCGCGCTTCGGCGCCCAGGGCCTCGATGGCGTCGACCTTGTTGCGCGGCACCAGCTTCGACATGCAAACCACGCAGGGGATGCCGGCGGCACGCGCCGCATGGGCAAGGGCGCGCCCGTGGTTGCCGGTGGAGGCCGCGACGACCCCTGCGCCGCGGGACTCCGGCGGCAGCGAAAGCACTGCGTTGGTGGCGCCACGCAGCTTGAAGGCGCCGGTGATCTGGTGATGCTCGCACTTCAGGTGGACCGGCGCACCCAGCCGCCGGCTGAGGCTTGCCGAAGGGTTCATCGGCGTCCGCCGGATTTCCCGGGCGATGCGGCGGCGCGCCTCCAGCGTATCGGTCAGTTGCGGATGTTCGCCGGGCATGGGGGCGGCTTTCCTGGAAGGATCTTCGCGCACTATACGACCCGAAGGCCGGGGCAGGGAGAGGCTTAGCACAGACGGCAAGGCTGCGAAACCGGGCCGCCGGAAGCGATGGATAAACCGTGGCGTGGCCGGCTGCCGCGCAATTCCGGTCAATGGATCAGGTCAATACGGCACTCCGACTTCGGTCAATACGGCAAACCGACGTAGTTCTCGGCCAGCGCTTTCTGGGCGGCTTGCGAGCTGGCCAGGTAGTCGAACTCGGCGCGTTGGATGCGGTCGCCGAAGCCCTCGTTCTCCGGAAATTTGTGCAGCAGCCCCGTCATCCACCAGGAAAAGCGCACGGCCTTCCAGACACGCGCCAGGGCGCGCGCCGAGTAGCTGTCCAACCCTTCCGACTCGCCACGCCTGTACCAGCCGATCAAGGCCGTCGACAGGTAGTGGATGTCCGAGGCCGCCAGGTTCAGGCCCTTGGCGCCGGTGGGTGGCACGATGTGGGCGGCATCGCCGGCCAGGAACAAGCGGCCCCAGCGCAGCGGCTCGGCGACGAAGGAGCGCAGCGGCGCGACGCTCTTTTCCACCGAGGTACCGGTGATCAGACGGGCGGACACGTCGGCGGGAAGTTGCGACTTCAGGCGTTCCCAGAAGCGCTCGTCCGGCCAGTTGTCCGGATCGTCGTCGGCGCTGCACTGCACGTAGTAGCGGCTGAGCACGGGGCTGCGCTGGGAGCAGAGCGCGAAACCCAGGTCGTGGCGCGCGTAGATCAGTTCGTCGTTGACCGGCGGGGTCGGTGACAGCACGCCGAGCCAGCCGAAGGGGTAGACGCGCTCGAAGCTGCGCAGAGCGTCGGCGGGAATCGACTGGCGGCTGATCCCGTGAAAACCGTCGCAGCCGATGACGAAGTCGCAGTCGAGGCGTTCGCCGGCGCCGTCCTTGGTAAAGGTCAGGTAGGGCGCGTCGCTTTGCAGGTCGTGCGGGACGACGTCCTCGGCCTCGTCAATGACGACGCCATCCAGCGCGTCGCGCGCCGCATAGAGGTCGCGGGTCACCTCCGTCTGGCCGTAGACCATCACGGTCTTGCCGCCGGTCAGGCCCTCAAGGTCGATGCGCAGGCGGTCTTCCTGGTAGGCGATATTGACGCCGCTGTGGAGGCGTCCGTCGCGCTCCATGCGCTGGGCGACCTGCGCTTCGCGCATGAGGCTCTGGAAGCCCTGCTCCAGCACCCCGGCGCGGATTCGGCCCATGACGTAGCCGCGGCTGCGCCGCTCCAGCACCACCGAGGAAATGCCTTGCAGGTGCAGCAGCTGCGACAGCAGCAGGCCGGATGGCCCGCCCCCGACAATTCCAACCTGGCAGCGCATCCGTGAGCAGCCGAGCCTTTCTGTACCCCCTACCGCGGGAACCTCATTACAGCGCAGAAGGTCTTTGCAACGAAGCGGAAAGTCGTGCTGTCCCGGGGCGCTCGTTCGTCTGCGGCCTGGGTTGCCCCGCGACGGTCGCGCGATTCTTCAATAAAGCAGCCGCACCAGGCCCAGGGTGATGACCGGGAAGGCGATCAGGATAGCGATACGAATGATATCGCTGAGGACGAAGGGCAGGGCGCCGCTGTAGGTCCGCACCAGGGGCACGTCCGGCGCCATGGAATTGATGACGAAGAGGTTCATGCCGACCGGCGGTGTGATCAGGCCGACTTCGACGACGATCAGTACGATGACGCCGAACCACAGGGCCATCTCTTCGCCGGGCAGGCCGAAGTCCAGGACCGCGACGATGGGAAAGAAGATCGGGATGGTCAGCAGGATCATCGACAGCGAGTCCATGACGCAGCCGAAAACCAGATAGCAGAGCAGGATGACCAGCAGCACCAGCCAGGGGCTGACCGCCATGTTGGCGACCATGTTGGCGGTCTCCTGCGGCAACTGGGAAAAGGCGAGGAAGCCGTTGTAGACGGCGGCGCCCAGCACGATGAAGAAAATCATGCCGGTTGAGATCGCGGTGCCGGTGATGGCCTCGCCCAGGCCGCGCCACGTCAGGCCGCCGTTGAACAGCGCCACCAGGCCGGTCCCGGCGGCGCCCACCGCGGCGCCCTCGGTCGGCGTGAAGAAGCCCGCATAGATGCCGCCGATCACCAGGGTGAAGATGACCAGCACCGGCCAGACGGCGACCAGGGCGCCGAGGCGCTCGCGGTAGCCGGCACGCGCGCGCTGCCCGGCGGAACCCGGCTTCAGGCGCACATAGACGGCGATGGTGATCATGTAGCCGAGGGCGGCCAGGACGCCCGGCACCATCGCCGCCATGAACAGCTTGATGATGTTCTGCTCGGTGAGGATCGCGTAGATGACCAGCACCACGGAGGGCGGGATGAGGATGCCGAGGGTGCCGCCCGCGGCCAGGCAGCCGGTCGCCAGCGCCCCGGAATAGCCGTAGCGCCGCAGCTCCGGCAGGGCGACCTGGCCCATGGTGGCGGCGGTGGCCAGGGAGGAGCCGCAGATCGCGCCGAAGCCGGCGCAGGCGCCCACCGCGGCCATGGCGACGCCGCCCTTGCGGTGTCCGAGCCAGGTCTCCGCGGCCTTGAACAGGGCCTGGGACATGCCGCCGCGGGTCGCGAATTGCCCCATCAGCAGGAACAGCGGCACGATCGACAGCGAATAGCTGGAGAAGGTGTCGTAGGTGAGGGACTTCATCTGCGCGAGGATCGGCGTCCAGCTGCCGGTGACCAACCAGGTGCCGAAGAATCCGACCATCAGCATCGCCAGGCCGATGGGAATGCGCAGGAAGATCATCCCGAGCAGCAGCGGGAAGGACCAGACGCCGAGTTCCAGCGAGGTCATCGAGGGCCGGTCTTCGGCGCCGGCTGCCCGGCCCGGCTTTCCACGAGACTGCGCAGCACGGTGTAGGCGCAGACCAGGGTAAAGACGGCGGCGCCGAGCAGCGCGGCGGCGTAGCTCCACCAGATCGGGAACTGCAGGATGAAGGTGGTCTCCCCGTAGGAGCGCTTGTCGAGCATGCCCAGGAAGAGTCGCCAGGTCAGCACGGCGGCGGCGGCCGTCATCAGCAGGTTCGCCGCCGCGTCGATCAGGGCGTTGGGCCGCCGGCCGGCGCGGGACAGGAAGAGGTCGACGGTCACGTGGCCGCGGTGAAACTGGCAGATCGGCAGGAACGCCAGCACGGCGAAGGCCGTGCCGGCCTCGACCAGTTCGAAGTCGCCGGGAATCGGGCCGAGCCCGGCAAAGATCAGGCTGCGGCCGACGATGCTGACGACCGTGAGCAGGAGGACGACGACCAGCGCCGCGCCGCCGGCCATCGCCGTCCAAAAGGCGATGCGTTCGATCAGTCGGTCAAGGCCCGATCGCATGCTCATGATCCCACCGGCCGCTCGGCGTCCGGCCGAGCCCCCATTCCTTCGTGGCGTAAGCCCCGGTCCCGGGTCCACACGCGCTTGGCTGTTGGGGGTCGTTTAACCCATCTCAGGCGGGAAGGCTATTGGCGGCTGTATTTTCGATGCGGGGCCCTGTCTGCCTGGGCTTGCCGGCCTGGCGAGGGTGGCGGTCGCCGCTTGGCGCTTTCGTTCGGGCGGAGGGCGGTCTAAGAAGAATGCATGCCCGCCGAAGCCGCAGAGCCCGCCTTCCTGACCACCCGCGAAGTGGCGGCGCTGCTGCGCGTGAAGGAGCGCAAGGTCTACGACCTCGCCGCTGCCGGAGACATTCCCTGCCGCCGGGTGACCGGCAAGCTGTTGTTCCCACGCGACGAGATCCAAGCCTGGCTGGCCGGCGGCCGCCGCGGCGCGGCGTCTGCCTCGGCGCCGGCCAACATCGCCGCGGGCAGCCACGACCCCCTGCTCGACTGGGCGGTTCGCGAGTCCGGTTCCGGCCTCGCCACCTTCTTCGACGGCAGCCTCGACGGTCTGGCACGGATGCGCGCCGGCGAGGCGGCGCTCGCCGGCCTGCATGTCTATGAGCCCGAGCACGACGACTGGAACGTCGGGCACCTGCGCGAGACCTTAGGGGCGGCGCCGGTGGTCCTGATCGAATGGGCGAAACGCCAGCAGGGGCTGCTGCTCACCGCTTCCCTTGCCGGCAAGGTGACCTCGGTCGCCGATCTGGCCGGCCGCCGCGTGGCGCGGCGCCAGGCTTCCGCCGGCGCCGGCCTGCTGCTGGATCACCTCTTGTCGCGGGCCGGCCTCGAAGCCGGGCAGGTCGTCTTCGTCAGCGGCCTCGCCCGCACCGAGACGGAAGCCGCGGCCGCAGTCGCCTCCGGCCAGGCCGAGGCGGCGCCGGGCCTGGCGGCCATGGCCCGCCAGTTCGGTCTCGCCTTCCTGCCGACGGTGGAGGAGCGCTTCGATCTGGTGGTCGACCGCCACGCCTGGTTCGAGCCGCCGTTTCAGCGGCTGCTCGCCTTCTGCGCCACACCGGCCTTCGGTGCCAAGGCGGCGGCCTTGGGCGGCTACGATCTCAGCGCTCATGGCCGCGTGGTCTGGAACGCGCCATGACGTTGCTGCCGCGATGAGGGAGCGAAGCGGGAGCTGTCCGCTCCACCGCTTCGCCACCGGCTTTCGGCCTGCAGTGCCTCAGCTCATCTTGGCATTGGGAAAGAACAGCTGCTTGCCGTCGCGCTTGTAGGCGGCGATGGCCGACTGGCCCTCGTCGGAGAGAATCCAGTCGATGAAGGTCTGTCCCAGTTCAGCCTTCACGTTGCCGCACTTTTCCGGATTAACCAGGATGATGCCGTACTGATTGAACATCCGCGCGTCGCCCTCGATGACGATCACGTAGTCGGCCTTGTTGCCGAAGGCGATCCAGGTGGCGCGGTCGGTCATGGCATAAGCGTTCATGCCGACGGCGGTATTGAGCGTGGCGCCCATGCCCGAACCGGTTTCGCGGTACCAGCTGCCGCTGTCGCCGCTCGGGTCGATGCCGGCGGCCTGCCACAGAGACACTTCCTTCTTGTGAGTGCCCGAGTCGTCGCCGCGCGAGGCGAAGGCCGCCTTGCTGTCCTTGATCTTGGCGAGGGCGGCGGCGATGTCCTTGCCGCCGGCAACGCCGGCAGGATCGCCGGCCGGGCCGACGAGGATGAAGTCGTTGTACATGACGTCGGCGCGGCTGACGCCGTAACCCGCCGCCACGAACTTTTCTTCCGACGGCCTGGCGTGCACCAGCAGCACATCGCCGTCGCAGTTCTGCGCGTTCCTGATGGCCTGGCCGGTGCCGACCGCGACCACGCGCACCTCGATGCCCGTCTTCTCGGCGAAGAGGGGCAGCAGGTAGTCGTAGAGTCCCGAGTTCTGGGTCGAGGTCGTCGACTGCACGATGATGAACTTGCCCGCGGCGCCCGCCGGTGCGGCGAGCAGCAGCCCGGCCAGGCTGGCGGCGGCCGAGAGTGTAAGGAAGGTACGTCGGAACATGGGCGTCTCCATTGAATGCTCGATGCTGTCGATTGCTAGAAGTGCAGGCGGCCTTCCAGGTAGGCCTGCGCTGCCGCCGACTGCGGTTGTGCGAAAAAGGCATCGGCACGGGCGCGCTCGACCAGGGCGCCGCGATGCAGGAAGAGAACCTCGTCGGCGAGGCGCTGGGCCTGGCCGCGATCATGGGTCACCATGACGATTTTCACGCCCGCGGCCGCCGCCTGGCCGACCAGCGATTCGATGGCGGCCGTGGCCTGCGGATCGAGGCTGGCCGTGGGCTCGTCGAGCAGCAACAGATCGGGCTCGGCGCCCAGCGCACGCACCGTGGCAAGGCGCTGCTGCTCGCCGCCGGAAAGCACCCGCGCCGGGCGCTCGGCGATGTCCTGCAGTTGGCCGAGGGCCAGCAGCTCGTCGCGCCGCCGTTTGCGCTGTGCCCGAGGCACGCCGTAGGTCTTCAGGGCGTGCATCAGGTTGGCGCCGACCGAGCGGCGCAGCAGCACCGGGCGCTGAAAGACGATGGCGACGCGCCGCCGCCGGGCGTCGTCGGCCAGCCGTCCGCCGAAGGTGATCTCCCCGGCGCTCGGCTGCAGCAGACCGGCGATGAGACGCAACAGCAGGCTCTTGCCCGCGCCGTTGGCCCCCATGACGATGCTGCGGCTGCCGGGATGGAGCTCCAGCGAGACATGGTCGATCAAGGTCTTGCCGCCGGGGGCGAAGCTGACGTCGTGAAAGACCAGCGGCCAGATGCCCCAAGCGCCCGCCGCAGCCTGCTCGACGCCGGCGCGTGGCCGGGCGTCGCTGCGCAGCCCGTCATGCATAGGCCATACGCGCCGCGCTGCCGCGCAGTCCCATGACGAGTCCGTTCACGAGGATCGACAGGCCGACCAGAATGATGCCGAGCCCCAGGGCCAGGGAGAGGTTTCCCTTGGAGGTCTCCAGGGCGATGGTCGTGGTCATCACCCGGGTCACGTGGTTGATGTTGCCGCCGACGATGATGACGGCGCCGACCTCGGCCAGGGCCCGCCCGAGCCCGGCCAGGGCCGCGGTCAACAGCGAATAGCGGGCGTCCCAGAGCAGCGTGGCGATGATGCCCAGGCGGCGTGCGCCCAAGGAGCGCAGCAGCTCGTCGTACTCGGCATTGAGGTCCTCGACCACCTGCCGGGTCAGGGCCGCGACGATGGGCGTCACCAGGATGGTCTGGGCGATGATCATGGCCGTCGGCGTGTAGAGCAACTGCAGCACGCCCAGCGGGCCGGCGCTGGACAGCAGCAGATAGACGCCGAGGCCGACCACCACCGGCGGCAGGCCCATCAGGGCATTGACGAAAACCGTCGCCGCCCCGCGCCCCGGAAAGCGGCCGACGGCCAGCACCGCGCCGAGCGGCAGGCCGACGGCGCAGGCGATGGCGACCGCGGCGACGGTCACCCGCAGCGACAGGGCGATGATCTCCAGCAGATCGGCGTCGGCGGACAAAATGAGGGCGAAGGCCTGGCTGAAGGCGGCCCCGAAATCCTGCATCCGATGGTCCTCTGCTCTCCCAGGCCGGAATCCACATGATTATGCATTATCTGTCGAAATTTCCGCAATATGGAAATTATCACATAGCTAAAGAAGGGCGGGACATCTTGTCGCGGCGGCCACCTCTGCGGGATCTCGCCGGGAAAGGATCAGCAAGGCGTGAATGGACTATCATGGCGCTCCGGTCTTGACTCGGGCGCCGCATCGCCCGTTCGGCGGACCGCCCAAGTTCCTTGAGGATCGAACATGCCCGTCTATGCCATAGCCCCGCGCGAAATCGAGTCCACCGGTGACGACACGCCGGCGGCCTCCCTATGGCGCTACGTCTGGCGCATGTCGGGTTGGCATCAGGTCGGCATCTGCCTCCTGGCCGTGGTGACCGCGGGATTGACCGCCGTTCCCCTCGAACTGCAGCGCCGCATCGTCAACGACGTCGTCGCCGGCGGGCAGTTGCGGCTTCTTTGGCTGTTGGCCGCTATCTATCTGCTGGTTCTCCTGGTGCAGGGCGTGACGAAGTACGCCCTGCGCATGTACCAGGGCTGGCTCAGCGAGAGCGCCATCCGTTACAACCGGTTGCATCTCTCGCGCATTCAGGAGTGCCGGCAGTCGGGCCGCGGCAAGACCGATGATGCTGCGCCGGGCGGCGAGGCGGTGTCGGTCATCGGCGCCGAGGTGGACAAGCTGGGCGGCTTTGTCGGCGAGGGGCTTTCGCAGCCCTGCACCAACCTGGCCATGCTGATCGCGATCGGCGGTTACATGATCGTCGTCGAGCCTCTGGTCGCGCTGATCAGTCTGGTATTCGTGGTGCCCCAGATCGTCCTGCTGCCGCTGTTTCAACGCTACATCAACCGCCTGGTGGAGGAGCGCCTGACCCTGATGCGTGCGCTCGGCGAGAGCCTGACCAGTCTATCGGATGGCGATGAAGGCCTTGAAGAGGGCGAACTGCCCGACCAGCTCGACCGCATCTACGGCAATCGCCTGCGCACCTTCCTGTTGAAATTCGGGCTCAAGGCGACCAACAACCTGCTCAGCGGCCTGGCGCCGCTCAGCGTGCTGCTGGTCGGCGGCATGATGGTGATCCAGGGCGAGACGACCATCGGCGTCGTGGTCGCCTTCGTCTCTGGCTTCGATCGGCTGTCGGCCCCGCTGCGCGAGCTCATCGCCTACTACCGCGTCGCCGCCCAGGCCAGCGTGCAGCACTGCATGATCGCGCGCTGGATGTAGCGCCCCACGAAAGGAGTCCCATGAAAGCGTCAGACCTGCTGGTCCGTTGTCTCGAGAAGGAAGGCATCACCCACATCTTCGGCGTGCCCGGAGAAGAAAACGCCGATTTCATGATGTCGCTGAGGTCTTCGCCGATCCGCTTCGTGCTGACCCGTCACGAACAGGGCGCCGCCTTCATGGCGGAGGTCTTCGGCCGCCTGACCGGCGATCCGGCGGTCTGTCTGGGAACCCTCGGCCCCGGCGCCGCCAACCTGGTCACCGGGGTGGCCGACGCCAACATGGACCGGGCACCTCTGCTGGTGATCACCGGACAAGGCGGGATCGCGCGCCAGCACAAGGAAAGCCATCAGGTCATGAAGGTGGTCGATATGTATGAACCGATCACCAAGTGGGCGCACGCCATTCAGGATCCGGACAGCATTCCCGAGGTGGTGCGCAAGGCCGTTCGGCTCGCCCGCAGTGAAAAGCCGGGTGCGGTGCACCTGGAACTGGCGGAGGATGTGGCCAAGCGCCCATCCGGGAACACACCGATGGAGCCGCGGCGCTTTCGCCGGCCGGGCCCGGACGACAAGACCATGGACCGGGCCTTCGATCTCATCGCCAAGGCCAAAACACCGATCATCCTGGCCGGCAACGGCACCATCCGCAAACGCGCCAGCAAGCAGCTTCGCGCCTTCTGCGAGGCGACGGGCATTGGCGTGCTGTCGACCTTCATGGCCAAGGGCTGCGTCGACCGGGAGGCGGAATACTGCCTTTTCACCATCGGGCTGCAGCAGCGCGACTATGCCGCCCTGGCCATCGAGGCGGCCGACCTGGTGATCGCTGTCGGCTACGACCTGGTGGAGTACCCGCCCCGGCTTTGGAACCCGGACGGCGACAAGGCGATCGTTCATCTGGATTTCCTGCCGGCGGAGGTCGATGCCAAGTACCACCCTCTCGTCGAAGGCGTCGGCGACCTCGCCCATGCCCTGTGGATGCTGAACGAGCGGCTCGCCCGCGAAGGTCGGCCGGACTTCGACCTGGAGGGACAGGCCGGCACCCGCCGCAAGATGCTGGAGGACTTCGCGGCCCATGCCGAGGACCGCACCGAGCGCCGTATCCGTCCGCAAAAAGCGCTCTGGGACCTGCGCCGGGCCTTGGGCCCGGACGATATCCTGCTGTCCGGTGTGGGCGCGCACAAGATGTGGATCGGCCGCTATTATCAATGCAACCAGCCCAACACCTGCCTCATTCCCAATGGGTTTTGCGCCATGGGCATGCCGCTGCCCGGCGCCATCGCCGCCCACCTGGTGTTCCCGGAACGCAAGATCGTCGCGGTCACCGGCGACGGCGACTTCCTCATGAACGTTCAGGAGATGGAGACGGCGCGGCGCCTCGATGCCGACATCACCGTCATGGTGTGGGAGGACGGCGGCTATGGGCTGATCTCCTGGAAGCAGGATGACGAGTTCGGCGAGCACACCGACCTTAGCTTCGGCAACCCCGAGTGGCTCGGCCTCGCCAAGAGCTTCGGCTGGCAGGGCCAGTATGTCGCGAATGCCGCGGATCTCGCCGGGGCGATCGACACCGCCCTGGCGCACAGCGGGCCGTCGCTGCTGGTCATCCCCATCGACTATCGCGAGAACGCCCTCCTCAGCCGGCGCCTCGGCGAGATCGGCTGCACGATTTAGAGCCTTTCATAGTCAGATCGAAGGGGCGCCCGGCGGGCGCGAAGAAGCCGGGGGCCGCCGGTTTGCCCGGCGGCCCCCTGGTTCCCTGTTCAATCCCGCTGTGCCTTTGCGGCTGTCGGGGGTCGCCGTTGTCTGGCTGTTTAGGCTCGGATGTCTCGCGTCCGGATGTTGGCCGGTCGGGGGAGTCCGGCGGCTGTCACTGCGGCCTGGAGCAGGCCCGACAGCAGGAACGCGAGTACAAGGCTCTGGATCAGTTGGGTGGTGATCGTCATCGCGATTTCATCCGGCCGGTTCTGGGTGGGGACCCCAGTTGCACTCCATCAGCGGCCTACTTTTTGGGGGAGGCCGACTTGCCGACAGTCGCGCCCTTGCCCGGGGCGGCCTTCATGGAAGGAGTCGACGGCGCGCCGCTCTTCGCACCGCTCGCGGGTTTGCTGGACTTACCGATTGCCATTTTCATGTCTCCTTTGGACGGCGACAATTCGCCGGTGAGCGAAAAACATGCGCTTGGAAGATGCATTTAACAAACGAATTTTATTATAGGTTAATATCGGAGAATCGAATATATAGGGAAAGCCGGGACGGGCCCGGTTTTTGCGGTTGACGAGGCGTTCTTCCGGCCATGGATATCGATCTCGCCCGAACCTTTCTGGCCGTGGTCGACAGCGGCAGCTTCGTCGAGGCCGCCAAGCGCGTCTACGTGACCCAGTCGACGGTCAGCACCCGCATCCGCACTCTGGAGGAACGACTCGGCAAAGCGCTGTTCGAGCGCAGCAAGGCCGGAGCGGCCCTCACCCCGGCCGGCGCCCAGTTTCACAAGCATGCCGTCGCCATGGTGCGGATCTGGGAGCAGGCGCGCCTGGAGGTCTCCCTGCCGGCCGGCTACGAAGCGGCGCTCACCATCGGCGGGCAATACAGCCTCTGGGACGGCTTCCTGCTGGACTGGCTGGCGCGCATGCGGGCGCGCGCGCCGGAGGTCGCCATCCGCACCCTGTCGGGCGTTTCCTCGGGCCTGATGCAGCGTCTCGTGGAAGGCACCCTCGATATCGGCGTCATGTACACACCGCAGAGCCGGCCCGGGTTCGAGTTGGAGATGCTGTTCGAGGAGGAACTGGTGCTGGTGTCCAGCGAGGCGCGGCCCTCCAGCCGGCCCGTGCGCAACTACATCTACATCGACTGGGGTCCGGAATTTCAGGCCGACCACAGCCTGAATTTCCCTGACATCGTGACGCCGGGCCTCTATATGGAACTGGGGTCTCTCGGCCTGAAATACCTGCTCGAGAATCGCGCCACCGCTTACCTGCCGCGCCGCCTGGTGAAGGGGCCGCTGGCCGAAGGGCGGCTGAAGCCGGTGGCCCGGGCGCCGGCTTTCCACTATCCCGTCTACGTCGTCTACGCCATCGCCGGCAACGCCGAGATTACCGACATGGTCTTGCGCAACCTGCGCGGCGTCGCCAAGCAGACGGCAGGGTGAAGCGAAACTCATGACAACGACGCGAGGTCAGTGCCATGCCCCTGAAGCACCTGAACGTCCCCGATGCCGCCCCGGCGCCGCCGACCGCCAAGTACAGCCACGCGGTCCAGGCCGGACCGTTGCTCTACATCACCGGCCAGTTGCCCGCCGACCCTGACAATCTGGAGGCGCCGCTGCCGGATCGCATCGAGGCGCAGACCCGGCTGGTGTTCAAGAACCTCCAGCGGATCGCCGAGCATGCCGGCTACACCTTGGCGGACACGGTCTTTGCGCGCGTCTACCTGACCGACTTCAAGCGCGACTATCCGGGCATGAACAGGGTCTATCAGGAATACTACCCGGACGATGCCCGCCTGCCGGGCCGCACCACCGTGGGCGTGACCGCGCTGGCGCGCGACGCCCTGGTCGAGATCGACCTGGTGCTTTGGAAAGACCAGGAGTGAACTTTCGCGAAGGTCGTCCCGCGGCTCTTCGCGCCGGCTTCCCGCTGTCCTACAGGCTCGCGGTGATGCCGCCGTCGACGTAGAGGATGTGGCCGTTGACGAAGCTGGCCGAGTCGCCGGCCAGGAAGACGGCGGCGCCGACCAGTTCCTCGACCTTGCCCCAGCGCCCGGCGGGGGTGCGTTTGGCCAGCCAAGCGGAGAACTCGGGATCGGCGACCAGCGCCGCGTTCAATTCGGTCTCGAAATAGCCGGGGGCGAGGCCGTTCACCTGCAGGCCGTGTTTCGCCCAGTCGGTCGCCATGCCCTTGGTCAAGTTGGCCACCGCGCCCTTGGAGGCGGTGTAGGGCGCGATGGCGGGGCGCGCCAGGGCCGACTGCACCGAGCAGATGTTGATGATGCGCCCCTGGCCGCGCCCGATCATGTGGCGGGCGACCGCTTGGCCGACGTTGAACACCGTGGTGACGTTGGTTCGCATCAGGCGTTCGAAGTCCGCCGGGTCGAAATCCTCCAGCGGCGTGCGGTGCTGCATGCCGGCGTTGTTGATGAGGATGTCGATGGCCCCGGTCTCCGCTTCGAAAGCGTCGACGGCGGCCTTCACCGCGCCATGGTCGACCGCATCGAAGGCCAGGCGGTGCACCTTGGCGCCGGCCGCTTCCAATCGCTCCGCCGCTTCCGCGAGGCGGGCCTCGTCGCGGCCGTTGACGACGATTTCCGCCCCCGCGCCCGCCAGGCCGTGGGCCAGCGCCAGGCCGATGCCGCGGCTGGAGCCGGTGATGAGCGCGCGCTTGCCGGTGAGGTCGAAGAGGGACGGGGTGTGCATGGCGGCGGAATCCTGCGGTCATGAAGGAGGGACGGGCGTCTTTGTCGTGCATCGCCGCCGCCGGGTCAACCGGCGGGCCACGCCAAGTCCCTGTTGCAAGGCGGCGGCGCCTTGGGCACTCTCGGGGTTCCCCCAACACCAGGAGGTGAAGCCCATGCGCGCGCTCGTTGTACATGCTCCGAAGGATCTGCGCGCCGACGAATGGCGCGACGAGGCGCCGGGCGCGGGCCAGGTGCTGATCCGCACCGCCGCCGGCGGCATCTGCGGTTCCGACCTGCACTACTACAATCACGGCGGTTTCGGCCCGGTCCGCATCAAGGAACCCATGGTGCTGGGTCACGAGGTCTCGGGCCGCGTCGCCGAATTGGGGACCGGTGTTGCCGGCCTCGCGGTCGGCGATCTGGTGGCGATCAACCCCTCGAGGCCCTGCGGCACCTGCCGCTACTGCGCCGAGGGCGCGCGCAATCACTGCCTCAACATGCGCTTCTACGGCTCCGCCATGCCCTTCCCGCACATTCAGGGCGCCTTCCGCGAGGCGCTGGTGGTCGATGCCGGCCAATGCGTGAAGGCCGAAGGCGTCTCGGCCGGCGAGGCGGCCATGGCCGAACCGCTGTCGGTCGCCCTGCATGCCACCCGCCGGGTCGGGCCGCTGCTCGGCAAGCGGGTTCTGGTGACCGGCTGCGGCCCGATCGGCATGCTCTGCGTTCTGGCCGCCCGCCGCGCCGGCGCGGCGGAGATCGTCGCCACCGACATCGAGGACCAGCCTCTGACCCACGCGGCCGCCGCCGGCGCCGAGCGCACGATCAACGTGGCCAAGGATGCCGAGGCGCTGGCCGCCTACGGCGCCGACAAGGGCACCTTCGATGTGCTCTACGAAGCTTCCGGCGCCCAGGCGGCGCTGGTTGCCGGGCTCGGCGCACTCAGGCCGCGCGGCGTGGTGGTTCAGGTCGGCATGGGCGGCGACATGACCCTGCCGATGATGCAGATCGCCGGCAAGGAACTGGAACTGCGCGGCGCCTTCCGCTTTCACGAAGAATTCGAACTGGCGGTGGAGATGATCTCCAAGGGCCTCATCGATGTGAGGCCGCTGATCACCCATACCATGAAGTTCGACGACGCCATCGCCGCTTTCGAGTTGGCCGGCGACCGCAGCCAGGTGATGAAAGCCCAACTGGCGTTCAATTGATCGCCATCGGTTGGGACGTGCGGCTGGGAAAGGGATGCATGGTCACTAGGAACGGCCTACGGCTGCTCTGCGCTTCGGCCCTGCTGTGGCTTTCGCTGTCAGCCGCTCAGGCGGCGGAGCTGGGTAAGCCGGAGGGCCCGGTCGTGCTGACCCTTGCCGGCGAGATCCAGAACACCAACCGTCCGGCCTTCGATACCAGCCGGGATCTCTTCCTGAAGTATCAGGGCAAGGAGTTCTCGGCGGCGGCCGAGTTCGACTACGCGATGCTGGAAGCTCTTGGCATGCATCAGGTCGAGATCTCGATTCCCGCCTGGCCCGCGCCGGTCCGCCTCGAGGGGCCGCGCCTCCAGGATCTCATGGCCGCCGTTGGCGCCGGCGGCAAGACGGCTCTCCTGGTGGCGCTGGACGGCTTCGCCAGCGAGATTTCCTGGGCCGAGGTCACGGCGCTGGATTGGATCGTCGGCATCAAGCGGGACGGCAAGTATCTCGGCCTCGGGCAGCGGGGGCCGCTCTGGGTTGTCTACAGCTATCCCGACGGGCGCGACCTCACCGACGACGACGAACTGCGCTGGCCCTGGGCCACCTTTTACATCGAAGTCGACTGAGCGTTCCGCGCGGTGCCGGAGCGGTGAGGCGGACGCCGTGACGATCGCCTGCTAAGTCCCGGCGCTGCCGAGCAGTTCGCTTTCGGACTGCCCGAGGTTGCCGGCGAGCAGGTCGCTGCCGCTGCTGAAGCTGGCGGGATCTAGCGCTGAGGTCCCCGGCAGCGTGCCGGTCACCAGGACGTCGTCGATGGTGATCTCGGTCGTCTCGTTGGACCAGGTCTTCTTGTTATTGATGCCGCCGATGGCGAGGCTGTGCGTTCCCGCGTCCAGAACGCCGAGGTCCAGTTCGAGCGATTGCAGGCCCGTGGTCTGATCGGGGCCGCCGTTGCCGTCGCCGATCAGTTCGTCGATCAGGATCGGCGTACCGCCGTCGATGCTGACCAGCACCTGACTGTATTCGTCGCTCTCGTAGTCGGAGGCCAGTATCATCTCGTAGCTGAACGACAGGGCCACGTCCATGTCAGCGGCCAGGACGAAGTCGGTCTGCCAGCCACCGGACATGTCGGAGACCAAGCTGTTGGCGCCGCCGCCCAGGTCAAGCGCGAGGCTGCCGTTCGACCAGTTCCCGCTGGCGTCGGCCTGCGGATTGGCGCCGCCGAAGACGCCGTCGCTGTAGGTGAAGCCGCCGGTATCGTTGGCGCCGTCGAAGTTCTCGTCGACCAGGGTGGTCGGCCCGGCGGGTTGGGGATCGTCGTTGACGATGGAGCCGGTGGCCGTGCCGGAGCTGATGCCGTTGCCGGACGAAGGGTTGGAGAGCACCACGGTGAAGTCTTCATCGGCCTCGAAGGCGCTGTCGCCGGCGACCTCGATGGTCAGGGTCCGGCTGGTCTCGCCGGCCAGGAAGGAGATCGTGCCGCCCGGCAGGCTGGCGCCCAGGAAGTCCGCCCCGTCGACGTCGGCGCCGCCGACGGCGTAGTCGA
>JAVJNS010000026.1:0-516319 GCA_040217155.1 Kiloniellaceae bacterium
CTCGGAAACCCGCCAGGGCCCTTGGGGGCCGGGCGGCTTTGCGCCAGTACCGGCGGGCTTTGGCTTGACCATAGCGCCGCTATGCCCGGCGCCAAATCCTCTTGGTCCTGACACAAATCCGCTCCGGCAGAATGGTTCAAATCGGGCGCAAAGGGCTCTAGGACCTGGGACGCTGGGAACCAATCCCTTGCGCGATGCTAATCCAGGACGGCTTCCTCAAGCAGTACCGCCCAGCCGGCGCCGTGCATGTCGCGGTCCTCGCGGCTGCCCTGGATGACGGGCCGCGGCAGGCTGAACTTCACGACGTTCAAGTCGGCGATGTCGAAGCGCTTGATGGCGTCCGCGGGGGCCTTGTACAGCGTCGCCACCGTTCCGGTGGCCAGGCGGGAGGTCACCTTTTCGTAAGCCTGTCGAGAGCCGCAGAAGATGTCGATGGTCAGCCAGAAGGGGCCGGCGTTCTTGGAACGGACCTTCAATACGAGATCAGACAAGCGCGGCATGTCCGACCTCCACCACCTCGAGCCGGAAGGCCGACATCGGTTCCTCCAGCGCCATCACATGGTTCAGCGCGAATTCGTAAAGCGCGCCACGGTCCGTGGTTGCCGGAGAGTAGGGAAAAGCGAAGGTCGGCAGTTCCTCGTTCTCGGTCAGCGGATAGTGCAGCACGAAGGGATTGATGAGCTTGCCGATCTCGGCGGCGATATCTTGCGTTTCAGCCGTTACGATGCCGAGGACGCCGACCTCGCCGGGCGACCCGGCACGGTTCTCCAGCGTGCCCAGGGTGGCGTCCAGGCCGATGAGGCGGAAATCGAGGTGATAGGTGCCGGGATCCAGCGCCATTCTGGTGCTGATCTCGCCCTGAAGGAAAGTCGAGAGCTCGTCCACCCAGGTCCGCGCCTGGGCGACATAGTGCCCGGCGCGCAGGATCGCGAGAATGGTCGTCTGGTAGCCCGCGATACGCGCGCCCTCGAGCTTCACGGTGTAGGGGCCGGGAAACCACTGCGATCCCTCGACCCGCACCCGCCGCTCGTCGAGGGCGCGGTAGCTCGCGCCCCGCACGTCAAGGCGGCCGCCCGGTTCAAGGAGAATGAAGGGATCGGCATTCTCGTAGAGCATATGCGCGGAGACCGAATGCGGCGTACAGCGCGCGCTCGCCGCCAGAGGTTCTACCGTGAACCCGGTTTCGTCGAAGTCGACCATGATGACGCCGGAGGTTGGATTGGTCGAACACAGCGCCCCGCATTCGGCGATCTTGGCGCCGTGCCAGGCGGCGCCCGCGTGATCGCCGCGCCGCAGCGGCAGCGCGGCGATGGTCGCCGTGTCCGTGGCCCGGCCGCAGATGACGATATCGGCCCCGGTTTCGAGCGCGGCCTGGACCTGCTCGGCGCCGGCCAGCGCGACGACGTTGGTCGTGTCCAGAATGCTGTCGGCAGAGATGTCGGGCGCGGGCGCCAGCGGCGCGATGCGGCCTTGGCGCAGCATCGAAACGATCCGCTGCCGCGGCTGGCTCGAATACAGCAGGGCGACTTTGAGCGCCTGGCCGAGTTCTTCGGCAAGCTCGCGGGTGATCGCCGCCATCCAGTCGACGGTGGCGTCGGTGCCGCAGGTGCCGGCGGTCCCGAGGACCAGCGGCACGCCGGCCTCGGCGCGCGCCAGCATGAGCTGACGCCACTCCGACTTGGTTGCGGCGCGGGAGTACTTCGAGACGCCCGCCCCCAGGCTGAAGGGGCCGCTGTCGGTCGAGCCGCCGTCGATGGCGATGATATCGGGCTTGGCCGCGATGCCGCGGGCCAGGGCCGTACGGTCGAACCCCAGACCCAAAACACCGGACGGCACGAGAACGCGCGTCGGCATAGTATGTTTCCTTCCAGATCTTCGCCGATCAGTCCGGGTCGGCGGGCAGTTCCATCGCCGGCTGTGGCGGCTTCTTCAGCAGTCCACGCAGGAACATCGGTGCGACAAACCCCAGAACCGCCGCGGTCCAGAGTCCGATCGAGATTGGCGTCGAAAACAGGAACGTCCAGTCGCCGTCCGAGATCACCATGGCGCGCCGCAGGTTATCCTCCATGGCGTTGCCGAGCAAGATGCCGAGAATCACCGGCACGGTCGGTATGTCGAGCTTGCGCAGGAAGTAGCCGAGGACGCCGAAGGCGACCATCAAGAGCAGGTCGAAGTAGGATCCGCTGAGCGAGTAGATGCCGACGAAGGACACCATGGTGACGCCCGGCATCAGCACCCAGCTCGGCACCGTGAGGATTCTCACGAACAGCTTCACCATCGGCACGTTCATCACCAGAAGCACGAAATTGGCGATGAACAGCGAGGCGATGAGCCCCCAGACCACCTCGGGCCGGTCGGCGAAGAGGGTCGGGCCGGGCGTGATGTTGAGGGTCATCAGCAGGGCGAGCAGGACCGCCGTGGTGCCCGAGCCCGGCACGCCGAGCGTGAGCATCGGCACCAGCGCACCGCCGGCGGCGGCGTTGTTGCCGGCCTCCGGTGCCGCGATCCCCCGCGCATCGCCCTTGCCGAAGCCGGTCTTGTCCCGGGCAAGGCTCCGTTCGGACATATAGGCGAGAAACGAACCGAGCGAGGCGCCGGCGCCGGGCAGGATACCGGCGACGAATCCGACAGCGGTCGAGCGCGTCATGGTCCAGAACAAGCCGGCGATCTCGCGGAACGGGATCGTCACCTTGTCGAGCTTGACGCCGATGGCGCTGCTCTTGCCATGACTTTCGATAAAAAAGAACACTTCGGCGATGGCGAAGAGGCCGACGATCGCGACAAGGAAGTCGACGCCGTCCATCAGGTGCAGATTGCCGTAGGTGAAGCGCGGCATGCCTGATGTGTTGTCGAGGCCGATCATGGCGATGCCGAGCCCAAGGCAGGAAGCCAGGGCGGCTTTCGCCTGATTGTGCGAAGCGATGCCGCCCAGCGTGCAGAAGGCCAGCAAGTAGAGCGCGAAGTACTCGGCCGGGCCGAAGAGGTAGGCGACCCGGGCGAGGATCGGCGCCAGGATCATCAATCCGACCGTGGCCCAGAAGGCGCCGTAGAAGGAGGCCACGCCGGAGATCACCAGCGCATCGCCGGCGCGTCCCTGTTTGGCCATGGGATAGCCGTCCAGGGTGGTCATCATGGCCGGCTCGTCGCCGGGGATATTGAGCAGGATCGAGGAGATCCGGCCGCCGTACATCGCGCCATAGTAGACGCTCGTCAGGAGGACCAGCGCGGAGGTCGCGTCGAGGCCGAAGGTGAAGGCCAGGGGAATGAGGATCGCCACCCCGTTCGACGGGCCGAGGCCCGGCAGGGCGCCGATGATGGTGCCGATGAAGGCGCCGCCGACCGCGAGCACCAGGGTCCAGGGCGACAGGGCGACGGAGAAGCCGAGCGCGAGATTCGACAGAATCTCCATGTCAGACTCCCGTCAGTCCCCGCGGCACGGCGACGAGGCCGAGGCCGAGCACGAATTTGAAAAGAATGAACAGGCCGGCCGACAAGCCAAGACCCGTAATCACGGCCGGAACCGGGCGCGGGCTGATCTGGTAACTCAGGATCGCCGCCGCCAATGCCGTGGGGAGGAGGAAGCCGAGCGGCTTTAGTGCATAAGCATAGAGCACGAGCACCACAGCCGCCGCGCCGAGCCTGGCCCAGGTCTTCGCCCCGGCCCAGTCGGGATCCGGGTCGGGTCTGACGAGAAACACCAGGCCGCAGATCATCGTGATGCCGCCGACGATATAAGGGAAGGTCTTCGACCCGACGGGATCGGACAGGAAACTGGTTTGAAGTTGTGCGGCGCTTACGATGTACGCAAGCGCCGCGACAACCGTGACCAGACCAAGGATCCGGTCGGATCGGATCACTGAATGACCCCGATTTCCCTCGAGAGATCGGCGGTGTCAGCGACGACCTGATCGACCCAGGATTGGAAATCGCCGCCCACCTTGGTGAAGGGCGCCAGACCGTTCGCGGCCATGGCTTCTTTCCACTCGGCGCTCTCGGCGACGGCCTTCAGCTTGGCGGCCCAGGCCTCGAAGTCGGCGTCGGAGATGTTCTTGGGCACATAGAGGCCGCGCCAGTTGACGGCGACGACGTCGTAGCCCTGCTCGCGGGCGGTTGGAATGTCCTCGAAGCCCGGCACCCGCTCCTCGGTCAGCACCGCGAGCGCGCGCACTTCGCCGGACTTCAGGAAGCCGACGATCTCGGACATGTCGCCGGTCATCGCCTGGGTGAAACCACCGATGGTCTGGGTGATCGCATCCGCGCCGCCGTCGACACCGATGTACTTGACAGACTTGATGTCGCTAAAACCGGCTTTCTTGAGGATCAGAAGCGGCTTCAGGTGATCGAATCCGCCGGCGGCCGAGCCGCCCGCGAAGGTGACCGAGCTGGGATTGGCCTTGATCGCCTCAACGAGGTCTTTGAGGTTCTTGTAGGGGCTGTCCTTCGCCACCACGATGACCCCCGGATCGGCGCCGATCGCGCCGACGAAGCGCACCTGGTCCGCCGTCGCGCCGCCATAGGCGTTTTGAGCGAGCCGCGTCGTGGTCGCCGAGGAGGCGGCGATGATCAGGTCGGCGTCGGATTTGCGCTCGTTCACCACATGACTGAACGCGAGGCCGCCGCCGGCCCCGGCCATGTTGGTGACCTGGACAGGCGTATCGACCTGCTTGATGTCGTAGAGAATCTTGCCGATCTGCCGGCAGGTGAAGTCCCAGCCGCCGCCGGGGTTGGCCGGTGCGATGCACTCGGTCGCCGAGGCGGGAACCGCCACCGACACGGATAGAAGCGCGCCCGCCGCCAGGCGGGTAAAGAACGTTTTCATTGGAATCCTCCCTAAGTGGTCTTTGTCGACCGGGCCGACGTTAATTGTACGGATCCATCGGCGTTTCATGACGAAATTACCAATGGACAAGCGACAGATGTCAAACAGTTATTCGGTATGCGGGTGATTTTGCGTCGGCCCGGGCCCGGCAGGCCACCCGGCGCCGTCCCCTCTGCCGCGGCGTTCCTGCCGCGGCCCGCCCCTCTGGCGCGGCCTTCGTGCCGCGGCTCAAGGGAACCTTTCGCAATCTTTCCTCCCAATGCATTATTGACGGGAAATCGCCCGTATTCGTTGGGTCCGACCTTAGTGCGGCAAACTGACGCCAACCTGTCGCGCGCGATTCCGGCAGGCGGAGGCGGCTTATTTGATGGCAACGGGGTGGAACGGGCGGCGATGAGGCTGCTGCTGGTGGAAGACAACGAGGATCTGGGCGACGCGCTGGAACGCCACTTCCGCGCCGACGGCCATGCCGTGGACTGGGCCCGCACGGCGCCGGAGGCCGACGACTTCCTCTATGTCGCGGCGGCGGGATCGAGCTATGACCTAGTGGTGCTCGATATCATGCTGCCCGGCGGCGACGGACGCCAGATCCTGCAGCGTATCCGCGGCGGCGAGAACGACCTGCCGGTGGTGGTGCTGACCGCGCGTTCCCAGGTCGCCGACCGTGTCCACCTGCTCGACCTCGGCGCCGACGACTACATGACCAAGCCCTTCGACGTCGCCGAACTGGACGCGCGCTGCCGTGCCGTGGTGCGGCGCCGCCACGGCAATACCCAGAGTCTGATCCGCGTCGGCACCCTGGTCTTCGATGCCGCCGCCTCGACGGTGAGCGCCGCCGGCCAGCCGGTCGATCTGCGCAGCCGCGAGCTGCGTCTGCTGGAGGTGCTGGTGTCCTCGCCCGGCCAGGTGTTCAGCAAGGCGCAGCTGATGGACAAGCTCTACGGTCTCGCCGAGGACGCCAGCGAGAACGCCATCGAAGTCTACATCGGCCGCCTGCGCCGCAAGATCCAGGACGGCGGCGTGGCGATCGAGACCGTGCGCGGCCTCGGCTACCGCCTCTGCGAGGCGGCCAGCGACGAAGCCGGCGTCAAGGACAATGACGAGGCCGGCGAAGAGGATCGACCATGACCGCCACCTGGTCCCTGCGCCAGCGCCTGCTGGGGCAACTGCTGCTGGTGTTCTCGGGCCTCGCGGTGCTGCTCTATCTCTCGGTGCAGGCGGTCGCCGGGCGGGCGGCGGATTCGACCCAGGACACCATCCTCGGCGCCTCGGCCATCGCCATCGCCGAGCAGGTGCGCGTCGCCGACGGCGAGCTCACCGTCGATCTGCCCTACGCCGCCCTGGAGATGCTCGGGCTGTCCGGCGAAGACCGCGTGTTCTACCGCATCGCCACCAGCGGCGGCCTGCTGATCACCGGCTATGACGACCTGCCGAGCGGCGCCCTGCCGGCGCGGGAGGACGCCCCGCAATTCTTCACCGACAGCTATCGCGGCGACACCGTCAGGGTGGCCACGGCGCGGCGCTCGGTCCTGACCAGCGACCAGCGCGCGACGGTGCTGATCAGCGTCGCCCAGACCCGCGAATCCTTCGGTGCCCTGGCCAGCAACATCGCGCTGTCGGCGGCCGGCGTCGGCCTCGGTTTCCTGGCCCTGGCCGGGCTGCTGGCCTGGATCGCCATCTCCCGCGCCCTCAGGCCCGTGCAGGCGATCGAGCGCGCCCTGGCCGAGCGCGCCAGCGACGACTTCTCGCCGATCGAAACCGCCGCGCCGCGCGAGATCGTGCCGCTGATCGATGCCATCAACGACTTCGTCGAACGGCTGCGCCTGACCCTCGACACCAGCCAGCAGTTCATCGCCGAGGCGGCGCACCGCATCCGCACGCCGCTGGCCGCCCTGAAGGCGCAGGCCGAGGTGGCGCTGCGCGACGGCGCCAAGGCCGGCGGCGGCCAGGCCGGTACCGAGAGCCTGCGGCGCATGCGCCGCGCCGCCGACGAGACCTCGCAGCTGACCACGCAATTGCTGACCCAGGCGATGGTCGCCTACCGCGCCGAGCGGGCCGAGCGCCAACGCCTGTCGCTGGCCGCCCTGGCGCGCAGCGCCGCGCGCGATCTGGAGGTGACGGCGGAGATGCGGGGCATCGATTTCCGCCTCGACCTGCAGGAGGGCGCCGAGATCCTGGGCGACGAGATCGCCCTGCTGGAGGCGATCCGCAACGGCCTCGACAACGCCATCAAGTACGGCCCGCCCGACGACTTTATCGAAGTCGCCGTGCGCGCCGGCAAGACGCCGGAGATTGTCATCGCCGACCATGGGCCGGGCATCGCCGCGCGGGAACGCGACCTGGTCTTCGAGCGCTTCCGGCGCGGCGGCGCGGCGGCGCGGACCCTGGGCTCCGGCCTCGGCCTTTCCATCGTCCGCCAGGTCATGCTGGCGCACCGCGGCCGGGTGCGGCTGGAGGACAACGAACCCCAGGGCCTGCGCCTGCGGCTGACCTTCCCGGCCCCGCGGACGAAGTCATGAGGAGACGGCCATGAGGAGACGGCCATGACGAAGCGCCTCGCGCCGCTGCTCGCGGTCTTCGCCCTGACCCTGGCCCACGGCCCGGCCGGCGCCGTCGAGATCGAGGCGCGGCGCGACTACCCGGCTCTGGATGCCGGCGCGGCGGCCGCCGCGCTGCACATCATCGGCACCACTGAGGCCGAGGTCATGGAGGGCCTGATCGACGGCTACCGCCAGCAGTCGCGCGGCGTCGCCGTGGTCTATCATCAGGCGACCAGCCGCAGCGTCTATCAGGCGGTGGAGGGCAACGAGCCGGACGCCGAAGCGCCGGGGGCGGGCGCGCGCTACGATCTCGCCATTTCCTCGGCCATGGACCTGCAGATCAAGCTGGTGAACGACGGCCGCGCCAGGGCGCACCGCTCGGTCGCCACCGCGCGCCTGCCGCGCTGGGCGAGCTGGCGCGACCGCATCTTCGGTTTCACCCGCGAGCCGGCGGTGATCGCCTACAACACCCTGGCCTTCGCCGGCATGGCGGTACCGCAGTCGCGCTTCGAGCTGGTCAACCTGCTGCGCCGCGAGCCCGAACGCTTCAAGGGCCGCATCGCCACCTACGATCCCAACGTCAGCGGCCTCGGCTATCTCTTCGCCACCCAGGACAGTCTGCAGTCCGATACCTACTGGCGGCTGATGGAGATATTCGGCAACCTCTCGGCGCAGTTGTCGTGCTGCTCCGGCGAGATGCTCGACCGCCTGGCCAGCGGCGAGATCGCCCTGGCCTACAACGTGCTCGGCTCCTACGCCGAGGCGTGGCGCGACGCCGGGGCGCCGATCGGCATCGTGCTGCCCAGCGACTATACCCTGCTGATGGTGCGCACGGCGCTGATCCCGACGACCAGCGACAACGCCGCCGCCGCCGCCGACTTCATCGACTACCTGCTGTCCGACGAGGGCCAGCGCATCATCGCCCACGAGGCGATCCTCAGCCCGGCCCTGCCGGACGGCGTCGAAACCGCGCTGGTGCCGGTGCGCCTCGGCCCCGGCCTGCTGGTCTACCTCGACGCCCTGAAGCGCCGCGCCTTCCTCTCGGAATGGGCCAGCGCGGTGACCGAGCGGCGCTAGGGGGAGGGGCGCCGGGCCGCGCGCGACATTGAGCGGTCGTCCCCGGCCAGTGTTATAGTCATCTACTTCGCGAAAGTTTCGCGGCGCAACGCGAGTAGAGGAAAGCGGGAATGGCCTCAGGAAATGCCCGGCTGGAAGCCCCTAGGGGCGATGCCGGGGTCTTCGACTACGTGATCGTCGGCGCCGGTTCGGCGGGCTGCTGTCTGGCCAACCGGCTGTCGGCCGATCCCGGCGTCTCGGTGGCGCTGCTGGAGGCCGGCGGCAAGGACAGCTGGCACTGGATCCACATCCCGGTCGGCTACCTCTATACCCAGAACACGCCGCGCACCGACTGGTGCTACAAGACCGAAGCGGAGCCGGGCCTCAACGGGCGGGCGCTGAACTATCCGCGCGGGCGGGTGCTGGGCGGTTCCTCCTCGATCAACGGCATGATCTACATGCGCGGCCAGGCGCGCGACTACGACACCTGGCGCCAGCTCGGCAACGCCGGCTGGAGCTGGGACGAGGTGCTGCCCTACTTCAAGCGCTCCGAGGATCACTTCGGCGGCGGCGACGACTTTCACGGCGGCGCGGGCGAGTGGCGCGTCGAGGAGCAGCGGCTGTCCTGGGAGATCCTCGATGCCTTCCGCCAGGCGGCGGCGGAGACCGGCATCCCACCGACCGAGGACTTCAATCGCGGCGACAACGAGGGCTGCGGCTACTTCCAGGTGAACCAGCGGCGCGGCGTGCGCTGGTCGACCGCCAAGGCCTTCCTCAGGCCGGCGATGAAGCGGCCGAACCTCACCGTCCTGACCCATGCCCAGGCGGAAAGGCTGGTGCTCGAGGGCCGGCGCGTCGCCGGCGTCGATTTTCTGCAGAAGGGCAAGCCACAGCGCATACGGGCGGGCGGCGAGGTGATCCTGGCGGCCGGCTCGGTCGGCTCGGTGCAGTTGCTGGAGCTGTCGGGCATCGGCAGCCCCGCGGTGCTGCGCGCGCAGGGCATCGAGGTCGCGCAGGAAGTGCCCGGCGTCGGCGAGAACCTGCAGGACCATCTGCAGATGCGCATGATCTTCAAGGTGCGCAATACCGTGACCCTGAACCAGCGCGCCGGCAGCCTGATCGGCAAGGCGGCGATGGGCCTGGAATACCTGCTCAAGCGCAGCGGACCGCTGTCCATGGCGCCGAGCCAGCTGGGCGCCTTCGCCAGGTCCGACGCGGCGCGCGAGACGCCGAACCTGCAGTATCATGTGCAGCCGCTCAGCCTCGACAAATTCGGCGACCCGCTGCACGACTTTCCGGCCATCACCGCCTCGGTCTGCAACGTGAGGCCGGAGAGCCGCGGCGCCATTCATATCCGCAGCGCCGATTTCCGCGACCCGCCGGTCATCAAGCCGGGCTATCTCTCCGCGCCCGGCGACCGCCAGGTGGCGGCCCAGGCGATCCGCCTGACCCGGCGCATTTGCGCCGCCCCCGCTCTGGCCCGCTACCGGCCGGAGGAGTACCGGCCCGGCGCCGAGATCGACAGCGACGCAGATCTGGCAAAGGCGGCCGGCGACATCGGCACCACGATCTTCCACCCGGTGGGCACCTGCAGGATGGGGGACGACGAGCGGGCGGTGGTCGACGCCCGCCTCCGGCTGCGCGGTCTGCAGGGCCTGCGTATCGCCGACGCCTCGGTGATGCCGACCATCACCTCGGGCAACACCAACTCGCCGACCATCATGATCGCGGAAAAAGCGGCGGACATGATCAAAGAGGACCGGCGCGGGACCGCCTGAGAGCGTTCTCCGCCGTGTCGGCACCAACACGGCAGGGCGGTCGACCGGCAGCACCGGGTTCCCGCCGAGGACCCGAACTCCGGCCCCGCCGATTGACCTCGGTCAATGTCGGGGGGCGATGCGGCGGCTAATTTTCCGCCATGACGTCGTTGCCGATCCGCCTGGCCGAGGCCCGGGCCCCGCGCTACACCAGCTATCCGACGGCGCCGCACTTCTCGGCGGCGGTGGAGGGCGCGGTCTATCGCGACTGGCTCGAGTCGCTGCCGGCCGAGACGCCGCTGTCGCTCTATCTCCACGTGCCGTTCTGCCATCAGCTCTGCTGGTACTGCGGCTGCCATACGGCGGTGGCCAAGGACTACAAGCGGGTGGCCGCTTATGTCGAACTGCTGCGCCAGGAAATCGCGATCCTCGGTGAGGCGCTGGGCCGCGGCCGGCCGGTAACGGGGGTGCATTGGGGCGGCGGCACGCCCGCGCTGCTCTCCGCCGATGATTTCGCGGGGCTCATGGGGCACCTCCGAGAAGCCTTCGATTTCCAGGCGGGCGCGGAGCTGGCGATCGAGATCGACCCGCGCCACCTGACGGTCGAGAAGGCCAAATCCCTGGCCGCCGCCGGCGTCAACCGGGCCAGCCTGGGGGTGCAGGACTTCACCCCCCGGGTGCAGGCGGCCATCAACCGGATCCAGCCTTTCGAGGTCACCGCCGCCGCCGCGGCGGGGCTGCGCACGGCGGGTATCGGGGCGCTGAATTTCGACCTCATGTACGGCCTGCCCCACCAGAGTCTCGAGGACGTCGAGCGTACGGCCGCGCTGGCCGCCGACCTGCGGCCGGGCCGCGTTTCGGTGTTCGGCTACGCCCATGTCCCCTGGATGAAGAAGCATCAGGCGATGATCGACGCGGCGGCGCTGCCGGGCGCGGAGGCACGCCTGGCCCAGGCGGCGGCGGCCGAGCGGGTGCTGCTGGCGCGCGGCTACCGCGCCGTCGGGATGGATCACTTCGCGCTGCCCGACGATGCGCTGTTCCGCCAGGCCGCCGAGGGGCGCCTGCGCCGCAGCTTTCAGGGCTACACCACCGATCGAGCGGCGGTGCTGCTCGGACTCGGGGTCTCGGCCATCGGCACGCTGCCGCAGGGATACGCGCAGAACGACAAGGATCTCCTCGGCTATGCCAAGGCGTTGCGCGAGGGACGCCTGCCGGTGGTGCGCGGGTTCGCGCTGACGTCGGAGGACCGGCTGCGGCGCGATGTCATCCAGGCGTTGATGTGCGGTTTCGCCGTCGATCTGAGGGCGCAAGCGGTCGCCCACGCACGCCCGGGCTTCGATTTCTCGGTGTCGCTGCGCCGGCTTGAGCCGCTGCTGAGCGATGGATTGGTGACCCTGGCGGGGTCCCGCGTGACGGTGACGGAGGAGGGCAGGCGCGCGGTTCGGCTCATCGCCTCCTGTTTCGACGCCTATCTCGGCGACGGCGGCCGCTACAGCCAGGCCGTTTAGGCCTTCCGAAGCGCTGCCCAAGGCAGTAAACCTCCTGCTCAATTCCGTGGGAGAAGTTTGCATGCGTATTCTGGTCATGGCGGGCGACGGCATCGGGGCGGAGATCACCGAGGCGACGCTTGAGGTTCTGCGGGCGGCGGACGACCGCTTCGGTCTCGATCTCTCCTTCGAGGCGGCGGTCATCGGCCTCAAGGCGCTGGCCAAGGACGGCACCACGCTGCCCGGCGGCGTGCTGGAGCGCGCCCGGGCCAGCGACGGCATCATCCTCGGGCCGATCTCCCACCTCGACTATCCGCCGCCCGACCAGGGCGGGGTCAACATCTCCGGCGTGGTGCGCACGCAACTCGACCTCTATGCCAATGTGCGCCCGGCGCGCACGCGGCCCGGCCTGCCGGCCAAGGGCGGCGACTTCGATCTGGTGATCATGCGCGAGGCGACCGAGGGCTTCTATCCCGACCGCAACATGTTCGCCGGCAACGGCGAGTTCATGACCGACGCGGACACCGCGCTGTCGATCCGCAAGATTTCGCGCCGGGCCTCGACGCGCATCGCGCGGCGTTCCTACGAACTGGCGATGAAGCGGCGCCGGAAGGTGACGCTGATCCACAAGGCCAACACCTTTCGCCTCAGCGACGGCCTGTTCCTCGACGCCTGCCGCACGGTGGCCAAGGACTTTCCCGAAGTCGAGACCGACGAGGTCATCGTCGACGCCATGGCGGCCCTGCTGGTGCGCCATCCCGAGAAATACGACGTCATCTGCGCCACCAACTTCCACGCCGACATCCTCTCCGACCTGGCCTCGGAGCTGTCCGGCAGCCTCGGGCTGGCCGGCTCGATCAACGCCGGCGACGCCCTCTGCTGCGCCCAGGCCCAGCACGGCTCGGCGCCCGACCTCGCCGGACAGGACAAGGCCAATCCGAGTTCGCTGATCCTCTCCGCCGCCATGCTGCTCGACTGGATCGCCGAGAAGCACGACCTGCCGGCCTTCGCCGCGGCGTCGCGGGCCATCGACCGGGCCATCGACGCCGCGCTCGCCAGCCCGGAGACCCGCACGGCCGATCTCGGCGGCGCCCTGGGCACAGCGGCCTTCGCGACGCGGACCGCCGCGGCCGTCGCCGGCTGAGGGCGCCCTTCGCGCCGGCGCTGACCGCGCCTAATCAGAATAGTAAGAAAATAGTGAGAATCGACCTCAGATTGTGTCCGCTTTATAATCGGGACGCGGCGCGGGGGCCTGCGGCGTTCCGAGGCGGCGGGGGAGATCGCGTCTGTCGGGGTAGCGCAGTACAGGCCCGGCGCCGTGGCACCGGCGCCGTAAGCTCGGCGCGATTTCCAGTTCAAAGGGGAGAGTCTTTCGATGAGCGATACCACCAGCGCCGTTCCGGCGGGAGCATCACCGGCGATCAGCATCAGCGGTGTATTCAGCCGCACCTTCGCCGTCCTCTTTGCCAATCTCATTCCGTTCTCGATCATTTCCTTTCTCGTCCAGGTGCCGTTGCTGCTGTTCAATCTGGCGATGGATGGCGGCGTGGCGGCGGACCCCAACTCTGCAGGCGCATCCTATTTCATCGGCATGCTGATCGGCATGGTGCTGTCCTATACCGCCATGGGCGCGATGGTCTATGGCACTGTGCAGCATCTGCACGGTCAGCCGGCCGGCCTCGGTGAGTGCCTGAGCCGGGGATTCTCGGTCATCCTCACGGTCATTCTGGTCGGCCTGCTGGTAACGATCCTGGCGGCGCTCGGCATGATCCTGCTGGTGGTTCCGGGCATCATCGTTTTGGTGATCACGGCAGTGGCCGTGCCTGCCGCGGTGGTCGAGCGGCCGGGGATCTGGGCCAGCGTGAAACGCAGCGCCGAGCTGACCAAGGGCAACCGCTGGCGCGTCTTCGCGCTTCTGGTGATTTTCTATGTCATCATGATGGGGATTGGCTGGGTCCTGGGCGTCGCCGGCATCCCGGTCTTGGTGCCGGACGGCACCGTCTTCGCCATGATCGCCCAGTACGTCTGGGCCGGCATCACCACGCTCTTCTTCGCGGTGATCGGCGCGGTGATCTATCACGACCTGCGTGTCGCCAAGGAAGGCGCCAGCACGGCGCAGATCGCCGCGGTCTTCGATTGACCAGGGTTAGGTGGGATTCGGTGAGTGCGCCGGATCCCATGAACCTGACGGGCAGATATGCTTGACCAAAGCGTCGTGGCCGCTGATCGACTGAAAATCGGGTCGGTGCTTGGACGGTCCTACGCGATCCTCTTGGGCAACCTGTCAGCCTTCTTCGTCATCGCCTTGGTACTGTCCTCGCCCAGGTACATCTTGTACCTGTGGCTGCGCTACGGGCCGGGTTTCGGCGACCTCGGGAATTCCCCCGAAGCTGTGATGTCGCTGGAGACAGTGGACATCTTGGCATCAGCCCTTGAGATCGTGCTCAGTTTTGTTGCAACAGGAATCATCGTCTACGGCACCTTGCGTGAACTGCAGGGGCGGCCTGCAGGCCTCGTCGATATCACAAAGCGTGGTCTTGCAACCCTATTGCCGGTGTTGCTGGTCTCCCTCGCCGTCACGTTGGTCATCATTGTTGGATTTGCGATACTGGTGGTTCCCGGCTTGGTCTTCGCCGTCATGTTCTGGGTCGCCGTGCCGGTAGCGGTCATTGAGCGCCGCAGCGTCAGGAACTGCCTGAAGCGCAGCAGAGCGCTGACGCAGGAACACCGCTGGCCGGTCTTCGGCCTTCTGGTGTTGAGCCTGGCGATGAACGGTGGTTTCGGATATGCCATAGGGGCTTACGCCGACTATGGCACGGCTTTCCTGCGCTGGGTGATGATCGAGTGGTGTGGCGGCGGCCTTCTGATCGCTTTCTGGGCGGTCCTCACGGCAGTCACCTACTTCGACCTTAAGCGGATCAAGGAAGGAACGGGCGTCGACGAAATCGCCGCAGTCTTCGATTAGCGCTCTGGCGGTTCGCCGGGGCGCATCTTGCCGGCATGCTTGTTCTCGCGGCGCTCGCCGAACAGCATGCGGGTTTCCAGGTGGGCGCGCAGGGCGGCGTAGAATGCCTTGAGAAAGCGCTCGGCATCGACCGGTTCGGTGCCGGCGCTGTCAAAGGGGGCCCAGCCGATCTTGCGCTGGATGCGCTTGGCGACCTCGCGGCGAGTCTCGCCGCTCTGCGGGCCCTGCTGGCGCAACACCTCTTCCAGGGTCTGCAGTTCGTAGATGCCGTAGGTCTCGAGCTGGCCGCGGCTGAAGGGGAACTCGGGGTCAAGCCCCGCCGCACCGCCTCCGCGCGGACTCCCAGGGGGCCGCGCCGCGCCGGCGGCCACGTCTTTCAACAGCACCGCCTTGGGCGCGGCCACCACCCAGGTGCCGGCGACAATATCGCCGGCGCGCAGGCGGTCCTTGTTGAAGAACGGCAGCAGCAGGAAGATCGCCACCCATGCCAGGGTCAGCAGGTTGACCAGGGTCGCGCTGGCGCTGGCCTCGACCCCGAACATCAGGGTCAAGGGCAGGAAGAGCTCCACCTCGCGCAGCAGGTTGCGGGCGAAGACGGCGTCCGGGCGCAGATAGCCGCCGTTGCGGTCGATGACCCGGATTCCCATGGCGCGCTTGCCGGGGGTCTGGCCCTGCCAGCGCAGTTCGAAGTAGATGAAGTAGAAGCTGCGGATAGCGAAGAAGGCGAGGATGGTAAGGCCGAGGCCGAGGCCGCTGAACCCCAACTGCGACAGCAGGAAGACGGTGGCCAGGATCAAGGCGACCATGGCGAGCACCATGATCACCAGGTCGATCAGCACCGCGGCGGCGCGCTCGCCGCGCTCGGCCAGTTGAAAGACCAGCGGCACGCCCTCGGGGGTCAGCAGGCGGCGCTCGCCGCGCGGGCTCGCCTTCGCCTGCGGGGTCGCGGCGGCGTCAGTCGCGGTCATAGCCGCGTCCCCGGCCGCAGAGCGTGAAATAGGTCAGCCAGAAGACCAGCATGGTGCCGCCGATGGCGTAGCGCGCCGAAACGTCGGTCACCAGTTGGCGGGCGAAGCCCTCCAGCAGGCCGGCGACGAACAGCATCATCACCGCGCCCATGATCAAAGTGCCCGCGGCGCGACCGCGGCGCGCCAGGCTTTCGAGGCGGGTTTCCCGGTCGGGAAAAATGATCGCCCCGGCCAGCACCAGACCGCCGCCGCCGCAGAGCACGATGGCCAGCAACTCCGTGGTGCCGTGCACGATGAGCCAGCCGGTGAGGTCCCAGACCAGGCCGCGCGAGTCGTAGAGCGCCAGAAAGGCACCGAGAAGGAGCCCGTTGTAGAACATCAGCAGCACCGTCGGGATGCCCAAGGCGAAGCCGAGGGCGAAGGCGAACATGCCGATGGCCGAGTTGTGGGTAAACAGGTAGGTGGCGAAGATGTAGAGCATCTCCGCCGCCGAATCGTCGCCGTCGTAGAGCGCGGCGCGCAGGCTTTCGGTGGTGGCCGCCGGGGTGCGGCCGCCGGCCATGTCGGCGCCGACGAAGGTGTAGTACCAGTCGGCGTTGCCCTGCACGAGAAGGAAGGCGATAACGCTGCCGAGAACCATGCAGAAGGCGGCCAGCAGGTTGGGCCCGAACGCCGCGCGCACGGCCGAGGGAAAGCCGTAGTGCAGGAAATGGCCGATCCGCTCGAAGAGCGAGGCGCGGGCGCCGTAGACTTGAAAGTAGGCGCGGGCGCTCAAGCTTTCCAGGTAGGTCAGCACGTTCTGGTCGAGCGAGATGGAGCGGGCGACGGAAAGCGAGGACAGTGTCGCGCGGTAGAGCGTCGGCAGGCGCAGCAGGTCCGCCGCCGGCAGGGACTTCAGGCCGCGCTTCTCGGCCTGGCGGACCAGCGCTTCCAGCTCGAGCCAGCTCTTCTCGCGCTCGCGGCGGAACTCATAGCTCTTGAGCGGGCTTTTCAGCGTCGGGCTCATGGCTGCTCGAATACCTTTATCAGATCGGCTCCCGCCATCAGATCAGCTCCCGCCGCTTGATGTCGAGATAGCGGTTGATCAGCGCCGGTCCGATCCGGTCGGCGCGCACGTCGAGGCAGTGTACGCCGAGGCGGCGCAGACGCTCCAGCACCACGCGGCGCTCGCGCAGGAACTCGTCGGCGATGACCGAGCGGGCGAGAGCGTCGAGACTGGCCGGTTCGCCGTCGACCGTGGCTTCCAAGCGCGGATCCTGCAGGCAGACGAAAATCACCAGGTGGCGCCCGGCCAGGCGCTCGACATTTTCCAGCATCAGTTCGGCGGTGATGGTGTCGACGAATTCGGTCTGCAGGATGACCAGCGAGCGGCGGTTGAGCCGCCCGGCGAGGGAGGACAGGCCGAGGGTGAAGTTGGTCTCGTCCTGGCTGTAGGTGAGCTCGGAGGCGGCGCGCTGCAGGCGCCAGAAAGTACCGACGCCGCCGGTCGGCTGGCTGAACTGGCGCACCTGGGAATCGAAGCCATAGACACCGATGCGGTCGCCGGCGCGCAGAGAAACGTAGCCAAGCTGCAGGCCGGCGTTGACCGCGTGATCCAGCTTGGCCAGGCCGTCCAGCGGCTCGCTCATCAGGTGGCCGGTGTCGAAGGCCAGGACGATCTGATGATTGCGCTCGCTGCGGAATTCCTTGCACAGCAGATTCCTGTGCCGGGCCGAATGCTTCCAGTCGATGGAGCGCGGGTCGAGGCCCGGCACGTATTCGCGCAGCGCCTCGAATTCCGAGCCTTCACCCTGCTGGCGCTGCGGCTTGACGCCATGGAACGCCATGGGGTCGGCGAACTGCACGGCGACATGCTTCACCGCCTTGGTGTTCGGGGTCACCGCTATCTCGGCCTCGACGGGCACGATGCGCAGGCGGTTGACCAGACCGAGAGGACCCGGCCAGCGCAGCCAGAGAGTCTCGATACGCGCCGTGCCGCGCTGCACGGGCCGCAGCGGGAAGGAGACCTCGGCCTGCCCGGCGGCGTTCAGCCGCGCCAGGACCCGCGGTGGCGGTTCCAGGTTCCGGTCGGCGTCGCAGAGCATCTCGATCTCTGGCCGCCGCTCCGCTCCGCTTCGCAGGCGCACCAGGAAGCGGTCCTCCTGGCCGATGTAGAGAATGACCGGCGGATTGACCTGGACGTTCAAGGCGTGAGGAGACAGCGACAAGGCGGTGTCGGCCAGCAGGGCGAAGCAGACCAGGAAGAGATAGGCCGGCACGTAGGGCCAGGCCTGCGGATCGGCCAGCAGGATGCCGAAAGCCAGCGGAATGCCGGCGGCAAAGAGCGCCACGGCACGCAGCGTCGGCCGCGTCATTGGATTGCCTCGGTCATCTTCGCGCTTCGTTCACTGTCCGTCTCCACTCACCGTGGCGCCGGGATCTGATCGAGCACCTGGCGGATCACGGCGTCGGCCTGCAGGCCCTCGATCTCGGCGCCGGGCGCCAGCACGATCCGGTGACGCAGGGCCGGCAGGGCGATGAACTTCACGTCGTCGGGGATCACGTAGTCGCGGCCCTGCATGGCCGCATAGGCGCGGGTCGCCGTGGCGATCATGTTGGCGGAGCGCGGCGAGGCGCCGAATTCCAGGGACTCGTGCTCCCGGGTCGCCCGCACGATATCGACGATGTAGTCGATCAGTTCGTCGGACAGCCGCAGCGCGGCGATGGTCTGGCGGATCGACGCCAGGGTGGCGCTGTCGGCGACGGCCTCCAGACCGAAGCTCGCGAGGTCGGGCATCACCGTGCGGTGGCCGTGGCGGGCGACGATGGCGCGCTCCTCGTCGCGGTCCGGGTAGTCGAGGATGTGCTTGAACAGAAAACGGTCGAGCTGCGCCTCGGGCAGCGGGTAGGTGCCCTGCTGTTCGATCGGGTTCTGCGTGGCGATGACCATGAAGTCGTTGCCGAGTTCGTAAGTCGCGCCGTCGATGGTGACGGCGCGCTCGTGCATGGCCTGGAGCAGCGCCGCCTGGGTTTTCGGCGGGGTGCGGTTGATCTCGTCGGCCAGCAGGATCTGGGTGAAGATCGGCCCCTTGGTCAGCTTGAAGTCGCTGGTCTGGAAGTTGAAGAGGTTGGTGCCGATGACGTCGCCGGGCATCAGGTCGGGGGTGAACTGGATGCGGCCGAAATCGAGGTTCACGGAGCGGGCGAAGGACTGGGCGAGCAGCGTCTTGGCCGTTCCCGGCACGCCTTCCAGCAGCACATGGCCCTCCGACAGCAGGGCCACCAGCATCAGGTCAAGCGCGCCGTCCTGTCCGACCACGGTCTTGCGAACCTGCTCGCGCACCCGGGCGCAGACCGTTTGGATCGGCTCTATGTCCATGAATCATCTCCTGTTTCCATCGATATAAGCGCAGAGCCGCGCGCAACAGATTGGGCGTCGTCGTCTTGGTGCCGTCGAGCGCGGCGGTCACTTCGCGGTTCACGTCGCTGTAGCGCTTGCCGGTGCCGCGCGCCTCGCCCACCTGGTTCAGCCACCGCTCCAGGGCCTGCCGGTCGAGGTCGCGCGGGATGTGCATGTGGCGCGCCAGGTCGCGCAGGCAGGCTTCGCGGTAGCGCCGCAGGATATCGGTCAGCTTGCCGGCGTACTGGAAGAGGCTGGCGGTGTTGTCGATCAGAACCTGCTTGCCGGCGCCCAGGCGGGGGCGCGCCGGCAGGGGCGCGCCGAAGCGTCCGCTCGCGGCCCACACCAGAATGACGGCGGCGGCCAGGGCTTGCAGGATGGCGAGGTTCAGGGGAAAGCTCAGCAGCGCCTTCCAGAGATCCGGCGAAACGGTGAAGCCGTGGATCGTCTCGTCGAAAATGGCGGCGCCCCCGGCGGGCAGGAGCGCTTCGACCAGGGCAACGGCGAAGGCGGCGTTGTCGCCCTCGTCGATGCCGCTGTTCATGATCGCTTCCGGATCCGAGAGAATCCACAGGGTGGTTCCGTCGCGGCGCACCTCGCCGAGCAGAATCCCGGCGGCGCTGTAGACGATGGGCGTCATCTCATCGGACTTCATCAGTTGCGCGTCGCTGAGGCTCGGCAGGATGCTCCAACCGTCGGTCCGCCAGTCCTGGGGGCCTTCACTGCGGACCAGTTCGGCGTTCTCAAGCGCGACCTGAAGCACCTTCTCGACCTCCGCCGGGTCGCGTTCGGTCAGGCGCTGCACCCAACGCCGGTTGTTGAATTCCGGAAAGCCCGCCCAGCGCGGCAGCACCAGCAGCGCCCTGTCGGTCCCGAACAGGCTTCCGAGGGCGTCCAGCGCGTTTTGGTCGCTGTACGGCTGGGCAAGGATCAGCAGGCCGTCGTCGTTGGAGGCCTTGGCCGCGGAGTCGTTGCGGCTCACCAGAACCGGCGTGCCGAGGTCCTCGAGGATTTCGGTCCAGGCCCGGTGACCGATAGCGGAGTAGGAATAGGCGTTGCTGCCGTAGGTGCTTTCGGACTGCGGATCGGAGTAGATCGCGACCAGCGCCGCCGCGGCGAAGCACAGCAGGCCGACGCCGATCAGCAGGCCCACGGCCCGCAGGGAAAACACGCCGTCGCCGCGGGGGGCGCTTCCGCCATGGGGGGCGCTTCCGCCGCTGGGGTTCGCCTGGTTCATGCGCCGGCCGGCTCCTGCCCGCTGAAGAGCAGAAAGTCCCGCCGGCAGGTCCGATAGTCGGGCGCGCCGGCGGCCCGGCCGCCGAAGTGTTTGATCTCGCAAAGCGCGACCATGCGCGCCAGGGGATCTCTGGCCGCGCCGGGCACCGGGGTCAGGCGCAGAACCTCGCGGCTGGTCATGGCCGGCGCGACGCGGGGGCCGAGTTCGCGGCGCAGGCGCTCCAGGGCGACCAGCAGCAGCAGGTGGATGGCCTCGGCGAAGCGTCCCTCGGAGGCCAGCGCGTCGGCCTCCGCCAGAGTCCGAATCCGGGTTTCCGCGTCCAGGGTCACCGGGGTTTCGACGACGGCGGCCGGTGCCGGCGTCTTGCCGCGGTCGCGCCCGAAGGCGCGGCGGCCGTTCAGCAGATCGAGGAGCAGGTTGACCAGGAAGTACAGCACAAGGCCCGCGACGACGATGCCAACCGTCCACAGCACGGTCTTGACCAGCCACGGCGGGATGCGCAGCGGCTCCTTGTCGTCCGGTTCTTCCGGCGCCGGCCGTTCGGTCTGGTAGCGGCTGTCGCCCAGCACACGGTCGCGGCTGTCTTCGATCTGGGCACTGTCATGGAACCCCTGCTGCGCCACCGCGGGGCCGCTGACCGCAGCCGTGGCCAGGGCGAGGGCGGCCAGCAGCATCAGGCGCCATAGAAACCGCATGCCTTGCCGACGGCGCGGCCGCGATCGCCTCCTCCTAATGATTCCGGGGCGCGCAGGTGATCTCAACTCAAAGTTCATTGCCTAACGGATATAACCCGCTGGGCCGGACCGATCCATTGCGAAGTTGGCGCGGCCGGCTGGCCGCCGGCGCCTCGGGCCTTCCCGGTTGCCTGCGGCTTCCCTCTCGGCGAAGCTGCGGCATCGGCAGAACTGCGCTGGAGCAGCATCCCTCCGTGACCAGAGAAAAGTTGGAAATCGCCGTCGTCGGGGCCTGTCATACGGACCGCAAGGCGCGCGCGGCCGCGCCCTACGTGGAAGCGGCCTCGAACCCGGTGGCGCTGCAGGCCTGTCCCGGCGGCGTGGCGCGCAATGTGGCGGAGAACCTCGCCAGATTGGGAGCCAGCGTTCGCCTGGTGACGCGCCTCGGCGGGGACCCGGAAGGCGAGGCGCTGTACGCCGGCCTTAGCGGCTTGCCGATCGATCTGACGGGGATCAGCCGCTCCGATACGGCGCCGACGGCGTTTCATCTCATTGCCCTGCAGCCGGACGGCGAAATGCTGGTCGCCGTCGCCGACATGCGGGTCTATGACGAGATCACGCCGGCACGCCTGGAAAGCCTGCCACGGAGTTTCTGGTCGGTCGACGCGATCTTCGCCGACTGCAACCTGCCGGCGGAGACGCTGGCCTATCTTGCCGCGCTGCGGCGCGAGGACCGGCGCTTCGCGGTGAACGGCGTGTCGCCGGCCAAGGCGGTGCGCGTGAAGGATCATCTGACGGCCTGCGATCTGCTGTTCGTCAATCGGCGCGAGGCGGCGGCACTGCTCGACGTCGCGCCGGATGCCAGCGCGCCAGCCGCGGCTGCCGCCTTGGCCGAGGCCGGCGTTGGTGAAGTGGTGATCACGCTGGGCGCGGCGGGCATCTGCCTGGCCGGCGGCGGCGAGGTGCTGGAGCTGCCGACGCTGGAAGGGCAGCTGCTGGACGTGACCGGCGCCGGCGATGCCCTGGCGGCGGCTTATCTGGAGGCGCGCCTGCGCGGCCATGACCTGTGTCGGGCCGGGCGCCGCGCCCTGGCCGCCGCGCGGCTGACCGTGGAGACTTTCGACAGCGTCAGCCCGAAGCTGACCCGTGAAACGCTGGAGGAACTCGTTCTGTGACGAAAGAGCGGCTGCGGATACTGCCGGAAGTGCGTGAAACCCTGGCGGCGGGCGGGCCGGTGGTGGCGCTGGAATCCACCATCATCACCCACGGCATGCCGGCGCCGCGCAACCTGGAGACGGCGCAGATGGTCGAAGCCGAGGTGCGCGCCGGCGGCGCCGTTCCGGCGACCATCGCGGTGCTCGACGGGACCATCCGGATCGGCTTGACGGCGGCCGAGCTGGAGCGTCTGGCCGCCGAGAAGGACGCGGTGAAGGTCAGCCGCGCCGACCTGCCGGCGGTGCTGGCGGCCCGGGCGGTCGGCGCCACCACGGTCGCCGCCACCATGATCTGCGCCGACCGCGCCGGCATTCGGGTGTTCGGCACCGGCGGTCTGGGCGGCGTGCATCGCGGGGCCGAAGTGACTTTCGATGTTTCCGCCGACCTGCAGGAGTTGGGGCGCACGCCGGTGGCCGTGGTCTGCGCCGGGGCCAAGGCAATTCTCGACCTCCCCAAGACCCTGGAAGTTTTGGAAACACTGGGCGTGCCGGTCATCGGTTTCGGCTGCGATTCGCTGCCCGGGTTTTACAGCCGCGATTCCGGGCTGCCGCTGACGCTGCGCCGCGACTCGGCGGCCGCGGTCGCCGCGGTGATGGCGGCCAAGTGGGAACTGGGACTGGGTGGCGGGCTGGTGGTCGCCAATCCAATCCCGCAGGCGGCCGAAATTCCCGCACCGGCGATCGCCGCCCACATCGATACCGCGCTGGCCGAAGCCGAGGCCCAAGGCGTGCAGGGCAAGGCGGTGACGCCGTTCCTGCTGGCGCGGCTCGAGGCGCTTAGCGGCGGCGCCAGTCTCGAGGCCAATGTCGCCCTGGTGCGCTCCAACGCCCGCCTGGCGGCGGAAATCGCGACCGCCTACGCCGAGCTGTCCCACAGCCGTTAGGGCTGCACCACCAGCTGCGCGCGCTCGGCGGCCATGCGGCCCCAGCCGAATTCGATGGCGCGGCCGTCGCCGTCGATGTTGACGGACTCGGTGACCAGGACCGGCTGGCTGCGCGGCAGTTCCAGCAGGCGGCTTTCGCTGCCGCTGGGCAGGCGCGCGGTGATGCGGGTCTCCTTGCGGGTGTAGTCGTCGATGCCGTAGTGGGCCAGCGCCTTGGTGACCGAGCGCGCGCGCCGATAGACCTCGATCATGTCGGGAAAGCGCCTGGCCGGAAAATGGTGGGCGACCACCGACATCGGCCGGCCGTCGACCTTGTTGATGCTCTCGATCAGGACGACGGGCGCGCCCTTGCGGATCCGCAGCGACCTGGCGACGTTTTCGTCGGCGGCCAGCACCAGGGCGCGCACCAGTTCGCCGGAAGGAATGCGCGACTGCTTCAGGATGTTCTCGGAAAAGCGCGTCCGCTTGCCGAGCTTGAAGTGCACCACGCGCTCCTGAACGAAAGTGCCGCGGCCCTGTTCGACGCGCAGCACGCCTTCCTGTTCCAGATAGCCAGTGCTGCGGCGCACGGTGTGGCGGTTGACGGAGAAGCGCTCGGCCAGTTCGGCCTCGGTCGGCAGCCGCTGGCCGGGTTTGAAGACCCGTTCCTTGATGTCCTGCTCCAGGCTTTCGGCAATCTGGCGCCACAACGCCACCCCGGCCCGCCGTTGCAATGTCATGAACGCCATCCTGTCACGCAGACTTCACGAAGATATGCTTTACATCGCTCTGGCTCTCCTCCTACTCTAAAAACATATCGACGTCTAGACAAATATGGAACTTGTCTATGGAAACGACCTCGACCGCGGAGGGTGGCCTTTCGGGTTCGGCACAGGCGGCGCGCCAGCGCTGGATCTCCGTCCTGGCCAAGGCCAGGCTGACCGAACTGGAAAGCGCCTGGGAGGGTCTCGCCGACAAGCCGGCCTATGACTGGCTGCGGCGGCCGGAGGTCGGCATGGTCATGGTGCGTGCCCGCGCCGGCGGCACTGGCGGGAAATTCAACATCGGGCAGATGACGGTCACCCGCTGCGCCCTCAAGCTGGCCGGCGGGGATACCGGCCTGGGCTACGTCCAGGGGCGCTCCAAGCGGCATGCCGAACTGGCGGCGCTGTTCGACGCGCTGCTGCAGGACGAAGGCCGGCGCGGCCGACTCGAGCAGCAGGTGATCGCCACCTTGGAGGCCGCCCATGCGGCGCGGCGCGGCGAGCGCAGCCGCAAGGCCAACTCAACCAAGGTGAACTTCTTCACCCTGGTGCGCGGGGAGGACGACTGATGGCCCCGGCGACAAGCCTCACCGGCGCGGCGCAAGGCATCGACACCACGGCGTTGATGCCGGGCCTTGCCGATCCGATTCACGGCTCGCAGGGCATCTTCCGCGGCCTGATGACGGCGCTGGCCCATCCCGGCCGCAGGGTGGACCTCGCCGTCGGCCCTACGGGGCCGGAGCCGCTCGACCCCGCCACCCTGGCGGCGGCGCTGACCCTGCTCGACTACGATACGCCGCTGTGGATCGACTGGATCGCCGACACGCCGCAGGTGCGGGCCCACCTGAAGTTTCACTGCGGCTGCCCGATCGTGGCAAGCAGCGCGGCCGCGGCTTTCGGTCTGGTGACCGATCCGCAGCACATGCCGCGCCTGGCGCGCTTCGCCCAGGGCGCCGATCTCTATCCCGATCGCTCGGCGACGGTCCTGGTGCAGTTGCCGAGCCTGGACGGCGGTCCGGCGGTGACCCTCAGCGGCCCGGGCATCCGCGAGACGGCGACCGTGCGGCCGGCGGGCCTGCCCGGCTGGTTCTGGGACGACTGGCGCCTGAACGCGGGGCGGTTCCCGCTCGGTATCGACATTTTTTTTACCTGCGGCACGGCGGTTCTCGGCCTGCCGCGCAGCATCGCGGCGGAGGGCTGAGCCCATGTACGTGGCCGTCAAGGGCGGCGAGGCGGCGATCCTCAATTCCCACAAACTGATCGCCGAGGAACGCCGCGGCGACACCGCCGTGCCGGAGCTGACGCTGGCCCAGATCAAGGAACAGATGCAGCTCGCCGTCGACCGCGTGATGACCGAAGGCTCGCTCTATGACCGCGACCTGGCGGCGCTGGCCATCAAGCAGGCCCAGGGCGATCTCGTAGAGGCCATCTTCCTGCTGCGCGCCTACCGCACCACCTTGACCCGCTTCGGCGAGACCGAGCCCCTCGACACGGCCCGCATGGCGGTGCGCCGGCGCATTTCCGCGGCCTACAAGGATCTGCCCGGCGGCCAGGTGCTGGGGCCGAGCTACGACTATACCCATCGCCTGCTGGACTTTGCCCTGGCCGCCGAAGCCGGCGCCGGCGCGCCACAGGCCGAGACGGCCGCGACGGAAGTCGATGCGGCCCTCCCGCGGGTCACCGATATCCTCAATCGCGAGGGCCTGATCGAAGAGGAACCGGCCCCCGACGAGGACGCGCCGGTGAGCGACCTCACCCGCGACGCCATGGAATTTCCGGCGGACCGCGATCTGCGGCTGCAGAACCTGGCGCGCGGCGATGAGGGTTTCCTGCTGGCCCTGGGCTATTCGACACAGCGCGGCTACGGCCGCAACCACCCCTTCGCCGGGGAAATCCGGCTCGGCGAGGTCGCCGTCGAGTTCGTGCCCGAGGAACTGGGTTTTGCCATCGAGCTCGGCGAGATCACCGTCACCGAATGCCAGATGATCAACCAGTTCGCCGGCTCCGCGCAGCGGCCGCCGCAGTTCACCCGTGGCTACGGCCTTTCTTTCGGCCACTGCGAGCGCAAGACCATGGCCATGGCCCTGGTCGACCGGGCGCTGCGCGCGCGCGAGCTCGACGAAAGCATCGACTATCCGGCCCAGGACGAGGAGTTCGTGCTCTACCACTCCGACAACGTGGAGGCTGCCGGCTTCGTGCAGCATCTGAAGCTGCCGCACTACGTGGACTTTCAGTCGGAGTTGCAGCTCGTCCGCGCGCTGCGCAGGCGCCACGAGGAAGACCGCAAGGAGGCCGCGGAGTGACGACGGACGCGGAATTCGACGGGGCGGCAGGCGAAGACGGCTACAACTTCGCCTACCTCGACGAGCAGACCAAGCGCATGATCCGCCGCTGCATCCTGAAGGCCGTGGCGCTGCCCGGCTACCAGGTACCCTTTGGCGGCCGCGAGATGCCGCTGCCTTACGGCTGGGGCACCGGTGGCATGCAGGTGACGGCCAGCATCATCGGCCGGGACGATACCCTGAAGGTCATCGACCAGGGCGCCGACGACACCACCAACGCGGTGAACATCCGCCGTTTCTTCGAGCGTACCGCCCAGGTGGCGACCACCGAGGCGACCGCCGAGGCGAGCATCGTCCAGACCCGCCACCGGGTGCCCGAGGATCCCCTGGTGGAGGGCCAGATCATCGTCTACCAGGTGCCGCAGCCGGAGCCGCTGCGCCCGCTGGAGCCGCGCGAGGTCGAGTGCCGCAAGATGCACGGCTACAGGGAATACGGGCTCATGCAGGTCTCGCTCTACGAGGACATCGCGCGCTTCGGCGAGATCGCCACCTCCTATTCCTATCCGGTGATGGTGAACGGCCGCTATCTCATGTCGCCCACGCCGATCCCGAAGTTCGACAACCCGAAGCTGGACGGCTTCCCCGCGCTGCAGCTGTTCGGCGCCGGGCGCGAGAAACGCATCTACGCCATTCCGCCCTACACCGAGGTGAAGAGCCTGGATTTCGACGATCACCCCTTCGCCGTCCAGCAGTGGGAGGAGGACTGCGCCCTCTGCGGCGCCGACGATACCTTTCTCGACGAGGTGATCCTCGACGATCAGGGCAACCGGATGTTTGTCTGCTCGGATTCCCACTTTTGCGCCCGGCGCCGTGCCGAGGGTCACGGCGGCCGCCTCTCCGAGGGCGCCGCCAAGGCCTATGCGGCGGCAGTCGGCGCCGATCGGGCGCCGGAGGCCTGATCGATGGATGCGGAAACGCTTCTCCTCAGAGTGCGGAATCTCAGCTACGCCTACGCCTACGGCAGCCTGCTGGCCTGCTCGGACATTTCCTTCGAGCTCCACAGCGGCGAGGTGCTGGGCATCGTCGGCGAGTCGGGTTCCGGCAAGACGACGCTGCTGAACTGCCTCTCGGCGCGCCTCACGCCGACCAACGGCATCGTCGAGTACGACCTGCGCGGCCGCGGCCTTGCCGACATCTACGCGCTTTCGGAGCCGGAGCGCCGCTTGCTGCTGCGCACCGACTGGGGTGTGGTGATGCAGAACCCGCGCGACGGCCTGCGCATGAACGTCAGTGCCGGCGGCAATGTCGGCGAACGCCTCATGGCGGTCGGCGCGCGCCACTACGGCGCCATCCGCGGCGAGGCCGAGGACTGGCTGCAAAAGGTCGAGATGGACCTCGGCCGCATCGACGACAAGCCGAAGCACTTCTCCGGCGGCATGCAGCAGCGCCTGCAGATCGCCCGCAACCTGGTCACCAAGCCGCGCCTGGTCTTCATGGACGAGCCGACCGGCGGCCTCGACGTCTCGGTGCAGGCCCGCCTGCTGGACCTGCTGCGCGGCCTGGTCCGTGAATTGGGGCTCTCCGCGATCATCGTGACCCATGACCTGGCCGTGGCCCGTCTGCTGGCCGACCGGCTGATGGTGATGAAGGACGGCGCGGTGGTGGAGAGCGGCCTTACCGACCAGGTGCTTGACGATCCGCACCATCCTTACACCCAGCTCCTCGTTTCCTCCGTGTTGCAGGTCTGATATGACGGCCGGCAACGACAGGCCCGCGATGATCCGGGTCGAAAACCTCAGCAAGACCTTCACCTTGCATATCCAGGGCGGCGCGCGCCTGGCGGTCTTCGCCGACCTCAGCCTGGAGGTCGGCGCCGGCGAATGCGTGGCCCTCTACGGCCCTTCGGGCAGCGGCAAGTCGACGCTGCTGCGCTCGCTCTACGCCAACTACAAGCCCGGCGGCGGCCATATCTGGATGCGGCACCAGGGCGATTGGGTCGACATGGCCGCGGCCGCCCCGCACCGGGTGCTGGAGGTGCGGCGCCGGACCGTCGGCTATGTCAGCCAGTTCCTGCGGGTCATCCCGCGCATCCCGTCGCGGGACATCGTCGCCGAGCCGCTGCACGCGCTGGGCGCCGACCTGGACGAGGCCCGCCGCAAGGCCGAGACCCTGCTGGCCCGGCTGAACATCCCAGCGGCCATGTGGGATCTGGCGCCGGCCACCTTTTCCGGCGGCGAGCAGCAGCGCGTCAACATCGCGCGCGGCTTCCTGGCCGGCTATCCTGTGCTGCTGCTCGACGAGCCCACGGCCTCGCTGGATGCCGGCAACCGCGCCGTGGTCGTGGAACTGATCGCCGAGGCCAAGGCGCGCGGCGCGGCGGTGGTCGGAATCTTCCATGACGACGAGGTCCGCGAGGCGGTGGCCGACAGGATCTTCGACCTCTCCAAACAAAGGCAAGTGGCGTGATGGGCGAGCGGATTTTCGGCAACGCGCGGATCGTCCTGGAAAACGAGGTCGTCCACGGCAGTCTGCGGCTGCGCGACGGCGAGATCGCCGAGGTCGCCGCCGGCGCCACCGCCGTGCCGGGCGCCGAGGATCTGGGCGGCGACTTTCTGCTGCCCGGCCTGATCGACCTGCACACCGATCACTTCGAAAAGCACGTGCTGCCGCGCCCGGGCACCCGCTGGGACGTTCTTTCCGCGGTCGTGGCGCACGACGCGCAGATGGCGGCGGGCGGCATCACCACCACTTTCGACTGCGTCTGCGTCGGTGTCAGCATCAAGCATCCGGAGCGCTACGAGATCTTCCGGCCGATGATCGATGCGGTGCGCGAGGCGCGCGACAAAGACATGCTGCGCGCCGACCATATCGTGCACCTGCGCTGCGAGGTGACCGACGAGAACGTCGTCGACCTCTTCGATTCGGTCGCCGAGCACGCCGCCGTCGGCATGATGTCGCTCATGGATCACGCACCGGGGCATCGGCAGTATCCGGATGTGCAGCGCTTTCGCGAGCGCACCATGAAGACCCTGCGCCTCAGCGAGAAAGAAGCCGATGCCCATATTGAGCGGCTGATGGCTTCGCAGGAAGGCCTGGTGCCGCGCAACCGCCAGGCGCTGGCCGAGCGCGCCCGCCTACGGGGCCTGGCCATCGCCAGCCATGACGACGAGACGCCGGCGCATATCGACGAGGCGGCGGCGCTGGGCATCACCGTGACCGAGTTCCCCACCACCTTGGCGGCGGCCCGGCGCGCCCGTGACAAAGCCATGAAAATCGTCATGGGCGCGCCGAACCTGATGCGCGGCGGGTCGCATTCCGGTAATGTCTCCGTGGCGGAACTGGCGGCCGCGGGACTGCTCGACAATCTGGCCTCCGACTATGTGCCGGCAAGTCTGGTGCAGGCGGCGTTCCGCCTGACCGACGCGGCGCACGGCCTGGATTTGCCGCGCGCGGTGGCCACGGTGAGCGCGACGCCGGCGGAGACGGCGGGGCTCAACGACCGGGGCCGGATCGCGCCGGGCCGCAAGGCCGATCTGCTGCGGGTGGCCGTGATCGAGGGCCAGCCCTTCGTGAAGACGGTCTGGCGTGATGCAAAACGGGTGATGTGATGGTACGGGACGACTTGTTGGAACGGCAGGAGACGCTGGAAGGCGCCGCTACGCTCTGCCTCGCCAACGCCGAGGTGGTGACGGCCGAGGCGGCGTTCCGCGGCCGGGTAACCGTCGAGGACGGCGTCATCGCGGCGGTGGAGGAGGGCGGCGCGATACCCTCCGGCGCGCTCGACTGCCGGGGCGAACTGCTGCTGCCCGGCCTCGTCGATCTGCACACCGATCACTGCGAGCGCCATGTGGTGCCGCGCCCCGGCGTCCACTGGGATCCGCTGCAGGCGGCCATCGCCCATGACGCCCAGGTGGCGGCGGCCGGCATCACCACGGTATTCGATTCTCTGGTCGTGGGCCTGCGCGATGCCGACCAGACGCGCCGCGACCTGCTGGGCCAGATCATGGCGGCGGTGGAAAAGGGCGAGAAACTCGGCCTGTTCCGCAGCCGCCACCTGCTGCATCTGCGCTGCGAGGTCACCGACCCGGCGCTCCTCGACCAGATGGCACCGCACATGGACAACCCGCTGCTGCGGCTGGTCTCGGTCATGGAGCACACCGTCGGCCAGCGCCAGTTCCCCGACCCGGAAAAGTATCGGGAGGTTCTGACCAAACTGTTCCACGTTCCCGCCGACACCGTGGACGAGCGCTTCCGCCGCGACGCCGAGGCCTCGCGCACCTTCGCGCCGACCTACCGCGAGGCGGTCTGCCGCATGGCGCAGGAACGCGCCATCCCGCTCGCCGCCCACGACGACGAAACCCTGGAGCATGTCGAGGAGGCGTCGCGTCTCGGCATGACCATCGCCGAGTTTCCGACCACCCTGCTGGCGGCCGAAGCGGCGCACGCGCGCGGCATGGTGACCGTCATGGGGGCGCCCAACGTGGTCAAAGGCGGCTCGCAGTCCGGCAACCTCTCGGCCCTGGATCTGGCCGAGGCCGGCCTGCTCGACGTCCTGGCCTCGGACTACGTGCCGATCTCGCTGCTGGCCGCGGCCTTTTGCCTGACTGGGGAGGATATCGGCCTCACCCTGCCGCAGGCGGTGAACCTGGCGAGCCGCAACGCCGCCCGGGCCGCCGGCCTCGACGACCGCGGCGAGATCGCCGCGGGCAAGCGCGCCGACCTCATCCGCGTGCGCCTGGTCGACGAACATCCGGTGGTCCGCACGGTTTACACCGCCGGGCGGCGGGTGGCCTAAGGCGCGCAATGGCCGGCAAGAACACCGTCCTGAAATCGATCAACGATCAGGATGAACGCCGCTGCGTCGATATTTTCAGACGACCCGACGGGAGCTTCGGGTTTGAAGAGTTCCGCCGCGATGTCGAGGACCGCCGCGGCTGGTTTCCGACCGGCTGTTTCGGCGGGCGGACGTTCGGCAGCGAGACAGCCGCGCTGCGCGAGGCGCGCTCGAAGGTCGCGTGGTTGTGCGATGCGATGGGTGGGCGCTGACCGGGATCCCAGTTCGACCTGACGCTGTTTCGCCGCCGCCGCGCCGCCGCCGCTGGTGGCCAAGCCGCGCAAGCTTGTTTAAGATCGGCGGACAGCAGGGGAGAAGCCGTATGTCATCGGCGTCGCCGCACCGGCAGTCGAACGTCAGCCTGGAAGAGCGCGCCTACCGAATCCGCCGCTATGCCGTGCGCATGGGCGAAGTCCAGGGCCAGGGCTATGTCGGCCAGGCGCTGGGAGTCGCCGACGTGCTGGCCGTCGCCTACTTCCATGCGCTCCGCTACCGGCCGGACGAGCCGGAGTGGGACGGCCGCGACCGCTTCTATCTCTCCATTGGCCACTACGCGATCGCGCTCTACGCGGCGATGATCGAGGCCGGCATCCTGCCGGAGAACGAACTGGAGAGCTACGGCGGCGACGATAGCCGCCTGCCGATGTCCGGCATGGCCGCCTACACGCCGGGCATGGAGATCACCGGCGGATCGCTGGGCCAGGGCCTGGGCATCGCCGTCGGCGGCGCCCTGGCGCTGCGGCTCAAAGGGTCTCAATCGTTCATCTACAATATGCTGTCCGACGGCGAGCTGGGCGAGGGATCGACCTGGGAGGCGGCCCAGTCGGCCGCCCATCACGGTCTGGACAACCTCATCGCCATTGTCGATTTCAACAATCAGCAGGCCGACGGGCCGTCGACGCAAATGCTCAGCGCCGAGCCGCTGGAAGCGAAGTGGGCGGCCTTCGGCTGGCACTGCCAGCGCGTCGACGGCAACGATATCGAGGCGGTGCGGGCGGCTTTCGACGCGGCGCGCGCCTGCAGGGAGAAGAAGCCGCGTATCGTCATCTGCGACACCCGCATGTGCAAGGGCGTGCCCTTCCTCGAGGCGCGCGACAAGACCCATTTCATTCGTGTCGAGCCCGACGAGTGGGCCTTGGCCCTGCAGGCCCTGGACGAAGGGAAGCCGCGGTGAGGCGGTCGAAGTACGAGGCGCGCCCGCCGCAGGCCGGCGGCCCGGGGCTCAAGACCTCGGCGATGATCGCCTCCCTGGGAACCGAGGGGCTGCCGACAAAGCCGGCGCCCTTCGGCCACACGCTCTGCGAACTGGCGCGGCAGCGCGACGACATCGTCGGCATGACCGCCGATCTCAGCAAGTACACCGATCTCTACCCCTTCGCCGAGGCCTTCCCGGACCGTTTCTTTCAGATGGGCATGGCCGAGCAGGTGCTGTTCTCCGCCGCCGCCGGCATGGCGCGCGAAGGCTTCACGGTTTTCGCCACGACCTATGCCGTCTTCGCCTCGCGCCGCGCCTACGATTTCATCTGCATGGCCATCGCCGAGGAGTCGCTGAACGTCAAGATCGTCGCCGCCCTGCCCGGGCTGACCACCGGCTACGGCCCCAGCCACCAGGCGACCGAAGACCTGGCGATCTTCCGCGGGCTGCCGAACCTCACCATCGTCGATCCCTGCGACGCCACGGAGATCGAGCAGGCGACGGCGGCCATCGCCGACCACCAGGGGCCGGTCTACATGCGGCTGCTGCGCGGCAATGTGGCGAACGTCCTGGCGGACTACGGCTACCGCTTCGAACTCGGCAAGGCGAAGCTGCTGCGCGACGGCGGCGATGTGCTGTTCGTCTCGACGGGCTTCATGACCCTGCGGGTGCTGGAGGCGGCCAAGCGGTTGGCGAAGGACTCCGTCGACTGCGCGGTGCTGCATGTGCCGACGATCAAGCCGCTCGACACGGCCGCCATCGTCGAAGCCGCCGGCAGGCCGGGGCGGCTGGTGGTGGTCGCGGAAAACCATACTGTGGTCGGCGGGCTGGGGGAGGGCGTCGCGCGCACGCTGCTGACCGAAGGCGTGACGCCACGGTTCCGGCAGATCGGCCTGCCCGACGCCTTTCTCGATGCCGGCGCCCTGCCGACTCTTCACGACCGCTATGGTCTTTCGGTCGATGCGGTCTGCGCGTCGGTGAGGGCCTGGCTCGACTAGCTTTCGCGCGCCGACCGGCCATTACTCCTCTTACAAGATGGGATTTCAGCATGAGCAGCGTTTCTCTTGGGGTCGTGGGCCTCGGTTCGATGGGACTCGGGATGGCGAAAAACGCCGTGAAGGCGGGACTCCCGGTGAAGGGTTTCGACATCTTCGAAGGCTCGCGCCGAGCCTTCGCCGAGGCCGGCGGAACGGCGGCCGCCAGCGCCGCCGAGGCCGCCGGAGGGGCCGACGTCCTGCTGCTGGTGGTGGTGAACGCGGAACAGGTCGAGGCGATCCTGTTCGGCGGCGGCGGCGCCGCCGAGGTTCTGCCGCAAGGCGCCGTGGTCATGGTGTGCAGCACCATCGCTCCCCGGGCGGCGCGCGAGATCGGCGCCAGGCTCGCGGCGCAGGGATTCCTGATGCTCGATGCGCCGGTTTCCGGCGGCAAGGTCGGCGCCGAAGCCGGCACGCTGACGGTCATGGCCTCGGGTCCCGACGAGGCTTTCGAGAAAGCGCGCCCGGTGCTCGACGCCATCGCCGGCGAGGTGCGCGAGCTCGGCAGCGAAGCCGGCCTGGGGGCGACTTACAAGGTGGTCCACCAGTTGGCCGCCGGCGTCCATCTGGCGGTGGCCGCGGAGGTGATGGCGCTGGGCGCCAACATGGGCTGCGATCCGGACGTCTTGTTCGACATCGTTTCGAAGTCGGCCGGGCGGTCCTGGATGTTCACCGACCGGGTACCGCACATGCTGGACGACGACTTCACACCGCGCAGCATGGTGGACATCTTCGTGAAGGATCTGGGCCTCGTCGTCGGCGCCGGCTACGATTCAAAGACGCCGCTGCCGCTCGCCTCGGCGGCGCTGCAACTCTTCCTCGCCGCATCGTCGATGGGACACGGCAAGATCGACGACGCCGCCGTGGTCAAGGTCTACGAAAGCGCGACCGGCGCGGCGGTGAAGCGCGGCGGGTGATCGCCGCAGCGGCGGTGGACGGTCCGAGCGCGACGTCACGCCTTGCCCGTCGAATAGATATAACCGGCGCCGCGCACCGTCTTTATGACCTGGGGCTTTGCGGGGTCGCTTTCGATCTTGCGGCGGATGCGGGCGATGCGGATATCGATGCTGCGGTCGAAGGGTTCCCAGTCGCGGTTGTGAGCCAGATTCAACAGCTGATCGCGGGTCAACACCCTGTTGGGGTTGTCGGCAAAGGCTTTCAGCAGGTCGAACTCCATGCCGGTGAGGGGAACCTCGCCGCCCTCGGGATCGAACAGCTTGTGAGACTCCAGATTCAAGGTGAAGCGGCCGAAGCGCGCCACCTGGACGTCGCCCGGGCCGTCGCCGCTGTCGACGGCGCGGGCCTGTTCGGCGCGGCGCAGCACGGCCTTGATGCGCGCCAGCAGTTCGCGGAGATCGACCGGCTTCGCCAGGTAGTCGTCGGCCCCCATCTCAAGACCGACGATGCGGTCGACGACCTCGCCGGCCGCCGTCAACATGATGATGCCGACCTTGCTGTTGCCGCGCAGGTAGCGCGCCAGGGACAGGCCGTCCTCCCCCGGCATGCGGATGTCGAGCAGCACCAGGTCGACGTCGTCGGCGCCGATAACGTCGCGCAGCCGCTCGCCGCCATCCGCGGGCGTCACGCGAAAGTCGTGCAGCTCCAGATACTCCTGGATGGTCTCGCGGATTCCCGGTTCGTCGTCGACGACGACGATGTGTTTTTGTCCCTGCATGCCAAAGGTTCCTCGGATCAAGCGATCAGTGACGCCGGTCGGGGTCGCCACCAGGGGAATTTGTGTCAATCTCAGCCAGGACCTTGCCGACCAGGAGGCGCACTTCTTCCAGCGTAAAGGGTTTCTCGACGAAGGGCCGTTTGACCCGCTTGAGGAAGTTCCTGGCCGAAGGAGAGAGCGTGTCGCCGGAGATGAAGGCGGTGCGGCGAAGCAGGCGGGGATCGCGGCTCTCCAGTGAAGCGTAGAGGCTGGGGCCGTCGAGTTTGGGCATGCGCACGTCGCTGAGGATGATGTCGAAGCTCGCGCCGTCGATCAATTCGAGCGCCCTTTCGCCGGAGTCGGCGGTCACCACCCGATGGCCCTGGGCGGTCAGGATGTCCGCCAGCATCTGCGCGACTTCCGGCTCGTCGTCGATGACCAGGATGCTGGCCACCGGCCCCGCGACGTCTTCCGGCGACCGCTCCGCCGGTGCCGCGCTTGCAACGTCACTGACCGGTAGCGTCAAGGTGAAGACCGCGCCGCTGCCGAGCTCGCTGTCCACGCGAATGCTTCCGTCATGCGCCTCGACGATGCGGTGACTGACGGCCAGACCGACGCCCGTGCCCTCGCCGACCTCCTTGGTGGTGAAGAAGGGCTCGAAGATGCGGCTGAGGATCTCCTCGGGAATGCCGGGCCCGGAGTCCGACAGGGTCAAGGTGACCGTTCCAGCGGGTTCATTGTGCTCGCCCGCGATGGACAGGAGGCGTTTGCCGGCAACCTCCATCATCGCCTGCTGCGCGTTGACGATAAGGTTGCTCACCACCTGGTTGAGCTGATCGGGGTCGGCCCAGACCGGCGGAATCTCGGGGCCGAAGTCGATCTCCACGTCGATGTTCGCGGTGCGCAGGGAATAGCCGGTCACGTCGAGGGTGGCCTGGACGATGTCGCGCAGATCGACCGCCCGCCGCTCCGGGGGCCGCTGGCGCGCCATGGCCAGGAACGACTTCACGATGCGCGAACAACGGTCGGCGGCATTGCCGATCTTGGTGGCGCGCTCGACGATCTTCGGGTCGCGGGCCGTTTCCTTCATCAGTTGGGCGTGACCGACGACGACCGACAGCGGGTTGTTCAACTCGTGCGCCACGCCGGCCAGCAGCGCGCCGAGCGCACTCAGCTTCTCGCTCTGATACAGCGCATCGCGCTGGCGCGTCATCTGCTCTTCCACGGCCCGGCGCTCGGTCAGATCGTGGGCGCTGGCGACAATCATCTCTTCGCCCTGGTATTCGATGAGGCTGGCGGTCAGCGAACACCAGATGGTCTGACCGTCGGCGCGGCGCAGCTCTACTTCGAAGCCCTCCATCGTACCCTTTTCGCGCAGCAGCTTCACGTAGCGCCGGCGATCCTCCTGGTTCACGTAGAGGTCGCTGATATAGGTCGCCTCGCCGGACTGCTGCAACCGTCCAAAAATTCTGCGGGCCGCCGGGCTCTCGTAAATCACCAGCCCGTCTTCCGCGCGGGTCATGGCGACCGGCACCGGCGACGACTCCAGGATCGAACGCACGAGGCTCTCGCTTTCGCGCAGCGCGCGCTCCATTTCCTTGCGGTTGGTGACGTCGGTACGGGTGACGACGATGCCGCCCTGGCGGGTCGGCTGGTTGGAGAACTGAAACCAGCGCCCGTCGGTCTGCTGGTATTCCATCTCCGTGGAGAAGCGTCGCCGCAGTTTCTGGCGCTCCCGCAGCCACTCCTCGACCCGGCCCTCGGCGTCGCAGTACTGGCCGCGTTCGGCGCCGACGCGGATGAAGTCAAGCCAGGCGACACCGGGTTCGAGCGCGTCGGCACTCATAAAGTTGAAGTCCCGGTAGCGTTGATTGCACAGCACCAGGCGGTCCTCGGCGTCGTAGAGTGCAAACCCTTCGGAGAGCGACTCGATGGCATCCTGCAAGGTCTCACGAGCCTCGCGCAGCTCGGCTTCCTTTTCGAACTGGTCAGTCAGGTCGACCACGGTGCCGATGGAGATGGTGCGCCCTCCCAGCTCAGCGAGACGCGAGGAAACGGCGCCCCAGAACTCCGTGCCATCGGCTTTTTTCAGGCGCGTGACGCGTCCGTCGAGGCGCCCCGTCTCGATGAGTTCGTTGGTGCAGGCTTCGCGCTCTTCCGGCGTCGCGAAGGAGCGCACCGATTTGTAATGCTCCGTGACCGGCCAGGAGTAACCGAGAAGTTCCGCCGCCGCCGGACTGTGATAGAGCACATCGCCGCTGTAGGTGTCGGTGAGCCAGAGGGGGAGTGGATTGTTCTCGACCAGAATGCGGAACTGCTGCTCGCTCTGGCGCAGCGACTCCTCGATGCGCTTGAGCTTGGTGATGTCGGTGCGCAGGTAAACCCGGCCGCCGCCGTGAATCGGGTGTGTCGAGGTCTGCAGCCAGGTGCCGTCCTGCAACTGAAACTCGACCGGTTCATGCTCCGACGACAGAAGCTTTTCGAGCCACAGTTTGTCGTCCGCCAGTGAGTTGTCGTCGGTCCAGGGCGCGCCGGCCACATCGCCGCCGTCGAAGTGTTTCATCTTGAGGCGGGCGCGCAGGAAGTTCTCCGTCGTGGCGCTGCCGACCAGGGCATCAGGCTCGCAGTCGTAAAGAGCGGCATAAGCGGCATTGCACAGGACCAGCCGCTGGTCTTCGCCGTAGATCGCAAAGCCATTCGGGATATTGTCGACCGCATCGCGCAGCAGGCGCCAGACACGGGCGAGTTCGGCCTCGGCGCTGACCCTTCCGCTGACATCCTGGAGTTCGGTCACCACGACCCGCGCGCCATCGAGCGAAATAACGCTGGTCATCACTTCAACCGCCAGAGTCGCGCCGGCGGACCGGGCCCGCAGGGACAGGGCGCGGGGCGCCACCTGCTCGGCCGGTTGCGCCAGCAATTGGTCCACGGCAGCGCGGTAGCTGTCACGGCATTCGGGGGCCAGCCAGGTATCGGCGAAGTCCGTCCCGCAAGCGGCCTCGGCGGTGGTGTTGAGCAAAGTCTGCGCGGCGCGATTGCTGGAGATGATCAGACCTTGCGGATCGCAGAGGACGATGGGGTGCGGCGCTTGTTCGATGATGGCACGGCGCTGGCGGGCAAAGGCGTCGCTTTCGGGATTGCCGCGCCGCTCGGCGGTGATGTCCAGGAGGACCCCGGTCACGGCCTCACCCGCTACCGCCAGTTCGTCGCGGCACCAGACGGTGCCGCCGTCGGGCCGGATCAGGCGGTATTCCAAGGTCGCGGCGTCCCGCGCCGCCGCCAGTCCCGCGCGGTAGCCGGGCAGATCCTCCGGGTGGACCATCGCGGCGATCGCGTCAGCGCCGCCGCACAGTTCCCGCGGTGCGCAGCCGGTGAGGGACGCAGCGCCGCCGCTTGCGTAGTCGAGCCGAAGGCCGCCACCGCTCAGTTGTCCGCGATAGAACATCGCCGGCAGCCGTGCTTCCAGCAATGCCATGAAGTCGCTGTTCGGGCCGGCAGCCGGATCGGTGCCGCCCGAAGGCCGTTGCGCCGGCGGACGCTTCGATGTCGACGAAGACAATGCGGCCCCCTGCTTTTCCACTTCGTTGCCCCAGACTTCAGGCACGGGTCCTGCCGGAGGAACAATGCAGACTAGCCGAGGGGCGCACCAGAGGGAAAGCGCTTCGGGCAGCCGCAAATAGGCCGCCGAACCTTCGGTTCGCGGCGGAATCCGGTCTGCCCAATTTGACGCTCTGCCCATCCCATGGCCTGCCCAAAGTGAAAGCCCGCCAACCCGGGGCTGTCGCGAACATACGCGGCCCGGGTTTTCGGCCGGGCCGATGCGTCTCCCCACGCACCGGCCCGGCGGGCTGTACGGTTACCGGCGCGTGCGCCGTGAGCGATCGCGGCTTGGATTTTCGGCTTCGTGCGCGGCGCTGATGATCGCGGCGCGATTGAGGCCGATGTCGCGCAGCATGTGGTTGTCGAGCTTCGACAGCTCGATCACCGTCTTGCGGACCCGCCGTTCGTTGTCGGGCCGCACAAAGACATTCCGCAACGCATGGGCCAACGAGAGGCCGGCCTTGGCTGCGGCTGATTGTCGGACATTCCTATTAGAGACTGCCCTATTTGTGTCGGCGCCGAAGGGACTGACGACATTTCTGCCGGTCAGGATCATCGGTGAGCCGAATACTTCGGAGTTGCTCATTCTTCTTCACCCGGTTCATCGGTTTTCGGTCGGTTGCTCGCCCAAGCTGATGCAGGCCGGATCCTCTAGCGGTCTGTCGATCAGATTTCGCATAGAGATATAGCGAGGCGCTGTTTCTTCCCGATGTCGCCGGCGGCCCCTTTGGGTAACAATTGTTTTCTCTCCGCGAGACCTTGCCGCGGCCTGCGGGCAGAGCTGTCGAATCCCGGCTCACCAACGCGGTCAAGGAGAAAAAATAAGCAGATTCAACAATATGAATGGATTCAACGAGTGACTTGGAAGACCTTCGCACCGATGGGGCAGTGTGTATCGCGCCGCAGCATCGAAACAATTGAAACAATGTAAGCCGCGGCGTGGTGGCCAGTGCTCACTGTTGATCGAACCCCGCCGGCCGGTCACGCCGTGCAGGAGGGATCCGGTTGTGAAGCGGCAGAAACGGCGGAAAATGGAAAAGGTCTCTTATGTGGTAATCCGCACAGCCACCATCCTGCCTCCCGGCTAGCCTCTCTTCACAACGGACATAGGGGGTCTCTCGCCAAAGCGGTAAATCCTCCTGAATCCAATCTGTCCGTTTCGAAACCAAGGGGTTGGTGACACTAGGGGAAGGGAGAGCCAAGCATCATGTCAAACGTCAATACACTGCTAGTTGGCCGCAATCGGTTGTTTCTGGAGGGACTGAAGAGCCTTCTGCGCGGCAGTTCGTTCGACGTTCGCGCTGAAGCTCTCAGCGTCGGCGATTTGGATGACTTCGACGACGATCCGCCGGAGCTGGTTCTCATCGAACTGCGCGATGACCTGGCCGATCTGATCGACGATCTTCGCCAGCTGCGCGAGGATCTGCCGGAGACTCCGGTCGTCGTGCTGACCGACGAGCGCGAGCCCCGCACGCTGGCGGCCTGCCTCAACGCCGGTGCCGCCGCGTTCCTGTTGAAGGACATCTCGCTGGAGGCCCTGATCCATTCGCTGAAACTGGCCATGCTTGGCCAGAAGGTGATGCCAACGGATCTGGCCGCGGCTCTGATCAATGGCGCCGCGGGCGTTCAGCAGATCAACGGCAAGAGTGTGGAAAGCTACGGTCTTTCCGATCGTGAGACGGAGATCCTGCGTTGCCTGGTGAGCGGAGATGCCAACAAGGTGATCGCCAACCGTCTCGAGATCACCGAGGCGACCGTGAAGGTTCACATGAAGAGCCTGCTGCGGAAGATCAAGGCGGGAAACCGCACCCAGGCGGCAATCTGGGCGCTGAATCACGGCCTGGGCCCCGGATTGCCCTTCGGAAGGGCTCCGGAGACCGCGGCGCCGGCTTCCGCCGCACGGGAAATGGTGCTGTCGCAGGTGATGGTCTAAAGCACTTTGCGATGGGAGCCTTCTTTCCCCGGCTCCCCGCCCGCCGCCGATTTTGCATCGTGCCGCGGCCGTGCGGAAGGACCTAAGACCAGACGGCGCCGTTGTGCCGGCTGCTCTTATGCCCGCTGCCCTTGCCGTTTAACGCCGCGCTGCCGCGCAGGTTTTCCAATAGCGGCAGCAACACGGTGGCCGCCAGGACGGCCGCTTCGGTCCTGTTGCGGCAATCCAACTTGATCAGGATGGCGCGGACCATTGATTTGACCCGCGCTTCGCTTTCTTCCAGCGCCTCGGCGATGCTGCGGTTGCTTTCGCCCTCGGCCAGCAGAGCGAGAATCGCGCGTTCGCTCTCGCCAAGGCAAGACAGCATTTCCACGTAGACACTGTTATCCAGCGTATCCGCCCGGGCGCCGGGCATCACCGAATAGCCGTCCTCGGCCAGCTTCAGGCTCTCTTCCAGGTAGCGTAGTCCCCGGTCCAGAAGCAGCAACCCGTCGGCGCGGCCAGGCAGATCGCCCAGCATGGCGCATTTCGATTCGGGCACAGCCAGCAATACGCGCGTCCGTTTGCCGGACCAACGCTCGATCTGATCCTCCAGGCTGTGGAAGCGGCTGCTGTCGTTGGCCGCGAGAATCAGGTAGTCGGCGTCCGGTTCGCCGCGGCCATTGGAGGGAAATATGCAGATGTCTCCGACGCGGGTGTCGGGGACGTTGCGTAACGCATTGAGAAGAGGACCGGGTTCGATTCCAGCTGCCACGACAGCGCAGCGGCGATGCTTTGCGGCTTCGGCTTGGCCAGTTTCTCTGTCGTCCTGCTCGATCATCTGAGGGGGTCCTCCTGCCATACAAGGTCGGCGCCGGCTTGTGCCCGGAAAGCGGGTGGCTTGGCGCTGCGCGGGCAGGAAGACTAACACGCGGATCGCTGTCGATCCTTTGCGCAGGCATAGTACCACCGACGGGGTAGCGCACCCTCGTTCGACGCGCGCAGGCGCCGCCCGTGGCGGCCCTCCGACAGCGACAATTCGTAGCGCTTTGCGGTTTTCCGGCTCAAGAAGGGGATCATTCTGAACCTGTGAGATTTGCCACAGTGCGGCTGGACCAAGACGCCTAGTTTGAGACCGTCGTCGTGGAGGTCCTCCCTCAAGCCGCGATGACCACCTTCAGGTGAGCCCAAGCCCCGTCCGCCGCCCATCGGACGGGGCGTCTCCTGTTGGGAGCAATTTCCCGGGAGAAGGGGCCGCAGTCAGTCGCCGGTCACGTCGTGAACCAGGCGCTCCAGTTCTTCCATATCGCTGACGATCAAGGTGCGGCCGTCCCGGCTGAGCAGGCCACTTTTGGTGAGGTCGTTCAACTCGCGCGTCACCGCTTCGCGATGGGTGCTGATGCGGCTGGCGATGTCGGCGTGCGTCGGCGCCGGGGAAATGCGGGCAGCGTTGCCCTCGCGCTGACTGTCCCGCGCCAGGCGCAGCAGTTCGGAGTGAATGCGGTTCTTCACCGCCAGGGTGCTGAATTCGAAGATGCGCTCGCTCAACGAGCGGACCATCCCGGTAAGATAAGTCAGCATGGCCATGGAAACAGCGGAGTATTCCTGCAGAATGGATCGGAATGTTTCCGCCGAAACCGAGCCAATCATGACGTCCGTCAACGCAATGACGTTGGCGGAGCGCGGTGCGCCATCGATCGCCGCGAACTCGCCGAAACACTCCCCGGCATGGATATCCCGGAAAGCGACTTCCTTGCCCGCGCTGGAGAACAAGATCACGCGAACGGTACCGGAAACCATGAAATAGACGTCGGTGGAAGCGTCCTGGTGGCCGATGATCTGCTGGTCGGCCTTATAGTTCCGCCAGTGCACACGCTGCGTCAGGCGTTCGATCTCGCGCGCGTCGAGATCGCGAAAGATCTCGATCCGCTCGAGCGCGTAGCCGGTGCCACCCGAAAGCTTTTGATTGGCCGTCATGAATACCACTCATGCAGTTCGGGCTGGTCGCGGCGGCGCCGCGATTGCAGCGAAAGAGACCGTGCCGTTCAAGAAAACGCTACAAAGCCAGAAGAATCCTCATCGAGGCGATCCGCCCCCTACGCTCAAGCTATACCCCGCTTTCATCGCAAGAGCAGCCAGCGAAGTTCCCGGATCCTGCGCAATTCTACCCGCGGGCTACGCGGATGCAACCGGCTGTTGGCCGCAGCATGCCCGTGGCCGCCGTCAACGCAAGTCAAGGCGCATCGCCTCGATTGGCTTGCTTTGGCCTGATCGGCACAGTATGGAGGCGCCAACCTGCCGGGTCTCCTGCAAGAAGACGGCCGCTCGAAAATGTCACAGACCGCCATAACGATTTCCACGGACCGGCTGCAATCCTGGCTGAGCGGAACGCTTCTTCCGTTCTGGGCGTCGGCCGGATTCGACGAGGCGAACGGCGCTTTCGTGGAGAAGTTTGAGCCGTCCGGCGAGGCGACGGCGGAGGACTACACCCGGTTGAGGGTCCAGGCGCGGCAGATCTACGTGTTTTCCCATGCCGCGGCCGCCGGATTCAGCACAGTCGGCCAGGCGCGGGCTGAAAGCGCCTTCGCCTTTCTCGATGCGCACGCCTGGGATCGTGAAGAGGGTGGCTGGTTTCATCGACTGCGGCGCTCCGGTGCGGTGCTCGACCGGACCAAGGACAGCTACGATCACGCCTTCATGCTGCTGGCCATGGCCTGGCTCTACCGCGCCGGCGGCGATGAACGGCTGTTGCAGCGTGCCAGGGAAACGCTGACTTTCTTCGATGCCGCGCTCGGCCTGTCGCGCGGCGGCGTCTTTGACGGCTATAGCGAGCAGCAGGTGGCGCCGGGCGCGGAAACCCCGCTGCCACGTCGCCAAAACCCGCATATGCACCTGCTGGAGGCGCTCTTGGCCCTCCATGAAGCCTCCGGCGAAGCCTGTTGGATGGAGCGCGCGGATCAGATCTTCGAGCTGTTCGAACGCTACTTTTTTGACGCGGATGAAGCGCAACTCATCGAGTTCTTCGACCACAGCTGGCGCGAAATGCCTTTCGAGGGCCGCCGCCTGCGTGAGCCGGGTCACTTCTTCGAATGGACCTGGCTGCTGCATCGCTATGCGGCGCTGAGCGGCAACGACCGGGCCGTCGCGGCCATGCGACGGCTGTTCGACTGGGCCTGGAAGCACGGTGTCGATCGCGGCAGCGCGGCGCCCTTCGTGGTCTTCGAGGAACTCGACCCGGAGGCGCGAATCCTGGCCGGCGGCCGCAAGCGCCTCTGGCCGCAGACCGAAGGCGTGAAGGCCTGTCTGGCGGTATACGAACGGTTCGGGGACCAAGAGGCGCTGACAGCGGCGCGGCAACTGCTGGCGGCGAAATTCGATGTCTTCGCCAGCCTCGATCATCCACGTTGGCGCGAGCAGGTCGACCGGGACGGCAAGCTGATCCGTGAAGGCATGCCGGCCAGCAGCCTCTATCACCTGTTCCTGGCGGTGGCCGAAGCGATCCGAGTCCTGCCCCGAGACTAGAGTCGGTTTGTCACGCCTCGACAATGCCTGTCACAATTGGCAAAAGTACGAGCGCGACAGAGTCTTGCAGAGGAGCAGCCGATGGCCCGGTTCGGTCACTTTTGTTTGTCTATTGCGATGCTGATCGTCGCCGCCGCCTGCGCCGGACATTCAGCACCTCGCGTGACCTTCTCCGGCCCCGACTATATCACTATCAAGCACGACCCTGTGTTCACAGGCCCGCCACCATTTGAGGTGCTAGCGATGGCCGAGCGTTATTGTGCTGCTGACAAAAAGAGAGCGGAAGTCACGCCCTATGGCCGCTACGTCAATTCGACAGCGTTTGTATGTGTGGCTGAAGGTGAAGAGGTAAAGTAGCTTCGGCCGGCTTGATCAACGCGGCGCAACGTCTTGTCGCTGCCCGATCGGCCCCACATCCTCGGAGGAAAATCTCACCGTGCGGCAGTGCCGCTGGTCTTGAACTCGCCCTTGAATGCGCCGCCGGATCGCATAGATCAGTATAATGAGAATGATTCGCATTTGATCTGATCTGCGGCCGCTGGCCGCGGCAAGGAGGACGGAGGATGAGGCTGGAACTGTTGAAGACGGCGAGTTTTGCCGTCCTGCATTTCGCGGTCGGCTTTGGCGTCACCTACGTTCTGACAGGGTCGGTCGCGATCGCCACCGGCGTGGCCCTGGTCGAGCCGGCGGTAAATACGGTGGTATTCTACTTTCACGAGCGCGCGTGGCGGCGTCTGGCCGGCGTGAAACGCCAGGGTGCGTTGGCCTTGCCGGCAATGCCGGCGCCGCGCCGGCAGACCGCGGGGGCCTGGGGCCTGCCGCAGGGCGCCTGCGCAAAGCCGCCGGACTAAGCGGGCCGGTAGGTCGCTCCCGTGCGAAGCGATGACTCGCCACAGCAATGTTACACATCAATGACGATCGCATGACGCATGCTGGGCCTCTTCGGCTATGGGAATCAGGCACTGCCATGCAACGCCCGGCAATCCAGCTTCCGGCAGCTTTCACACCCGGATGGACCTCCCTGCGGGAAGAGACGTCGTCGCGGCAGGCAACTGGCGGCGTGCGCGCCGGCGCCGCGCCCGAACGCACCCTCACCCTTCGTCTGGGATCTGTGATGGGGCTTCTCTGGCTGAGCGCACTGCTGATCGTGCTGGCCAGCGCGGTGCAGGATTTCCTGATCTATCTGGCGCCGGGTGCCGGCTTTACCGATCGCATCTACCGGCTCGATCTGGACACCGAAGCCAGTCTGCCGACGTGGTTCTCCGCCAGCCTGATGCTGCTCTGCGCCCTGGCGCTTCTGTTCATCGCCGCGCGGGCGCGCCAGGATGGCCTGTGGAAGGCTATGCCGTGGTTTCTGCTGGCGGCGATGTTCCTTGCCCTGTCGCTGGATGAGATCGCCACCTTTCACGAGTGGGCTTCGGCGGCGCTCAGTTCCAGGATCGAGAACACCGGCCTGTTTTATTTCGCCTGGGCCGCGCCGGCCCTGGTTCTCTGCCTCGCGGGCCTGGCCTGCTTCATGCCCTTCATTGTCGAATTCAAGGGGCTCGACCGGGTCTTGCTGATCGGCTCGGCGGCGGTCTTTCTACTCGGCGCCATCGGCATGGAGATGCTGGGCGGCGCGGCCGCGGAGGCCGGCGGCGTGAACACGCTGCATTACAGGGTGCTGACGACGATAGAAGAGAGTCTCGAGTACGCGGGCCTGCTGATTTTCCTCTATTTCCTGCTGCGGCAAGTGCGGCGCAGTTACAACGAGACAACCCTCCGGCTCGTCTAGAGACGCGTCAACTTGGCGACATTCAGTGTCGCGGCCAGATCCCCGAAGATTTGCCAATTGGGGGCGTCGAGGGGAATACCCTCCGCGCCGCGCTGCCGCTCGACCGCCCATTCGCGGTCGCCGGCCGCCATGACCTTTTCGCCGGGCTGGGCATCCTGCCCCCGCAAGGCGTCGAGGTACTCGCGCAGCTGTGCCTGGAAGGATTCCTCTTCTATGAAGGCCGCGGGCTTCATGGCCAGGAAGAACTGTCCGAGACAGCGTGGCTCCGACCAGCTCGCATTGAACATGTCGGCCATCTGGTGGCTGAGCCGCATGCCGCTCAGCGCCGCCGAGAGGATATCGACCATTCCGGCCAGGGCCGCGCCCTTGTAACCGTAGCCACCGCCGCCGAGCGGCAGCAGCGACGTTCCGGCCTGCGGATCCTGCGTCATTCGGCCATCGTCATCGACGACCACGTCGGGCGGCAGGGTTTTGTTGAGCGGCCGGTACTGGAGGACCCGGTTGAAGGGAATCGAGCTGGTCGCCATGTCGATCAGGTAAGGGCGCTCGCCGTTCACCGGCGCCGCGAAGCTGATCGGATTGGTGCCGTGAAAGACCTTGCGGCCGCTGTGCGCCAGCACGATGCTGGTGGCATTGCAGACCGCCAGGCCGATATAGCCCTGCTCGGCGGCCGCCAGGCTGTAGGCGCCGGCGGCGGCGAAGTGCGAGGAGTTGAGCACGCTGACCGCGCCGACCCCGGCGGACTCGGCGAGCCGCACGGCCTCGTCCATGGCGCGGTAGCCGGCGGCGGTCCCCAGGGCGTGATCGGCATCGAGGCGGCCGACCGCGGCGGCGCGCTCCTCGAAACGCATCTGCGGCTTGCCTTTGACCCTGCCGCCCTCGAGCACTTTCACGTAGTGGGGCAGCAGGCGGACGCCGTGGCTGTCGACGCCGCGCAGCGAGGCGCCGACCAGGGCGCGGACGGTTGACCGAGCCGATTCCTCGTCGGCACCGACTGCCTGCAACACCCCGGCGATAAAGCGCTCCAGGTCTGTCGCGGCGACCCTTATTTCGCCATGGTCGCCGCGCGGCACCGCCGCGGCGTCCAAACTCTGCGGCGCCTCGCTCACATCACCGCTCCGATCTGCCAGGGAATGAACTCGGCGTCGCCAAAGCCGAGCGCCTCCGACTTGGAGGGATTGCCGCTGGCGACGTCGAGGACCTTGTCGAAGACCTCCCGGCCGACCTCGGCAACCGACTTGTCTCCGTCGGCGATGCCGCCGCAGTTGATGTCCATGTCCTCCGCCATGCGGTTGTACATCGGCGAATTGGTGGCCAGCTTGATGGAGGGCGAGGGCTTGAAGCCGAAGACCGAGCCGCGCCCTGTGGTGAAGCACACCACGTTGGCGCCCGAGGCGACCTGGCCGGTGACCGAGCAGGGGTCGTAGCCCGGGCTGTCCATGAAGACGAAGCCCTTGGCGGTCACCTGCTCGGCGTATTTGTAAACGCCCATCAGGTTGGTGGTGCCGCCCTTGGCGGCGGCGCCGAGAGACTTTTCCAGGATGGTGGTCAGGCCGCCGGCCTTGTTGCCGGGCGAGGGGTTGTTGTTCATCTCGCCGCCGTTGCGTTTGGTGTAGTCCTCCCACCAGTGGATGCGCTCGATAAGCTTCTTGCCGACTTCGGGACTGACGGCGCGGCGGGTCAGAAGATGCTCGGCACCGTAAATCTCCGGCGTCTCGCTGAGGATCGCCGTACCGCCGTGGCGCACCAGCAGGTCGGCTGCGGCGCCGAGCGCCGGATTGGCGGTGATGCCGGAATAGCCGTCGGAGCCGCCGCACTGCAGGGCGAGGGTCAGTTCGCTGGCCGGCACCGTTTCGCGCCGCGCCGCATTGGCCGCCGGCAGCATCGCCTTGATGCGCTCGATGGCTTCCTCGACCGTCCGCCTGGTGCCGCCGGACTGCTGGATGGTGAGGGTCTGGAAGGTTTCGCCGGGTTTGAGACCGTAAGCGTCCAGCAGGAAGGGGATCTGGTTCACCTCGCAGCCCAGGCCGACCATCAGGACGCCGGCGAAGTTCGGGTGCCGTGCGTAGCCCCAGAGGGTGCGTTGCAGGGCCTCGTAGCCGTCGCCGCTGTCGGCCATGCCACAGCCGGTCGAGTGGACGAAGGCGGCAACCCCGTTGACATTGGGATAGTCGTTCAATATGCCGGTCCTGTTGAAGGCTTCGGCGATGTAGCGGGCGACCGTGGCCGAGCAGTTCACCGAGGTGAGGATGCCGATGTAGTTGCGTGTGCCGACCCGCCCGTCGGCCCGGCGGAAGCCCTGGAAGGTGGCGCGCTCGCGTTCCGGCACCATTTCCGTCGGCTTCACCTTGCTGCAAAAAGCGTAGTCGCGGTCGAAGTCCGCCATGGCGCAGTTTTGCACATGCACATGGGCGCCCGGCGCGATGGCCCTGCTGGCAAAGCCGATCACCTGGTCGTACTTCAGCACCGGTTCGCCTTCGGCGATGGCGCGGGTGGCGACCTTGTGGCCGGTCGGAATGCGCTCGGCCGCGGTGATGCCCTCGGCGGCGAGCGCCGTGCCCTCCAGGATGTCGGCCCGGGTGACGGCCACGTTGTCGTTCGGGCTCAGCCGGATGGTAAGGCTGGCTTTGGTTGAAGCTGTCGCTGTGCTGGTCATGGCACGTTCCTCGTTTGAGGCCGGTTGGGGCCGCGTGATTGCCCGCTGTGGCGGGGGCTGATGTCGCTACCACTTCGGCCCGGTTAGCCGAGCCGCCGCGGCGATGTTTCGAAACTACTTTAAGAACAATTCTCTAGCGTCCGACGGCCCGGTGGCCGCGCCGCTGATCCTCGACGGCCACCTCTCCGGTGAACTCGGCTTCGGTCACCCGCAGCAGATCGTCGGCGACCCGCACCAGATGCGCGTCCATGGCCGCCCGGGCGGCGTCCGGATCGCGCGCGCGCAGTGCCTCCAGAATACGCTGGTGGTCGTCGAACGAAGCCGGCCGGATCTGCGAGGCCCTGACGCGCTCATGCAGCTTCGCCCAGAGCGCCGAGCTGCCGCGAATGTCCCACAGCGTTTCAACGGTCCGGATCAACGCGCCGTTGCGGGTCGCGCGCGCGATGGCGATGTGGAAATCACGGTCGCCTCGCTCGGTCTGGAACCCGGCCTCGTGCTCCTCGGCCATGAGCCGCAGGGCCGCCTCCAGTTCCTCGACGTCACTGTATTGCATCTGCTGGGCGGCGAGAAAGGTGACGGCACATTCGACGGTGCGCCGGGCCTCGAGGATTTCGAAGGGGCCGAGGTCCAAGCCTTTCCCCGGTTGGTCTTTCTCTGCCAAGCGGTCTTCAAGCGACCTGTTTCGGACCACGAAAACGCCGGCGCCGACGCGCACCTCCACGAGGCCCGATATCTCCAGGGCGATCATGGCCTCGCGCAGCGTGGCGCGGCTGACCCCCAACTGGCGGGCAAGGTCGCGCTCCGCCGGCAGGCGTTCGCCGAGCGGGAACTCGCCCTTGGCGATCAACTCGGCCAACTGGTCGAAGATCTGCTGGAAAAGTCTTTTGGTCTGGATCATTTCGACCGGCATGTCGGCCCTGTTTCCCGAAGATGTGGCATGCGATCGTGGATTTCTTCTCGCCACAGGGTGATCATCTCTGATAGAAAGGTCAAGCGGTCAGGTGGTCAGGCCAATTTGACCCGCCGCAGAAGAATCCATGAAAGCCGCCGCCGAAGCCGGCTTACAAAGATCTTTTTGGGAGGAAGTCATGCAGATTTCTTGGAAATCATCCGTTCTCGCGGCCGGTCTGGCCGCCGTTGCCGCTGCTGCCGTGGTCGTCGGCCCCGTCGATACGGCCCGCGCCGCGCAGACCCTGAAGTGGGCGCACGTCTACGAAACCGCCTCGCCTTATCACAAGTGGGCCGTCTGGGCCGCCGAGGAGATCAAGAAGCGCTCCAACGGCGAGTTCGAGATGGAGGTCTTCCCGGCGTCGTCGCTCGGCAAGGAGGTCGACATCAATGAAGGTCTGACCCTGGGCACCGTCGACATCATCTATACCGGGCAGTTATTCGCCGGGCGCTCCTACGGGCCCATCGCCATCGGCGGCTCACCCTACATGTTCCGCGACTTCAAGCACTGGGCGGCCTACCGCGACAGCGACCTGTTCAACGAAATGATCGACGGCTACCGCGACGCCACGGGCAACGAGGTCGTCACCCTGACCTACTACGGCCAGCGCCACGTGACCTCCAACAAGGAGATCAAGTCGCCCGCCGACATGGCGAACCTGAAGATCCGGGTGCCCAACGCGCCGCTCTACAAGATGTTCCCGGAAGCCGTCGGCGCCAACCCGACGCCGATCGCCTTCGCCGAGGTCTACCTGGCCCTGCAGCAGGGGGTGGTCGACGCGCAGGAAAATCCCCTGCCGACCATCCAGTTCAAGAAGTTCTATGAAGTCCAAAACTACATCACCCTGACCGGCCATATCACCGACGCCTTGATGACGATCGTATCGGGCTCCACCTGGAACAGCTTGTCGGACGACAACAAGGCGATGCTGTCGGGCCTGCTGAAGGAAGCCGCTGCGAACGCCACCAACGACATCGTCGAAGCCGAGAACAACCTCGTCGCCTGGTTTCGCGACCAGGGCAAAACGGTGAACGAAGTCGACCGCGCCGCTTTCCGCAAGGCCGTGGTGCCGCTGCACAACGGCCCGGCCGCGACCTGGGACCGGGCGACCTACGACAAACTGCAAGCCATCCAATAACCTCCCGACCGCTAGGACCTCGGCTATGACAGGGTTCGTCTATGACCGGACCTGAGGATGGCAAAGGGGAGGCGTCGTCGGCGCCTCCCCATTTTCCCGACGCGGACGACGGTCCTGTCGACCTGAGCGACATCCGGCCGGAGGACGGCGTGGTGCTGGTGTTTTTCTGGGTGCTGGCCGGCGTCGTCTTCCTGCAGTTCTTCTCCCGCTATGTGCTGAACGACTCGATCGGCTGGACCGAGGAGATCGCCCGCTATCTGCTCATTACCGTTACCTTCGTCGGCGCCACCCTGGCGGTGCGCAAGAACAGTCACATCGCCGTCGAGTTCTTTTACCGCTACCTGCCCGGCCCTTGGGGGCGCGCCTTCTCGACCCTCGTCGATCTGCTGCGGATCGGGTTCTTTGGCGCCGCCACCTGGATCACCGCGAAGCTGGCGCTCAAGACCAATCAGAAAATGGCCTCCATCGAGATGGGCAAGGATGTGGTCTATTGGCTTGTCTTCGCCGCCTTTTTGATGATGACGCTCTATGCCCTGCGACTTGGCTGGCGGCATTGGCGCCAGGGCTACAGCCTGCTCACCCGTCCCGGTGAGCGCCAGTTGATCGATTGAACGGAACCCGCCGCGGATGCTCCTGACACTGCTGTTCGTCCTCGTCTTCCTGCTGCTGATTCTCGGCGTGCCGGTGGCCATCGCGCTCGGCCTGTCGTCCCTGGTCTTCGTCCTGCTTTCCGGCAGTCCGCCCGATCTGGTGGTCATCCACCGGATGGTGAACGGCGTCGACTCCTTTCCGCTGCTGGCGGTACCCTTCTTCATCCTGGCCGGCAATCTCATGAACACCGCCGGCATCACCAACCGTATCTTCGATTTCGCCAAGGCCTGCGTCGGCTGGATGCGCGGCGGCCTGGGCCATGTGAATGTGGGCGCCAGCGTGGTCTTCGCGGGCATGTCCGGCGCCGCCGTGGCCGATGCCGGCGGACTCGGCACCATCGAGATCAAGGCCATGCGCGACGCCGGCTACGACCCGGATTTCTCGGTCGGTGTGACCGCGGCCTCGTCCACCATCGGACCGATCATTCCGCCGTCCCTGCCCATGGTGATCTACGGCGTCGTGGCATCCTCATCGATCGGCCAGCTCTTCGCCGCCGGTTTCATTCCCGGCCTGATGATGGCGGTCGCCTTGATGGTCATGGTCGCCTGGTATGCGCGGGTGCGGAACTATCCGCGCGACGCGCGCTTTTCCTGGGGCAACCTGCTGGCCAGCTTCAAGCGCGCCTTCCTGTCGCTGCTGACGCCGGTGATCATCGTCGGCGGCATTCTCGGCGGGATCTTCACGCCGACCGAGGCCGCCATCGCCGCCTCCGCCTATGCCCTGGTGCTCGGCGTGGCGGTCTACCGGACGCTCACGCCGCGCCGCCTGCTGCGTGTCAGCTTCGACACCATCGAGACCACCGCGGTGGTGATGTTCATCGTTGCCGCGGCCTCGATTTTCGCCTGGATCCTGACCAGCAACCGGGTCACCGAGCACTTCGCCGACCTCATCCTCGCGGTGACCGAAAACCCGATCCTCATTCTGCTGATGATCAACGTCATCCTGCTGGTCGTAGGCTGCTTCATGGAGACCATCGCCGCCATCACCATCCTGGTGCCGGTGCTGCTTCCCATCGTGGTGAAGCTGGGGATCGATCCGGTGCATTTCGGGGTCATCATGGTGTTGAACCTGATGATCGGCCTGCTGACCCCGCCGGTGGGCATGGTGATCTATGTGCTCTCGCGCGTCTCGGGCGTGCCCTTCGAGCGCTGCGTGAGCGCGACGGCACCCTTTCTCATCCCCCTGGTCGTGGTGTTGCTGCTGGTGACCTTCGTGCCGCAGCTCTCGATGTTCCTGCCGACGCTGCTCTATCGTTGAGGCGGGATCAACTGATCCGATAGCCGGCGCAGAGTGCGTCCAGCACGCAGCCGTAAGACGACTCCAGACGCAGGAACAGAAGATCGCCTTCCTGTACGGATTTCCGCAGGTCGCGCAGGTAATCGCGTCCCTTCTCGGAGACGGCGCTGTCCATGGAGGTAACCCGCGCCAGGTCGTTCAGGCTGGGGGCCTCGATCTGCTGGATGTCGAAGATGATGTTGCCCAGAAGCAGGTTGCCGCAGCGCAGATGCTCGACGCCCTCCAGAGTCAGTGCTTTTTCGTTCTCGTCGATGGTCTCGAAGGTCAGGGTGAAGGTCTTGTCGCCGGGGATCTCGATCTTGCGCAGTTCGCCGTCGTGAATTTCCGGCAGGATCACGGTCATGGACTCGCCTCTTCGCTGCTAGTGGGGTCTTGCGGGCCGACTTAGGCGCTCCAGGCGACCTCGCCGCCGCCTGACTATGCCGTGCCGATGGTGGCGAAGTCCAGCAACCGGACGATCCTTGTCCCAGCCGCGCTGGGCGGCTTAAGGATGACACGGCGGCCCCGAGGGCATCTCTCTTGAAAGTTCACGCCAAAGCGCCGACCTTTATGGTTAACGGCGGCTTAACCGTGAACCGGTGACACTCGTCTTTCTATGCGGATCCTTACCGATCATAAGGAAGTTTGGCGCTACCTTGGCGCAGTAGCCTAGCGGTCCGCTGTACCTCCGGCGGAGCGCGTCGTGGCAGCGGCCCGCGAAGGGGCCGATTCCGGCCGGCAGGGCTGAAGGCAGGGGGCGGGAAGGTGCGAGGCTGCACGAGATGACCCTTGGACCGATTGACGGCGGGCTGAATGACAATTCCCCTGATGCCGGGCCACCGTCGGCAGGGCGGCCTACGCATCCCTGGGAGCGCAGCTATCCGGCAGGCCTTTCCTGGGACGAAGCGGTGCTGCGCGAGCCTCTCTATCTTGCGCTCGACCGTGCGGTGGCCGACTTTGGCCTGAACCCCTGTCTCGATTTCCTCGGCCGCTCCTACAGCTATGCCGAGGTCGGCGCTTCGGTGGACTGCGCCGCCCAGGGCCTTCAGGAGATTGGCGTTGAGAAAGGCTCGCGGGTCGCGCTCTTCCTGCCCAACACCCCCTACTACGTGATTTCCTATTTCGCGGTCATGAAGCTCGGCGGCATCGTGGTCAACGTGAACCCGCTCTATGCCGAGGAAGAAGTTCACGAACTGCTGATCGATTCCGGCGCCGAGTTCGCCGTCACGCTCGATCTGAAGCTTCTGCTGCCGAAGCTGATCACCGTGCTCGGCCGCTGCGCCCTGAAGAAGATCGTTGTCGGCTCCATGAGCGAGATCCTGCGCTTTCCCAAGCGCCAGCTCTTCGCCATCGCCAAACGGGGGGAACTGGCCAAGGTGCCGGCCGGCGACCCGCGATACATGCGATTCTCTCAGCTGATCGACAATGACGGCAACTTCACGCCGGCGGAAGTCGGCGTCGACGACGTGGCGGTGCTGCAATACACCGGCGGTACCACGGGCCTGCCCAAGGGCGCCATGCTGACCCACGGGTCGATCTCCGCAAACGTCAGCCAACTGCACCGCTGGTTCATCGGTGTCAAGCAGGGCGAGCAGCGCGTCCTGGCGGTGCTGCCGCTGTTCCACGTTTTCGCCATGACGGTGAACATGCACCTCGGCATCCGCATCGCCGGCGAGATCATCCTTTTGCCGCGCTTCGAGATCGGCACGCTGCTGAAGACCATCGCGCGTTGCCGGCCGACCTTCTTTCCGGGCGTGCCGACCCTCTTCAATGCCATCTTGAATACCCCGAAGCTGGAGCGCTACGACCTTTCCTGTATCGAAAACAGCATCTCGGGCGGGGCCGGTCTTCCGGCGCCGGTGCGCGAGGGCTTCGAGAACCTGACCGGCGGCCGGCTGCTGGAAGGCTACGGCCTTTCAGAGGCCTCTCCGGTGGCGACCTGCAATCCGATCGCTGGCGTGAAAAAGGCCGGCTCCATAGGCCTGCCGCTGCCCGGCACGGAGATCGAAATTCGCTCTCTCGACGAAGGAGGGCATGAGGTGCCGCAGGGGGAAAAGGGCGAGATCTGTCTGCGCGGGCCGCAGGTCATGGCCGGCTACTGGCAACGCCCGGAAGCCTCGGCCGAGACGCTGCGCCAGGGCTGGCTGCACACCGGCGACGTCGGCACCATGGACGAAGACGGCTTCTTCTACCTGATCGATCGCCTGAAAGAAGTCATCATCTCCGGCGGCTACAAGGTCTATCCGCGTCACATCGAGGAAGCCATCTATCGCCATCCCGCGGTGGCCGAGGTAACGGTCTGCGCCATACCGGACGCCTATCGCGGCGAAGTGCCCAAGGCCTTCATCCGCTTGAAGGACGAGCAGGCGCTCGCCGAGGCGGAACTGCGCGTTTTCCTCAACGACAAGCTGTCGCCCATGGAGATACCGCGCCAGATCGAGTTCCGCGACGAACTGCCGAAGACCATCATCGGCAAGCTGTCGAAAAAGGAGCTGATCGCCGAGGAGCGTGCCAGGCACGCCGACAAGGCGCACAGCGACCGGCTGGACAATGGCGACGTTCCGCCGCAATCGAGCAAAGAGATGCAACCGCGATGATCCGTCGCGACGCAGTGTGAGAATCCGAAAGGTCTGGAAGCATGGAAAAGAATGTTGTGATCGCCGGCTACGCCCGCTCGCCGTTTCATTTCGCCCACAAGGGCGAGATGGTGAAGCTGCGGCCGGATGAGATGGCGGCCCAGGTCGTGCGCGGCCTGCTGGATCGCAGCGGCATCGACCCCAAGGATATCGAAGACCTGATCGTAGGCTGCGCCTTTCCGGAAGGCGAACAGGGCCTCAACGTCGCGCGCCTCATCGGTTTCCTGGCCGAACTGCCGCTCGGCGTCGCCGGCACCACGGTGAACCGCTTCTGCGGCTCCTCCATGCAGGCGATCCACATGGCCGCCGGGAGCATTCAGATGAACGCCGGCGAGGCCTTTATCTGCGCCGGCATCGAATCCATGAGCCGCGTGCCCATGGCCGGCTTCAATCCGCTGCTCCACCCGGGCCTCGCCGAGCGCTATCCCGCCGCCTACATCTCCATGGGCGAGACGGCGGAGAACGTGGCGCGCCGGCATCAGATCACCCGCGCGCGCCAGGAGGAACTGGCGGTCGTCAGCCACCGCAAGGCCGCGGTGGCCAGGTCGGAAGGCAAACTGAAGGACGAGATCGTCCCGGTCACCGTCAACGGCGCGGCGGTCGAGGCTGACGGCTGCATCCGCGCCGACACCTCGATGGAGACCTTGGCCGAGCTGAAACCCGCCTTCGCCACCGACGGCAGCGTCACCGCGGCAACCTCTTCTCCACTCACCGACGGGGCCTCGGCGGTGCTGGTGACGACCGAGGACTACGCCAAGGCGCACGGTCTGAAGCCGCTCGCCCGCCTGCGCTCGATCGCCGTGGCGGGCTGCGATCCGGAGGTCATGGGCATCGGCCCGGTGGCGGCGACCAGGAAGGCGCTGGAGCGTGCCGGCCTCGCGGTGAAAGACCTCGGCATCATCGAGCTGAACGAAGCCTTCGCCGCGCAGGCTCTGGCCTGCGCCGACGAGTTGGGCCTCGACCTCGACAAGACCAACCTCGACGGCGGCGCCATCGCGCTCGGCCATCCTCTGGGCGCCACCGGCGCGCGCATCACCGGCAAGGCCGCGGCGCTGCTGCAGCGCGAGGGCCAGGAATTCGCGCTGGCCACCCAGTGCATCGGCGGCGGCCAGGGCATCGCGACGATCTTGGAGGCCGCGTGATGGCCATCAACCAAGCCGCCGTGATCGGCGCCGGCGTCATGGGCGCCGGCATCGCCGCCCACCTCGCCAATGCCGGAATCCCGGTGCTGCTGCTGGATATCGTGCCCCAGGGAGCAGGGGAGGGCGCGGAGAACCGCTCCGCCCTGGCCGAGGGCGCCGTCGCCAGGATGCTGAAGGCCGACCCGGCGCCCTTCATGTGGCAGCGCGCGGCCAAGCTGGTCACGCCCGGCAATCTGGAGGACGATTTCGACAAGCTTGCCGACTGCGACTGGATCGTCGAGGCGGTGCTGGAAGATCCCGAGGTAAAGCGCAGCCTCTACCGGCGCCTGGAAGAAGTCCGGAAAGATGGATCCATCGTGTCCTCCAATACCTCGACCCTGCCGCTGAAGCTGCTGACCGAGGGCCTGCCGGAGCGCTTCGCCGGCGACTTTCTCATCACCCACTTCTTCAATCCGCCGCGCTACATGCCGCTGCTGGAACTGGTCGCGGGTGAAAAGACACGTCCGGAAGTGGTGGCGGAAATCGACGCCTTCGGCGATCGGGTGCTCGGCAAGGGCATCGTGCGGTGCCACGACACGCCGGGTTTCGTCGCCAACCGCATCGGAACCTTCTGGCTGCAGTGCGCCGTGGTGGAGACCCTCGACCGCGGCCTGACGGTGGAGGAGGCCGATGCCGTCATGGGGCGGCCGCTCGGCATTCCCAAGACCGGCGTCTTCGCGCTGCTCGATCTGGTCGGTCTCGACCTCATGCCCAAGGTCGACGCTTCGCTGGCCGCGACCTTGCCGAAGGACGACGCCTACCAGGGGCTGCGCCGCGACTTCCCCTTGCTCGAAAAGCTGATCTCGGAGGGCTACACGGGCCGCAAGGGCAAGGGCGGCTTCTACCGTCTCAACAAGACCGGCGGCGCGCGCGTGAAAGAGGCGATCGATCTCACCACCGGCGACTATGCGCCGGCGGCCAGGCCGTCGCTGGCCTCCGTCTCCGCCGCCCGGCGCGGCGGCGCCAAGGCGCTGGTGGCTCACAGTGACAAGGGCGGGGCCTTCGCCTGGGCGGTGATGTCGCAGACGCTCGGCTATGCCGCCTCGCTGGTGCCGGAGATCGCCGACGAGATCCCCTCGGTCGATCGGGCGATGCGGATGGGCTACAACTGGAAATTCGGCCCCTTCGAGCTGCTCGACCAGCTTGGTGCCGCGGATGTCGCCGCGCGCCTGAAAGCGGAGGGCCGGGAGGTGCCGCCGCTGCTGGAGAAAGCCGCGGCGGCTGACGGCTTCTACCGCGTCGAGAACGGGCGGCTGCAACACCTGACCGTCGCCGGTGACTATGCCGATGTCGTCCGCGGCGACGGCGTGCTGCTGCTGTCGGACATAAAGCTGAAAGGCGCCCCCCTGGCCCGGAACGGTTCGGCCTCGCTGTGGGACATCGGCGACGGCGTCGTCTGCCTGGAAGTGCACACCAAGCTCAACACCATCGACCCCGAGGTCTTCAAGATCATGGGCAAGGCGCTGGAGATCGTCCCCAAGGACTACAAGGCGCTGGTGGTCTACAACGAGGGCTCGCAGTTTTCCGCCGGGGCCAACCTGGGCCTTGCCATGTTCGCCGCCAACGTCGGCGCCTGGCCGATGATCGAGGACATGGTGGCCGAGGGCCAGAAGGTCTACACCGCCCTGAAGCGCGCGCCCTTTCCGATGGTGGCCGCGCCCTCCGGCCTGGCGCTGGGCGGCGGCTGCGAGATTCTGCTCGCCTCCGACGCCGTGCAGGCCCATGCCGAGAGCTACATCGGCCTGGTCGAGGCCGGCGTCGGCGTGGTGCCGGCCTGGGGCGGCTGCAAGGAGCTGCTGACCCGCTACGCCCAGGACCCGCGCCGCCCCAGGGGGCCGATGCCGCCGGTCGCCGCGGCCTTCGAAACCATCGGTCTCGCCAAGGTGGCCAAGTCGGCCTTCGAGGCCAAGGAACTGGGCTTCCTGCGCGGCAGCGATCACGTCACCTTCAACCGCGAGCGCCTGCTGGCCGACGCCAAGCAGAAGGCCCTGTCGCTGGTCGAGGGCTACCAGCCGCCGGCGCCGGCCGAGCTGTTCCTGCCCGGGCCCTCCGGCAAGGCATCCCTGGCTTTCGCGCTGCGCGACCTCTTCGCCAAGGGCCAGGCCACCGAGCACGACATGGTGGTGGCGACGGAACTGGCCGAGGTGCTGACCGGCGGCGCCAAGGCGGATTTCACCGCGGGCCTGGGCGAGGACGCGGTCTTGAAGATGGAGCGCGCCGCCTTCATGCGCCTGGTGCGGACGCCGGCCACCCTGGCGCGGGTCGAGCACACGCTCGAGACCGGTAAACCCCTTCGAAATTAGGGCCGCTTCGTACCTGGGGGCCGCTTCTTAACCAGTGGAAGACAGATCATGGTGACCTACACCGCGCCGCTCGACGACATTCGCTACCTGCTGCACGACCTGCTCGACTACGAGGGCCGGGTGGCGGGCCTGCCCGGCTTCGAGGAGGCGACCCGCGATCTCGCCGACACGGTGATGGAGGAGGGCGCCAAGTTCTGCGAGAACGAGCTGCTGCCGCTCAATCAGCCCGGCGACGAGGCGGGTTGCGGTTTCGAGAACGGCGTGGTGCGCACGCCCGAGGGTTTCAAGGAACTCTACCAGGCCTTCTGCGAGGCCGGCTGGAACGGCCTGTCGCTCAACCCCGACTACGGCGGCCAGGGCCTGCCCAAGACCCTGCAGTTCGCCATGACCGAACTGATCTGCTCGACCAATCTCTCCTTCGGCATGTACCCGGGCCTGACCCACGGCGCCTGCAACGCGCTGGAGCTGCACGGTTCCGACGACCAGAAGCGGACCTTTCTGCCGAACATGATCCACGGCCGCTGGTCCGGCACCATGTGCCTCACCGAGTCGCATTGCGGCACCGACCTCGGCCTCATCCGCACCAAGGCGGAGCCCAAGGACGACGGCAGCTACGCCATCACCGGCACCAAGATTTTCATCTCCGCCGGCGAGCATGACCTCAGCGACAACATCGTCCACCTGGTGCTGGCCAAGCTGCCCGACGCGCCGGAAGGCTCCAAGGGCATCTCGCTGTTCATCGTGCCGAAGTTCCTGGTGAAGGAAGACGGCAGTCCGGGCGCGCGCAACGGCGTGGCCTGCGGCTCCATCGAGCACAAGATGGGCATCAAGGCCTCCTCTACCTGCGTCATGAACTTCGACGCGGCCGAAGGCTACCTGGTCGGCGCGCCGCACAGCGGCATGGCCAAGATGTTCACCATGATGAACGTGGCACGCCTCGACGTCGGCATTCAGGGCCTCGGGCTCGCCGAGACCGCTTACCAGTCGGCGGCGGCCTACGCCAAGGAACGGCTGCAGGGCCGCTCGCTGGCCGGCCCGGCCCATCCGGACAAACCGGCCGACCCGATCATCGTGCATCCGGACGTGCGCCGGAACCTGCTGACCATGCGCGCGCTGAACGAGGGCGCGCGCGCCCTGGCCCTCTGGGTCGCCATCGCCGTCGACGTGGCCGAAAAGCACCCCGACGAAGCGAAACGTCAAGAGGCCGACGATCTCGTCGCCCTGATGACTCCGATCATCAAGTCGTTCTTCACCGATTACGGCTTCGAGGCGACCAACCTGGGCATGCAGGTCTACGGCGGCCACGGCTACATCTGGGAGACCGGCATGGAGCAGCTGGTGCGCGACGCGCGCATCGCCCAGATCTACGAGGGCGCCAACGGCATCCAGGCGCTCGACCTGGTGGGCCGCAAGCTCGGCCAGAACATGGGCCGCCTGCTGCGCCGCTTCTTCCACCCGGTGCAGGCCTATATCGAGACCGGCATGGAAAAGCCGGAGCTGGCGGAATTCGTGGCGCCTCTGGCCAAGAATCTCAGCCGCCTGCAGCAGGCCACGCTGTGGATCGCCCAGCAGGGGATGAAGGACCCGGAGGAGGCCGGCGCCGCCGCGAGCGACTACCTGAACCTCTTCGCCTATACCGCGCTCGCCTACATGTGGTGCCGCATGGCTGAAGTGAGCCTGGCGAAGCGGGACGGCGACGAGAGCGGCTTCCATGAGGCCAAGCTCGCCACCGCGCGCTTCTTCTTTCAGCGCCTGCTGCCCAAGAGCTCCGGCCACTTCGCCGCCATCATGGCCGGCAAGGCGCCGATCATGGAACTGAAGGAAGCGGCGTTTTAGGCGGTTGCGCGCGCCCGCGACGTTCACCCTACTTGACCAGCAGAACCTGGCCCCCGCCACAGCCAGGACTGTCGTCCCGGCACTTGGTGCCGGGACCCGTCGGCCGCAGCGCTTGCTCGGCCATGGAATTCGTCCGCGAGCCATTGCCATGCGGTCACGCCATTGGATCCCGGGAACAAGTCCTGGGATGACAGTGGTGTGGTCGCAAGGGAGGCGTCTCACCCCCGCTCAATGCGGCACTGGTAGCAGTTGTTGCTGGCCGAGCGGATGTGAATATAGGCGATCTTCGGGTCTTCAAACATTCTGGCCGCAGAAGGCTCGACCTCATGTGACGGCACTACCTTGCCCGTGCCATAGACGATGCGGTCGTCGCTGCCGTAACCCCGGATCATCACCGATTTCCGGCGCTTAAACATCTCGGGCAAGACGCCGGCTTCGGCATAGCGCGGGCAGTCTTCGGCATGAAGGAAGATCGGCCCGACCTCGGCATAGGGCTGCGGCGCCGGGAAGGGCCGGTGCGCCAGCACCAGGAAAGGCGCGCCCTCGGCGATATCGTCGAGGCAGTGACGGCAGGGGTTGCCGCCGCCGTCGGAGACCTGCCGTTCGGGTGCCTGGCCGTTGGCATCGGTGGAACCATCGCGCCAGGCGCGGGCCAGATCGGAATCGAGAGCGACGAAGCGTAAGGCGGTCATGGGAGTGAAGCTCCAGCAAATGATCACCGCAGCATCACAGCAGCAGGACACCGACGCCTCTATCCGCTTCTTGCGCCCCTTGCCGGAACCTGTTCCCTTTGCCTTGGTAAACGTCAGGGGAGGCGACACATGGCGGTGGCGGCGAAGCCATTTTCGGAAATGTCGGTACTGATCGTCGGCGGCACTTCGGGCATCGGCCTGGCCGCGGCCGCGGCGCTGATCCGCGCCGGGGCGCCGCGCCTGCGCCTCGTCGGGCGCAACCCGGAGCGGGCGGCGGCGGCCGTCGACCACCTGCGCTCGATCGAGCGCAAGGCCGCGGTGGCGGCGCTGCTCGCCGACTGCAGCGACCCCAAGGCGGCCAAGGACATGGCCGGAACCGCGGCGGCCGGAATGGGCGGCATCGACCTGCTGGTCTGCTCGCCCGGCGGCAACAACCTGCCCGAACTGCTGTTCCGCCAGCCCATCGCCCAACTGAACCGCACCCTCATGGAGGATCTGGCGCCGACGCTTAACGCCTGCCGCGCCGTGCTGCCGATGATGATGGAGGCGGGCGGCGGCGGCATCGTGAACGTCGCCTCCGACGCCGCCAAGGTGGCGACGCCGGGCGAGGCGGTGGTCGGCGCGGTGATGGCGGCCATCGTGCAATTCACCCGCGGACTCGCGATCGAGGCCAAGCGCAACGGCATCCGCGCCAATGCGGTGACGCCCTCGCTGGTCGAAGGCACGGCGCTGACCGAGCGCCTTATGGCTGAAGGCAGTTTTTCCAAGAAACTGTTCGAGAAGGCCCGGCCCCTGGCCGGCCTCGGCCCCACCACGGCGGAGGATCTGGCCGCGCTCATCGTCTTTCTGGCCAGCCCGGCGGCGGCCAAGATCACCGGCCAGGCGATCTCGGTCAACGGCGGTATCAGCGCCGCGTGATCCGCCGGTCCGCGCATTTGCCCCGGACCGGCGCCGCGGTGTAGACTCACGGCCTGTCCGGCCCCTCTCGCCGCCGCCGTTTTCACGCCTTGGGAGACGACCATATGCCGTACCTGGCGCACCAGGAACGTTACGAAACCATGATCTACAACCGCTGTGGACGCAGTGGACTGCGGCTGCCTGCGCTATCGCTCGGGCTGTGGCACAACTTCGGCGACGACCGTTCCTTCGAGACGGGCCGCGCGATCTGCCGCCGTGCCTTCGACCTCGGCATCACCCACTTCGATCTGGCCAACAACTACGGCCCGCCGCCGGGCAGCGCCGAAGCCAACTTCGGGCGCCTGCTGAAAACCGATTTCGCGCCCTACCGCGACGAGATGATCATCTCCTCCAAGGCCGGCTATCTCATGTGGCCCGGCCCCTACGGACAGTGGGGCAGCCGCAAGTACCTGCTGGCCAGCCTCGACCAGAGCCTGAACCGCCTGGGGCTCGACTACGTCGACATCTTCTACTCCCACCGCTACGACCCGGACACGCCGCTGGAAGAGACCATGGGGGCGCTCGACACGGCGGTGCGCCAGGGCAAGGCGCTTTATGCCGGGATCTCCTCCTACGGGCCGGAGAAGACCCGCGCGGCGGTGAAAATCCTGCGCGATCTGGGCACGCCCTGCCTGATCCACCAGCCGAGCTATTCGATGTTCAACCGCTGGATCGAGAACGACGGCCTGCTGCCGGTGCTGGAGGAGGAGGGCATCGGCTGCATCGCCTTTTCGCCGCTGGCCCAGGGCATGCTGACCGACAAGTATCTGAAAGAGGTGCCGGAGGGCAGCCGCGCCGCCGCCGACAAGTCGTTGCGCCCCGAGTTCATGACCGAGGCGAATCTGGAAAAAGTACGCGGTCTGAACGCCATCGCCGAGGCGCGCGGCCAGAGCCTGGCGCAGATGGCGATCGCCTGGGTGCTGCGCGATCCGCGCGTCACCACGGCCCTCATCGGCGCAAGCAGGGTCGCACAGGTGGAGGACTGCGTCGCCGCCCTCAAGAAGCGCGACTTTTCCGCCGAAGAACTGGCCAAGATCGACGAATTGGCCACCGACAGCGGCATCAACCTCTGGGCCGCCTCGAGCCAGCACGGATAAGCCCCCGCGGAAGTAACCACGAGCTTTGGCGGCACTTCCCTATCCGCCGACCAAGCCGCTGCCGGCGATACCGTCGAAGATGAACTGCACGGCCAGCGCCGCCAGCAGCACGCCGAAGACCCGGGCGATGACGTGCAGGCCGGTGACGCCGAGCAGTTTTTGAATCTGCGCCGCGATCAGCATCAGCACGAAGGTGACGAGCAGCATGCCGACCAGGCTGGCGATGACCACGCCGATGATTGCCGGGTCCCCCTCGGCGTTGGCGACCAGCAAAATGGCGGCGCCCATGGTGCCGGGCCCGGCGATCAGCGGCGTGGCCAGAGGGAAGACCGAGATGTCGTCCTTGCCGGTCGCCTCGCGGTTCTCATCTTCCGTGGTGGTGACGCCGCCGGAGGAGCGCGCGAAAACCATGTCTATGGCGATCAGCAGCAGCAGAACGCCGCCGGCGGTGCGCAGCGCCGGCAGCGAGATGCCGAAGAGACGCAGCAGGGAATCGCCAAAGACCGCGAAGACCAGCAGGATGCCGAGGGCGATCAGCGTGCCCTTCAGGGCGATGGCGCGGCGTTCGGCCGTGGTGTTGCGCGGCGTCAGGGCGGCGAACAGCGCCGCCACGTCGAGCGGGCCGATGGTCGCGAAAAAGGTCGCGGAGGCAACGAGCGCGGTTTCAAGCATGGCCGGAAATGTGGATCAGAGGGGCCAGCATCCTGGCAGGGCACCGGGACCGCGTCCAGGATTATGCCTTTTCGAGACTAACCAAATTGATTAAGAGTATCTGTGTTAGGGTTCTGGCAGAACGATCCGAATCCGGCGCGGCGGACCGCCGCGGCCGGTTGGGGTTGAACCCTTCGGGGCAATCTCAGGGTGAAGGCATGGATGCAGCGATAAAGAGCCGGCGCCTGCGCCTGCTGCTGGGGCACTATCTGGCGGCCCGGGGCGCCAAGCGCCTGCCCTCGCGCAGCGATATCGATGCGGTGGAACTCGCGCCCGTCCTGCCGATTATCTGGATCAGCCAGTTCGAAGATAGCGCGGGGACCTTCCGCTATCGCCTGGCCGGCGAGGACGTGAACGACATCTGGGGCATGTCGGTGGCCGGTTGCCTGCTGTCCGACTTCGTGGCCCCGGACCGTTTCGAGGCGACCAACGCGGCCTTCCTGCGCGTGCTGCAGCAGGAAGCGGCCCTCATCGCCAGCGGCCCGGTTTATCGCTGCGCCGACCGCATCGCGCTGGGCGAGCGTCTGGTGCTGCCGCTGTCCAGCGACGGCGTCACCGCCGACGGACTGATCGGCGCCACCGCGCGAGATCAACTGGTCGACTTCGAGAAGGCCTCGATGAGCCAGCAGATTTCCACCTACATCTCCGTCGACGAACTGGAAAGCATTCCTGTCGACCGCGCGGTGGGGGACTAACTGTCGCCATCGCCGACCCCGTGACGACCATCCGAACGGCGCCGGCGCCTCTTCCAAAGACGAAACGACTTACAGCGGTTCAGTTTCTTTGACTTCCGGCACTCTGTCTTACCAGCCCGGGCGGCCGGTGAGCGGATAGCGCGGGTCGCTGTAGCCGGGGGTCGAGGGGTGGCCCGGCGCGACCAGGGCGTTCAGCAGCGCCTCGTCGTCGTCGTCGAAGCCGTGGTCAAGGGCGCCGAGGTAGCCTTTCCATTGCTCCAGGGTGCGCGGGCCGGCCAGAACGGACGTTATGATCGGATTGGCCAGCACCCAGTTCACCGCGAAGTCGGCCGCGGTCATGCCCTTGGCCTCGGCGTGCTGCTTGATCTTCTGGGCGATGACCAGGGACTCCTCGCGAAATTCCGACTCCATCATGCGCACGTCCTTGCGCGCGGCGCGGCTGCCCTTGGGCGCCGCCTTGCCCGGCGGGTACTTGCCGGTCAGCACGCCGCGGGCCAGCGGACTGTAAGGCACCACGCCCAGCCCGTGATACTCGCAGGCCGGCAGGATCTCGACCTCCGGCATGCGGTTCATGGCGTTGTAATAGGGCTGGCAGACGACCGGCTTGTCGATGCCGGCCTCGGCGGCGAGGCGCACCAGTTCGCAGATGCGCCAGGCGCGGAAATTGCTGACTCCCCAGTAGAGCGCCTTGCCGGAACCCAGCACGTCGGCCACCGCACTGACCGCCTCCTCCAGCGGCGTCGTGTAGTCGTCCAAGTGCAGGTACCAGATGTCCACGTAGTCGACGTCGAGGCGCGTGAGGCTGTCATCGATGGCCTTCAGCAGCCACTTGCGGCTGAGGCCCTCGGCATTGGCGTGCTTGTCGTTCACCGGATTGCCGGCCTTGGTGGCCAGCACCCAGGCGTCGCGGTCCTTGGCGAGGGCACGGCCGACGATTTCCTCGGACTTGCCCTTGGCGTACTGGTCGGCGGTGTCGATGAAGTTCACCCCGGCGTCGCGGGCGTGGTCGATGATGCGCCGCGCCGACTTCTCGTCGGTCTGGTCGCCAAACATCATGGTGCCGAGGCAGATCGGCGAGACGGTGAGGCCACTGCGGCCGAGTTTGCGCATGTCCATGGAGCAGCCTTTCGCGGGGGAGCTTTATCTGTTTTTGGAAGAGTTCCCGGGTGAGGACCCCGGTTTTCGATGGAAGTTTAATCTCTTGGCCGGTCACGCGGCAACCGCTTGCTCGCTGCCCTGTTGAAACGGCGAGAGCCTTGGACGGCGGAGCGTTTGCATGCTAAGCCAAGGGGCAGAAATTCCGCCCGCCGGGCAATTGAATAAGAACGCGATCAAGCAAAAACAGGGAGCGAGATCCAGATGCGTCTACGAACCGCCATTGCCGGCCTTTCCGCTGCCGCCCTGGCCGCCGCCGGCCTCAGCCTGTCCGCCGCGGCCCAGGAAGTGACAGTGGCCACCACCGCCATCGTCGAGCACCCCGCGCTCGACGCCGCGCGCGACGGTGTGCGCGACGAGCTGGCCGCCGCCGGCTACGTCGAAGGCACGAATTTGCGTTTTCTTTATGAAAGCGCCCAGGGCAACCCGGCCACGGCGGCGCAGATCGCCCGAAAGTTCGTCGGCGAGGCGCCGGACGTGATCGTGCCGATCTCCACTCCCTCGGCGCAGGCCGTGGTCTCTGCGACCAAAGACATCCCCGTGGTCTTCACCGCGGTCACCGACCCGGTGGGCGCCAAGCTGGTCGGCGATGCGATGATGCCGGGCGGCAATGTGACCGGCATGTCCGACCTCTCGCCGATCGGCAAGCACCTGGATCTCATCAAGGAGATCACCCCGGACGCCAAGACCGTGGGCGTCCCCTTCAATCCCGGCGAGGCCAACTCGGTCACCCTCATGGAACTGATCAAGAAGGAGGCGCCGTCGCGTGGCCTGGCGGTGGTCGAGGCCCCGGCGACCAAGACCTCAGAGGTGCTGGGCGCCGCCCAGAGCCTGGTCGGCAAGGTCGACGTGATCTATGTGCCGACCGACAACACCATCGTCTCGGCCTTCGAGGCCGTGGTGAAAGTCGGCATCGACAACCAGGTGCCGGTCTATGCCGGGGACACCGACTCGGTGCCGCGCGGGGCCATCGCCGCGGTCGGCTTCAACTACTACGATATCGGCCGCCAGACCGGCAAGATGGTGGTGCGGGTGCTGAAAGGCGAAGCGCCGGGCAGTATCGCGGTGGAAGGCGTGGAAATCACCGAACTCTACGTGAACCCCGGCATGGCGAAGAAGATGGGCGCCACAATCCCGGATTCCGTCATTGCAAAGGCCAAGGAGGTGGTGCAGTAAGCGCCGCCCTTTGATTGAAGCGACTGCGCGCCTCCGCGTGCAGCGGGTGACATGAACCTAGTCTCCTTCCTCGGGGCGATCGAGATCGGCTTCGTCTACGGGCTCGTCGCGCTGGGAGTCTATCTCTCCTTCCGCATCCTGGACTTTCCGGACCTGACGGTCGACGGCAGTTTCCCGCTGGGGGCGGCCGTGGTGGCGACGCTGATCATCGGCGGGGTCGACCCCTATCTGGCGACGGGCTGCGCCATCCTCGCCGGGATGCTGGCCGGGCTGGTGACGGCGGTGCTCAACCTGCGCTTCGGCATCCTGCATCTGCTGGCCTCGATCCTCACCATGATCGCGCTCTACTCGGTGAACCTGCGCATCATGGGTCGGCCGAACCTGGCGCTGATCACCGAACCGACGGTGCTGACGCCCTTTGAGGGCCTGGGTCTCACCGGGCTCTACCTGAAGCCCATCTTCGGCGGCGTGGTGGTCATCGCGGTCACCGTCATGGTCGGCTGGTTCCTGATCACCGAGTACGGTCTCGGCATGCGGGCGACCGGCGCCAATCCGCGCATGGCCCGGGCCCAGGGCATCGCCACGGCGCGGGTCACCGCAACCGGCATGGCGATATCCAACGGCATGGTCGCCCTTGGCGGTGCGCTCTTCGCGCAGATGAACGGCTTTGCCGACATCACCATCGGCACCGGCACCATCGTGGTCGGCCTCGCCGCGGTCATCGCCGGCGAGGCCATCTTCCGGGTGCGCGGCGTGGTGGTGGCCGTGATCGCCTGCATCTTCGGCTCGATCATCTACCGTCTCGCCATCGCCTTCGCCCTGAACGCCGACTACCTCGGCCTCACCTCGGCGGACCTCAACCTGGTGACCGCCGTGCTGGTGGCCCTGGCGCTGATCCTGCCGAGCGCGCGCAATCCCATCAAAAGCCTGCTGGCGCGGCGCCGCAAGGGGACCACGTCATGATCAGGGTCGAGGATCTCAAGGTCACCTTCAGCCCCGGCACGGTGATGGAGACGCAAGCGCTGCAAGGCGTCTCCACCGAAATCGCCGGCGGCGAGTTCGTCACCGTGATCGGCTCCAACGGCGCCGGCAAGTCGACGCTGCTGAATTGCCTGACCGGCGAGGTGCCGCCGACTTCGGGCCGTATCCTCATCGACGGCACCGATGTCACGACCTGGCCGGCGCCGCGCCGCGCCCTGCTGGCGGCGCGGGTGTTCCAGGATCCTCTGGCCGGCACCTGCGAGGGCCTGACCATCGAGGAGAACCTCGCCCTGGCGGCGGCCCGCGGCACCCGGCGCGGCCTTACCCGGGCCTTGACCGCGGCGCGGCGCGAGGAGTTTCGCGACAAGATCGCTCGCCTCGGCCTCAAGCTGGAGAACCGCCTTGGCGACCGCATGGGCCTGCTCTCCGGCGGCCAGCGGCAAGCCGTCAGCCTGGTGATGGCGACGCTGCGGCCGACCAAGATCCTGCTGCTCGACGAGCACACCGCGGCGCTCGACCCGCGCATGCAGAATTTCGTGCTCGACCTGACCCGCGACCTGGTGGAGGCCGAAAAGCTGACGACCCTGATGGTCACCCACTCGATGCGCCAGGCACTCTCGCTGGGCACCCGCAGCCTGATGCTGCACGAGGGCCGGGTGGTGCTGGACGTCGCCGGAGCGGAGCGGGCGAAGCTGGAGGTCGGCGACCTCGTCGCCCTCTTCGCCCAGGTGCGCGGCGACGAACTGGACAGCGACGCGCTGCTGTTGAGCTGAACCCAATTAGTTCACCGGGCCGGCGATGGGTACGGAAGGTGCCGGCTTCTGGCGCGCGAGATAGATCGCGCCGCCGCAGATCATCGCCGCGCCGAGAATGGCGGCCGGGCGCGGCCACTCGTCGAAAAACAGCAGGCCCAGCACGGCGGCGAAGATCAGGCCGCTGTACTTGACCGGCACCAGCTTGGCCGTTTCCGCCAGCTGGAAGGCGCGGATGTTGCAGTACTGTCCGACGATGGCGACGGGACCCATGGCCAGCAGGACCGCCAGGTCGCCGGCGGGCAGCAGGCGCCACCACCAGATCGTGGTGACAAAGAGCAGCAGGCAGGCGCTGCCATTGACCAGGGTCAGGGTGCGCTGCGGGCTGTCGCGCACCGCCGTGAAACGCAACAGCACCAGTTCCGCCCCCCAGGCGAAGGCCTGCGCCAGGGCCGCCAGGGCGCCCAGCGAAACCCATCCCGGCACATCGAGATCGGGCCCCGCCACCACCACGGCGCCGGCGAGGCAGACGGCACCGGCGGCGAAGTCGGCGAGGCTGAGGCGCTCGCGCAGGAAGATCGCCGCCAGACCAACGCCAAAAACCCCACTGGTCATGGCGATGGCTTGGGCATTGGCCAGCGGAATGTGAGTCACGGCGTAGGTGCCCAGGGCGACGCTGGAGATGCCGCAGCAGGCGCGCAGGGCGTGGGTCAGGTTCATGCGGCGCTTCGAAGGCGCGATAACCTGCGGCAGGGCCTGGCCTGCGCCATGGGCCCGCAGGAAGAAGGGCAGGATGGTCAGGAAGCCGGCGAAATAGCGCAAGAAGGCGACCTGCAGCGGCGGCGCCGCGGCGCTGGCCAGCTTCGGCAGCATGAACATGAAGGCGAAGAGGAAAGCACCGAGAACGGCCCAGCCCATCGCTTTGACGAGGTCGCGCGGCACCTGGGAGCCTTGTTCTAGCGGCTGGCGATGGCGGCTGCGGCTGCGGCCATGACCGAGGCGCCGGCGCGGTTCGCGGCGCGCACCGCGCGCGGCGAGCGCAGCGCCCGTCGGGCCTGCGCCGCCAGGGCCGCCCAAGCGCAGTCGACGATGGTGAGCACGGCCAGCATGGTCACCGTCAGCTCGGCCCACCCCACAAGCGTCATCGCGGTCAAATCGATGATCGACGGCAACAGCGCCAGATAGAACACCATGATCTTCGGGTTCCCCAAAGCGACCGCCAAGCCGGCGACGAAGAGCCTGCCCGCCGATTTCTCATGCGGCAGGGCGCCGTCCTGCGGCGCGACCGGCGCGGACCACATCCGCCAGGCGAGGTAGAGCAGATAGATTGCGCCGAGGTACTTGATGATCGTGAAGACCAGATGGAGGCTCTCGGCGATGGCCGCGAGTCCCCAGACGGCCAGCGACAGCCAGACCGCTTCGCCGAGCCATAAGGCGACAATGAACGGCAGCACACTGCGCCAGCCGCCGGTCAGCACACGCGCCACCAGGGCGGCGATGTTCGGGCCGGGCGATCCCGCGGCAACGGCAAGAGCACCCGCGAAGATCAGGAGTGAGGAAATTTCCACGGTTCAGGCTTTCCGCTTTACGACATCGCAGAGCATAGTGACGGCGCTCGCCGCGCGGCAATCCACTTTCGCCCGATCGGGAAGCCACGGCTGCGATGAGCGGTCCCGCGCGGTACGGTCAGGGCTTCTTCTTTAGCTCACTGCTCAGGCGTTCCTGGAATTTTCCGCCGTCGGTGCGGGTCACCAGGAACTGTCTCACGGCTTCACCCGCCGACTCGCGGTCATAGGGCTCCCAGCCGCCGACTTTGGAGAGGAAGTGATTGATGGCCTTCGGGTCGAGCCGCCCGCGCAGTTCGGCGAGCTGGCGCAGCAGGGCGCGGCGGGGATCATCGGGCGAGTCGGCCATGGGTCGTACCTGAATGCACCTGATTGCGCTGGTGAACTGCCGCAATTTTATCACCGCGGCGACCGTTTCAGACTATGGGGCCAAGCGGTAAGCTTTGGTTAAAGGCTGGGAATCCGCTCCGGCCGCCCGTGCGGTATTCTCGTGGATCGGCAGGGCAAGGACCGGCAGCGGAGCGGCTTGCCTGGGGTTGGGCGGGGTGGTAGAAAAACACATCAAACATGTGCAAAGATTCCGCGATTTCAGTCGGTTAGATCGTTTTTGGCGACCCGGTGCAGGCGCCCGTTAACGATTGCGAGCCCCTGATATGCGCGGCCGAACTTCACAAAGATGCATTGATTCAAAGGCGTTAACCGGAAATGTCTCTAGGGCTTCATGAAAACCGACAGCGCCGCCGCCGGCGCTTGTGGTGGGGTGTCACCAAGTGGTCTCTGACGCTGGCGCTGATTCTCGCCGCCGGCGTCTATTCCTACCGCATAGGAGCGCAACTCGCCGAGCGCGATGTCGTCAAGGGTGAGGAACGCATCGCCCGGTTGACCGAGGAAGTCTCCGGCCTGCAGCAGCAGAGTGCCGCCCTGGCCACCGATCTGGCCAAGGCGCGGGAAGTCATCGCCGGCTGGCAGGCCCGCTACGAGCGCGAGGTGCCGACGGGCTTCGTGCGCGAGATGATGACCTTGGTGCAGCAAAAACTGGAAGCCGGCGCCGACGAGGAGAGGCTCGTCTTCCTGGTCTCCGCGGCGGACAAGCCGCGGGTGTGCGACGACAAGCCGGAAACCAAACGCTTCATCGTCAGGACCGACCTGCAGGACGGCGGCGCCAATGATGCCGTCAGCTTCGGCGCGCGCTCCATCACCGTGACCGCCGCGGGCAACGCGGCGCAGGATTCGAATGGCAATCGAGAGGCCTGGTTTGATCCCGAGAAGCCGGTCAGTGTGACTTTTACTCAATTGGGCGGAGAGACGGTGACCGCCGAGGGTGCGCTGCCGCTGCACCATTCCGTGGTTGCCGGCAGCGACGAGTATCGCTTCACCGCTCTGCCCGGTGCGCGCGGTTTCCTCACCGTGACCGCCGACCGCTGCGACTACCCCTGACGTTTCCGCCCTGAAACACGGCTACCGCGCCGAAGCCTTGGCGCGCAGGCCGCTCAAGGTGGCGCCCGGGGTGATCGCCTCCGGGTCGAGACGCAGTTCGATCAAGGCCGGCCTGCCGGCGTTCTGGGCGCGGGCGAAGGCCGCGGCGAAGTCGGCGTCGTCTTCCACCAGTTCGCCATGAGCGCCGTAGGCGCGGGCCAGCGCGGTAAAATCCGGGTTGGCCAGGTCAGTGGCGCTGGTCCGGCCCGGATAGTGATTTTCCTGATGCATGCGGATGGTGCCCAGCATGCCGTTGTTGACCACGATGACGATGATATTGAGGCCGTACTGCGCCGCCGTCGCCAATTCCTGCCCGTGCATCATGAAACAGCCGTCGCCGGCAAAGCAGACGACCGGCCGTTCCGGGTGCAGCGCCTTGGCCGCCACCGCCGCCGGCAGGCCGTAGCCCATGGAACCCGAGGTCGGCGCAAGCTGGCTGCGGTAGTGACGGAAGCGATAAAATCGGTGCAGCCAGGCGCTGTAGTTGCCGGCACCGTTGGTGAGAATGGCTTCCGGTGGCAGGCTCTCGCTGAGCCAGGCGATGATCTTGCCGTACTGCAGCTTGCCGGGGATCTCCGTGGGGGCGTTGTGGGCCAGGTAGTCGGCCCGGGCCGAAGCGGTCCAAGCCTGCCAGGCGCTGGCGTCAAGGCGCGCGAGGGACAGTGCGGCGCGCGCGAAGGCGGCGGTGCCGGCCTGGATCGCCAGGTCGGGGCGGTATACGCGGCCAAGTTCTTCGGCACCGGGGTAGATGTGCACCAACGGCTGGTCTGGATTGGGAATTTTCATCAGGCTGTAGCCGCTGCTGGTCATCTCGCCGAAGCGTGCGCCGAGCAGGATCAGCAGGTCCGTTTCCCGCACCCTGGCCGCCAGCCTGGGATCGATGCCGATACCGACCTGGCCGACATAGCTCGGGTGCGTGTTGTCGAAGTAGTCCTGGCAACGGAAGGAGACGGCAACAGGCAGCTTGTTGCCGCCGGCGAAGGTTTCGAGACCGGCCTTGGCCTCGGCACTCCAGCCGCCGCCGCCGACGATGATCAAAGGGCGCTTCGCGCGCTCGAGCCGCAGCCTAAGATCTTCCATCAGCGCAGGGTCCGGATAGCCGGTGCTGGCGTGATACGGCTTGGCCAGGAGAGGGGCCGGAACCGGCGTCGAGAGCATGTCTTCGGGCAATGCCAGCACGACGGGGCCGGGCCGTCCGGAAGTTGCCGTATGGAAGGCGTGGCTCAGCATTTCCGGGATGCGCTGCGCTTCGTCGATCTGCGCCACCCACTTGGCCATCTGGCCGAACATGCGGCGGTAGTCGATCTCCTGGAAGGCCTCGCGCTCCATCATGCTGCGGCCGACCTGGCCGATGAACAGGATCATCGGCGTTGAGTCCTGAAACGCGACATGGACACCGGCACTGGCGCTGGTCGCGCCGGGCCCCCGGGTGACAAAGCAAAGACCCGGGCGACCGGTCAGCTTGCCGTAGGCGTCGGCCATCATCGCCGCGCCGCCTTCCTGACGGCAGAGGTAGTAGGCGAGTTCCGGCGTGTCGTGCAGCGCGTCGAGGACCGCCAAGTAGCTCTCGCCCGGTACGCCGAAGGCGCAGTCGGCGCCCTCCGCCACCAACTGATTCACCAGGATCCTGCCGCCGTGCGCCAGATTGCTGTTGTCCATGTCGTTCCGTTCAATGACCAGAATTGTCGCAAGGCGCAGACTAGAACATCGGCAAGACGGCGCAAGGGCGGCTTTCACAGCCTTGATCGGCCGTGCTAACACTCTAAGGAATTCTGGAGGAAATCCCGCCTTGCGTCGCTCTGCCTGTCATTTTGCACTGTTGCTGGCCGCCTTGCTGGCGCTCTGCCCGCTGCGGGGCGCCGCGGCGCAGACAGCGGCAGATGACAGCGGCCGGCTGGCCATGGAACATTTGGTCCGCAACCTCGACCTGATCGAACAGCAGTTGAAGCGAGCCGACACCACGGCCGAGAGCGCCGGCCGTTTCTACGATGTGACGGCGAGAGCGCGCAAGGCGGCGGCGGCCCAGGTCGAGAATTTGGAGCCGCAGGTCGAGAGCCTGCAGCGCCGCCTCGATGCGCTAGGACCTTTGCCGGACGGGGAGTCGGCAGCGGAAGCGCCGACGGTGACCCAACAGCGGGCGGTCCTGGAAGAAGACCTGAAACGCCTCAAGGCGCAGATCACTCAGGCCAAGCTGACCATCGTGCGGGCCAATGAGATCGATGCGGAGGTCGGCTCCCTCACACAGCGCAAGCGGTTCGAGGCCTTGTTCCATACCTATCCGTTCCCCTGGTCGCCTGACGTCTGGCGCCAAGGCGGACCGGAGTTTTTGGCCATATTGGAGGAGATCGCCCGCTCCCCGGAAGCTTGGTGGCAAGGCCTGGAGGCAGAGCAACGCAGCCAGGCAGTATCTCTGCGCGTCGCGGCCTTGCTGATTCTGACGCTGGCGCTGGGCTGGTTCCTGCGCCACTGGCTGATCAGCCGTCATGGGCGCGATCCCGCGGAAGAGGAGCCGAGCTACAGCGCACGCCTGCTCGCCGCCATCGCCAATACCGTCGCCCGCGGTATCGTGCCGGCGCTGATCTTCGCGGGGCTGCTATATCTGGTCTGGTCCAGCGGTGCGGAGGCGCAGAGCCTGTTCTGGGCGTTGATGTCGATCCTCTTCGCCGTCTTGGCCTTCTTCAGCCTGGCCTGGGCCGTGCCTTACGCGGTGCTCTCGCCGGACCTGCCGCAGTGGCGGCTGCTGCCGGTGTCGCCCAAGAACGCCAGAAAGCTCGGGTGGCGCTTTACGCTGCTGGCGGCGCTTTTCGCCATCGGGATTTTCATGGGCGAGGCGCAGGCGCGGATCGGCGTCAGCGACGCCTATTTCTCACTTTCCACTTTTTTCCTCAATCTCCTGCCGGCCTTGGTGCTGATCAATACGTCGCGCCAACGCTACTGGGATCGCGTTCCGCAAGCCGGCAAGACTCAGGATGACACTGAATCCGACGGGGTCGAACCGCCGCCCACTCAGACGGGCCCCGGTTTTTGGCGCCCGGCAAGCCGTCGCCTCGTCGCGGTGATCGCGATGCTCAGTGTTCTGGCATCGCTCGCCGGCTACGCCGACCTGGCCGAGTTCCTCATCACCAACCTTCTGCTCAGTATCGTCACTCTGGCGGCCCTCATCATTCTGCGCGGCTTGGCACGGGAAGCGATCGGCGCGGGGTTGCGGTCCGACTTCATGCGCGAGGCTCTGGAAATTCGCCACGTCGCGCGCAACCGCTTGAAATTCTGGCTGCGCGCCTTGCTCGATGCCGCGCTGATGGGCATCGGCGCTATAGTCATCGCCGCGATCTGGGGTTCGCCCTTTGGCGACTTCTGGGCCGAGACCCGCCGCCTGCTCTCCGGGATTACCATTGGCGGCGTCACGATCTCCGTCTCCGATCTTCTGGCTGCCCTTTTGGTCTTCGCGGCGATCCTGCTGTTGACCCGCCTGGGACAGCGCTTTCTGGGCAACAGTGTGCTGCCCCAGACCGGATTCGATTCAGGTGTTCAGCATTCGCTGTCCGCCGGTTTCGGTTATGTCGGTATTATCCTTGCCGCCATCTTCGGCATCTCCGCGCTGGGCATCGATCTCTCCAACATTGCGCTGATCGCCGGCGCGTTATCGGTGGGTATCGGCTTCGGGCTGCAGGCCGTCGTCAGCAATTTCGTGTCCGGTATCATCCTGCTGATCGAGCGGCCGATCAAAGTGGGCGATTGGGTGCTGGTCGGCGGCAACGAGGGAACGGTCAAGCGCATGACCGTGCGCTCGACGGAATTGACGACCTTCCAGCGCGCCTCGGTGATCATCCCGAATTCTGATTTCATTTCCACGGCGGTGACCAACTGGACCCACAAGGACCACTACGGGCGGATCGAGGTCCCTGTCGGCGTCGCCTATGGGTCGGATGTCGAGAAAGTGCGCGAACTCTTGCTCGCTTGCGCCCAGAAGCACGAGCGGGTGCTGACCTCGCCGGAGCCCTTCGTGCTGTTCATGAACTTCGGCAACAGCAGCCTGGATTTCGAGCTGCGCTGCTACACCGGCGAAGTCAGCTTCCGCTTGGTCATCTCCAGCGACCTGCGCTTTGCCATCGACAAGGCCTTTCGCGAAGAGGGCATCGAGATCCCCTTCCCGCAGCAGGTCGTGCACTTTGCCGGCGACGCGGCCCCGGTCCTGCCGCCCCGGGACCAGGCAGATCAAGCACAATCGCACCAAGACAGGCCGCCTCAGGAAGCGCCGGAAGGCGCGTCGGGGCAGGCCGCGGAGGGCGAAGGGCCGCAGTCCTGATCCCCCTCCGCCAGATATTTTCACAGAACTGGCGGGGTTTTTCCCGCCCATTCCGTATTCGGAGTGTACATTAGGCTGTTGCGTCTGGCGGTGTGCGGCCTAAACTCCGCATCCCCTGGGAGGAGCGCGCTTGCCGCCACGGCCGGCGCGAGGCCTTACCGAACCCGGTGAGGACCGGGAAGCTCAATGTTTCTGGGAGTGGCGTTATGGGAGATGGCTACGCAGGAGATCTGCACCCGGCGGAAGCTTGGGAACTGCTGGAGAAAGACCCCAAATCCGTGCTGGTGGATGTGCGCACCACGCCGGAGTGGGGTTTTGTCGGCGTGCCGCGCCTCGATGGCATCGGCAAGGAGACGCTCTGCGTTTCCTGGCAGGTTTTTCCGGACATGGCGCACAATGAAAATTTTGCCGCAGAGGTCGCGGCACGCGGCGTCGGCAAGGATCAGCCGGTGCTGCTGCTGTGCCGCTCGGGCGCGCGCTCACGAGCGGCCGCCATTGCGCTGACCGCAGCCGGTTTTGGGCCCTGCTACAACGTGGCGGAAGGCTTCGAGGGCGACCGCGACGGCGCCGCCCACCGTGGCAGCGTCGGCGGCTGGAAGTTTGCCGGTCTGCCCTGGGCGCAAGGCTAGGCGCAGCGAGAGGCAGCACGTCAGGAGACCTAGGAAGCAGGACCATGCCCAAGGACAATACCCCCACGCGGCGCTGGCGACCGCAAACCGAAATGGTGCGCGGCGGCTTGGCGCGCAGCGGCTTCGACGAGACCAGCGAGGCGCTCTATCTGACCTCGGGCTATGTCTACGGCTCCGCCGAGGAAGCCGAGGCGGCCTTCAAGGGCGACAAGGAGCGCTTCGTCTATTCGCGCTATGCCAATCCGACCGTTTCCATGTTCGAGGAGCGGCTGCGCCTGCTCGAGGGCGCCGAGGCCTGCCGTGCCACGGCAAGCGGCATGAGCGCGGTTTTCGCTTCGCTGATGGCGCAGTTGAAGGCTGGTGACCGGGTGGTGGCCTCGCGGGCGCTGTTCGGTTCCTGCGATTACATCGTCGCCGAGCTGCTGCCGCGCTACGGCATCGAGACCCAGCTTATCGACGGCACCGACCTCGCGGCCTGGGAAGACGCCCTGGCGCCGGGCGCTCGGGCGGTCTTCATGGAGACGCCCTCCAACCCGACGCTGGAGGTCATCGACATCGAGGCGGTCAGCAAGCTGGCCCACGCCGTCGGCGCCTCGGTCATCGTGGACAACGTTTTCGCCACGCCGTCGTTGCAGCGCCCGATCGAACTGGGCGCCGACATCGTGGTCTATTCCGCCACCAAGCACATCGACGGCCAGGGGCGTGCCATGGGCGGCGCCATCCTCTGCAGCCAGGCCTTCATCAAGGACCATCTGCAGATGTTCTACCGCCACACCGGGCCCTCGATGAGCCCCTTCAACGCCTGGGTCATGCTCAAGGGTCTCGAGACTCTGGACCTGCGGGTTGAGCGGCACTGCGCCAACGCGCTGGCCGTGGCCGAATTCCTCGAGAGCCGTAACGGCGTCACGCGGGTTCTCTATCCCGGTCTCGCCAGCCACCCGCAGGCAGAGCTCGTGAGACGCCAGATGAAGGGTGGCAGCACCCTGGTGGCCTTCGAGGTCGAGGGCGGCAAGGCGCGCGCTTTCCGCCTGCTGAACGCGCTGACAACTATCGACATCTCCAACAACCTCGGCGATGCCAAGAGCCTGGTCACTCATCCGGCGACCACGACCCATCAGCGTCTCTCGCCGGAGGGCCGCGCGGAGCTCGGCATCGGCGACGGCTTGCTGCGCCTCTCCGTTGGCCTGGAAGACCCCGCCGACATCATCGAGGATCTCGACCAGGCGCTCAGCGCCTAGCCGGCTTCGGCGTCGTTCCCGCTGTCGGTCCGGCGCTCGCCGGGCCGCCGATCAAGGTTTGCGCGCGCGCCAGGCGGACCACGCGAGGGTCGCCAGAATCGCGGCCAGCAGGAAGGCGCTGATCGGGCGGGTCACAAAGACGCTCAGGTCCATGGCATTCGCGGCCAGGCCGTTGCGCAGGTTCACCTCGATGATCGGACCCAGCACCAGTCCGATGACAACGGGCGCCATGGGAAAGCCGAAGCGCGCGAGGCAATAGCCGGCGATCCCCAGAACCGCGATCAGGCCGACCTCGAAAGGCGCATGGCCGATCGAAAACGCTCCGGCGGCGCAGAGCACGGCGATGATCGGCAGCAGGATGCGCGGCGGGATCGTGAGAATCTTCGGCAGGATCCGCCGCGCCCCCAGGCCCAGCACGAGAGTCATTAAGGCGGCCACCAGCAGGATGGTGAGGATCTGGGCAAACAGGTCGCCGTGCTCGAAAATGAAAAAGGGGCCGGGATCGATGCCCTGGATGAGCAGCGCGCCGATCAGCACGGCGGTCACCGTATCTCCCGGGATACCGAGAGTCAGCAGCGGTACCAGTGCGCCACCGGTCACGGCGTTGTTGGCGGATTCAGCCGCGATGATACCGCGGCTGGCGGCGTACTCTTCGCCGCTAGACTCCGCTTCGCGGCGTTGCGATTGGCCGTAAGCGATCCAGGCGGCGATGGTCGGCCCCGTGCCGGGCAGGATGCCGATAAAGGTACCGATAATGGAACTCTTGAGCAGCAGCCAGCTGTGCTGCAGCGCCAAGCCAGGCAGGCGCAAGACCGGATGGCGCTGCTGTGGCGGCAGGTCCGCAGGACCCTGCTCGGCGGAGGCTTGCAGCAGCATCTCGGCCACGGCGAAGAAAGCGATCAGCGTTGGGATCAGGGGCACGCCGCCCTGTAATTCGGGCAGGCCGAGAGTGAATCGGGGCATGCCGCCGACTTCGTCGATGCCCATGGTGCCGAGGAACATGCCGATTGTGGCCCCCAGGATGCCCTTGACCAGCGAACCGCCTGAAACCGCTGCCACGCAGATCAGCCCGAAGAGGCCGAGGGCGAAGTATTCGACCGACGTGAATTCCAGCGCGAAAGCGGCGAGGTTGGGCGCCGCCACCATCAGGATGGCGATGGAAATCAGCCCGCCGATGACCGAGGCGATCACCGCCAGACTGATCGCCAGATCCGCCTTGCCGGCGCGCGCCAGGCGGTAGCCGTCCAGCGCTGTGGCGGCATTGCCCGGGGCGCCGGGCGTATTGATCAGGATCGCCGGGATCGAACCGGCGAAATATCCGGCGGAATAGATGCCGAGCAGCAGCGCCATGGCGACGTCAAATCCGGCGCCGAAGGTCAGCGGCGTGGCGATGGCGACACCGGTGGTCGCCGTCAAACCGGGCGATGCGCCAAAGACGAAACCGACGAGCACACCGATCAGGGTCCACAGCAGGATCTCGGGCTGGAACACCGTAGCCGCCCCCGCGACCAGGGTATCGAAGGGGATCAGGTCCATACCGGCAGCAACACGGTGAAGCCATAACGAAACAGCAAGTACGTGGTGGCCGAAATCGCGAGTGGCAGCAGGGTCAATTCGAGCCGACTTCGCGATCCAAGGATCCACATCGCCGCCAGCACGAAGGCCCAGGTGCCGAGGCGGAAATCGGCATAGCGGAAGGTGAGGGCATAGATCAGGAAGACGGCCGCGAAGGCGAGCCCCCGCCGTCTCAGCAGCTTCTCGATGACGGTTGCGAGCGGGAGGCTCCCTGGCTTCAAGGCCAGCAGCAGGCCGCCGAAGATCAAGATGCAAGAGAGCAGATAGGGGAAGAACCTGGCGGATAGCGTCGGCTGTCCGGCGAGAGTTTCGAGTTGCGAAGCTGCGGCTGCCAGCACAATCCCGGCGCCGGTGCCGGCAATCCCGGCCAGTCTGTCCGCTTTCATGGAGCCGCCCTGTTCCCTCACTCTTGGTGACGGGTGGCGGGCCGTCAGCCTTCCAGCCGGCGGCCCGGCGTGCCCCGCCACCCCGTGCTTTACTTCATTAAGCCGATTTCCTTCAGCACCTTGGCATGGGTGTCGACGTTTTCATTGATGCGCTGTTGAAAGGCCGCACCGTCGAGGAAGGCCTCGTTGAGGTTGAACTTCTTATAGAGTTCGCGGGTTTCATCGGTGTTGGCTACCTCGGCGATCGTCTCGCGCAGCTTGGCCACCACGTCGGCCGGCGCGCCACTGTTGGTCAAGAGGCCAAACCACACCGCGACATCGAAATCGAAACCCTGCTCGCGGAATGTCGGTACATCCGGCAGGAAGGCGAGGCGGTCTTTCGCCGCGGTGGCCAGGACACGAAGCTTTCCGGCCTTTGCCAGACTGGTGTAGTTGGAAGCGCCGACGAAGACGAAGTCGACTTCGCCGGAGAGCGCTTTCGTGACGGCGCCCTTGCCGCCGCGCCCGCCGATGTGAGTCAACTCGATGCCCTGGTCCTTGGCGAAGATCTCCATATTGATGTGCTGCGTGGCGCCGGGGCCAGGAGTCGAGTAGGTGACCTTGCCGGGGGCCTGTTTCGCTGCTTCAACGATTTCCTGCACCGTGGTGTAGGGACTGTCGGCAGCGACGGCGAGCGCGATGGGCGCTTCGACCAACTGGGCAAGCGGAACGAAATCGTCGGTCTGATAGCCGGCGTCACTGATCAGCGGTCGCGCCGTAAGAGCGCCAGTGGAACCCATCAACAGGGTATAGCCGTCATCCGCCGCCTTGTTCGCCTCGGCGGTCCCCTTGCCGCCGCCGGCGCCGGGAATGTTCTTGACGATGAAGGGCACCCCAAGCTTGTCTTTCAAGCGGTCTGCGATCACGCGGGCGGTGCTGTCGAGCGCGTCACCGGCGCCGAAGGGGACAACGATCTCAACCGGCTTTTCCGGATAGCCGGCGCCGAGCGCGCCGCCTGTGGTGAAGGTTGCCAGGCAGGCGGCGGCTATCAAACCGCCAGCCAGATTTTTCCAGTTCGCCATTTCCAAGCCTCCCGAACTCAGATGTTGACCGATAAAGGCACTTAACGATACTTCCATATTCTATACATGTATATACAAGCACATGCTTTCGTGCTCAGCTATGAAAATGATCGCTCCGAAAAAGTCCAAACCCAATTACGGGCCCGCCGCCCAGGATCAAGGTCTCCGGCCCAGAGCGGGGCAGAGCGCAGAGCCCCGGCCGCTCTATCAGTCCATCAAGAGCTATGTGATCGACCATATCGAGTCTGGCGCTTGGGCGCCGGGTGCCCGCATTCCTTCGGAATCCGAAATATCCGGATTCATGGCGGCGTCACGCATGACGGTGAACCGGGCGATCCGGGAACTGACGGCGGAAGGGCGGGTCACACGCATTCAAGGTGTCGGCACCTTCGTCGCGAAGCCGCGCCAGCCCGCCACCCTGCTGAATATCCGAAGCATCGGCGACGAGATTGCCGAGCGTGGCGGCGTTCATGCCTGCCGCGTGATTTTCAAGACAGCGGAAATGGCGGGGGACGACGTGGCGCGGGCACTGGAAATTCCGCCCGACGCGTCCGTCTTTCATGTCCTCCTTGTGCACATGGAGAATGGCCGGCCGGTTCAGATCGAAGACCGCCACGTGAATCCGCCGATGGCGCCGGGTTTCCTCGATCAGGATTTCTCGCAGCTGACGCCGAGCGGCTACCTGCTCAGACTCCTGCCGGTGACGGAGATTGAGCATCGGATCGAATCGAAGCCGCTCGACGCTGGCGAACGCGAACTTCTGCAGGTGCCAAAGCGCGAGTCCGGCCTCATTCTTAACCGCCGCTCCTGGTCCGGCCGTCAGGTGGTTACCTGTGTGCGCCTTGTGAATCCGGGTTCAGTCTATTCGGTTGCCGGACGCTTCCGCGTCGATGGCGGAATCCAGGTTAAGTGATACCTGAAAGGGCCCCCTATGCAGCAGATCGATGTGACCTACCTCAACGGCCCGGATGTCTCGGCGTTGGCGCTGACCGATGACGAGATCGTTGCCGCCGTCGAAGCTTCACTGCGGGCGCAAGGCCTGGGCGAAACCGTCATCGAGCCGAGGGTGCATCTGGTGCCTGAGTCCTCCGACAAGGGCCACTTCAACGTTCTGCGCGGCTATGTGAAGCCGCTGGGCGTGGCGGGTGTGAAAGTCGTCGGGGATTTCGTCGACAACTATAAGCACGGCTTGCCGTCCGAACTCGCGATCCTCAACCTCTTCGATCCGGAGACCGGGGTGCCCAAGGCGATCATCGACGCCTCGGCGATCACCGACATGCGCACCGGCGCGATGACCGCGATCGGCGCCAAGTACCTGGCGCGCAAGGACTGCAAGGTGCTGGGCCACGTCGGCGCGCGCGGTACGGCCTACTGGAATGTACGGCTGCTCGACCATCTCTTCGATTTCGAGGAGATCCGTGTGCACTCGCGCCGCCCGGAGAGCCGCAATGCCTTTGGGCAGAGGTTGGAGAAGGATCTGGGCAAGCCGGTGCGCGTAGTCGACAACTGGCATGACTGCCTCGCCGGAGCGGACATTATGGTCGAGGCCTCGCGCCTGCCCGCGCCGCAGCCGCTGTTCCTTACCGAGTGGGTGAAGAAGGGCGCTTTCGTGGTGCCCTACGGCACCATGAGTGCGGTCGAGTTCTCGCTGACCGATATCATGGACAAGATCGTCGTGGACGACTGGGGCCAGTGCGCCCCTGGCCGGCCTTTCGGTTCGCTGCGGCGCCACGTCGACGAAGGCAAGCTGACGCCGGAAACCCTGCACGCGGAGATGGGCGAGGTGGTCGCCGGCCGCAAGGCGGGGCGAGAGAGCGACGATGAAACCAACCTGTTCTGGCACCGCGGCCTCAGCACCTCCGACATCGCCCTGGGCTGGGCCTTGATGGAGAAGGCCAAAAAGCAGGGTGTCGGCCAGCAGCTGCGTTTTGCCTGAGCCGCATGCCGGGACGGGGCGGTCGATGAGGCTGATTGCCTGCACGCGCATGTACAACGTTACGCCGGGGGCGCGGCGGGCCTGGGCTAGGTTGTTCAACTGGGTTTCCAAGGAAGCTGGTGTTGCCCTGGAGACTGTGGAGCATGCGGCGCCGGCGCCTCTGGAAGATCTCTGGCGGCGGCCGGACATGGGCTGCGTCTTCATGTGCGGCCTGCCCTTCAGCCGCAGTCTGCCCCAGCCGCAAGTCATCGCCGCCCCTATTCCCTCGGCTGCGCGCTACAAGGGACGGGCGCGCTACTTCACCGACCTCATCGTGCGTCGTGACCGCGGGTTTCGCGACCTCGAGGACACCTTCGGCGGCAGCATCGGCTGGACCGTGGAGGGCTCACACTCCGGCTTCAACGCCCCGCGCCATCATCTTCTGGCCCATCGCTCGGAGAACCGGCCGCGCCTCTACAAGGAAAGCCTCGGCCCGGCGGTGACCCCAGCCGCCTCGCTGGCCTGGGTCATCGAGGGGAAGGTCGATATCGCGCCGCTGGACAGCTACGCCCTAGACCTGATGCGCCACCACGAACCGGCGTGGGTTGCGGAGATCGAAGCGATCGCCTCTACCGCCGCGGCGCCCATACCTCCGTTGGTCGCCTCTTCGGCAGTGGGGCCGGCCGCCTGCGATGCACTTCGCAGGACCCTCTTGAGCGCCTCGGCGAACGCCAAGATGACGCCGGTCCTGGAAGACCTCTGCCTCAGCGGCTTTACAGCCGTTCCAGCGGAGGACTACGAGATCGTCCGGACCCGGGAGACGGAAGCCCTTGCCGCCGGCTACCGCCAACCCGAATAGCGAACTTAGGACGCCCGGCCGGCGCCTGCCCCGAAGCGCACGATGGGCCGGCAGGAGCTCCAACGTCACCTCGGCTACTGATCCGAGATGCTGTCGCTGACCGGCGAGATCGCCGCACGCCACAGCCAGTCGATTCAAGACCCGGTGGTGATCGGGACCGTCGACGCTCTGGATGATCTCTCGACCAACCTGTCGCGCAAGATCCGGCAAAGGATCATGATCCTGAACAGTGCGACGACTCCTCTGGCTGCTCAGGTCGGGCCTCGGCAAAGCGCTTTAGACGTCAGAGGCTTTTCGCCGCGGCACTGAGGACCTTGAGTTTTTGCATTGCGAGGTCGCGGCCGAGGTGGCCGAGGCCGCAGTCCGGGGCGGCGAGGAGACGCTCGGGCGGCAGGTGCTGCAAGGCGGCCCGCAGGCGCTCGCGCACTTCTTCAAGCGTCTCGACGCGGCTGCGGGCGATGGCGATAACGCCGAAGATCACCGTGGTCCTGGAAAAAAGATCGAGCAGTTCGAGGTTGTTGTGGCGGTGCGCGTCCTCGATGGAGACCGCGTCGACGACTGTCTCGTCGACCGCCCTGGCCAGGTCGAAGTAGGCCTGCGGATCGGCCTTGACGTAGTCTTCCTGGTCCAGATGGTTGGGATAGCCGCAGCACATGTGCATCACCTTGGTGACGCCGTCCGGCACGCCGTGCCAGCAGCGCTCGATGTTGTCCAGTCCGTAGTCCAAGGCCTCCTTGGGTTTGCGGGCGAACAGCGGCTCGTCGATCTGGATGTGCTTGCAGCCGGCCTCGGCCAGGGCCAGTACCTCCCGGTTCAGCGCCTCGGCGAGATCGCGGCCCAGTGCCCTGGCGTCGCCGTAGTATTCGTCGGCGGTGGTGTCGCTGATGGTCATGGGGCCGGGCAGTGTCATCTTCACCGCTTGGTCGGTGAAGCCCTGTGCCAGCCGCCAGTCGTCGGGCAGAAACGGCGTCTTCGCCTTCACCGGGCCGCGCACGGTCGGCAGGTCGGTCTCGTAGGCGCCGCCACGCAACACGCGATGGGTCAAGTTCTCGAAGTCGAAGCCGTCCAGGTGGCGGCAGTGGTAGTGCACGTAGTTCTCGCGCTTCACCTCGCCGTCAGTGGGGATGTCGATGCCGCAGGCGACCTGATCTTCGATCGCTTCGCGTACGCCTCCGGCGATGATGGCCTCCGCGTCCTTGCCGAGCTTCTCCATGGCGGCGACGTAATCGCGGGTGGCGACACTGGAGTCCATGGCGCCGGGATCGAACCAGTCGGGGATGCGCACCGACTTTGGCTTGGGATAGGCGCCGATGGTGGTGGTCGTCAGCGGCATTTCAACTCTTCCCCCTCAGTATCGACTTTCTCGGGGAAGTTAGCAGGGTCCGCCCCAAGGGGCCACGGGACAGTGCCTCACAGAATTTTGGAGTAGATCGCCTTGCCGTCGCCGGGGCGGTAGAAATCGGGCAGCTCCGCGGCGACCGCGAAACCGGCGCTGGCATAGAACGCGCGCGTCGCCGCATAGCGCGCACCGGTCGACGTGTCGATGTAGATCCGCTCGGCGCCATTGCGCTTCATGGCCGCCTCGGCGCGCGCCAGAATCTGGTGCCCGACGCCGCGTCCCTGGCGGTCGGGATGCACGGCGATCCAGTAGAGGTCGTGGCCGCCGGCGGAACCGGGAATGGGGCCATGGCAGGCATAGCCGACGAGGTTGCCTTCTTCTTCCATCAGGATGAATTCGTAGCCGGAGGCCCGCCCCTTGGCGACGCGCTCCTGCACCAGTTCCTCGGCGATGGCAATCTCCTCGGCGGAGAACATCCCTGTGGTGGCAACCAGGTCGCGCACGCGCCCGGCGTCTTCCGGCTTCACCGCCTCGCGCCACAACTGGCCCCGGTCCGCCGATTTGACTGCCGCCGCCGCTGGCCGCGACGGGCGTTTGGCGGCGCCGGCGCCTTCGACCAGGCCGGTGAAGAAGTGGCGCGCGTTGACGCCCAGGGTGCGGATGCGATAGCCGCCCTCCTGCACCACCACGGTCGGATAGCCGGCTGCGCCAATGAGAACCCCCATGCGGTGGAAGTCGGCCGCGCGATTCGACCAGGTGCCGGTTGGGTCACCGCGGGCGGTGTCGAGCCCGAAGGCGATCACCAAGTAGGCCGGGTCGTGCCGCTCGATACGCCTTAAAGCGGTTTGCAGGGAGTCCAGGTACTGTTCCGGCGCAACGGTTTCCGGCAGCGGTATGTTGACGTTGTAGCCGGCGCCCTTGCCGCGTCCGGTCTCGTTGCGGAAGCCGGAGAAGTAGGGATAGGCGAAGGACGGCGCGCCGTGAATCGATACGGTCAGCACGTCGTCGCGCTCATAGAAAATGTCCTGCTGGCCGTTGCCGTGGTGATAGTCCACGTCAAGCATGGCGATTCTGCCGTAGTGGGACAGGTAGTTGGCGGCGATCGCGGCATTGCTGAAGTAGCAAAACCCGCCGAAGCTGCGTTTTTCCGCGTGGTGGCCGGGCGGGCGCACCAAGGCATAGGCAAGCGGTGCCCCATTCAGGACTTCATCGGCGGCGGTCAGTGCGCAGTCGACCGCCTGCCGGGCAGCCGGATAGGCATTGCGGTTCAGTGGTGTGAAGGTATCGATGCACCAATAACCGGCCAGTACCGAACGCTCCTTGGGTTTGCGCTGCGGATTGCGAATCGGGAAGACATAGGGGTAAATCGACCGTTTCAAGGGCGCTTCGGCACAGGCGCGCTGAACGTAGTCGACCAACCCGGCGTCATGCACCTCGCGAATGAAGCGGTCGGGAAACTTGCGCGCCGGCAGACGGCGGAAGAAGTCCGTCTTGCCGAGTTCTCCAAGGATGGCGTTGACGCGCACGGGCGCCTCAACATAGCCGCGGTCGTGAACGTGGTGAATGTCGTGCTTGTCGTTGACGATGAGGGCAATCTGCGCCTTGCCTGCCGCACCGGGAAGCGGCGCGGCGGTTGGCTCCCCTTTGAGATAGCGTGGCGCGCGCAGGCGATAGCCACCCGGCTTTACCGAGGCGATGACCGCCTCGACATATTCCGGCGGGCAGATGTCGGCGTACTTGCGCTCCAGAATGGCCCGGATGATGCGGCGCAGCCGCGCGGCGGGCGGAAGCCCGTGACGCGCCAGGCCGTCGAACACCAGATAGGGCATGTCGCTGTCGCCGGGATTGATCGGCAGGTCGTAGCCGATCCCCTCGATCGGGAAAGCCCCATAGCGCTCGTAGAATTTCAGCCTCGCCGCATTCTGCCGGCGCACCTTTTGGTCGGGGCTCTTGGCCGCATCGTCGGGCAGGCATTCGTAGTAGAGGCCCGTCGCGCCCAGGTCGTCGGCTTCTTCGCGGACCCGGTCGTAGAGGGCGCCGCCGATGCCGCTGCCTGAGCGGCCGCCGGGAGCGACGGAGATGATTTCCAGATAGGAAAACGCGAATTCGGGATCGTGCAACAGCAGGGCAACGGCCTTCACGTGGCCCCGGGTGTCCTCGGCGACCAGGAGTTTGGCGACGAACCGATGCTTGAACGGATTGCCGAGCTGATCGGGAAGCTTGTCGATCTCACTGCCCTGCATGCCGGGAAACTGGGCGCGGATGATCGCCTGGGCTTCTTCGATCGCGGTGCGATTGGCCGGTGTGTGGCTGTCGGAAATCTTGCGGATGCGCAGCATCTAAGCGGCTTCTTGGCGCATTGCGGCGGCGGCAGCGACGATGCTGTTGATGACTGAATCGTAGTCGAGACCGGCGTGTTCGGCGGCGGCCATGAAGCCGGCATCCGGTGCCAGGCAGGGATTGAGATTGACCTCGAGGATCGTCGGGCGCCCAGCTTCATCGACACGGAAGTCGACCCGGGCATAGCCGTTCAGCCCGAGGAGGGTCCAGGCTCTGAGGGCCAGATCCCGTAGCTCAGCGAGCAATGCATCGTCGCTGGCCGGAAACTGGAAACAGCGCGGCGTATTGGTGAAGGCGACGGCGCTGTCGTCCCACTTGGCTTCGTAGTCGACGATGCGCGGCCGTCCGGCCGGGAAATCGACGAAGAGAATCTCGGCTATCGGCAGCACGCGCGGCCCTTTTGGGGTCTCCAACAGGGATATGTTGAATTCGCGCCCCTCGATGAAGGCCTCGGCGAAAAACCGCCCGCCGAAGCGCTGCTGGCGGACCAGGATTTCCTGCTGCGCCTCTCCGGCCAGCACGACGGAGGTGGAGTCGATACCGAGCGAGGCATGTTCGGTCAGCGACTTGACGATGACGCGGTCGTCGGGCGTAAAGCCGCCGCCGTCGATAGACCAGCGCGGCGTCGGCAGTCCGGCCGTGGCCAGCAGGCGTTTCGCCGCGATTTTGGTCAGCGTCAGATGATGCGCTTCGACGCCATTGCCCGTGTAGTTGAGGCCGAAGTGTTCGAGGGCGGCGGGGGCGAGGTGCGCCAGGGCGGAATCGCCATTGAGCGCTTCGACCAGGTTGAAGACCAGCACCGGTTTCCGTGCCGCAAGGCCGGCCAGCTCTGAGAGGTCGAGCCCGAGCCGGATCACCTTGCTGCGATAACCCAACCGCTGGAGGGCCGCAGCTATGGCCTTCGCCGTGGCAATGGTGTCGACCTCGTCGGGGCGGTCCGCCGCGGCGCCGTGAAGGACCGGCAAGAATCCGTTCTGGCTCATGCCAGAGCGTGCCGTCTGCGCTTTGTCTGCGCCAGGCCGACGCCGGTGCGCCGCTTCGCAGCTTCAAGAATCTCTCCGATCAGCTGCGGGTAGCTCATGCCGGCAAGTGTCGCCAGGATCGGCAGGTCGGAGTGTGTAGGGTGCAGGCCGGCCAGCGGATTGACCTCGAGAAACTGCGGCACGCTTTGCGCGGTGGAGCGCAAATCCAGCCGCGCGCCATCGCGGCAGCCCAGCGTCTTGTAGGCGGCCAGCGCAGTCGCTCCGGCGATCCGGGCCTCTTCGTCATCGGCGAGGCGGTATTCGACCCGGGATTCGCAGAGCTCCTTGTTCTCGAAAGTGTAGACCTCCGGCTCGGCATTCTGCAGCAGCACGATTTCCAGGACCGCGACGATACGCGCCGCCGCGCCATTGCCGACGACGCCGACGGTGAACTCGCGGCCCGGCAGGAAGGGTTCGGCGAGGGCTGGCTGATTGAAACGCGCGCGCAGGGACCGAGCTGCCGTCATCAGAGCCCTGCGATCGCCCACTTTGGACGCCCTTTCACAACCCTTGCCGGTGCCCTCGGCCAACGGCTTCACGAAGACCGGAAACTCGAGTGTGCAGGCACGGGCATCGGCGTCGCTCTCGATCACCGCGAAGGGCGCGGTCGGCAGGCCGGCGTCGCGTACCAGCCTTTTCGCCACCGCCTTATCCAGTGTCACCGAAAGGGTCAAAGGATCCGAGAAGACATAGGGAATGTCGTAGGCCTCGAGCAGGGCAGGGACCTGGGCCTCGCGATTGCGCCCGGCGACGCCCTCGCAGATGTTGAACACCAGGTCCCAGCTCTCGCCGGCGACCAGGCGCCGGGCGAGACTGCGGATATGGCCGATGCGCTCGACGCGGCAGCCATTGGCTTCCAGCGCCCCGGCAACAGCGTCGATGGTCTCGGGCGAATCGAACTCGGCCAAGGCGTCTTCGGAGAATCCGCCGAGGGCGCGGTAGTCGTCGCGCAGGTCGTAGGTCAGGCCGACATGCATCACGGGCGCTCCTGCCTGCCGGCGGACCGCTTCTTGCCGGCGCCCGCCTTGTCGGCGCCGGTGCGGCCGCCGGGGTCCGGGTAACGATAGGTGCCGCCCTCGAAATTGCGCAGCAGCAGGTCGTCGCCGTCGCGGCCGACGATATAGTCGGGCAGCAGGGGGATCTTGCCGCCACCGCCCGGGGCGTCGATGACGTACTGCGGTACCGCATAACCGGTAGTGTGGCCGCGCAGGCCCTCGATGATCTCGAGGCCTTTTTCGACCGGAGTGCGGAAATGCGCCGAGCCGGTGATCGGGTCGCACTGGTAGAGGTAGTAAGGCTTCACCCGGCGCATCAGCAGGCCGTGCATCATGGACTTCATAGTGTCGACGGTGTCGTTGATGCCGTTCAGCAGCACCGTCTGGCTGCCCAGGGGAATGCCGGCGTCGGCCAGGCGGGCATAGGCCTCGGTGACCTCAGGAGTCAGCTCCTTGGGATGGGTGACGTGAATGCTCATCCAGACCGGATGGTGTTTGCGCAGTATGCGCACCAGGGAGCGGGTGACGCGCATCGGCAGTACCGTCGGCACCTTGCTGCCGAGGCGGATGAACTCGACGTGCTTGATCTGGCGCAGGCGGCCCAGCAGGTAGTCGAGCTTCTCGTCGGCGATGGTCAGCGGATCGCCGCCCGACAGCAACACGTCGCGGATCTCCGGGTGTGCCTCGATGTAGGCCAGGGCCTGGTCCCACTGGCGGGTCGAGAAGCTGTACTCGCCGCCGGCCTCGCCGACCATGCGCGAGCGCGTGCAGTAGCGGCAGTAGGTGGAGCAGAATCCGGTGGTCAGAAACAGCACGCGGTCCGGGTAGCGATGCACCAGGCCCGGGGTCTTGGTGTCGTGATCCTCACCCAGGGGGTCGTCCGCCTCGCCGGGGCTGCGCAGGTATTCCTGGCCGACGGGGATATGCGTGCGGCGCAGGGGCTCTTGCGCGTCGTCCCGGCTCATCAGGCTGGCGTAGTAGGGGGTGATCCCGACCGGCAGCGCGCCTTGATGGCGGGCGACCGCGCTCCGTTCGTCCGGCGACAGCTCGAAAGTGCGCTCAAGCTGGTCGAGAGTGCGAATGCGGTTCCTGAGCTGCCAACGCCAATCGCTCCATTCTTCCAGCGAGGAGTCGGGGAAGTAGCGCCGGCGGAACGCCCGGCTGTCCGGTCCGCAGGGGAACCGTTCCGACCGCTGCCGCGGCGCGAGGGAACGAGACAGCAGGCCGTCCGCCGTCCGCCGCGCGGTCGAGCGGTTGGTTGGGGCTTTCAGTCGATTGGAATTGGCGGGCGTCGAGGTCAGTTCGGTTTCCGAACTGGGAGGCTCCGGGGGAGGAGCCTGAAGATCGTCCATTTCTTGGTCAATCCAAAAGGCCGCGGGGGTCGTCGCGCGAAGATCGTCGATTCTGACACCGCACCGCAGATGCGAATTTAATTGATCATGTTGAGCCCAAATTCAAGAGCTATTTTCAGGGGGTTGCCTGCCGTTTGAACGGCGCGGCGCCAGGTCCTATGATCGGGGCCGTTTCCAGAGGGAGAAGAGCATGCGGGCCTGGCGGATTGAGACAACGGACGGCATCGACGGCCTGACACTCGCGGAGGTCTCGCTGCCGGCTCCCGGCCCCGGCGAGGTGCGGGTCCGGCTGCGCGCCAACTCCATCAACTACCGCGATCTCAGCGTGATCAGCGACCCGGCGGCGCGTGGTATTCCTTTGCCGCGTATTCCCAATTCGGACGGCGCCGGAGAAGTGCTGGCCGTGGGGGCCGGTGTGGGCGACTTCGCTCCAGGCGATCGGGTGGCCGGTTGTTTCTTCCAGAACTGGATCGACGGACCCTGTTCGGGTGAAGCCATGGCGTCGGCCCTGGGCGGAGAAACCGAGGGCGTCCTGGCCGAGGAAGCCAACCTGCGCGCAGTCGGCCTGGTAAAGATCCCGGATCATCTGAGCTTTGCCGAGGCGGCGACGCTGCCCTGCGCGGCGCTCACCGCCTGGCGGGCGCTGGTCGACGTCGGGCGACTGAAAGCGGGCGACACCGTGCTGCTGCTCGGCACCGGCGGCGTTTCCATTTTCGCGCTGCAGCTCGCCAGCCTGATGGGCGCCAGGGTCATCATTACCTCGTCCAGCGACGACAAGCTGGCACGCGCGCGGGATCTCGGCGCCTGGCAGACGGTGAACTATCGGACCACGCCGGACTGGGACAAGGCGGTTGTGGATTTGACCGCCGGCCGCGGTGCCGACCTGACGGTGGAGGTCGGCGGTGCCGGCACTCTGGAAAAGTCGATCGCCGCCACCCGCGTTGCCGGCACCATCGGTTTCATCGGCGTGCTGGCGGGCGGACAGGTGAATCCGCGCCCGATCATGAGCAAGTCGCTTACCGTCCAGGGCATCTACGTGGGCTCGCGTAACCTTTTTCGTGATATGAACCGCGCTATCGCCGCGGCGGAACTGCGCCCGGTGATCGACACGAGCTTCGCTTTCGAGGACGCGCCGGCGGCCTACCGCGCCCTGCAGGCGGCGGGACATTTCGGCAAGCTGGTCATCGAGATCTGACCGGCGATCTTAACCGCCGACCAGGGCCTTGAACTGTTCGGCGTCATTGAGCCGTGGAAAGGGACCATTCGGCACCGGCACTTCCAAGAAGGCGCAGAGCGGATCCCAGCCCTCCCGCACGTCGAAGACCAGCAGGCGCTCCGCCGGAATCGTGTTGCGCACCGTTTCCTCGTGCGACCGGAACACCGCCTTGGCGTAATCGGGATCATCGGCGCGGCCCCCGAAGACCTTGGGGCCGACCAGATTGCCGCCCATCTCGATGGTCGCGCGCATATGCGGATTGGTGATCTTGTCCATGGCTCCGACCAGGCTGAGAATGGTGCTACTGAAGCTCTGGTACCAGGCATCGGCGTCACGGGTGCTGAGCACCACCTTGGCGTCGGGATAAGCCGCCGCCAATTCGCGCCAGAAGTAGGCTGAGGGCCAGTCGACCGTGGCGCGGTAGCCGGCCAACACCTGGTCCCAGTCGACAACCTCGCCGGCCGCCACCTTCTGCCAGTAGGGCAGCTGGTCAGGGTTGGCGAAGATCTCGGCCATGTGATGGCAGGGCCCGAAGCCCAACTGTTCCAGCGCCCCCTTCAACGAAAGCGTGCCGGTGCGCCCGAAGCCGGCACCGATGACGGAGAGCCCCATGATCCATCCCCCACTTGGCATTGTACTTCTGTCGAACGATGGTGGCCTCTTTGCCAGAGGGTTTCAACCGATAGTCGGGTTGTGCCTGTCACTCTTTGGGGGCAAACGGCTGCTCAGATGTGACATAACAGCCAGTTTTGGCCTATCTGCCGCGCAGATGGCTTGCGTCCTGGTTGAAGAGTAGCGAGTTGCTCTCCGCCGTATGACGGCCGCGGTTCTGCCGGTCCTTGTGGAGATCGATGGCGCGCTGCACGGCGGGACGGGTCTTGATGCGGCCACGCCAGGCCGCGGCCTGCGGAAAATCGTCCAGGGCGGCGCCCAGCGGCTTGGCGATGAACACCCAGGGAAAGGAGATCATGTCGGCGATGCTGTAGTCGCCGAGAATGAAGTCTCGGCCTTCCAAACGCCGCTCCAACACCGCGAGGTTGCGTTCATATTCGCCGAGGTAGCGCTTGAAGCCGTAGTCCTGGCCTTGCGGCGCATAGTTCTTGAAGTGGCTGAGCTGTCCGGCCATTGGCCCCTGATTGCCCACCTGCCAGAACATCCATTCCAGCAGTTCCTTGCGTGCCAGTGGGCCACTTGGCAGGAAGCGTCCCGCCTTTTCCGCCAGATAGATCATGACGGCGCCGCTTTCGAAGACACTGACCGGCGGCCCCTCGACATCGTGGTCGACGATGGCCGGCATCTTGGCGTTGGGGCTGATGGTCAGGTAGTCCGGCCTGAACTGGTCGCCTTCGGCCAGCTTCAGCAGGTGGGTGGTGTAGGGCAGACCGAGTTCCTCCAGCAGGATGGCGACCTTCCAGCCGTTGGGCGTCGGCGCGTAGTAGAAGTCGATCATGCCACGGTGTCCTCGGCTTCGGCGCCAGCGGCGGCGCCGGCCTCGATCAGGTTGTCGATCTCGGCGGCGCTGTAACCGGCGTCGGCAAGAATCTCTCGCGTATGTCCGCCCAGCAGCGGTGCGCCGAAGCGATACTCCGGCGGCGTCGCCGAGAATATCGCCGGGTTGCGCGCCTGGCGCAGCCGCCCGGCCTGCGGGTGGTCGCTCTCCACGATGATGCCATTGGCCGCCACCTGCGGGTGGCGCAGTACTTCTCGCCGTGTCAGCACCGGCGCACAGGGTACGCCGGCGGCATCCAGGCGCTCGATCCACTCCGCCGTGGAGCGCTCGCGCAGCACACTTTGAGTCAACTCCAAACGGGCGTGTTTGTGCGCATCGAGACCCTCGGAATTCTGGAAACGGGGATCCTCTGTCCAGTCCGGCCGCTCGGCGGCAGCGGCCAGTCCGCACCACTCCTTGTGGCGCATCACGGCGACCGAGATGTACCCGTCCGCGGTCTCGTAGATGAGGTCGATCCAGCTCTGCGCCACTTCCTTTTCCAGTTCGTCGCCGACAAAGGTATGGCTCCCCATGTCGGACCCCCAGAGGAAGGCCAGCACGGAATCCAGCATGGAAAGACGCACCTCCTGGCCTTCGCCGCTACGGCTGCGCGCCAGCAGGGCGGCGCACACCGCCTGGGCGGCGGCGAAGCCGGTCAGTTTGTCGGGCAGGATGGTGCGCACCAGGCGCGGGCGTTCGTCGTCGGAGCCGGCCTGCACGGTGGTGAGGCCGCTCAGCGATTGGATCAGCGGGTCGAAGACCGGCTTGTCGGCGAAGGGTCCGTCGAAGCCGAAGCCGGCGATGGACACGTGGATCAGGCGCGGGCTGATCTGCCTGAGCGCCTCGTAGCCGAGACCGAGCCGCGCGGCGACGCCGGGCCGGAAGTTCTGGATGAAGACATCGGCGTCGCCGGCCAAGCGCTTGACCGCCTCCAGTCCCTGCGGTGTTTTCAGATCCAAGGCGATTGAGCGCTTGTTGCGGTTGTTGTTCAGGAAGGAGGCGGAAAAGCCGTTGCGCCGCGTCGCCACCTGCCGGGTGTGGTCGCCGCCCTCGGGCATCTCCACTTTCACCACGTCGGCGCCCTGATCGGCCAGGATCATGGTCGCCAGCGGCCCCGACACCATGGTGGTCAGGTCGACGACCTTGAAGCCTTCTAGTGGTCCCGGCATGGCCGTGTGTCTCCTCGTCTGTTCATGCAAATTTCGGCCCCATAGTAGAGCCTTGCCGCCGCGACTGTCACTTCACGCGACTGTTGGCCCTATGATTCGCGCGGCGTTCGTTGCATAGTTCCGACATGCCGATCTGCGAAGCCGACCCTTGGCGCCTGCAATATTTCGAAGGCGTGGACTGCCCGGAGGACGTACGCGTGCCGACCGAGGACGGCGACGCCTGGTCGTGGTATCCGGATTACAAATGGGTCTACAACAAGCTCATGGTGGCCGAGACTCAGGGCTTCGTCTGCGGGCCGCATGGCCTCATGCCGCCCAGTTTCCCGGTATTTTCCAAGCCGATCTTCAATATGCGCGGGATGGGCACCGGCAGCCGCCTGCTGCGCACGGCCGGCGAATACCGCGCCAATCAGCGGCCCGGCCACATCTGGACGCCGCTGTTGGAAGGCGAGCACATCTCGACCGACGTCGCGGTGGTCAAGGGTGAGGCCAAGTGGTGGCGCCATACCTACGGCCTGCCTCTCGAAGGCGGCATGTTCGACTACTGGGTGGTGTTGGGGGATGCCAAGCCGAAAATCGAAACCTACTGCGGCGAATGGCTGGCGCGTAACCTGAGCGGCTACACCGGCATGGTGAACTTCGAGACCATCGGCGCCAGAATAATCGAAGTCCACCTGCGCTTCGCCGATCAGTGGCCGGACCTCTACGGCGGCCGGCCCTGGGTCGAGTCATTGGTTGATCTTTACCGGGACGGCACCTGGGATTTCGACGACAGCGGCCGGCGCGAGGGTTACAGCGTGGTGCTTTTCGGTGGCCACGGCCTGCAATACCGCCACCCTGCCAAGGATCTGGTAGATGAGGTGCGGGCCCTGCCGGAGGTGACTTCCGTGCAGATCACCTTCCACGAGGACAAGCCTCCCGCCCAGCATGCCATGCCGCCCGGCGGTTTCCGCCTCGCCATCGTCAACTGCTGGAATCTGGAGGCGGGGCGCCGCGCGCGCGAGAAACTGGCCCTGAGTTTCTGGTCGACCCAGCAACTGCGGCCGGGCCGCCGGCGCAAGACGGCGGCCGCATCGGCGGGCGATGGTGCAAGTCCAGTCGCGGGGGCCGATGACTGAGAGGATGGACCTCTCGGATCTCAGCGCCATCGAGGAAGTCGAGAACGCCTGGATCCCGATGCCCGACGGTGCGCGGCTGGCGGCACGGCTGTGGCTCCCAAGAAGCGCCCACAATGTCCCGGTGCCGGCGATCCTGGAGTTCCTGCCATATCGCAAGCGGGATTTCATGCGAGCCCGCGACGAGCCCATGCACCGTTTCTACGCGCTGCACGGCTACGCCTCGCTTCGCGTCGATGTACGCGGCAGCGGCGATTCCGACGGGGTGCTGGACGACGAATATTCACCGCGCGAACTGCAGGACGCGCTGGCCATCATCGCCTGGCTTTCTAAACAACCTTGGTGCAGCGGCGCGGTCGGTATGACCGGCATCTCCTGGGGCGGTTTCAACGCCCTGCAGGTTGCCGCGCTGAACCCGCCGCAGTTGAAAGCGATCATCACGCTCTGCGCCGCCGATGACCGCTATGCCGACGACGCTCACTACAAGGGCGGCTGTCTGCTCAATGAGAACATGCAGTGGGGGTCGATTCTGACGCTCTACAACGCCCTGCCGCCGGATCCCGAGATCACCGGCGGGGCCTGGCGCGATCGCTGGCGCGAGCGGATCGAGAAAGACGAGGCCTATCCGGCGCTGTGGATGCGCCATCCCTGGCGCGACGACTTCTGGAAGCACGGCTCGGTGAACGAGAACTACGCCGCCATACGCTGTGCGGTCTACGCCATCGGCGGCTGGGCGGACGGCTACACCAATGCCGTGCCGCGCCTGCTCGAGCACCTGCAGGCACCTTGCAAGGGCCTGATCGGACCCTGGGCGCACAACTTTCCGCACGACGCGACGCCGGGCCCGGAAATCGGTTACCTGCAGGAGGCGCTGCGCTGGTGGGACCACTGGTTGAAGGGGCAGGATACGGGGATCATGGCCGAACCCGTGCTGCGCGCCTGGATGCAGGAGAGCCTGGCACCGCAGCCGCAATACGACACCCGCCCCGGGCGCTGGATAGCGGAGCCGGTTTGGCCATCGCCGCGTATCGCGCCGCGCCGCCTGCATTTCGACTGGGGCTGGCTGTCGGAAACCCCGCCACCGGTGCAGCACGAAGTGGCGTTTTCTTCGCCCCAAACCCTCGGCGTGCGCGCCGGCGAGTGGTGCGGCTTCGGCTCCGATGGCGAGGCGCCGCGTGACCAGCGCGCCGACGACGGCGGGTCCCTGGTGTTCGATAGCGATGCGCTGGACGAGCCGTTGGAACTTCTCGGCGCACCGGTCCTGGAACTGGAGATCAAGGCCGACAAGCCGGTGGCATTCCTGGTGGCGCGGCTCTGCGATGTGCATCCCGATGGAAAATCCTCGCGGATTTCTTACGGTATCCTCAACCTCTGTCACCGCGACAGCCACGAAAAGCCGGAGCCGCTGGTGCCCGGCGAGTGGTATCGCGTGACACTGAAGCTGGACGACCTGGGGCAGGCGGTCCCGGTGGGCCATCGCCTGCGCCTCGGCCTCTCGACCGGCTACTGGCCGATGATCTGGCCGACGCCGGAGGCCGTGACCCTCACAGTGCGCACCGGCACCGGCCACCTCGACCTGCCGGCGCGTCCGCCGCGCGAGGAGGATGCCGCGCTGGCGGACTTCGAACCGCCCCTTGCCGCACCGGGCACCAAGCACCGCAAGCTGCAGCATCTCGACATGACCCGTTCGATCGAGATCGATCTCACCACCAACGAGATGATCTACACATTGGAAGCCGGTGAGTTCCCCGGTGCCTCCCTGGCGCGCATCGAGGAGATCGACCTCGATATCGGTTATACCCAGATGAAGCGCTACCGCATTCTGGAGGACGATCCGCTGTCGGCTCAGACCGAGCTGGTCCAGAGCGCGGTATTGCGGCGCGACGGCTGGTCGGTACGCATCGATTGCCGCACCCGTCTGACGGCCACGGCCCAGGCCTTTCAGTTCACCGGCGACCTTGAGGCCTGCGAGAACGATGCTCCCTTCGCTCACCGCCGCTGGACCGTGTCGATCCCAAGAAAGCTGCTGTAGGGCTGGCTCTTAACGGCCGATCCGCTCGAGGGCGGCGTCGATGACCATTTCCAGCATGCGGGGATAAGCGATGCCGGCGAAGCCGGCCATGAAGGCGAGTTTGCCGTCGTTGGCCCAGGCGGGATTGGGGTTGCACTCCATCAGCTTGGGCAGGCCGTCGGCGGCGCAGCGGAAGTCGAAGCGTCCGTAGTCCTGCAGCCCGAAGCGGCGAAACAGCAGCTTGGCCCAGTCTTCCATCCGCGCCAGCGTGGCGGGGTCGAGCGTGGCCTGCTTGAACTTGATCTCGGTCCAGTAGGGCGAGTCCGGATCGACTTTGGATTCGAAGGAGAGAATCGGGTTGGCGCCCTCCGGCAGACCGGAGAAGTCGACTTCCAGCGGCGGCAGTGCCGTCAGGCCCTGGTCTGGATTGCCGATCAGTCCCATGCCGTACTCCGGCCCCGGCAGGTACTCCTGCCAGAGGATGTCGCGGCCCGGCAGTTCCCGCTCGAGGAAGGCCAGATAGGCGCGCGCCTCGGCCTCGTCGTGAACCACAGCATCCTTGGTGATGCCGACACTGCCGTCGGCGGCGTTGGGCTTCAGCAGCGCCGGGTAGAGGTTCGGAAGGGGCTGACGGGTGCCGTTGGCCGGCAGGAAGACCTCGCCCGGCACCTCGACACCCAGCGCCTCGGCCACCAGCCGGACGATCTGCTTGTCGAAACACAGCACGACGGCCTGCGGGGTGGCGCCGGTATAGGGAATGTCGTGCAGTTCCAGCCAGGCCGGCAGGTTCAACTCTCGGGTCGGCCGGTTGTTCACGCCGGTGTCGCAGAAGTTCACCACCAGGTCCGGGCGCTGCGCCGCCAGCCGTTCGAAGAGATTGTGGTGGTCGTTGTAGACCGTGACGTCGAAGCGTCCGAGGCTATCGAGCGCCGCCACCATGGTGGCGTGCGCCTTCAGGTCTTCAGGTCCGTAGCTGGCGCCCTTCTTGGTCGGATCCGTCGCTTTGTGGTCACCGGTAATGATGGCGAGGGATTTGACGGCATTGTTCTGCATGGACGATTGGCCTTCAGCACTTGATTGCGCGCGGTATTGGAGGCGAAGCCGGGAAGATATGCAAATCGGACTTCGCCGTTACAGCTTCACTGGTTTGCATAGGCGGCGGTTTTGTCCTTCAGCGATTCGATCAGGGCGACGATGCCGCTCTTTTCGATGATGCTGTTGTATTCGCCGCGCCGCGCCGCCAGTTCCGAAGCTGTGCCGCCGAGGATGGTGTCGATGATGCGCCAGCCTTCGCCCTCCGCCTCTGGTTTGGCCAGGTAATCGATGGCGATGGCTTCGCCGTCGCCCTTCACGATCCGGTTTCGCACCAGTACCGTGCCGCGCCGCGCCGGCTGCTCGCCGAGAACTTCGAAGATCTCTCCGCCGTAGCCGTTGAAGCGGTTGGCGAAGACGCCGATGCTGTAGCCTGTGAAGGCTTGAGTGAAGGCTTCCTGTTGCGCGCTGCTGATGCTGCTCCAGTGGCCGCCGAGAGCGATTCTGGCCATGGTGGGGAAATCGAATATCTGCTTGAGGTCGGGGGCGAGACGGTCGTAGCGGCCGGCGTAGCCCAGGGTTTCAGCCTGCTGCATGACCTCCAGCAGGGCGGCGTTCAGCCGCTCGACCGTGGCGCTGGCGCTGTCGGCGGCGTGGGCCGCAGGAGCCGCCGTCGGCAGGGCCGCCAACAGCAGAAAGATCAGGGCCAGGGCGTGCCGGGCGGTGCGCGTCATGAAGGACCTCGATAGTGCGGGCTTCCTCAGATGTACGGCCATGTGCGTGAGGTGCAAGGGCTTTTGTTTGCCTTGCTGAGGCGGCGGCACCGGGGCAATCTGTTTTTCATGAGCATTCTCGTCACCGGCGGCACCGGATTTGTCGGCTCCGCCGTCGTGCGGGCGCTGATTGCCCAGGGCGAGCGCCCGCGCTGTCTGGTGCGACGCGACAGCGACCGGCGCAATCTGGAAGGCCTCAGCGTCGATCTCGTGGAAGGCGATCTGGAGGACGGCGACTCCCTTGACGCTGCGATCAAGGGCTGCAGCGCCCTGTTTCATATCGCCGCCGACTACCGGATCTGGGTACGCCGGCCCGAAACGATGCTGCGCACCAACGTCGAGGGCACCAAGCGGCTGATGGAGCTGGCGCTGCGCCACGGCCTCGAGAAGATCGTCTATACTTCCTCGGTCGCGGCCCTCGGCAAGGCGCCCCAAGGCGCGCCGGCCGACGAGGAGACTCCGGCCGTTCTGCGCGACATGGTCGGCGTCTACAAGCGCTCCAAGTTCCTGGCCGAGGCCGAGGTGCGCCGTCTGCACGGCGCATCCGGCCTGCCGGTGGTGATCGTCAATCCCTCGACCCCGGTCGGTCCGGGGGACGTCAAGCCGACCCCCACCGGTCGACTGGTGGTGGAGGCCGCCTCGGGGCGCATTCCCGCCTTCGTGGAAACCGGCCTCAACGTTGTCCACGTCGACGATGTGGCCGCGGGGCACCTGCTGGCTTTCGACAAGGGCCAAATCGGCGAGCGCTATGTGCTGGGCGGCGAAAATCTGGCTCTGGGCGAAATCCTGGCGCAGGTGGCCGGTTTGCGTGGCCGCCGGGCGCCGACCCTGCGCCTGCCGCGCCGCCCGCTGTTCCCGCTGGCTTACGCGGCGGAGGGCTGGGCGCGGCTGTCCGGCGGCAGGGAGCCGCTCTTGACCGTCGACGGCCTCAAAATGGCCGCCAAGCCGATGTATTTCTCCAGCGCCAAGGCGAGAGAGAGTTTGGGATACCGCCCCCGCCCCGCCTGTGAGGCCCTGCAGGACGCCATCGGCTGGTTCGAGGCGCAAGGTTACTTGAATTAGCGATTGGCGCAAAATGCCCCAGAACCGCTAAGCCTAAGGGGTGGTGTTGCGGCGCAAAAACGTTAGACTGGCGCGGTGAAAATGCGGTATCGAAGAGTACTTTCCTTCTGACTCCCGGAGTAGTCCCTTGGCGGTTCCCCTGATCCAGCAGTTGCGCGTCGGCGCCTATATCTTGAAGCAGCGGCTGCGCGGCAATGACCGCTATCCGCTGGTGCTGATGCTGGAGCCGCTGTTCCGCTGCAACCTGGCCTGCCCGGGCTGCGGCAAGATCGACTATCCGGAAGACATCCTGAACCGCCGCCTGTCGGTGGAGGAATGCATCGAGGCGGCCGAGGAGAGCGGCGCGCCGATCATCTCGATTCCCGGTGGCGAGCCCTTGATTCATAAGGAGATGCCGCAGATCGTTGAGGAACTGGTGAAGCGCAAGCGCTTCGTCTACCTCTGCACCAATGCCCTGCTGCTGGAAAAGAAGATCGACCTCTTCAAGCCCAGCCAATACCTGACCTTCTCCATCCACCTGGATGGTCTGGAAGAGGAGCACGACCGGGCGGTCGATCAGAAGGGCGTGTTCAAGCGCGCCGTCAAGGCCATCGAGGCGGTGCGCGACCGTGGCTTCCGGGTCAACGTGAACTGCACCCTGTTCAACAACGCCAAGCCCGAGGCGGTGGCCGAGTATCTGGATTTCGCCCGCGATCTGGGCGTCGAGGGCGTCACCATCTCGCCGGGCTATGCCTATGAGCGTGCGCCCGATCAGGAGCATTTCCTCAGCCGGCGCCAGACCAAGGAACTCTTCCGCGACGTCTTTCGGCGCGGCAAGGGGCGCAAGTGGCGCTTTTCCCAGTCCAGCCTGTTCCTCGATTTTCTGGCCGGCAATCAGACCTACCACTGCACGCCCTGGAGCAATCCGACCCGCAATGTCTTTGGCTGGCAGCGGCCCTGCTACCTGCTGAACGAAGGCTATGCGCCCAGCTTCAAGGCGCTGATGGAAGAAACCGAGTGGGAAGGCTACGGCACCGGCAACTACGAAAAATGCGCCAACTGCATGGTCCACTGCGGCTATGAGGGTACGGCGGTCGCCGATACCGTGGCGCATCCGCTGAAGGCCCTCAAGGTGGCCCTGGCGGGCGTGACCACCGAGGGCGAATGGGCCCGGGAGATCGATCTCAGCCGGCAGCGCCCGGCGGTCTATACCTTCGAGGAGTTTGTCGCCGCGGCGGCCCAGCGGAAACCTGAAAAGCCGGGCCCGACTTCCTCAGAAGCGGCCGAGTAGCGGCGCCTTCGCCGTTTCCAGCATACGCAGGCGCGCCAGCGCCAGTTCGGTCTGGCGCGCCAGCCTGAACGTGACGGGAATGTCTCCCGGGTGCCGCGCCAGAGCGCCCAGCACGCGGCCAATGTTGGGCCGCCCATCCGGTTTCACCGCCGTTTCCACAAAGCCCGGCAGCCTGTCCGATGCCGCGTCGGCGACGGCGCGCACGGCAAGGAAGGGCAGTCCGGTTTCGGCGGCGACCGCGGCCACGGCGGCGCTCTCCATGTCAACGGCTTGACAGCCGGTATCCGCGAAAGCGGCGGCCTTGTCGGCGGGCTGGCGCAGAGGGCGGGCGCTGCCCAGGATAGACGCTTCCCGATAGGTCAGACTGCTCTCTTCCAGGTTTGCCGTGAGGGCGCTGCGCCAGTCGGTGTCCGTTTCGAAGTCTTGGCCCGCCGGGCCGCGCAGACCGTGCGCAATGATGAGGTCGCCACAGTCGAGATCGGGGGCCAGGCCGCCGGCGACGCCGAAGCTGAGCAGCGCTTCGACGCCTTGATAGGCAAGCTGGCTGGCCAGTTCCGTGGCCCTCCTGCTGCTCGCGCCGGCGCAGGTGACCTCTACTTCGAGGGCCGCTTCGTCCAGCATGAGAGAGATTATCCTGGCCTCGGAAGCGAGCCCCGTCACCACCCCCAGCCGATGTAGTCTGCAGTTCTGTGGGGCGGAATCCACCTGACTACATGCCGTGACTGACGCGCCGCTCGTTGCTTTGCATCAGGTTGCGGTAGCGGGCCAGGGCCCAGAGCGGAAAATAGGCGCTGTAGCCGTGGTACTTGAGATAGAAGACCCGCGGGAAACCGGTGCCGGTCCAGTAGTCTTCGGCCCAGCGGGCGCCCTCGCGCGGCTGCTGTTGCAGGAAGGCAATGCCGCGGCGCACGGCGTCGCTTTCGACCTCGCCGGCGGCCATGAGGCCGAGCAACGCCCAGGCTGTCTGCGACGCCGTGGAGGATTTCACTTCGGCGCGGCGTTCCGGCCAATAACTGGCGCAGTCGTCGCCCCAGCCGCCGTCGGGAAGCTGGCGGCTTTCCAGCCAGGCGACAGCCTTGCGGATGTAGGGGGCCGACAGGTCCTCGCCGCAGGCATTGAGGGCGCAGAGCGCCGACCAGGTGCCGTAGACATAGTTGACGCCCCAGCGGCCGTACCAGGAGCCGTCGGCCTCCTGCTCGCGGCGCAGGTAGTCGAGGCCGCGGCGCACCACGGTATTGTCGCGGCCGTAGCCGAGCTGGGCCAACATGGAGAGACAGCGCGCCGAGACATCGGCTGTCGGCGGGTCGAGCAGCGCGCCATGGTCGGCGAAGGGGATGTGGTTCAGATACTCGAAGGCGTTGTCCGCGTCGAAGGCGCCCCAGCCGCCGTTCTTGCTCTGCATGGCGACAACCCAGTCGACGGCGCGCGCCATGGCGCCCTTGCTGGCTGCGGAGCCGGCGCGGTCCATCGCCAATACCACCACAGCGGTGTCATCGACGTCCGGGTAGTGGGCATTGTTGTACTGGAAGGGCCAGCCACCGACCGGCGCCTTGGCGCGGCGCCAGGCCCAGTCGCCGCGCACCTCGACGATTTCCCGCTCGAGCAACCAGTCGAAGGCGCGGGTGAAGGTGTCGCTGTCGCCGGGCTCGCCGGCTTCCAGCATGGCATGAGCGGCCAAGCAGGTGTCCCAGATCGGTGACAGGCAGGGCTGGCAGGTGACGCGATTTTCATCGCGCACGAAAAGCAGGCGGTCGATGGCTTCGCGGGTTAGGCGGTAGTCCGGATCCTCCCAGTCGTAACCGAGTACGTGAAACGCCATGGCGGCATTGGCCATGGCCGGAAAGATGCCGCCCAAGCCGTCCTCGCCGTTAAGGCGTTCCTTCACGAAGTCCATGGCCGCGTTGATCGCCTTTTGGCGCTTGGCCCGCGGGCGCAGTGGATCGCTGAGGCGCAGGACACGGTCGATGCCGGCGAAGATGGCGCCCAACGGGCTGCCGGAGGCATTCATCTGGTAATGCGCGCGCTCCGGGGCCTCTTGGAACAGCTCGCGGATTGTGACATTCCGCGGGTTCGCCGCCTGCGGTTTGCGGTCCATGACGATCAGCAGCGGCGCGATGACCGTGCGGGACCAGTAGGATACCTTCGAAAGGTGGAAGGGAAACCAGCGCGGCAGCAGCATGATCTCGACGGGCATCTCCGGCACCGCGCGCCAGGGCACCTGGCCGAAAAGGGCAAGGGCGATACGCGTGAAGACATTGCTTTGCTCGGCGCCGCCGGCAGCCAGGATAGCGTTGCGGGCCGCGGCCATATGTGGCGCATCGGGATCGTCGCCGGACAGCTTCAGCGCGTAGTAGGCTTTCACGCTGGCGCTGATGTCCAGATCGCCGCCGTGGAACAGCGGCCAGCCGCCGTGGCGTCCCTGGAGCGACCGCAGATGGTTGGCGATTTTCGGCTCGAGTGCCCGGTAGCCCGTGGTGTCGACCTGCCCCAGGAAATGCTGGAGAAAGATGTACTCGGCCGGGATGGTGGCGTCGGCTTCCAACTCAAAGAGCCAGTGGCCGTCGGGGCGTTGCTCGGCCTGCAGCGCCGCGCGCATCTCGGTAACGAGAGCGTCTACCGCATCGAGGTCGGGTAAAGGCGCGGAAAGGGGCGCTGCGGGAGCGCTGTTGTCTCTGGCTACGGTACTGCTGGTCATCGTAATGCTAGCCGCATGGCCTCATGCAGTGGATGTGAAATTCCTCTTGCCTCCGCTTCCCCCTCAGACCGCTTTCGAATCAGCGGTTTCCTGATAGGAATTGTGACCAAGGCGACAGGCCCTTGCAAGCCCAGGCTCCCGCGCCGTCTGGGATCAAATGAGGGTCAGGTCAGGATTTCGTGAGGGTCTCGGCAGCGGCCATTCCGGAGCGTACCGCCGATTCGATGGTGGCGGGATAGCCGGTATCGGTCCAGTCGCCGGCCAGGACCAGGTTTTCCCAAGCTGTCCGGGCCCCCGGCCGGAGCCGCAGCGCCGCCGGTGTCTGCGCCAGAGTGGCGCGCTTTTCCTTGATGATCCGGATCACCGGTTCCAGGGCGGCATCGAGGCCGAGGGCCTTTGAGGTGTCGCGCCACATCAGCCGCGCGATTTCCTCGGTGGGGCGCTCGGCGAGGTCTTCGGCGGCACTGACCGTCAGACTCACCACGTCGTCGCGCAGAAACAGCCAGTCGGCGGCGCCTCCGACCAGGCCCAGGATCGGGAGGTCCGGCTTCAGAGCACGCTTTGGCTGCGTTCCTTCCGGCAGGCGGATGTGGGCGTTGACGATGGGTCGGCTGTCCTGCGGCACTTGCAGCCCCGGCAGCAGGTCGGCGGCATTGCCCGGCGGCAGGGCCAGCACCAGGCTGTCCGCGGCGCCGAGGTCGACACGCGTTTCACCGAAGTCGAGGGCGCTGACCCGCGCGTCCTCCAAAGTCAAAGCGCGCAGGCGCTGGCCGAAGGCTATATCCGCGCCGCCTCCCCGAAGCCTTGTCAGGGCTGGATCCACGAAGACGTCGCTGAGGCCGCGCTGCGCCACGAGGGGCCGGCAGGCGGCGGCGCCCTTGGCAAAGGAATCGCGGACCACGAGCCACAGCAGGCGGGCCGAGGCCTCGCGGGGATGGGTGTTGAGGGCGGCGACGGTGAGCGGTACCCAGAAGCGGTCCCACAGGGCGCCATGGCCGCCGAGGCAGTCGGCGACGGTAGCGTCCTGCGCCGCGAAGGCGAGTTTCCAGGCCCCCAGATAGTCGCCGGCGCCGGTGCCGGGAATGCGCCTGGAGGCGCTGAAGATCCACCAGGGGATGGGCCCGCTGCTGGGTGCCACCGTCCAGCTTTCGCCGGTCCCCAGGTCGAGAAAGGGAAAGGCGGCCTCAGTTGGCCGGGTCAGGCGGTCGGTGGCGCCGATGTCGGCGACGAAATCCAGGGCCGCGGTATTGGCGGCCAGCAGCATGTGATTGCCGTTGTCGATGCTGCGCTCCAACTTGGCATCGACGTAGGAGCGGCAGCGCCCTCCGGCCTGGGCCGCGGCTTCATAGAGGGAGACCTGCCAGCCGCGCTGCGCCAGCCTCAGCGCCGCCGCCAGCCCGGCGATGCCGGCACCGACGACATGTGCGCGGCGAGATGGGGCGCGTCCCACCATGGCGTCAGAGGCCGTTCCTGAGGACAAGCCAAAGCTTTTCCGCCTTGGGGAGGCGGACTTCCTCGGCCATGTCGCTCCAGCCGTGCTGCTCCAGACGGGTCAGCAGGCGGCGATAGACGGCGAGCATGATTCTTGCCGGGCGCATGGGTCCGCGCTTGCACAGCGCCATGAGGCGTTCGGCTTCGTCAAAACGCTGCTCCGCCAGTTGCGCCAGGTCGCGACAGACGTCGGGCAGACGCGGATCGCGCAGCACGGTCATGGGATCCGTGGAATCGATGCCGCGACCCAGCAGCAGTTCGCGCGGCAGGTAGAGACGGCCGCGTGCTGCATCCTCGGCGATGTCGCGCAGGATGTTGGTGATTTGCAGGGCATCGCCTTCGGCCAAGGCCAGTTCCCGAGCTTCAGCTTCCCCGGCACCGAAGGCGTGCACCGACAGGACGCCGACCGCGCCGGCGACCCGTCGGCAGTAGAGGCGGAAGTCGGTCATGCCTGGCGCGCGAATGTCGGCGCGGGCGTCCATCTCCATGCCGTCGATGACAGCCAGGAACTCCGCTTTGGGCAAGGCATAGTCACGCAGCGGGCGGAGCAGCGCGCGGGTGGTCGGCAGGCTTGGCGCGCCGGCATAGAGGCGTTCAATCTCCTCGCGCCAGGCTGCGAGGTCGCGCAATTTTTCTTCAGGCGTGCCGCCTTCGTCCGCGATGTCGTCGACCTCACGGCAAAAGGCGTAGATGGCATACATGGCCTCGCGCCGCGGCCTTGGCAGCAGCCGCATGCCCCAGAGAAAGGACGAGCCCGATGCGATCGCAACGTCGCGCACATGGGCCAGAGCCCGGTTCTGGTCCGTTGCCGAAGGTCCGGCGGCGGGAAGGGCAGCCGTCATCCGCGCTGACCCGCCGGCTCATGGCGCCGGATCAGGCGGCCGAGTTGCACGCCAAGCATTCCTGTGACGCCGCAAGCGATGAAATCGATTCGGCTCAGGGCAACGCGCCCGGCAAGGGGGTCGCCATCGCGCAGGCGTGCCGACAAGCGACGTGCCAGTCTTATGATGACCGAGGACTCCATGGCCAGACGCGTCGAGCGCAGCTGCCCGGGCAGCCGCTCGGCCTCATCCAGCAGAGAGTCGACGCCGTCCAGGCAGCGGTCCAAGAGGCGCCGGAAGCCGGGCGGCGCTGCCAAGGCGCTCAGCACCGAAACGTCAAGTGCTTCGGCTTCCAGCCAGTCAGACGGCAGGTAGACGCGATCGAGCCCCTGGTAGTCGTCCTGACAATCCTGCAGGTGGTTGAGGATCTGCAGGGCGCTGCACAGGGCGTCCGAGGCAGGATAGCCGTTGGGACTCTCGCCGTGCAGATCGAGCAGGTAGCGGCCCACAGGGTTGGCCGAGAGCCGGCAATAACCGAGCAGTTCTCCCCAGTCCGCGTAGCGCAGCTTTACGGCATCCTGCTTGAAGGCGGCGATCAGATCGGTGCCGCGCTCGGTGGTGACGCCGGTGGCGGCAAGGCTCTCGCGGAGCCGCGCGGCCTTCGTCAGGCCGTCATCGGTTCCGGTCAGCGCCGCCTCGAAGGCGGACAGCCGGGCGATCTTGTCTTCGGCAGAGAGATCCGGATTGTCGGCGATGTCGTCGATCGCGCGGGCGAAAGCGTAGTATGTGGCGACATGCGGCCGCAACGCGGCCGGCAGCAGCCAGGAGCCGACTGGGAAGTTCTCCTCCGCCGCGCTCTTGCCCGACGGTGTCTCGACCTTTGCGTCAGTCATCTGCCTCGACTTTAGCCGCCTCTCGCGTTCTCGTCGCCATGCTTGCCCTGCACTCGGCCCTTCCACTGTCCGCCCACGCCGCGCCAATGACGCCACGCGGAATCGAAAGTCATGGCGCTATATAGGCCAGCGGCAAGAGGCAGCAAAGGCGCAATCCACCATGGCTGGCCGTAGAGACGGAGTGTGGGCAAGAGCGAGAGCGTCATCATCGCCCAGGCGCTGGCGGCGGCCAGGGCCGTCGAAAGCTGCAGGTGCCAGGGGTAACTGAGCAGCAGCAGAGGGGGGGCAAGGTAGGTCAAAACCATCCCAAGCAGCGTGCCGGCGAGCAGCAGCGGCGAGTGGCGGAGCTGGGTGTAGGCGGTCCGGGCAACCATGGTCCAGATGGCGCCGAGACCCGCGTAGGGTCGGATCGAACTTGCCTCGGTGGTGAGGCCCAGCCAGATACCGGAACCGCTTTCCCGGCGGCTGGCCTTGACCGCCGCGGCCAGGCTGCAATCGTCGATCAGGGCATCGCGGATCGAGGCGAGGCCGCCAATGCGCTCCAAGGCGTCGCGCCGCAACAGGATACAGCCGCCGGCGGCCGCGGCTGTCGCTCTCGAGGGGTCGTTGACCCAGGAAAAGGGGTAAAGCTTCTGGAAAAAGTAGATGAACGGCGGGATCAGCAGGCGCTCCCAGAAATCCTCGCAGCGCAGCGCGACCATCAGCGAGACCAGGTCGCGGCCCTCGTCTTGCGCCTTTGCCATCAAGTTGCGCAGGGCCGCGGGCGGCTGCCTGATGTCGGCATCGCTGAACCACAGAAAATCGGTTTCCGCGCCGACCTGCTGCGTGCCTTCCCGCAGTGCCCAAAGCTTTCCGGTCCAGCCATGGGGCAGATCGCCGGGCTGCTTCAAGCGGAAGCGTTCCGGGTGGCGGCTCCGTGCGGCGGCGTCGCGGGCGACGCTTGCCGTTCCGTCGCCACTGTGGTCATCCACCAGCAGCACCGTCAGCTTGCCGGGGTAGTCCTGCTCAAGCAGGGACGTAAGGCTCTCGGCGATGATCCCGGCTTCGTCGCGGGCCGGTATGACGGCTGTAACGCTCGGCCAGTGGTCCAGTGTCGCCGCGGAAGCCGCCAGCCGTTCCGTGGCTCTCCAGAACCCGCCGCGAAAGGCCAGGAGATAGACCCAGATCAAGGCCGAAAGCAAGGCTATGGCTGGGAGCAGGGAGGGCCCGAGAAGACTCGATGACAAGATTGGGCGCTTTCGGTTCGAGGCCTTGGACGCGTCGCTTCTACAGAACCGTCAGCAGCGGAGTCGCGCGACCGGCGCCGACGGTACCTTGCCAACGAGGCCGTGTCCTTCGGCAGACTTGGGGGCTAACGGTCTCGTCGGGAATTTACGTTCAGGGACATCAGACGGTCCAGCACAACTCCATCGCTTGAAAGCGGCAGGCAAAGGGCTTCGACGTCAAAGAGCGTGCGCATTCCAGACTTGGCCTCGGGCCAATAGGCGTAGCAGGGCAAGGCCTGGCTGACGCAGAAATCGAAGAGCTGTATCGACCGCTTGCGCACCCGGTCAGGCGCGGTGGATTCAGAGACCTTGCGTCCGGTCTGCTCCCCATAGGCGTTCACGAGGTTCTGGCCAAACAACCGCACGAAGTAATCGCCGTCTTCGAGTATATCCACCATAAGGATGTGGGGCCAAAGCGAAACCACCTGTTCTGGATCCATGTCGGCGCGGCGCGGGAATTTTGCATCGCCTTTGATGGTCCGCCAATAAGCCAGCGCCTCCGTCAGAATGGGAGAAATGAACGCAAGGCCGTCAACGATTACCGGACCGATGGGCAGACTTTGGGCCCGCTCCTCGTCAACCTGACACATGTTGCCCCCAATCAGGTCATAAACCTGCGCTTGCAGTCCGCCACCCGCAGTCGGCAGCGGCTCCAATCCCTCGACCAAGCCGCTTTCGATATTCCGAGTCCAGGGACAGAGATGTTATGCGTCTTATCGGCAGGCTGCATGGATTCTTTTCTGATCGAAGATCCGGGCATCCGGCCAGCCGCCTTGACGAGTCGCTATGCTTCGGTTTCCGGTTGAATATCGCTGCGAAATTTGCCGATAGAAACGGAGGGCTGGAACCTGCCATGAGCTTGCAGAACCGTCTCGCGGTCATTCGGGCTACTGTCTTTGAAAATCACCCCGGAAAGAACCATAGTCACCGCAGTTTGATCATCACTCAAAGGCAACATCAGGCGCTTCGCCTGGAGCGCAACCGACGAGCCGGCGCCAAATTTGCTTTCGGAATAAAGCGGCGCCACTTCATTCATCAAGCGCGCATAGAGTCCCGTGATGTATTCGATAAAAGGACCTTCCAACAACTCGTCGAGGAATCGATTGGTCAACGCACAGCCAAAATGCTGCTCGATCTGGGTGCCGGCGAGGCGATAGCGAATGCGAGGCTGCTGCCCGGCACCCCGATCGACGATTTCCGTTAGCGCGATGTGTGGCAGCAGGTGAGGAATATCGACTGGGTCGATGTCGCGGCGCGCCGGCGTCAGGCGCCCCCGGCATTGTCCCGACCAATAAGAATGCAACTCGGCGAGCACTGGCTCGTCCAGCCTTTCGGCAATTGACATATACTCCGCCCCCGATGTCCGTGGCCCCTCTTGCGGAGGTTGAGAGAGCCATGTGGAATGATGCACGACTATAAGTGGAAGAGGTTTCAGACTCTCCCACGTCTAGGTTAGCACCTCGCCGTATTGATTATAAACACTTTTCGAGAGCGCTGCAGCGATCGAGAAAAAGCCGCTTTGCCTTGGCCGCTCCCCAGGGGTGCAGTTCGATGGTGTCGAACCTCTTGAAATGGCCGAAGAGGCGACGCGCCTCGCTGTGGGAAAAACCCGCCAGCTGCGTGGCCTCCAGATAGGCTGCAATCCGGTCGGCGCGCTTGATCAGCCGCTTCAGCTCCTCGGACTCTCTGGCTGAGAGTCCAAAGCGCAAGCGAATCGCGGTCATCAGCCGCGCCTCCAGGGCCTTGTAGTCCACACCCACGGCAGCCTTGAAGGGTGTGATGAGGTCGCCGATGACATATTCCGCAGCGTCATGCAGCACCACAGAGAGGTGCCCGGCAGCATCCAGACCGGGGCGCAGCCTGCCGGCAATGTCGTCGACAAGAAGACTGTGCTGGGCGACCGAGAAGGCGGTGTCCCCCGATGTCTGCCCGTTCCATCGGGCGACTCGGGCCAGACCGTGGGCAATATCTTCGATCTCGATATCGAGCGGGGAGGGGTCCAGCAGATCGAGGCGGCGGCCCGAGAGCATCCTCTGCCAAGCCCGCTTCACTTCCTTCATGCCAGCCATCGTCCTTCCACCGCCGCCTGTGTCAGACGACAAGGCATAAGCAGCCCCAGTCCGGGACGCAAGGGATCTCCCGAGCGGCCGGTGGTTGTCACGCGACGCAAAGCATGGTGAAACGGCAGCAGCAACTTACAGAGGGATCCTTGCGGCGATGACCCAGAACATTCTCCTGATCACGGCCGATCAATGGCGTGGCGATTGTCTGGGCGTTGCCGGCCACCCGGTAGTGCGTACGCCGGCCATCGATGCTCTGGCGGCAGCGGGGACCAGCTTCCTGCGCCACTATGCCCAGTCGGCCCCCTGTTCACCGGCGCGCGCCTCGCTCTATACCGGCCTCTATCAGATGAACCACAGGGTGCTGCGCAACGGCACGCCGCTGGACGCCCGGCACGACAACATCGCCAAAGCCTTGGCGCGTCAGGGCTATCAGCCCACGCTCTTCGGTTATACCGATCAGGCGGTCGATCCACGCAGCACCACGCCAGACGACCCGCGCCTGACCACCTACGAAGAGGTATTGCCCGGCTTTGCCGCCGAGGTGAAGCTGCCGGAAGATAATGCGGCCTGGTTCGAGTGGATGGCCGCGCGCGGCCACAACCTGCCGAAAGATCCCTGGGCCGTCTTCTGGCCGGAGGCGGGCAAACCGGAGTTGCCGTCGACCGCGCCGCCGCGCTACAGCCAGGACGAAACCGAAACCGCCTTTCTGACCGGCGCCTTTCTCGACTGGATGGTCGACCGGCCACAGGATGTTCCCTGGTTTGCCCATCTCTCGTTCCTGCGTCCGCACCCGCCCTTCCTGGTGCCGGCCCCGTTCAATGAAATGTATGACCCGGCAGTCGGCCCGGCCTTCCGGCGCGCCGCCTCGCCGGGCGAGGAGGCGGCCCAGCATCCCTATCTCGCCTACTGGCTGGAACGCGCGACTGCCGGCACTTTCTGCTTGGTCGAGGATGGCAGGAGACCCGTGGCCGACTGGCCGGAAGACGCCTTCCGCAGAGTTCGCGCCACCTATTGGGGCATGATCTCTGAGGTTGACCGTCAGATCGATCGGCTGATCGAGGGATTGAAGGGCGCCGGGGCCTGGGACAACACGATTATCGTGTTGACCTCGGACCACGGCGAAATGATGGGCGACCACTGGACGCTTGGAAAGTTCGGATATTTCGATCAGGCCTACCACATCCCGCTGATTGTCCGGGACCCGAGCCGGACGGAAGGATTCGGGCGGCGGGTCGCGGCTTTCACCGAGGCGGTCGATGTGGTGCCGACGATCCTCGAAGCGGCCGGTGCCGAGCGTGAGGGACCCTCCGACGGCCGCTCGCTCTCACCCTTTCTGCGGGGTGAAACGCCGGCGGTTTGGCGCCAAGAGGCGCACTGGGAGTACGACTTCCGTGAGGTCGCGAGCGGCGCGGCGCAGCAGGCACTGGGACTCGACCTCGATGACTGCTCGCTCTCGGTCATTCGGGACGGGCGTTACAAATACGTCCATTTCGCCGGGCTCGCGCCCTTGCTCTTCGACCTCGCCGAGGATCCGGACGAGCTGCGCAACTTTGCCGAAGACCGCAATTACCTGGCCGTACGCCTGGAAATGGCAGAGAAGCTCCTGGCCTGGCGCGGTCATTATCTGGACCGCCGGCTGACCGGGATCTCACTGACGGCGAACGGCCCGGTCGACGCGCGGGCTTGAGTGGACGCGGCTACGCGGCAGGGCGTTCCCAACGGCCGCTGTCGCCGGAGCGGAACAGCGCGTCGAGAATGCGCATCATCCGGATCGCGTCTTCGATGCCATAGGGCAGCTCAGCTTCGCCCAGCACCACGCGGGCAAAGGCATCGCATTGCTCGGCGTATTGGTCGCAGGCCGCCAGGGTGTGACACTTGCGCGCGTTGTCGCCCAGCACCGCGCCGTCGTCGAGATAGACCCGCGTCCGCGAACCCTGCGGAGCGTTGAAGGGGATCTCGATCTCGAGGCGCCCTTTGGTGCCGACCGCATGGACCCGCTGGTACGGCGTCACCTGGGTCGAGACCGTAAAGTCGCTGCGCCGGCCGTTACCGAAGTCGAGAATCGCCGTGGCCAGACGGTCGGTGCCGAACTGGGGATCGCGTTCGATCAAGGCAATGACCTGATTCGGTTCTGCTTCGAACAGAAAGCGGCTGACGACCGTGGGATAACAGCCGATGTCAAGCAAGCCGCCGCCGCCGGTCTCCGGTTTGTTGCGGATGTTGTCGGGATCCAGGTTCGCATAAGAAAAGAAACTCTGAATGGCGCGAAGATCGCCGAGCACGCCGGATCGTACCTGCTCGCGCGCCCAGAGCCACTGCGGATGAAATCGCACCATGAAGCCTTCCATCACCGGGACCTTGTCGCCGATGGCGCGCAGCCGCTCCGCATCGGCGGCGTTCATGGCGATCGGCTTTTCGCAGAGGACCGGCTTGCCGGCGGCGGCGGCCTGCAGCGTCAGATCGACGTGCAGGTTGTTGGGCAGTGGGTTGTAGACCGCATCGACCTCGGGATCCGCCAGCATTTCCGCATAGGAGCCGTAGGACTTGTCGATGCCCAGATCTCGGGCGGCCGCTTCGGCCTTGGCCTTGTCCCGCGAGGCGATGGCCGTCACCCGTCCCCGCTGCGAGCGCTGAATCGCCGGAATTACTTTTTCGACGCCGATCAATGCGGTGCTCAATACACCCCAGCGGACCTTCTCCAAGACCATCCTCCTCCAATTTCCGATTGCCGTCCGCCGACACTACAAGACTCCCAGCCCAGGGGTCGACCGTGCCGACGGGCGGCCAGCGATCAAACTGCGCCCCCGGCCTGACAATCCAAGCAAAGTCAGTATACAATTGTCTGGAGCTTCACGTTAACCGGGCAGATGACAGGTTGCTGGATCAATCTGAAGCGAACCCTCCGTCCTTTCGCGGCAGAATCGCACAGGCGCAACTGCGGGAACTCTACGATCTCTGGCTGGCGCACAGCAGCGACACCGCGGTCATGCCGCGTTCCGCCCTTGATCCGGTGGCCATGCCGAGCCTGTTGAAGAATTTGATTCTCGCCGATGTCGGCGCCGGCGGGCGGGACATCAGCTACCGTCTTGTGGGAACGGAGATCGTCGAGGCGCATGGATTCGACTACACCGGCTGGAACATCGAGCGGCTGACCAGCGGATCGACCCTGGCATTCACCCAACGCCTCTACGGCATGGTCGTATCGCGCGCTGTCCCGGTCTATTCGGAAGGGCATTTCCGCTGGAGAGACAAGGAGTTCCACTGGGTCAAGCGGCTGCACCTGCCGCTGTCCCGCGACGCTGACGGGCGGGTCGATATGGTGCTGGCCGGCCAGTATTTCGAAACCGAGTACGGCGAGGAAGAACTGCTGCTGCCGGCCCGGCCGGAGCAACTGGCCGCAGACCGTAGAGGACTCATCGCTTCGCGCTGAAGCCGGCGCGTGGCGCCGCTCCTAAGACTCCGACGGTCCCCTGCCCATGCCCGGCAGCACGGCGGGGAATCCCGGCGCCCGCAGCGGCTCTCCCAATTGATCTTCCAGCAGCTTTACGGCTTGGGTGGACCAGGCTTCTTCTCCATAGGCCTCCGTCGCCCGAACGAAGAATTCGTTCACCAGCTCCGCCAGGGGTAGAGGCGTGTCGGTATCCCGCGCAAGGTTCATTGCCAGGTTGATGTCCTTCAGCGCCAGGCCCATGGTGAAGGCACAGTCGTAGGAGCCGTTCAGGACCAGCTGGCCCTCGGTCTCATGGGCGAATGAGTTGCCCGAGGAAACGCGAATGCCGTGATAGGCCTTGGCCAGGTCGACGCCGGCGCGCTTGGCCAGCATCATGGCCTCGCCGCTGGCCCAGAGGTGCACGAAGGCGAGCATATTGGTAATGACCTTGACGATGGACGCCGAGCCGACCGGCCCCATGTGCTCAATGGCGCCGCCCATGACGGCGAGGAGCGGGCGATAGCGTTCGAAGACAGCTTCCTCGCCTCCCACCAGGATGGAGATCTCGCCGGTCCAGGCGCGGTTCGCGCCGCCGGTGATGGGCGCTTCCAGCACATCGATGCCGCGGGCGGCGGCCGCTTCGGCGTAACGCCGCATGTCCGCCGCGTCGGTCGTGCTCATCTCGATCCAGAGGCTGCCGGGCTCAAGGGCGGAGAGCAGGCCGCTATCGCCGGGAACCACGGCGGTAACGGCGGCCGGGTTCGGCAGCGAGGTGACGGCGACCTCGGCCCCCTCGGCGGCGGCGCGGCTCGATCCAGCCAGTGTGGCGCCCTGCTCGACAAGCGGTGCCGCCCGTTTCGAATCGAGATCGAAGAGTGACAGCTGATGCCCCGCCAAAAGAAGGTTGCGCGCCAGAGGAAAACCCACATTGCCCAGTCCGATGAAGGCGATTTTCATGCCGATCTCTTTGTTATGAAGTTCCGTGGATGCTACCTGAGCCTGATCGCGACCCCACTGTCCAGTCCCTTGAATGGGCGGCGGCGATTCAATTCTTGGCTTGACGGGAAACGACGCGTCGGAGCGTAATCGGCTCTGTTCTCGCGCGCCCGGCCGCGCAGTCCACAAGTGTAAGGGGCCAGCGCATGAAGATCACTTCCTTTGAAGTATTTGTCGTCGGGAACCCGCCGCCGCATTTCGGCGGACGCTACTGGACATTCTTGAAGTTGAGAACCGACGGTGGCGTCGAGGGGCTTGGAGAGGTCTATTCGCTGCCGTTCCACCCTCGCGCCGTAGAGCCCATGGTAGCCGATGTCTGCGAAAGGATGGTCGTCGGCTGCGACCCCTTTCAGATCGAGCGCCTGTGGCGCCGGGTCTACAGCAGCGGTTACAGCCAGCGCCCCGACCCTTCGCTGCTTGGCGTGCTGAGCGGCATTGAGATGGCATGCTGGGACATCATCGGCAAGGAACTGGGCCGGCCGGTCTATGATCTTCTGGGCGGCAGGGTGCACGAGCGTCTGCGCAGCTACACCTATCTCTATCCCAAGCCGGGAGAGGACGAGCGCGTCTACAGCGATCCGGACCTGGCGGCCGAGCGGGCGAGCGAGTGTATGGCGCAGGGCTTCACCGCGGTGAAGTTCGACCCCGCCGGGCCCTACAGCGCCTTCGATCCGCGCCAACTCTCGCTTGAGGCCCTGGAGCGCTGCGAGCTTTTCATGAGGCGCCTGCGCGAGGCGGCGGGTGCCGACTGCGATCTGCTGTTTGGGACACACGGTCAGATGACGCCGGCGGCGGCGATCAGGCTGGCCAGGCGTTTGGAGCCTTACGATCCGCTGTGGTTCGAAGAGCCGACGCCGCCGGAAGTGCCGACCGCCATGGGGCAGGTGGCGCGGGCCACTTCGATCCCTGTCGCCAGCGGCGAGCGGCTGACCACCAAGTACGAGTTTTCCGCCTTGCTGCAGGCCCAGGCGGCGGCCATCCTGCAGATGAACCTGGGACGCGTCGGCGGGTTGCTCGAGGCTAAGAAAATCGCCGGCATGGCCGAGGCGCACTATGTGCAGATCGCCCCCCACCTCTATTGCGGACCGGTTGTCGGAGCCGCCAACATTCAGATCAGTACCTGCAGTCCTAATTTCCTGATTCTGGAGTCGATCCAGGACTGGAAGGGCTTCCACAGTGAGATTCTGAAACGCCCGATCCGCTGGGAGAGCGGCTATGTGATCCCTCCCGAGGAACCGGGCCTGGGCGTCGAACTGGACGAGGCGGTGGCGCGCGCCCATCCCTACACGGGTGAGGCGCTTCATCTCGAAATGAGCCCCCAGCCGGAATGACCAACTCTCTCGGACACAAGGAGTTCGCCGGAACATGAAGGCAGCGGTCCTTGAAGCCTACAACGCTCCCCTGGTCCTGCGGGACGTGCCGGATCCGGAGCCCGGCAAGGCCGGCGCGGTTATCAGGGTTGAAGCCAATGGCATCTGCCGCAGCGACTGGCATGCCTGGGCCGAACACTGGCCGGGGTTCCTGAAACTGCCGCATGTGCTCGGGCATGAGATGTGCGGGACCGTCGAGGCCGTCGGCCCTGAAGTGACCCGCTTCCGGCCGGGCCAGCGGGTCATCGTACCGTTCAGCGGCGGAGACGGAGTCTGTCACTGGTGTCATTCCGGAATGCCGCACATCTGCGAAGATCCCGTCATGCCGGGATTCCGCTCCTGGGGCGGCTTTGCCGAGCTTGTCGCGGTCGAGAAGGCGGATTTCAATCTCGTGCCGCTGCCCGACGAGGTGAGCTTTCTGGCCGGCGCGGGCATGGGTTGCCGCTTTATGACGGCGTTCCACGGATTGACCGACAGGGTGCGCCTTAGCGCCGGCGAATGGATTGTCGTCTACGGCTGCGGCGGCGTCGGCCTGTCCGTTGTGGAAATCGCCAGCCGCCTGGGGGCCCAGGTCATCGCGGTCGATATCGGCGCCGAAAAACTGTCCCTCGCCAGGGAACTCGGCGCGATCGCCGCAATCGATGCCTCGGCGGTGGACGACCCTGCGGCGGCGGTATTGGATCTGACCGCGGGCGGCGCGCAGGTCTCCGTCGATGCGCTGGGCATCCAGCAGACTTGCGAAAACGCGGTGCGCAGCCTGACCAAGCGTGGCCGTCACCTGCAGGTCGGCATGACGACCGGCCAGTCCGGCGGGCGGCTGCAACTGCCGATCGACGACATCATCGGCAAAGAACTGATCGTTTTCGGCAGCAAGGGCATGCCCGCCCATGACTTTCCCACGATGCTGCGCCTGGTGGCCGGCGGAAGCCTCGATCCGGCCCGCCTGGTGACGAAGACGGTGTCCTTGGAGGAGGCCGGCTCAGTCCTGGCCTCCATGGATCGCTTCGATACCCTCGGTTTCACCGTCATCGACCGTTTCTAGGTTTGCTTCTGCGCCCGGAGCGCTGGGCCGTGCGATCTCGCCGTGATTACCCTCACTGCGCCGACGCGGGGCTGGCGCTCTTTGCTATGCTGGTCGCGGAGGGCCCACCAGCCGGCAGTGAAACAGGGGATCCAGGCCATGAGCAACGAAATCGAAGGTCTCGACAAGGCGGCGGTTACACTGGCACCGGGCGAGGGGCGGGCAGTCAGCAGCCTGCGCCGCCTGATCTTGCGCGGACAGCCATTCTGCGTGCTGAAGCAGCGCGGCGCCTTCGCCGACATGGCTTACGATCATGGCCGGCTGCTGGCGGCGGAGATGGAGATCGGCGCTTTTCCGGAGATCGTCTCCACCATCGCCCGCAGCGTGAACCTGGAAAGTGCGATCCTCAGCAACGTGGCCTCCGCCCTTTACCGCGCCTACAGCGACCGGGTTTTGGAGCACTGCAGCGATGAGTTTCAGGCTGCCGTTGAAGCGCTTTCGCAAGGCTACCGCGACGGTACCGGAGACCCGAAGTTCTCCGCCCTCGAAGTGCGTGACGCCATTATCGCCATTGAGGTCGGCAACATCATCGATGGCGTTTCACGCAGCTTCGCGATTCCCGGCGTTCGTGCGCTGCGCGCGCCCGCCGTCCTGGCGCTGGTCGCATCCAAAATCAGCGACCCCGACACCCGGAACTATGTGGAATCGGCCAAGCAGGACAAAGTCAAGCAGCGCGATGTGGCCTCGGCCCTGCGGGTTCTGGCCGGCCCCAACAACCGCATCGACTTCGCCTGCACGGGCTTCGCGGTACCGGCGCCGCTGTCGTCCCAGGGACTGCACCTTCACGCCCGCAATTTGGATGCCGACCTCTATCATTGGAACAAGGCTCCGGTGTTGTCTCTCCTGGACGAGACAGAAGGCCATCCCGGGCGGCGCAAATACGCCGCCTTCGGCACTGCCGGGCTGATCTATCCCGGCGGCATCAGTGGCCTCAACGACTCCGGCCTCGCCGTCTCTCTGCACCAGATGTCGACCACGGAAGTGGAGAGCGGCTTCCTCTTTGGCAAAGGCGACATCGCGCCCTTCGTCGAGCAGCGCATGCTGCGCGAGGCGGGCAGCGTCGACGACGCCGTGGACATTGCCAAGGACAGCCGGCATTTCGCCGCCTGGACGGTCTTCGTGTCCGACGCCAAGACCGGCGCCGCGCGGCGCATTGAAATCAACGGCGAGCGGGTGCGGGTCACCAAACATGAAGGTGAGGCCGTCGCTCAGACCAACCACTTTCTTCATCCCGACATGGTGGAGCGCCATTTCGACGAGGACGACGAGCACTTCACGCCGACATTTGGCAAATGGCTCGAGACTCATGCGCGCTACGACTCGGTACGGGAGGCATTGGATGAGAATGCCGGGCGGGGCCGTATCGACGTTTCCTGGGCGATAGATTGGCTGGCTTCGAGCCGAGACGGCGCCCTTGAGGCGATCCGGAAAGCCCAGCCGTCGCCGCCGGAACCGCTGGCGGCGGAGCGCGCCTACGGCCGGGTGCCGCGCAAGGTCTACGGCCAGCTCGGCAGTATCGTCCTGGCGGATCCTCAGCGCCGGCCTTGGCGCGACCAAGTTTGGATGACCACTGGAGATCGCCTGCCCTCGCCCCACAGCACCTACTGCGGCTGGCAGGTGGATTGGGAAGGCTTTGAGTTGAGCCTCCTGGCCGACCCGCCGCTGCGGCGTGTGGAGCGCTACCAGAAGGATGGGCGCAAGAATTGGGAGGTTTCCCTGGAACGCTATCTTTGGGCGCGCCTCGCCGTCTCCCGCCCAAGGGACAGCGCGGGCGCGCTGCTGCGCCGCCGACAAACCGCGGCGGAAGTGCAGAAAGGCATTGGCGGAGCCATCCACCTGCTGAGCTCGGCCATCGAGCTGGCGGCTGTGGACCGGCTTGTCGAGGTGCCCTACCACTACATGCGCGCGCGCCTGCGCCACCAAAGTGGCGACTTCAAAGGGGCCGCGGCCGACTGGTGCCTGCTGCGCGCCATCTGGGCCTGGCAGCAGAACGCACCGGCAATCGCCGCCGACTGGCCTGTCCCGGTGCCGCGGATCATGCCGCTGATGCATCCTTACGAAGCCGCACTGGTCGCCCTGCTATCTTCGGTCACTGAAGACCTGCGCTTCGGCGACACGACCTGGGACGGCCGGCAGGAACGCCTCGACATGGCACAGGCGCTGCTCGAGGAGGTGAAGCGGGACGTCTTCGGCGCCGGCAAACCCGCCCATTTCGACTTGAAGAACTGGCTGAAGCTGCTGGCTGAGGTAAGGGCGCAGGGTGCGGCCGCCATCGAACTGCCGGAACCCAACTTCGTCACGGCGGAATAGGTCAGCCGCGCTTGGGAACCGCTATGTTGTCGATGAGCCGCACCGCGCCCATCCAGCCCGCGACAAAGAGCCGCGCCGGGCGGTCGGGTCGCGAAAGTTCCACAAGGGTATCGCCGCACCGCAGCTCGAGATAGTCGAGTTTCTCGATGCCGGCGGCGGCCAGCTGGGCCCGACCCTGATCGAGCACCTGTGCGGTCTTGTCCCCGCCGGCGGAGAGCTTTTCGGCCATCGCCGTGAGAGTGCGGTAGATTGCCGGCGCCGCAGCGCGCTGTTCGGCAGTCAGCAGCGCGTTGCGTGAGGAGAGCGCCAGGCCGTCGCGGTCGCGCACCGTGGGGACGGGGACGATCGAGACGGGCATGTCCAGATCGCGCGCCATGCGCCGCACGACCAGCAGCTGCTGATAATCCTTCTCGCCGAAGTAGGCGCGGTCCGCCGATGTCATCTGGAACAGCTTGGCGACGACCGTGGCCACGCCCTCCATGTGGCCGGGCCGGGTCCGGCCGCAGAGGCAATCCGAGAGGCCGGGCACGGAAACCCTGGTCTGAAATCCTGCAGGGTAGACCTCCTCCACCGGCGGCGCGAAGAGCAGATCGACCCCAGCAGCCGACAGCTTGCCGGTATCGCCGGCTTCATCGCGCGGATAAGCGGAGAGATCGTCAGGCCGGTTGAACTGCTTTGGATTGACGAAGATGGTGGCGATCACGCGGTCGCAGTCGCCTTTGGCCGCCTCGACCAGGGCCAGATGTCCCTCGTGCAGTGACCCCATGGTGGGCACCACGCCGACGCGCTGCCCGGCCCGTCGCCAGCGCCCGACCTCGGCGCGCAGGTCGGGGATCCGCCGCAGGATCGCCATGCCGCCGCAACTCGCGCCGTCCTCTGCCAAGTTCATCGCTTGTCCTTCGGTTTGCCGGACCAGGGTGGATTTGAACCATCTCGCGTCTCGACTCGCAAGCCGGGAAACGGCAACAGAGGAGGGTGTCAGCTTTCGCGCGTGAGCTTTACACGGCGGTTTGAATCTTCGGCGGCGGCCGGCCCCCTTCGCCGCCCCCGCACCTCTTCCCGGATCCAGCGGTTAGGTCGCTGCGCTTCCTCGCTCTGGTGCAAGCCCGGCTGGCGTAGTAGACAAAGGATCTCACTGGTTGAATTTCTGAAGCTTGCGATGACCTACGAAGAGTTCAACGCATTCTGCGGTTCCTTGCCCGCGACGACACATGTCGTGCAGTGGGGCGGGTCGCACGTCTGGAAGGTTGGTGGGAAAGTCTTCGCCATCGGCGGCTGGGGTGACGAGGATGCGCGCTTTACCTTCAAGACCTCAGAGCTCTCATATAACATTCTGAAGGAGCAGGAAGGCCTGCGCCCGGCGCCATATCTGGCCTCGCGGGGCATGAAGTGGATCCAGCACCATGCCGCGCCGGGCCTCTCCGACGAAGGCTTGCAAGACTATATCCGGGAATCTCATAGGCTCGTTTCGCTCGGCCTGACCAAGAAGTTGCAGCGGGAACTGGGCCTCAATCAGGACTAGGCGCTGATGTCTTGAAGCCATCGATCAATGCTCGGCGACGATTTCCGCGGTGCGGCAACTGTGTTGATGAGCCCCTGCTCAATACGACTATGGACGCGGCGTAGAAAGTTACATCAAATCAGGTGCCGGCGTCAGGTGGACCGCTGCGTAATCCGGCAAATGCGATAAGATCGATCCTAGAATCTGCATCGCGACTGCTGGAGGATTCATGAAACAGGTTGGGGTTGTCGGACTCGGCGACATGGGTTCAGGTCTGGCGAAGAACCTGATTGCCGCGGGATTCACCGTTCTTGGATTTGATCTCAGCGAAAGTCGCATGGCGGGCTTTGCCGCCATGGGCGGCACCGCGGCGGCTTCGGCCGCCGATGCCGGCCGGGGATCGGATGTTGTTTTCGTCATGGTGATGAATGGCGATCAGGCCAAGGAGGTCATCCTCGGTGGCGATGGCGGCAAGGGACTCGTTGCCACGATGGCGCCGGGCAGTGTGGTGTTGCTGACGGCGACGATCAAGGCGTCCGAAGCGCGTGAGATCGGCGCGGCAATGCAGGGCTCGGACATTCACATGATCGATACTCCTGTCAGCGGCGGATTCCCTGGCGCGCAGGGCGGAACGCTGACGATGATGGCTGCCGGGTCCGATGCGGCGCTGGAAAAAGCCGGACCGGCGATGGCGGCGGTCGGCAAGACCATCCATCGTGTCGGCACCGAAGCCGGCATGGGTCAGACGGTGAAGGCCTGCCTGCAATCGCTGATCGGTTCAATCTTCTCCGCCACATTCGAGGCCTCTGTGTTGGCGGCGAAGGCCGGTGTCAGCGCCGACGTTCTCTACCAGGTGTTTTCGACGTCCGGTGCGGGTTGCGGTGTCGCCAATACCGCGCTTGAGAACATCATCGAGCGTAAGTTCGAAGGCACCGGAAGCCATATCAACACCATGTACAAGGACCTGACCATCGCCATGGACCTGGCGCGTGATCTGGGCGTGCCGCTTTTCACCGCAGCGACGGCCATGCAGTTGTTTCAGGCGGGCAAGACCCGGTATCCCGACGGCGACAACTGGGTGGTGACCCGGGTCATCGAAGAGATCGTCGGCGCCGGTCTGAAACGCTGAAGGGGAGTCGAGAAAATGAAACTGGGGGTCATCACCGACGGGATCAGCCGTGACCTGGACCATGCGCTCTCGGTCATGGACGAGTTCGACCTTGATTATGCCGAGCTTCAGTTCATCGGCGAGAAAGAGGTGGGCGATCTCGATCGCACTGAACGGGCGTCCACGCTCGAGCTTGTCAGAAAGCACAACAAGAAAGTCTCCTGCATCTCGCGGCATCTGTTCGCCGGCATGTACATGGCTTCCTCGAGACCGGGCGACGAAGTTCACAGCAAGCACATGGACGCCCTCAAGCGCTGCATCGAGATGGCGCAGGAGTTCGACTGCGGCACCGTTCGTATCATGACCGGCAAGAAGGAAATGATCCTCTGGGGCCATCACGGGGCTGAGCAGTGGAACGTCGCCAAGGGCGCCTGGGAGGCGCAGCTGCCTCTGATCGCTCCGGCCGTCGAGCTGGCCAGGTCGGAGGGTATCCTCCTTGTCGTCGAGACCGGCAACGGCACCATGGTTAACTCGTGCTATACGGCCCGCAGGCTGATTGACGATTTGAACGCCAAGGAAACGCTCAAGGTGCTTTGGGATCCGGCCAACAACTGCTGGTGTCACGAGACCGCCTGGCCGGACGGCTACAACGAGATCCGCGAGGGCTACCTGGGCCACCTTCACATCAAGGATGTCTATGTCGACACTCCGCGCGCGACCCTCGAGGTCCGGCCGATGCTCGAAGGCCAGCTCGCGGAGCAGTTTCGCCCCCTGGCCGCGGCACTGCGCGCCGACGGTTATGACGGTGTCATCTCCTATGAGAGCGTCTATCATCCCGGCAACGGCGACTTCGAGGCAGGGTTTCGACAGAATATCGGCATCTTCAAGGAGATTTTTGGCTGAGCGTAAGGCCATGCCGGGGGCAATTCCTGCGGTTCTGAGTTCACCAACCGCAGGGCCGGCCCACGACAAGCCTGCCCTCCGCGGCCTCGCAAATTCCGTGCGGCAAGGGATCAAAGCGGGTAGAAATTGGCGCAGCCCTGCGGGCGCCTCCGCGCCTGCGCTCATCATCTAGAACGACCTTATGCTTCGTGACGAATTGAAACATTGCGAAAGGACTCTCTCCGTCGCGCCGATGATGGACTGGACCGATCGTCACGACCGGGCATTCCTGCGCACCATCAGCAGGCGGACGCTGCTTTATACCGAGATGGTGACCAGCGGTGCCATCCTGCACGGTGACCGCGACCGCTTTCTCGCTTTTGACGACAGCGAACATCCGGTGGCTCTGCAGCTTGGCGGGTCAGAACCGGCAGACTTGGCGTTTGCCGCCCACGAAGGCGCCCAACGCGGCTATGACGAGATCAATCTGAATCTCGGCTGCCCCAGCGACCGGGTCCAGCGCGGGCGCTTTGGCGCTTGCCTGATGACCGAGCCAGGCTTGGTTGCCGACTGCGTGGCGGCGATGATCGATGCGGTGGACGTTCCGGTTACGGTGAAGACGCGCATCGGCGTCGACGACCACGATTCCTACGAGGCCCTGCAGGCTTTTGTCGAGCGGACCGCGGCTGCTGGCTGCCGCTCCTTCGCCATCCATGCCCGCAAGGCCTGGCTTAGCGGCCTGTCGCCCAAGGAAAACCGGGAAGTGCCGCCGCTGCGCTATGACATCGTCTATGACCTGAAACGCGATTTTCCCGAGCTGGAGATCGTCATCAACGGAGGCATTCAGTCTCTTGAAGAGGCGGCGGCCCACCTGCGGAAAGTCGACGGCGCGATGATCGGCCGCGCCGCCTATCAGTCGCCCTACATTCTGGCCGAAGCCGACCGACGCTTCTTCGGCACAACGGAGAAGCAGCGCAGCCGGGAGCAGATCGTCGCCGACTTTCTGCCTTACGTAGAGCGCCGGCTTACGGAGGGCGTGCCCTTGAAGTCAATTACCCGGCACATGCTGGGACTCTTCAACGGCCTGCCCGGCGCAAGGGCCTGGCGGCGCCACCTGTCAGAAGAGGCGCATAGGCCCGGAGCCGGACCCGAGGTGATCGAGCAGGCTCTGGATCGTTGGCGCCGCACCCAGGAACGACAGCGGGCCGCCTGAGCGGCCAGATCGAAGACTGTGGCGATGTAAGGGGAGCCAAGTGACCGACGACAAGAAACGCGGGCTGTTGACTGGCCTTACGCATTACGGCGATCCGGACTTCGCCGCCTATCTGCGGCGCTCCTTCGCGCGGTCCATGGGCTATTCCGAGGAGATGCTGGGCCGCCCCATCGTCGGCATAACCTGGACCGCCAGCGGGTTCAACAATTGCCATCGCGGTGTGCCGCAACTGGTCGAAGCGGCCAAGCGCGGTGTGCTGGCCGGTGGCGCTCTGCCGCTCGATTTTCCAGTGACCTCCCTGGGGGAGGTTTTCCTCAACCCCACCAGCCTGCTCTACCGCAACCTCATGGCCATGGATGTGGAGGAGATGGTGCGCGCCCAGCCGATGGACGCGGTTTTACTTGTCGGCGGCTGCGACAAGACCCTGCCGGCTTTGGTAATGGGGGCGATCTCCGCCGGCAAGCCGGCGATCGTGCTGGCCACCGGGCCGATGTCCACCGGGCGCTATCATGGCGAGCGCTTGGGGGCCTGTACCGATTGCCGGCGCTTCTGGGCGCAATACCGTGCCGGTGCACTGGACGACAAGCAGATCACCGAGATTGAGGGAAATCTGGCGACGACACAGGGCACCTGCGCGGTGATGGGCACCGCCAGCACCATGGCCATTCTCTGCGAGGCACTCGGGCTGATGCTGCCCGGCGGCGCGGCGGTGCCGGCGGTCCACGCCGATCGCCTGCGCCAGGCCGAGGCGAGCGGCCTGCGCGCCGCGCAGCTGGCCGGCAGCGAACTGACCTTCGACAGGATCATCACCGAAGCGGCGGTGGAGAACGCTCTGCGCGTCCTGCTGGCGATCAGCGGCTCGACCAATGCGGTGGTGCATCTGGCGGCCATCTTCGGGCGCCTCGGGCTGCCCTTCGACATGGACCTGCTGAACCGGCTCAGCGACGAGACGCCGGTGCTGGTCGACCTGAAGCCGACCGGCGCCCACTACATGGAGGATTTCCATGCCGCGGGCGGCGCGCCGGCGGTGCTGAGGGCGCTGCGCGACCAGTTGAATCTCGACGTGCCCACGATCTCGGGTAAGTCGCTTGGGGAGGTGATCGAGGAGAGCGATCCCTGGGTCGACACAGGGGTCGTGCGCGCGCCGGAGAATGCGATATCACCGCAGGGCGGCCTCGTGGCTTTGAGTGGATCTCTGGCCCCCAAAGGCGCGATCCTGAAGCGCGCGGCGGCAACCGCGGAGCTTTTCGAACGCGAGGGGCGGGCTGTTGTGTTCACTTCGCTGGACGATCTGTCGCGGCGCATCGACGATCCCGATCTCGATGTCACGCCGGATGACTTTCTGGTGCTGCAGAATGCCGGCCCGCTGGCCAGCGGCATGCCGGAAGCGGGATATCTGCCGATCCCGGCAAAGCTCGCGAGAGCGGGAGTGAAGGATATGGTGCGCATCTCCGACGCCCGCATGAGCGGCACGGCTTTTGGCACCATCATTCTTCATGTCTCGCCGGAAGCGGCGTTAGGGAGTCCGCTGGGTCTGCTGCGCGATGGCGACCGGATCCGCCTTTCGGTCAAGGAGCGCCGCCTCGATTTGATGGTCGAGGCGGCTGAGTTGGCGCGGCGCCGCGACGCTTTTTCGCCGGGCCCGCGGGTCGGTACCGAGCGTGGCTGGCGGCGCCTTTGGCACGACCACGTGCTGCAGGCCGAGGACGGCTGCGACCTGGACATTCTGCGCGGGCCCTAAGTCAGAGCCATAACAAATACAGGTTGTAGTACTCTGAATTGATCGCACACTATTTGGTGTGATTTGTGTACTGTCTGTGTTAACTGGCCTGAATCCACCGGTATTCTACCAGAGCGGCAGATTGCATTAGTGTCCGGTTAGGATTTCCTGTGCCAAGTTCGGCGGGAGGTAATCGAAGGCTATCCCGCCCATGGCACGTGACAAACTACGCAATGACTCCGACGGGCGCTTGCCGCGCAATGAGGCTCAACGGCTTGCCGCGCTGCGCGCCTGCGATATCGTTGGCACGCCGCGCGAGCCCTTCTTTGACCGCCTGACCTCCATGGCGGTATCGATTTTCGATGTCGAGATGGCCTTGATCAGCCTCGTCGAGAAGGACCGGCAGTGGTTCAAATCGACCGTCGGCCTGGATGTAAATGAGACTCCCCGGACAGTCTCCTTTTGCGCCCACGTCATTCTCCACGATCACGCCATGGTGGTTCCCGATGCCAAGCAGGACGAACGCTTTTTAGGGAACCCGCTGGTCACCGGCGCTCCCGACATCCGGTTCTATGCCGGGGCGCCGCTGATTACCTTCGACGGGTTTCGCCTGGGCGCCTTCTGCGTCATCGACAGCCGGCCGCGCCCGGACGGCTTGACGCAGAGACAAGTCGGGATTCTCACCGACCTTGCCGCGGTAGCGATGCACGAAATCGAACGCGGCCGCTAGAGCAAGCGCAATCCGGTCAGCTTCTTCGGGCCTGAAAAGGGGCCAGGTAATCAGTACCGGTTGCGGTTCGAGGGTGCTTTGCCTCGACCTTGGGGCATTGAAATGGGCCATGATCCGATCGGACCATGGCCCAGAGACACCTTTGTCGCCGGGGCTCGACCGCCGCGGCGACAGACGGTAACGGCGACTCAAACCACCTTGGTATGAAGCTCGCCGACGCCTTCCACATGGCCATGCAGCACGTCGCCGCGGACAATCGCCGAGACACCTGAGGGTGTGCCGGAAAGGATGATGTCGCCCGGCGCCAGTTCAAAGAGGCTGGAGAGATAGGAGATCATCTCCGGCACTTTCCAGATCATCTGACCCAGATCTCCTTCCTGACGCAGCTCTCCGTTGACTTTGAGCCAGACGGCGCCCTTGTCCGGGTGGCCGATCTCACTGGCGGGAGCCAGCTCGCTGCAAGGGGCGGAATGTTCGAAGGCCTTGCCGACCTCCCAGGGCCGGCCGGTTTTCTTGGCCGCACCCTGCAGGTCGCGCCGCGTCATGTCCAGGGCGACCCCATAGCCCCAGACGTGGTCGAGGGCCTTGTCGAGAGGGATGTCTGAGCCGCCCTTGTGCAGGGCTACGGCCATTTCGATCTCGTGGTGCACATCGCTGGTCTGCGGCGGGTAGGGAAAGTCGGCGCCACTGGTGAGTAGATTGTCGGGATTCTTCTGGAAGAAGAAGGGATCTTCCCGGTCCGGATCGTGTCCCATCTCGATGGTGTGGGCGGCATAGTTGCGCCCCACGCAGTAGATCCGGTGCACTGGGAAAAGGGAGTCGCTTCCTCGTACGGGAATACTGGCCCGCTCGAGGGGGGTAATTACGTAACTCATGCTGTTTCGTCTTTCATTTGGTCTGGCATGGGGGATTGGATTGTTTGGCTGCCTGGAGTTGCCGGCGAGATGTCGGCCACACTATTCCAGCTGCGGGATTTGAAGCTCTCCGGCGATTTCCTGAAGAATTTTGACGAGGTTGGTGTGGAGAGGAATTCCCTTCACGCTTCTGTCTTCGTAGATAGCGCCGCGCCGCTCGCCCGGAATGCGCACAGGGTCGTGACCAGGGAGCGGCGTGGATCCGCGCATTTCATCGAATACCGAATCGACATTGGCTTTGAATGCTTCGACGTCGGCGAAGGCGGCAACGGAAATCGCGGCGATGAACTGCCCGGTGTTGGTAGCCGTCTTGGTGTCTTTGGTAAAGTCTACGACGTCGCTGCCAAAGGCCGCTCCATTGAGGCACCCGGCCAGGAGGCCAATGGCCATGGCCAGTCCGTAGCCCTTGGCGCCCCCAATCGGCAGCAGAAAGCCTTCCTCGCGCCGCTTGGGATCGGTCAGGGGCTGGCCGTCGCGGCCGACCATCCAGCCTTCCGGCATCATCTCGCCACGCTGCGCCAGTGACTTGATCTTGCCGACCGCGGCGACCGTGGTCGCCATGTCCAAAACGAAGGGCGCCGCCTTGCCGGCAGGCACGGCGATGGCCATCGGGTTGGTGCCGAGCAGCAGATCCATGCCGCCGAAGGGCGGGACATGGTTGGCGCTGCCCACGGCCGCATAGATTCCGATCATGTCCCGCTCGACCGGCATATTGACGTAGATCGAGGCCGGTCCGGCGTGATTGCCATTGCGCACACCGACCCAGCCGATGCCTCCCGCGCCGGCTTTCTTGATCGCCAACTCGGCCGCGAAGCGCATGGGCAGGTGCCCCAGGCCGTTGTCGCCGTCGACCACGGCCGTTGCCTGGTTCTCGTTTACCACAGCGACTTTGGGACGCGGGTTGGTGCCGCCGTCACGCAGGCGGTCGACGTACTGGCGCAGCCGAAAGGTGCCATGAGTGTCATAACCGTAGAGGTCGGCTTTGACCATGAGCCCGGCAACGGCCTTGGCGTCACTTTCTGGAACGCCGAGCCTGCCGAAGGCCGAGCACAGGAACTGCTCGACGGAAGCCGCGGGGTAGCGTTGAGCAACGCTGCTCATACGGGCTCACCGAGCGAGCAGCACGGGCGTTTAAATGCGCGAGCCGGCATAGTATTCAACCTTGTGTTCCAGCCAACCGATGAGCGAGGAGAACACCAGCGCAAAGATGAAAAGAATCAGCGTCAAAGCCCAGAATTCCTCGAACTGGAAGTTGTCGGAGAAGGTCCGGAACAGCCGCCCCAAAGCGACAACCGACACCAGCAACTGTCCGATCACGATGCCTTTTACCGCACGAATCAGGCCCATGCGAATGCCGGCGAGGATCTCCGGCATGGCGGCCCAGAAGAGCACCTTCGAGAGCAGCTGCCAACGGCTGGCGCCGAAGGAGTGGCCCATTTCCGAAAGCGAGGGCGAGATGTGCCTTACGCCGGCATAGGTGTCGAGCGCGATAATCCAGATCGCGAAGAGCACCACTGTGACGATTATCGTTGTCGATCCGAGACCGAACAGCAGCATCAGCACCGGAACCAGCGAGGAAAGCGGCGCACTGGCGAAGATGTTGACCCACATGCCGAGAACGCTGTTGGCCATTCGATTGCGACCCATGAAGAAGCCGAGCGCAACGCCACCGACAATCGCGATGACCATCCCGATAGCAAAGGAGCGGAGAGTCTGCAGTGCGGCGGCGTGGAAATCAGGACGCTGTATCAGAAAGAAGAGTTGCTCCACCACGGCGGAGAAGGGCGGCAGGATAAACGCCAGGTCCAAGCGGCCGGCAATCTCCCACAGTGCGATCCAGATCAGCAGCGAGTAGGCTGGCGGTACGCGATATCCAAAGAGTGTCATCGAACGGCCTTCAATCTAGATATTTACGCAGGTCGCTCCAGATTTCCTCGACGGTGTCGAGGTAATTCTTGTCGCGCCGGATGTCGTCGGGGCTCTTCGAGCGGCTGATTTCCGGCCTGATGATCGAGTGAATGCGGCCCGGACGGGGCGACAGCAGGACGATCTGGTCGGAAACGTAGACGGCCTCTTCAATGGAGTGGGTGACGAAGATCACCGTCTTCTTCTCCACCGCGAGGAGGTGCAGGAGATCTTCCTGGAACTTCCTGCGGGTCTGCTCGTCGACGGCCGAGAAGGGCTCGTCCATCAACAGGACATCGGCGTCTACCGCCAGCGCCCGTGCCAGCCCGACCCTTTGGCGCATGCCGCCGGAGAGCTCATGGGGATATTTTTGCTCAAATCCCGAAAGCCCTACTTCGGCGATGTAGTGACGCGCTTTCTCCTCGCGTTCAGCCTTGGGTTTGTGCGTGAGTTCCAGGCCGAAGGCGACATTGCGCAGCACCGTGGCCCAGGGCAGCAAGGCAAAGTCCTGAAAGACGAACGCCCGTTCCGGGCCCGGTCCTGTCACCGGCTCGCCTTTCACGAAGACCTCGCCGCCGCTGGCTTCCAGCAAGCCGGCAACGATTTTCAGCAGAGTCGTCTTGCCGCAGCCGCTGGGCCCCAGAAGCGTCGTCATCTGGCCGGTTGGAAAGCCCAGGTTGATGGAGTCCAAGGCATGAATATCGGAGCCGTAGTACTTCGTGATGTTACGGACCTCGACGATGTTTTCGTTCGACAAAGGCCGCATTTCGTCCGGCTGACGTATCGCAGTTGCACTAGACATCATTGACCCTTCTTCTTTTCCGGCCGGAAGTAGTTCGTTTCGACCTTTTCCAACAGCCCGACCATGACGGCCGAGAAGACGATGATCGAGAATACCGCTGCATACATATGCGCGTATTCAGCGATGGAGCGGTGATAGGAGATTATGTCGCCTAGGCCGGTTGGGGTAATCAGCAGTTCCGCCAGGATGACTCCGATGAAGCCGGCGGCGACGCCCAGCCGCAGGCCGGCGAAGATCACCGGAGCGGCATTGGGAATGATCACCTTGACGATTTCCTGCAGGCGGGTGCCCTGGAACGAGCGGCTCATCTGGATGAGCGTCGGGCTGGCATTGCGAACGGCCTTGTAGGTGTTCAGGACGATGATCGGAGAGGCGAGAATGATGACCGCTACCGTCTTTGCGGTGAGTCCGATCCCATAGGCGTAGGTGATGAGGGGAATGAGCGCCGCAACCGGCGACGCCTGAAGCACGACGAAGATCGGCTCTCCCATCCATTGAAAGAGGCGGTTGAGTCCCATCCCAACGCCAATGGCGATGCCGAAACCTCCCGAAATCAGAACGCCTATCGCCAAGGGCTGCAGGGTCTCGCCAAAGGCGCGGATCATCCGGCCATCGGCGGTCATCTCGAACAGCGCAAGCATCGTCGAACTGAAGGTTGGGAAGGCCACACTGATCGGCACCAATCCGCCGATCTCCCAGAGTACAAATACTCCGATAATTGACAGTACCCGGTAGAGCGTGACGTTCTTGAGATCGGAGTTCGGATTGTCTGAAGCAGCCACTTCCACTGCCGCCGACGTCGGTGATGTTGCGGTGGACATCAGTCGATCTTTGAACCTCCTGTGACGGAAAGATGTGGCGACAGCGCCGTTGTCGATCTGTGAGCGCTGTCGCCAGTGGCAGGTCAGTCGTGCGTCAGCCTGAAATGGCTGGTTACATCTTGCCCAGCTTGTTGACGGCATCGTCTACAGGGGTGAGGTACCAGTAGTCCTCGACCTTGAGTGCCGCGGCATCACCGTCCAGCGATCCTGAAGTCGTGAAAAACACGAAATCTTCCTTGACCGACTCGGCACTGCCGCCGTTCGCCGGGTAGAGATCGATCTCCACCCCCTGGGTGAAGGCCGGAACCAGTTCGTCGACCTCGACCTTCTCGATATCGGGCAGTACGTTGTACTTTTCGCGCAGCGCAACGATAGAGCTGGGGTCCTCGTTGATCTCACGCCAGGTCTTGATCAATTCCTCGACCAGGATCGACACGGCTTCCTTCTCGCTCTCCAGCCAGTTCTTGTTGGCATAGAGGGCTTCGTCGGTGGCCTTTAGGTCCGGTAGTGGCAGGAAAACGAACTTGCCCGGAGCTTCGCGCTCCAGAAGGCGCTTGCGCTCATAGTCGACGATCGAAACATTGATCCGGCCCTGCAGGAGGGCGCCAGCCCGTACCCCAGATCCGGGCACATAGCTTACGGACTTGTAGGCAACGCCATTTTCCTTCGCCATGAGTTGCATGATGGCTTCGGTGCCGGAGCCGCGGCCGTGCACGGCGACATCGGCGCCGTCGAGGTCTTTCCAGCTCTTGTACATTTCGCCATTGACCACCGGATAGAAGCGCAGCATCGAAAGCTGGTAGAACATTCGGATCGGCGCATTTACTTTCTGGATCAGCGCGTAGGGCGTGCCGACGCCGATATCGGCCTGGCCGCTGACGATCGCTTGTGCCGCAAGATCCTCGGATTGCAGGAAAGCCGTCTCGACCTTGACGCCACGCTCCTGGGCACGGGCAACGGCGATCATGAAGTTGACCATCTCGCCGCCGGGGACGTCACCGAAGGCGACGCGCATGGTGCCCTTTTCTTGAGCCGCAGCCGGCAGGGTCGCGACGCCGACTGAGGCTGCCAGGATAGCGGCCCCTGCGACTGCTTTCAGATAACTGAGATTTTTCATGTATTCCTCCCGTTCATGGATTTTGGTCATCCTTTGTGGATTTCGTTGACCGGAGTGTTGTTGGGTTTTTCAGGCAGCATTTGCCTCCGAAGAGGCCTCCCGGATGGTGTTCTGAAGCTGGCCGATTCCTTCAATCTCACAGGAGACACGGTCGCCGTCCTTCAGGAAGCAAGGCGGGTCCATGGCGTAACCGACACCGGAGGGCGTTCCCGTAGCCAGAATGTCGCCCGGCTCAAGGGTCATGCCTTCGGACAGGGATTCCAGCAGTTTGGGAATGGAGAACATCATCGATGAGGTGTTTCCATCCTGCCGCAATTGGTCATTGACCTTGAGGCTGATGCGCAGACTGTCGAAGCCCGGCAGTTCGTCGAGAGTGACGATGTGCGGGCCCATGGGGCAGGTCGTGTCGAGACCCTTGCCTTTCAGGAACTGGCCGCCGTGCCGGCGCTGGACGTCGCGGGCGGTAACATCGTTGATGATGGTGAAGCCGAAGATGTGATTGACGGCATCGGCCGCGCGGATGTCGCGCCCCGGCTTTCCGATGACGACGCCGAGCTCGACCTCGTAGTCCATCTTTTGAGAAAGCTTTGAATCGAGCCGAATGGCGGCGCCCGGGCCAACGACCGCCGTCGGCGGCTTGGTGAAGAAAACCGGGTAGTCGGGAACCTTGTCTTCCTTGTTCTGGGCCCGGCTCGCTTCGGCAACGTGCGCACGGTAGTTGCTGCCGACGCAGAAAACATTCTTCAAAGGGCGGGGGATCGGCGCGAGCAGGGAAACCTGTGACGCTGACAAGCAAGCCGTCTCCAGCGCGCCGGCTTCGGCGTCGCGAAGAATCGCGGCGCAGGCCAGTTGCATGCTTTCGCCCTTGCTGATGATGTCGAGAACGCGTTGGGGAGGATCGACATCGCGGTCGATCGAGCCGAGATCACGGGCCAGAGCGAAAGCCTTGCGAAGATCGACGATTCTTCCGTCACTGGCGACCAGACCCGGCAACTGCTCACTCTTGGATGCGAATGTCACAATGCGCATAGATCAAAAGTCCCGTCGTTTTCCGAAGACAAGTGGCTGATAGTTGAGAATTTGGGTGCGGAGAACTGTGCCCAGCGACCTCGACCGTCGCCGCTGCCGTTTGCGACCGGTACGGCGCGGCGTCTGCCCGTCAAGGCGCAGCATTTATTGTCCTCCCTGGCCTGCTCATTTCAATGGCGCCGAGTGAGGGGTGGCGCGCTGCAAGCTCCTTCTTGATGATCAAAGTCTAACCAATTCTTGATTGGTTGCGCAATTGATTTATATTGGTCAGCGATAATTGACGTCGATACAGGCTGTGATTAGTGTGCCTCGGCTTGATTTTGGGGGCCGATTCGAGGCCTTGAGAACGAAGACGGAGTCGGTATGGATCAGGGACAGGGAGCCTTAACGCAGTTGCGCGCCTACCTGGCGCAGCGTGATCTGCCGACCAATACCCGCCTTCCTCCGGAACGTGAGCTCTGCGATATTCTCGGCGTTTCACGCGGCGAACTGCGCAAGGCGCTGGCGGTGATGGAAAGCAATGGGGAACTGTGGCGTCACGTCGGCAAGGGCACTTTCATGGGCGCCCGACCGGCCAAGGAGTATTCCGATGTCGCCGGCATCGCCGCCCTGACAAATCCACGCGACGTGATGCGCGCGCGCCTGCTGATCGAGCCCCAGATCGCGCGCGAAGCTGCCCTGAACGCGACGGCGGAAGATATTGCCGAGATGAAGCAATGCATGGTGGCTTCCGTTCAGGCCCAGACCTGGCGCCAATATGAAAACTGCGACAACCGCTTGCACCGCACGGTGGTCGAGGCAGCCCACAACACGGTACTACTGGCCCTGTTCGATACTCTGAACGCAGTACGCCGGGCGGTGGTCTGGGGGCGGCTGCGCAACGAATCGGTTCGCCCGCCCAAGGACCATCACAGTTTCGCCGAGCATGAGGCGCTGGTTCGGGCCATCGAAGAGCGCGACCTGGACGGCGCCGGCCTGGCGATGCTGCGGCATCTCTCCCATGTCCAGGACAACCTGCTGGCTGCTCGCCAAGCTGCTGAGTAAGTCCGCGCCATGATTAGAAAATCCGCGACTATCGGATCCTGACGAAAGAGTCGCGGGGAAGACCTCTTGACCTGCGGGCCGCCGCGTTGGCCGACGACGAGGATCCTCTACCTGGAGGGGCTCTGCCGGCAGATGATGGTGAATGACCCGCCGCATAAGCGCTGAATTCTCGGCATGCCGGAGAAAGCCGGCGAAGCGGACAGCCGTGCAGGTGTGGAGGGGAGGCTGAATTGCTTGCTGGAACTGTACAGCCCCCGGGCCGAGCAACCGCTAAAGCGCTTTGCGCCCAATTTGAATCAATTCTGTTTTCGAGCGGTGCGGCGATCCGTCAGGAGGCAGGCGCCCCCTGAAGCTCTCCGGCGCGATGCGGCGCATCGGGCAAGCCTGCCGACGCCGCGGGCGCCCGCCGCTCCGAAACCCGCCAGGGCCTTCGGGGGGCCGGGCGGCTTTGCGCCAGTACCGGCGGACTTTGGCTTGGCCATAGCGCCGCTATGCCCGGCGCCAAATCCTCTTGGTCCTGACACAAATCCGCTCCGGCAGAATGGTTCAAATCGGGCGCAAAGCGCTTTAAGCGCGCTACCGCCGTATCTCGCCATCCGGCCGAAAGGCGTGGAACACGAAGGCGAAGGTCACATCATAGGGCACGTCCGCCAAGCCTTCGGCCCCGCGACGCTGCACGACGACGTTGCCGATCTCACGTCCCTCCGAAATGGCACGCGTATCCAGGGCCGAGGTTTGTCCCGGCGTCCAACTGAGTACCAGGTCGCCGCTCTCAACACGCCCTTCCCGGCGCAGCAGGTCCAGGCTCCAGGCCTCATTGCCGATGGCAACGACCCGTGCCATCGGCTCGATGCCCTCTGGAAAACTGCCGTCGTAGAGAAAAGGCACGGCGGCGCTGTCGTAGCCGACATAGGGATTGGCGCCGTAAGAACGCAGCCGGGGATTATTGGGCACCAGTACCTGGCCTTCGGGAAATCGGGCCGCGAAGTTCTCCCAGGATTCGAGCCGGGCCGGCAGCATGGTCAGGCGCTTGCCGGTTTGAGTGCCGACGATGGCTTCGCCCAGAAACTGTTGCCACCAACTTTCCGTGGCGCGGTCATACATGACGAGGTCAGAATGACGCAGCATTCCCGTCGTACCGAATGTGGTGGCCTGGCCGTCGATCCGCCGGTCGAAGACGATGGCGGCGTTGCAGAGCGGACAATAGGTAACCGCGACAGGCGTGCCGCCAACCGTATCGTTGACGATCTCATGCCAGGTCAGAATTCGCAGGGGATAGGCCCGCGCATCGCCGGCGATCTGCAGGCCGATCACCGGTTCACTCGGCGAGAGGTCGGTGACATCGCCGACCGCAACGAAACGCGGGTCGTCAATCGAGGGGATGCCGTCCTTGGGCGGACCGCCGCTTAGGATCTCATCGAAGGCGATTGAGGTTTTGCTAAAGTCGGTGTTTGGCCAGGCGCGCGCCCAGCGTTCAGGGTTGGCCTGTGCGCTTTGGCTGGCGGCCAGGAACACAATGGCCAAAAACACAAGCGCGGCCAGACCAGCAACAGTCGGGCCGCGGAGAAGCGGGCTGTGCGACGTCTTCATAGCCACAGATTGACCGCAACGGGGCGATCAAGGCCAATCACGTCCGCTTGAACTTGCTCTAGCTTCTCGCGGCAGAAACCTCGCGAATCAGTGGATCAAGCGCTGCCATGACCCGATCGAGAACCCCGGCCTGGTTGCCGGCGTAGGCCTTGGCTTCGGCAATCATGGTTTGGCGGACGGCGGGATTCTCGTGCAGTTCGGCCACCGCTGCCGTCAGAGCTGCAGCGCTGTTGACCGGACGCAGGGCGCCGACTGCCGTCATGTCCGCTGCCATGCGCGCAAAGTTGGCGGTATGAGGGCCGCAGAGAATGGCGCAGTCGAGTTTCGCCGGCTCAAGCACGTTCTGTCCGCCTTTAGGCACCAGCGAGCCGCCGACGAAGACCACCTCTGCCAAGCGGTACCAGAGACCCATTTCACCGATGCTGTCGGCCAGGTAGACGTCGATGCCAGGCTCGATCGGTTCGCCGAGGCTGCGTTGGGCCACGTTGAGGCCGAGAGTCTCCAACTCGTGACGGATCTCCTCGGCACGGTTGGGGTGGCGCGGTGCCAGCAGAGTCAGCAGTTTGGGGAGGCGGTTGCGCAATGCGTTGTGAATCTCACCTGCCAACTGATCTTCGCCGGGATGAGTGGAGGCCGCGAGCCAGCGCGGGCGGCCGGACAGTTCTGCCTCAAGGCGGGAAAGTTCCACCGGATCGGCTGAAAGCGGTGGAGCGGCGGCTTTCAGGTCGCCCGGGCTGAGTACCTGGTTGGCGCCGAGGGCGACAAGATGATCGTGGTCTTCGGGCGCGCGCGCCATGACCAGTGAGAAGTTCGAAAGCAGCGAAGCGATCAAGGGGCGCAGGCGGCGCCAGCCGCGATATGATCCTGGGGAAATGCGCCCGTTCACGAGGACCAGCTTTGTGCCACGGGTTGCTGCGCAGCGCAGCAGGTTGGGCCAGAATTCAGACTCGATGATCAGTCCGATTTCCGGCTGCCAGTGGTCGAAGAACTTCGCCACGGCCCCCGGCAGGTCCACCGGCACGAACTGATGGATGACACCCGCCGGCAGACGCTCGGCCACCAGCCTGGCGGAAGTCACCGTGCCGGTCGTGAGCAGGATACTGAAGGCCGGCCAGTCGTGGCGCAGGCGCTCGATCAGTGGAAGCGCCGATTGAGCCTCACCAACACTGGCGCCGTGGATCCAAACAACCGGTCCGCTGGGGCGGGCGACACTCGCCCTTCCGAAGCGTTCTCGCAGACGCTCAGGATCCTCGCGACCGCGCGACAACCGGCGATTCAGGTAGTTGCGGATGAGCGGTGTCGCTGGGGTTCCGATCAGCCGATAGGCGGTAAAGACGCCCTCGGCGAAGGCGCGGCCAAACGGTCCAAGCGCGGATCGGCGGCATTGCGGCGAATTCACGTGCGCTGCCTCTGCCTCTGTTTTTGAAAGGTGATGGCAAGCCCCTCGTCTACACTGAACCTTGGGGTCCATCCAAGCGCTTTGTGAATAGCTGAATTATCAATCGTCAGGCTGCCGGTGAGGGCGGCTATCGCGCGTTCTCGACCAAGCAGTCTGCCGGCCAGATGCAGCAGCCCTCGCGGAACAGGAAAGAGCCGTGCCGGCCGGCCGCAAGCACGGCCGATGCGCCGAGTCAGTTCCGGTGTCGAGAGGTCCTCACCGTCGGCCAGGGGCAGGGGCGCCGCGGGAGAAGTGCGGCAGGCGAGGGCCGATTCGATCGCTGCGATCAGGTTCCCCAGGTAGAGCAGGCTGCGCCGGTTTTCGAGCCCTGCCAGCGGCAGGGGCAGGCCACTGGCGACCAGTCGGACCAGGCGCGCGAAATTGCCGGGCGCGCCCGGGCCATAAATCAGCGGCGGCCGCAGCATGACCAGCACCATGCCGCTATTTCCGACGCTTTGGCGCAAAGCCGCCTCGGCTTCCAGTTTGCTCTTCTGGTAAGGGCTCGCCCCATCAGGCTCGGCTCCGTCCGGTTTGGACTCGGCTGCTGCCGCACCGATGGAACTCAAGTAGACGAAACACCCGACACCGGCGGCCGCCGCTTGTTCGGCAAGGCGCCGACTGCCTTCCACATTCACACGGCTGAACGCGGCCAAGGGATCGGTTTCGCTTTCCCGCGACACATGCACCCGCGCGGCGCAATGCACGACGGAATTAACCTCTGTCAGGACCGAGGTCCAGTCCGTAGTGCCATCCAGAGGCCCGGATACGACGGCCTCTACACCCTCAGGTGCGACAGCCGAATCATGACGCAGGCTGCCGCGTACCTGCCAGCGCTGCGCCAGTAGATGCCGGCACACCGCCGCGCCGACGAAACCATTGGCGCCGGTGACCAGAACGCGCGGCATGATCAAAACGCCAGCCGCTTGAGGATGGCGCGGGTACCGTAGTGGGCCATGCACCAGGCGGCGCGCGGCAAACTGAGCTTCTCGACATCTCGGTAGACAGTCCAAACCCATGCTGCCGAACGTTTCGGCTCGCTGGACAGGGAATCGGCGACTACGCGGTAGCGGGCCAAGTCCTCCTGCAGGCCGTAGGCGGTAAAGCCGCGCTTCAGAATCGACAGCCAGAGTATATAGTCGTCGCGTCGCGCCTCGGCCATGCGGAGAGGCCCGGTCTTGGCGGTATCGACCATGCCGGTGAGAGTGGCAATCGCCGTGTTTTTCAGCAGTTGCCGGTAGGTCAAGCTTGGCGGCACCCGGACCAGCCTGCCAAGGCGGTGGCCATCTTCGCCGATGCGCCGAAAAGCGGTATAGGAAACAGCCGCGTCGTGGGCGCCCATGAATCTTGTCTGGTGTTTCAGCTTATCCGGCAACCATAGATCGTCGCTGTCGAGAAAGGCGACATAGCGCCCCTGAGCCTTGGCCAGGGCGGCGTTGCGGGCGCGGGCAACACCGCCGTTCTGGTCCAGGCGGAGCAGGTGGATGCGGGGATCCTGGGCGGTGAGGATCTCGACGATTTTCGCGGTGTCGTCGCTCGAGGCATCATCAGCGATCAGCATCTCCCAGTCGGCCAGACTCTGAGCCTGCACTGAAGCGACGGTTTCCGCGATGAAAGCTTCGGCGTTGTAAGCGGCGGTGATGATGGAGACCAGCGGCCGGTCGTTCATGCCGCGGCCCCCGACAGGCGAGCCTTGTTCAGCGTTGACCATAACCTGAGGCGTTCTGCCATCAGGCGGTCGATGTCGAAGTCCGCGAGTATCCGGGCCTGGGCCCTGCCGCCAATTCGCGCCACAGCTTCCCCGTCGTTCAGGGTGGTGCCGAGTACACGGGCGGCCCCGGCTATGTCGCCCGGGTCAACCAGGAGTCCGGTTTTGCCGTCGTCGATCAGCTCTTCGATCCCGGTCGAGCGGGTCGTGAGGCACAGGCAGCGTTGCAGCATGGCTTCCTTGAGGGCATTGGGCAGGCGCTCCGAAGGGCTTTGCGACATGGTGATCGCGATCTCGGCTTCGGCGAGGCGTCTGAAGACCTCGTCATGCGACACATGCCCGGCGAAGATTACCCTCGCTTCGATGTCAAGCTGCCTTGCCAGAGATTTCAGGTGCGGTGACTCCGGACCGTCGCCGAGAACATGAAGGCGGGCATCGGGAGATCTCTTGGCAACTTCGGCAAAGACCCGCAGCGTATCCGTCGTGCGTTTTTGTGGCACGAGGCGCTCGGCGACCACCATCAGGCCGCGGATTTTTTTTGGCGCCGGCAATGGAGTGGGGACCTCGATGCCGCGGTAGCAGACATCCACCCTGGCGGGGTCAAATCCCAAAGCCGCCAGCGCCGGCAGGTTCGCCTCCGCATGGGTCGTCACCCGGTCGGCCTGCCGCGCGAGCTGTATGCTCAATGGGAAGCCCTGCTCCAGGTCATAGGCGCCGAGAAAGTGACTGACGACGGTCAGCGGCAGGCGCCGCTTTGCCAGCAGGCCCACCAGGCTTGGATAGTGGCCCCAGAAGAGATGGACGATGTCCGGTTTCAAAACCTCGAGGCGCTTCAGCATTCCAAGGCTGCGGGGCACCAGCGCCAGCGCCTTCGCAAGCTGCCACGGCTTGCCTCGGCAATGCCAAAGAACGGTGGCGATCAGGGGCAGGCTGTCTTGCGGCCGCAAGACGACCTCAGCAAGGCCTCGAAGCGTCGCCGCAAGGCTCCCCTGATCGACCGGCAGATTCGCCAGCCCGCGCTCGGCGAGCAAGGCGTTGGCGTGAGCCGGCGGCCGCCGGTAAGCCAGCACCGTGATATCGGCACCGAGCCGCTGCAGTGCACGCAACTCCACAGCGGCAAAAGCTTCCGAGGCGACAGGGAACTGCATGGTGACGTAGGCAATTTTCAATGGGGCGACGTTCACAGCTGCCGCTCATCTGCGGCGCCCGGCTGTTCGGCGAGGCGGTGCAGCTGTTCGTTGAAGATCGCGGCGACGTTCTCCAGCGCATAGCGCTCGGGCAGCAGGCTGGGCGCCGGGGCAGCCAAGTGACGGGGGCGGCAGCTTGCCATCCTCGCCGCAAAGTCACTGCCCCAGGGAACAACCGAGACCGCGCCTGGGGCAGCGGCATCGGCCAACTCCGCGATGCCGCCGGATTCCGGCGTGGCAATGACCGGCGTGCCGACCGCCAAGGACTCCAGAGCGACATTCGGGAGACCTTCCCAGCGTGAAGAGATTACGCAGGCATCGGCGCCGGCAAGCGCGGCTGCAAGTTTATCGGTGAAGCCTGCCAGGATGATCCGTTGGTTGAGACCCCGGTCGTGAATTTGCTGCAGCAGGGCTGCTTGATCCTCACCCTCGCCATAGATGGTCAGCCGGGCGTCGTCCGGGAGTTCGATGAACAATTCGATCAGCCGGTCGAATCCCTTCTGCCGGTGCAGGCGACCGGCAGCCGCGAAGCGCAAACCGATACCCTCGGAACGTAGCGGTGATGCCGCGGATTGGCGCAGCCGCGCAACGGGCACGGGGTTGGGCAGGCCGGCAATCCGGTCGGCGGGCACGCGGAAGGTCGCGCGCATCTCCTGCTCGGTCTTCTGATGCTGGCAGAACAGCAGATCGGCCCGCGGATAGAGCCAGCGATAGGCCGCGGTCATGAGCCGCGGATGGCGCCGGTTGGGAAGACTTTGGGAGGGCGTGTTGGATTCCCGCAAGACAATGCGGGTACCCGCAGGCATGAAGCAGCGTGCGGCAAGCAGGGCGATGTTGAGATACCCCTGGCTGGCAAAGACGATGGCGGGGCGTTCCCGCCGTATGACACTCAGCAGGGCGGGCAGGGCGCGGCGGAGACGGGGTGACCCAATCTCCTGTAGTGTGACCTCGGGCGCCAACAAAAGTCGCAGCGGTCCCGTGCCCTCAAGCACGAGCAACTGTGGGGCAAAGCTTCGGCGATCAAGCTGATTGAGGAGAGTGAGGGCGACTCGCTCCGCCCCGCCGCCGGCAAAGTTCGGCAGGACAAAGAGGATTTTTCTGAGCGTTGCGTTCGTGCCAGTCATGCCGCCGCGATGCTGGATCAACTCGCGCTGCGCAGGCTGCGAGCCCAGTCCCGCAGGCGCTTGGCCTTTGACAGCAGATTCTGTTTGGCGCTGCCCGGGAAGCCCGCTGCCGTGAACAACTCCGGATAGCCCAGATAGGTGTGGGAGCGAGCCAAGCCGCCTATTTTGTCGCGCTGGAAGGCGGTCATGGGGAGGGCGCGCATGGCGTCAATGGAGACCCGCTTGGCGCCGTTGTCATAGAGATGGAGGGCTTTGGCCGGTTCCAACCGGTCGCGAGCCTGATCGGGCAGCGCGGCGAGAATACGGGTCCAGTTTCCCTCGATTTCCTCCGCCGACCAGGCGGCGATGTTCCAAGCGGCGGGCTTCTCCCGCGCCAAGTCGATCGGCTTTGTCACACGAAAGGCGACGGTCGAGCCGCCGAAGACCACGTGGATAAGTTCCACGTGGTCACGCAGGACATGAAAGCAAGCCGCGAGGGCGTAGGCAGGAAAATACTGATAGTCCTGAATGGCAATGATGGAGCGTCCGGCTATGAGCGATGGCCCAAAGACCTCAAGGCAACGGGTAATTTCCCGAAGCTTCTTGGGTGCGTCGAGGAACAGGACTTCTACCGGGCCGTCGGCCCAGGTGATATCCGCGATGCGGGTGCGATGCGGTACCACAAAATGACTGTAGGCACTGACGTTCGCCTCGAAATATTCTTGAAAGTTATCGCCGGGCTTAAGCGGCAAGTCGGACTTGCCGGGGTCGCTGGGGGCCCAGGTGAAGCCGTCAAAGCAATGCAGAGTTTCATGGTGTCCGGCGCGATCCAAACCGGCAGCCAGGTGGACAGTGCTGCGGCCGAGCCAGGAGCCGACTTCGACCAGCCGTCCGGCCCCGGTAAGCTGCGTGGAGGCCAGCCAGTAAAGATAGCGGGACTCGGCGGCTGAGGTCATGCCGGGAACCTCGGCAAGGTCGGGGAGGGCAACGTCGCCGAAATCTGATGCGAGGAGAGTCACGGCTTACGGAGTATCCCTTGAAACTTGTCGCCCTGCCGAACGATGATGGGCGTTTCTCCAATGCTATCGCAGAACTCGCGAAAGCCGAAGTTGTCGTTGATGTCATCGGAGAACAAGATGCCATCTTGGCGCAATGCCTCCCATAACAGGGGGTAGGCAAAGGCACGTCCTTCTGGCGACTTGTCGGAGTCGTAGTGGGCGAGGTCGATGGTTCCGAGCGCTTTCAGGGCCCTCGGGAGCCCTTCCCGGTCCGCCGTGCGGTGCAGGGTCCAACAGGAATGAAATGCCTCGGGCACGGCGATACCGACCCAGGGATCGTTCTGGTACTTAAGATAGGGAAGGTCGATGCTGTGCAGTGAAGCGCCCTTGCGGCGGGTGATCGAAAGCAGGATCGCCAGGCTCGACCATCCGTTGGCAACGCCTGTTTCGATCACGCGGGTCGCCTGCAGCGCTTCGCAGAGTGTATAGATCAGGTTCATGTTGCTGGCGCCGCCGAGCCGGAATGGGACCGTTTCGACCCGTGCCGTGGCTTCGGCCAGTTGCTCCGGAAAGCGCTGTTGTAGATCGATCAGACTGGTCTCTAGGCGGAGCTCGTGCAGGATTTCGGCAGGGGATTGTGCACGTTCAGCGCACCATGCGGTTGCCTCAACCATCAGCCGCCGGGCCCGTTCCGCTGTCTCGTCCTTGCCAACGATCCGGTCCTTGATACGCTTTGCGAGCCAGCGCAGGAGGTCTGGCCAGATCCTGGGCCGAATGAGGTAGTGGCCCATTTGGCGCGAGAGAAGATAAATACGGTTGCGGATCTGCGATCGGGCAGCTGCCGCCGATGCGATGATCCGCTTATCGCACGCAGGCCGGCTTGAGGGCCTCTCCGGCAGCGCCAGCGCGGCCTTCCATTGGCGAAGTGCCTGCTCCGGCAGGTAAGCCGCAACACCATCGATTGCTGCTGCGCCCATCCGTCCGCGCTCCTTCGGATTGCCGGCCAAGAGACGCAGAGCCGCGGTCATCTCGGACACACTTTCGGTGGTGACGACGAGGCCGTTCTTACCGTGATCGATAAGGTCCAGCGGCCCGGGCGAAGCGTCGCTGACGATACAGGGCAGGCCGCAAGACATGGCTTCCAGTAGGGCATTGGGCGTGCCCTCGTAACGCGACGGCAGGGCGAAGATACTGGCGGCGCGATAGAATACGAATGGATCGGCGACATGACCGTGCCACTCGATTCGCGTGTCGACCTTAAGATCCTTCGCCAGTTGGTGCAGCCGCTGCTTCTCGGGGCCATCACCCAAGAATGCGATCCGCCACTCGGCCAGTTCCGCGCCGGCTTCGGCAAGAGCCCTGATGAGCACGTCGAAACCCTTCTGGCGAACGATCCTGCCGACGGCGAGGATCGTCGGCGCCGCCAGCGTCTCTGCCTTTTGGGCGGGGGGAATAGCGAGAATGTTGGGCAGGAAGACGAGCCGGTCGTTCTTGACATGCCGTGCCAGCACCCCGCGGGTGCCTCTGCTGTTGAAGGTGACGAGATCGGCGGTCCGGTAGAGCAGCCAACTCAAGAGGGTCCAATGCAGCCCGAGTGGCTGGCGCTGAGGGTCATTGCGCTCGCAGATCACGATGCGCTGCCGTTTCAGTCCGAGGCACGCCGAGAGAACCTTCACGTTGGTCGGTCGAATGAAGCTCACGACGGTGGGGGCGCCTATCTCCCTGATGCGCTTGCGCAGCAGCGGCAGCCAGCGTCCCAGGCTGTAGAGACCGGCCAGATGCGCGAAGGTCTGGCGTGGTGGATCGTAAATGAGGTATTCGATCTCAACGGCAGGATCCAGTTCCAGCGCATTGTTGCTCCACCGCTTCGACAGCAGAACGCGGACATGAAATCCCTGTTGGGAAAGCGCATTTGCCAGATTGCAGATGACACGCTGCGTCCCGCCGTGACCGAGATGGCTGACGACAAGCAGCACATCCGGTGTCGGCGCCGCCTCCCCCGGCGAGGGCGCCGCCGTCGGGCGGGAATCTTGCTGGGTAGACCCTAATGTCACGAAAGTATCGTCCACCTGATCCGCTATTTGTAGACAGCCATGGAAATGCCGGGCACGAGATAGCGCAGGCGCCCTTTGCGCTGCGCCAGCGGCAGGTGCTGAAACAGCAGCTCGGTAGTCCTGAAGGCCGCAATTGGCACGCGGATCAACTGGTCGCGGCCAAACCAATAGGCCGCGATGGAACGGTAGCCGATGCCCTCCAGGAGGGACGCCAGTTCGCCGTACGTCCATTCTTTCAAGTGAAACCCCTCCGCCTCCGTGGAAAAGTATCGCGACACGTCGTGCGGGCCGGTCAGCCGGTGAGGCGTTCTGAAAGTATAAACGCCGCCCGGCTTCAGCACCCGGTGTACGACACGGAAGTGATGCTCCGTGTCCTCCGGGTGCAGATGTTCGATCAATTGGTCGCTGAACGCGGTATCGACGGAGTCCCCCGGCAGATTCAAATCGTAGCCGTTGTAGACGACAAGCTCGAAGTTGTCTGGCCGCGAGACGTCGGGGCCAATCTGGTCGGCGATGTCGACGGCGTAGACCTTGCGCGCAATCTTCGCGAGTTCGAACGAGAACCGGCAGTCGCCGGCGCCGAACTCCAGGACGCTGCCATCGGGCCGGACGAAGGGCTCGATCAAGCGCATCTTGCGGCGATTCATGCTCGCGGTTGCCCGAGCGTCGGCACGGCGCGTCAGGCGCGGGTGGTCCGGCACCTGGGCAAAGAGCTCGTCATACATGGTGCTGTAGATATCTTTGCGGGTTTCACGGTCCGCCGCCATCAGCCGCTTGGCGATAGCGCTCTCGACCTCGAAGTGATGCAGCACGCTATCGTAGGTCCGGTTTTCCGGAATTGGCTGTATGATTTTCGGATTATTTCGGGCCATGATCTCCACCCCAATACCTTTGCTCTCCAGATTATCCATGTCCCCGGCTACCAGCTGCTTCGCCGACGGTCGTTGTCACTGTGTCGGTAGAAATGCGCAGAAGGCGGGCGAGTCGCTCCGCGAACTCTTCGTCAATCTTTAGAGCACCATACCGCTCGCTTGCGATCTTCGAAATTCGCTTGCTGGAGTCGTCATCAGCCAATTCTTCAAGCGTCGCCCGGACGCTGTTGGCGAATTCATCTGGTGTCAGGTTGCTGGCGAAGCCGTTGACCCTTTCCGCAATATGATCATTCAGGTCCAGCGACCGGTTGACGACTACGGGCAGGCCGCAAACCAGCGCTTCCAGGAGTACATTGGGCATCCCTTCGTGCGTGGAAGGAATCCAGCAACAATCGGAGGCATGATAGGCTTGTTGCGCGTCGTCAATGTGGCAGGGTTGGAAGACCACTCGCTGTTCAACACGAAGGTCTGAGATCTTCTTGAAAACGGCGGCGACGTATTTCTGATCGCCCCGTAGCGCCGGCCCAAGCAGCAGCAATCGGTGTTCATCGGGTAGTTTTGCCAGTGCGTCAAGGGCGAAGAGCTGGTTTTTGCGGGCGCAGATTCGCCCAAGCAGCAAATGGACAGGTCCGTCGCCCTCCAGTCCGTAGTTCTGCCGGGCCCGTCTGCGCTGGTCTTGGTTTGGTCGGCTGAAGACCGCCGTGTCGACGGGGTTAGGCCGTTCCCAAATGCGTTGAGGGGCAACGCCTGCGTCGATGAGACGAGCCTTGAGGCCGGCGTTCAGCGCGACGACCAATTTGGAGCGGCGGAACGTGAGGCGGCGAATTGTCGCGACAGGTCGCGGGCTGAGGCTGATAGGTTGATTTACCGTCAGTTCGCGGACGACTGGAATATTCAGCAGTAGTGCCCAGCTTGCGGCGGCGGTTGCTATTCCTGATTGTCCGAGAGCATGCACAATGTCGAAGCGTCGCGATCCCTTGCCGAGGAACAGCCGACCGATATCGAGGAACTGCGCGATGAAACCAGTATCGGCGCCGGTCTGGAAGATCGGCACACCCTCGAATTCAGTGCAGTCCGCCATATCGCCACGGCCACTGACAGTAGCTGCCTGCAGATCGAGCGGCAGGCGTTGGCGCAGGCGCTGATAGGTGCGGTGCACGCGCAACCCCGCACCGCCGTAGCCTGGCGGGTAGTTGCCGACAGCGATCAGGACACGTTTTGCGAGAAGACTATCAGACTGTGGCACGACGCGTCTCATTTCAACTGTTTGCAGAAGGCGGCGCCAGTTCGCGCGGTCGGATACTGGCTTCATAGATCGGATCGCCAAGGTGTGTGGCGAGAAGCTTGTGTGCTTTTATGGCCGTCATTGCCTCTGGTGGTGGGGATAGAAACGACCCTTCACAGGTCATGATCTGATAGACTTGTGCTGCTGCGATCGGCTGCTCGCCCTGAATACGACCATTGATCCCCAACAGTAGGGAGCCTTTGCCCTCGAAGCGTTCGCGGCGTTTGCCCTTGTGCGAATGACCGATCAGCATCTCTTCGGGTGACCCGGCCAGACCGCGCAAGACATAGCCCTTCTCCCCGCTCAGATAGGCCGGATCGAAGGGACCATTGGCCGTCATCACTGCACCACCGCTTTGCGATCCTGCCGGACCAAACGTGTCGCAGAAGAAAATACCCTCCGACGAAAGGTAGATGTCGTGAATGCCGACGTTGGGATAGGCAAATCCGGTGATCTTGTGGCCGTCGATGTAACCTAGCATGGACTGCTCGCCGGCCCGATAGGCGCTGAAGAATACCGTGCCGTCATACTCCGAGACGCCGTTGACGTGATTGACGTCGTGCAACAGGTCATAGCCGAATTGATCTGAGAAAAGCGGAATCTCGAGTCGCTCGCTAAGGGTGGCGCGATCCAGCCGAATAAGACTATTGCGGCCTGTGTTGGCGACCCAAAGGTGGGTCTTGCCGAGCCAGAGCGCATGCATGCGTTGGTTTGAGCTCTGCAGCGGCACCGAGTAGATCTCTTCCAGATCGGCAGCGCCGTCCTGGCCGAGAAAAGGACCGATGCGGCCCCGCACCAGGGTCGAACGCGACCCCAGGAACAGCGCCAGGTAGAGATAATCCTTGTCAGCGGAGATGCCGTAGGCCGGAAGGTCCAAGACCTTGTATATGCCGGACTTCTCGATGCGAAAGACGCCACGCTCGGTCGTGATGAAGTAGCGCCCGTCCAATGGCAGCTTGCAGTCGTCCACTCTTTTCTGTGAGACATGAGCCCGCTCGATCCGGTGGCTGAACCAAGTGCTCTTGAAGGTAATCGCTGCGGCTTTTGAGGCAGCGGCAAGAGAATGCAGCGGGGACAAAGTCTGAGATTCCCGTCTAACTTCTGGACATTTCATCGTGCCGCGGCGCGCCGGCGACGATGCGAACAGCAGAGCGGTGTACGCCGTATTCCGAACCTCCAGCAAGACGTCGTCGCAGTTTTTCGACAACGCCCGCAACTAAACCGCGGTAGCGCAGGGATCCAACGGTCGAAGCGAATAGGATCGGCAAGCCGCAGGCCTTGAAGAGGCTGGTAAACGACTCTTGGCTGAAGAAGAGTAGGTGAGGCTCGTGGCTGTGACCGGCGATATCGGGATAAGCGGCAAAGTCAGAATTCGGTACTTCTGCCACCACAATGCCGCGGGGTGCCAGCAATTTCCGAACGCTGTGCAGAAGTTCCATGATCTCGAAGGCTTGGTAATGTTCGAGGACGTGTGATGCGATGATCAGGTTGTAGCTATTCTGTGCCGCTTGCTCGATACCGGGGACAACCTCCGCGCCGACAGTATGCAGGTATGGCGCCATGGAAAGATCGGGCTCAATGGCCGTGAGTTCGGCCTCAGGCCAGAACTCTGCGCGGGCTAAATGAAGGGTTGTGCCAAACCCCGCACCGAGATCAAGGATGCGCCGCGGCGTGCAGCTGAGGTGCGATGCTGCAAGGCGCAATTGAGAGCGCGAACGCTGAGGTTTGAACATATGCGCCGGGTCGGCAAAATAGGCCGCCGGTGCAGGCCGCTGGTGGCGTTTGGCAAGCTTTGCATAATCCTGCTCATAGTAAAGATGCAAGCGTTGCGCGTCGATTTGGCTCAGCACCGCACCGAGACCGCATTTCGGGCAAAGACCGATTTTCAGATCCGAGAAAAGTTCGCTGACTGGCATCGGATAGTCGATCACCCTGGCGAACTCGCTACTGCAGGATATGCAAGTCGAGGCGGTCATCTGCGAAAATGGTCCACTGCAGTTCTCGTTTACTCGGCGCTGGCCGGGGTAGTTAAAAGCCGGCGATTCGGATGCGTCGGCTGCCTCACGGCACTGCCACTTTCGACCAGATAGACATTATCGGCGACGCGCTGCAGTGCTGGCTGGTGGGAGATTGCAAGGATGGTGACCTCTCCGCGCAGGCGCACCAGCATGTCGCATATTTCCGCCTCGGTGCTGGGATCGAGGGCAGTGGTGGCTTCATCGAGAATGAGCAATTTGGGGTTCCGCGCCAGTGCCCTGGCAAGCGCGATGCGTTGCTTCTGGCCGCCGGAAAGTCGAGTGCCGCGTTCTCCCACCATGCTGTGGATGCCCTCGGTCATGCCGGAAACAAAGGCCCAGACACCAGCCCTGACCAAAGCATCCTTTGCATGGGCCTCGGTAATGTCGGGTGCGCGCAGGGTGACATTGTTCAGGACCGTATCGTGAAACAGAACACTGTCTTGCGGGACATAGCCTATGATGCTGCGCCAGCGGTGCTGGTCTATCTCCGACAGGGGTACCCCGTCGACCAGAACGCGCCCTCTGGTTGGTCGCTGCAGCCCGGTGATGACATCGGCGATCGTGGTCTTGCCACTACCCGAGGGGCCGATGATGGCAGTGAAACTGCCGAAGGGGATGTCCAGCGACAGATCACGCAGTACCGCTGTCTTACCGTAGGAGAAACTCACCTCATCCAGTCGGATGCCCTGCCCGAGTATTGCAGGACGGGTGCCGTCGTTCCGATCAGCCGAATTGTTGGCTTGGGCCAATACTGAGCGCACGAACCAAAAGGCGGGAAGCGAGCCGGCGATTGTCTGGAACATCCCTTGCATGGCGGCGACCCGACCGACAATCCGCAGGAAGAGGAAGGCCATGACGATCAGCGTTTCCAGATCGGTCTGCCAGAGCGTGAGAATGAGGAAGAGTCCCGTGGCCAGGGCCGCTGCGGTTATCGGTTCGCGATATATCTGCAGTTGTTCGCGCGCCATGACCATCTGGCGCTGTGCCTTGGCCAGTTCCTCGATATCACCGGACAGCATCTGCGAGAGCTGGTGTTCCTGGGCCATCGCTTTGATTGGCTTCATCGCGTGCAGACCGTCCAGCAGGTTCGATAAAAGCGACTTGGTCAACATAGTCTGGCGGCGCCCAGTCCTGCCTGTGACGACAACAAAGCGGTGCAGCAGGACGGCAGACCCAACGCCGACAAGAATTGCAGCGAGGCTGACCTGGAGCGATATCGCAAAGGACAGAGCAAGGTAGACCAGGATCTGAATCGAGCCAGTCAATGCACGGGCGGTCTGGAGGTAGGTCGTCGAAGCGCGATTGGGTTCCGTGGTGAGGCTGGCCGAGAGCGAACCGGCGCGCTGTCTGACGAAGAATGACCAGCGGGCGTCCATGAAGCGCGCCAGGAGGTCCATACGCAGGCGCATGGTGACCAGGGAGGCCGTATAGCTGATCTGCTTGGCGACGAGCAGCAAAGCGAACGACTTTGCCGTAATCAACACGACCACCATGAGCAGAAGCGACCCGACCGTTGGCTGCAACCCGACACTGTCGAATATGTTGACGATGCCACGGGCGAGCGAGGTATTGGGAGGCTTTGCTTCGTCGACGACAAGGTTGAGCAGTGGCAGCAGCACCGCGATGCCGATACCCTCCAGCAAACTGGCGACGACCATGGAGGCAAGCATAAAGCTTCCGCGCAATGGCTCTGCGCGGAAGAAATAGCTGAAAACCGTTATGGTTCGGCGAATGGGTTTAGGTATCACGCTCGATAAATCCAGGCTGCATGTTTGTTCGAATTGGATGCCGGGGCTTAAAGTGTCGCTGTGGCATGTTGTTCGTTTGTGGCTTCCTTAGCTGGCGCGGAGAGACCGGCTAAGTCTTCCAAGAGAGTGGAGTATCTTTCCGCAATCGATTGCTCTTGTTCATCGCCTACAAGGGCAGCCAGGCAAGCCGCGGCCTCGTCTTCGCTGAAGGTCTCAGACCTCGTCTCAAGGAAGGAGTCCAAGCGTACCTTGAGGTCCAACGGACTTTCGACGCGCCAATTGCTGACATAAGTCTCGAAATCGAAATCCAGGCGAATCAGATAAGCTAGGTGCAGAGCAGGCTTGCGCAGCCGCAGCGCGTCGTAGATCACCGACGATCCCCAGAAAACCACCAAATCGGCCCACTGGATCAGACTACATGTGGGAGTATCCGGTCCGGCGAGGCGTAGAAAGTCGCTCTCCCGCGCACTCGGCAGTCCGCTGATCTCGGTGCGTGGATGGGGCTTCAGCACTACGGCCGCGCGTCCGGCGCGGGTCAGTTCAGCCACCACGTCATTGACGCCGGGCCAGTCTACATAGGGTCCATGCTTGGAGAGAATGAAGGCGATCTTTGGCTTCTCGGTTACCCAGTCGTACTTGGGGGCTATACGATCGAGCGTTTGCCCCCACTCGGTACCGAAACGGGCGGAGCCGAGGACCGCTACCATTTCGCGAGGCGTACCGTCGGAGGTCAACCGAGCGACCGAGAGTTCGTTGGGCACTGCCAGCACGTCGAAAAAATCAGCCCAGCTCTTGTCGGGTGTCGGCGACTTGCCGGTGGCCGGATCGCGAAGCAGGGAAGCGACATGTGGTACAGAGTGCGGCAGTGCCGCCATTGCGAAACCGTGCTTACGGACGGCCGTGCTGACCGCCTGAGTCAGCGTGTTCATCGTGTGATCGAATACCACCAGTCCACGGTCGTGTTTCAGGATCTCCGATATCAGTGCAGAAGAGGCGATTTCGTTTCGGGTGTTCTTACTGAGGTAAGTCTGCAGTCTTTGAAGTGGTCTGCGAGTCGCGCCCTGCGGCAATACCCCGACATAGCGACGCTGCAGGTAAAGAATGAACGCGAAGGCCCGCCGAACCAAGCTCAAGCGCAATCGCCGCGCCACCGGAATTTCCGGCAGGTCGAGAACGTGCTCCGGAGAGATGCCGTATGTGTCCTTCAGGTAGCGAAAGCGGTAGTCGTCTTGATAGGTCTTGATCGGGTCGTAGATGACCACCCGAATGGCATGCTGGCCGCGCCTTGCCAGGGCGTCGACAACCGGCACCAAATGATCGGCATCACTATCGGCACGCACGCAAAAAAACACGACGGAGCTGCCGGTTGCGTCTACCGTTGTGCCGGTCTTGCCGAATTCTTTGCTCATGCCTTGCACGAATTGTCTCAGTTCAACTGTTCATCAATGCGACGACGCGCTCATTGAATCTCCGTGAGACGTCCGTCAAGTCTGTCAGTCGCCGCGCTTGGCGGGCAACGCGTTCGCCGTCGTCGACGACAGCGAGGATTGTGTCTAGCATTGCCTCGGTCGAGCACCCTTCGGGATAACTCTGCGTATTGATCATTGCCTTGTCTTCGCCGATTTGGTTCAGGAAGAAGCGGTTCTTGTTATGGCTGCCCAGGCCTATGACCGGCGTGCCAAGCCCAAAGGGAATAATGTTGGAATGGCCGCGCATGCCGATCACCAAGTCCATTTGGCGATAGATATCGGCAAAGAGCGGTAGTTGCGCCTGCGATGCTGGGTAGAGAGAGGGGACCTCGAATTCGACATTGTAGAAGGCGTCCCCCAAACGCTCTTTGAAGAAGGGGGCGACCTCGCTATCGATGTTTTCCGAGAGATGCGGGATGAAGATCACCTTGCCGCCACCCTGGCGCGCCAACAATTTCTTGATTGCCGCGCAGAGCGCGTCGATGACTTCAAGTCGGGTCTCCTCCCAAGGCTCCGGAAAACGATAGAAGTTGCGGTCACCGGCCCAGTTGAGGCCAATCTTATAGTCGCTGTCACTGATGCCCGGTAGCGTGAGCGGTGCAGTAGGCACAAACATGCCGGGATCTGGAATCACTTCCATGTTGGCCGCGGAAAGACCTCGTGCTTCCAGCTCGTCGAAAGTACCCTGATTGCGGACGGAGAACAGCGCGGCTTTTGCCTGAGTGGCGCGCAAATGCACGTCCATCTGTGGCTTGAATCCGCGGTCGTCAAAGTAGAATTTGTTGAAGCCGATGCCATAGACCACCATTGGAACGGTCAGACGATCGAGGTCCTCGAGTGAAATGTTGAACTGCCAGCCTGACTGGCTGTCATCCTCGGGTCTGTGGAACACCATGCCACCGCCGCCGACCAGGAGCATGTCGCCGTCGACGTTGATCATCTCGACAAGATCACGGTGAAATCGTGTGGTCTGACAATTGACGGGAATGAACTCCAGCGGTGACTCGCTTACGGCGCGCAGCATGCGCATTTCGCCAAGCTGCAGGGCGAAGTCGCCGTAATTCCGATGCCAGCCGCCAACATGGTAGATTCTTTTCACTCTAAGGTCTCCCGTTCGCCCAACGGCACAAGCGCCTCGGCCATGGCGAAGTCGTCCAAGGTATTTATATCGATGGAGCGAAGCTTTGACATGACCGAGCCGGCGGCTCCGGAAATGTGGAAGCTTCGGTGTTCACGAAGTACAGAGGAAGCGGCAACGTAGATGGATCCATTCACCGCGTAAAGCTGTTCCACGTCTTGGCGTTGGAAGTTTCGGTTGCTGTCTTCCGTCAAAGGTTTCAGCCGTCCTTTCCGCATCCAACGCAAACTGCCCAGCGGGCTGCCAGCGGCACAGACGGAAATAACACTTGCTGCTCCCGAGTTGGCCAGCATCTCCACTGCCTGGTCCACGTCACGGGCTGCACGTAGTGGACTGGTTGGCAAGAGCATGGTCACGACTCCAGGCGGCGTTCCCTCGTGCTCTTCCAGCCAATCCAGAGCGTGCAAGACGGAATAAACGGAATGTACTTCGTCGCCGGCCAGCTCGGCGGGCCGGAGGAATGGTACCTCGGCTCCTGCCGCACGAGAGGCGTTAGCGATCTCCTCGTCGTCAGTGCTGACCAGCACCCGGTCGACAAGCCGCGCCGCAAGTGCTGCGGCAATGCTCCAGGCGATCAGCGGCTTTCCGCCGAGAGGCCGGATGTTCTTACGCGGAATCGCTTTAGAACCGCCCCGGGCGGGGATGACAGCTAGTGTGGTCACGTCGTTCAGAACACCGCGTGGCTTGGGATCAAATCGTGTCTTTGCGACGCAACTTCTCGGCGATCGGCTTTTCCGAATCGTAGATCACGATATTGCCGTCGCCGCGTGCCACTTCCCAGGCGCGGATATCGCGCACCAAACGCTCCAGGCCGGGCAGTTCGATCGAAGCGGCCTGGTCGGAGCCCCACATGGCGCGGCTCAGGGTGATATGCCGCTCAATGGACTTCACACCCAAAGCTGCGGCCATGATAGTGGTCGGTAGGCCGACCTCATGTCCGGAATAGCCGATGGGAATATTTGGAAACTCTTTCTCCAGAGTCTTTATTCCCATGAGGTTCAGTTCTTCAGTCTTGGCCGGATAGGTCGAGGTGCAGTGGTAGAGACAGGCAATCGTGCCGCCGGCCTTGTCGACGGCTGCGACGATGCGCTTGATCATATCGAGGTCACACATGCCGGTAGAAATCAGAAGCGGTTTTCCGGTCGCCGCACAGTGCTTCAGCAAATCAAGGTCCGTGGCGGAGGCGGAAGCGATTTTCAGGTAGGGAATGTCATACTGCGCCAGGAAATCGACAGACCCTTCATCCCAAGGTGAGGCAAACCATTCAATATCGATTTCTTTGCACAGCTTGTCGATTTGGTCGTACTCCGACTTGCCAAACTCGAGGCCCCGTTTCAGGTCGCCGTTGGTCTCGCCAAAGGGATTTTCGCGGGGCTTTGCCAGTTCTTCTGGAGCGTAGACTACTTCCAGTGTGCGCTTCTGGAACTTCACCGCGTCACAGCCGGCGTCTTTGGCGGCCTTGATCAGCTGCTTTGCGGTGCCGATATCGCCATTGTGATTGATACCGATCTCGGCGACGACGTAACACCTGCCTTGTTGGATCATTTCAGTACTTTCATGCTTGTGGTGTGAGTGGAGCGCAGCATTGCTGCTCGTCGGCGGATTTCGCAGACGGCTTATTGGTGGAAAGGCGTGGTTGCGACCTTCGATCTCAGTGACTAGTGGATTTCAATTTTCCAGCGTTCGGCCAGATAAGTGTTTTCGTTCTCGAACCGGGCCATGATTTGCGACTTAAGGTCATTGTCGATGACTGGGCGCTCGGTAGCCCGGTGCAGATTGAAGCGTCCATGCAGTCTACTGCGCAGTCTGTGCAGACTACGGCTATCGTCGGTCATCACAAAGTTCAGGGCATAGAGCGGCCAGGCGAGGGCCTGAGAGCGCAGCTCGTAGGGATTCTCGTTGAAGCGTGTGCTGGCATCGATCTGCTGTCTGGGGAGGCCGAGAAAATCAAGTGCCCGGTCGCAGGTCGCCTGAGGCTCTCGTACCAGTTCATCGAAAGTGAAAAGCAAAATGCTCTCCGCCGGGAAGTGCTCTGCGAAGCGGTCCAGCTGGGCCGCATAGTAGCCGCGGTCGAGATAGGAGAAGTGCTGCTGGAAGTAGGCGTTGCGGGCAATGCGCCGAGGTTCACGCGCCAAGGCCTGTGTGAAAGCCCGCGCCTCACGTCCTTTACGAACATTGTGACGCCAATGGGCGAAGGCGCGGTCGGCCTGGTTGCGCAACACGGCAATAAGCTTTGCGTCAGGGTTATAAGCTGCGATGTTTTCAGCGTACTTTGGATCGTAAATCCACAGCGGCCGCTTTTGCAGCACGATCTTCTGGCCGGTATAGTTGGCGGCGTCTGCCGTCTCCGCAATGGGCCCCTCTGAGGTTGTGGAACCCGGCGACAGGTCGAAGGGATGCGGGGCAGCACGGCTGGAGGCAATCTTGGGCAGGCACACTTCAGGGTGTTGAGCCAGATAGTGGCCAAGCGAGGTCGTGGCGCATTTCTGGGCGCCAATGATGACGGTGTTGATCCGCATGGCCGGACGGTTCTACGCGCTTTCGAGTTCTAAGGTGGGACGGGGCTTTAGCCCATCTTTCGCAGTTTTTCTGCTAGTGAGACAAGCTTTTTTCCGGAGCGCCGTCTATCAGGCTCCAGTCCAGTGGGGTGCCGCGTTTAATATCCACTTTCGCCGCCCGCCCCAGCAAATCCAGCATGTGCTTGGGCGGCAATCCATAGCCCGGCCGGATGGCGCGCAGGTTTTGCTCGGTGAAGGCCTCGCCGGCGGCGATGTCTTCGACGACGTAAAGCGAACGGCGGAATGCGGCGTTGCCTTCCTCGCTGGGCTTGCGGGTGTAGTCGACATTGCCCAGCGCCTGCCAGGTGGTGCGGCAGCTGTCGCAGAGTTGCTTCAATTCTTCGGGCTCCAGTGAGAAGGCGGCATCCGGGCCGCCGTCGTCCCGGCGCAGGGTGAAGTGCTTCTCAATGACCTGGGCGCCCAGCGCCACCGCGGCAACCGGTACTTCCGGGCCGAGAGTGTGGTCCGAAAGTCCGGCGGCGGCGTCAAAGCGTGCCGCCAGGTCCGGCAGGGTGCGCAGATTGGCCTCTTCGGCGGGCGTCGGATAGCCGCTGATGCAATGCAGCAGCACAATCTCGCCGGAGCCGTGCTCGCGCGCCGTCGCCATGGCCTCGCCGATTTCTTCGAGGTTCGCCATGCCGGTGGAGATGATCATCGGCTTGCCAGTTGCGGCGACCTTCGCGATCAGGGGCAGGTCGATAACTTCGAAGGAAGCGATCTTGTAGGCGGGCGCGCCCAGGCCTTGGAGAAAATCCACCGCCGTTGCGTCGAAGGGACTGCTGAACACCGCCAGGCCGAGTTCCTTGCCTTTGGCGAAGAGCGCTTCATGCCAATCCCAGGGCGTATGGGCCCATTGGTAAAGCTCATAGAGGGTTTTGCCGTCCCACAAGCCGCCTTTGATGCGAAAGTCAGCGCCGGGATGGTCGATGGTCATGGTGTCCGCGGTGTAGGTCTGCAGTTTCACTGCATCGGCGCCGGCCGCGGCGGCGGCTTCGACCAGCGCCAGGGCGCGCGCCAGGTCACCGTTATGATTGCCCGACATCTCGGCAATGATGTAGGGCGGCTGGCCTGGGCCGATTTGGCGTCCTGCGATCTCGATCATATCGTCTCGGTCCTGTTTCGGGCCGCGCTGCGGTCCAGAGGTACTGCTTAGTAGCCTAGCGTCTTAGCAGACGGCATCGGATAGCTATAGAGCAGTCCGTCCGATCCTGGTTGGTAGTCCGCCGCCCGGAAGAGGTTGGCCGAAGCTTGGTTTCCCTCGAGAACCTCGGCAACGATGATGGCCTTGCCCTGCCAGCGGCGCAGAAACGTCAGTGCCTCCAGAGCGATCCCCAGCCCGCGGCGCTCGGGATCCACCAAGATCGAGACCTCGCAATGCGGCGGTTGAAGGCTGTCGCCTGTGGAATGAAGTGGGTCGAGGCGCAGCATGCCCGCGGCCTCGCCGTCCAGTGTGATGATGGCCAACAGACACTCCGGATCGGCCAGACGCTCGGAGAACCAGGCGTGGTGTTCATCGACACTCGGCACCTTGGGATTGCGTGAGAAGCGGCGTGTCGTCGGATGGCGCTGCCAGCACAGGATCGTCTCCTCATCGCCAGCCCCGGCCAGACGAAGCGCGACCGGGCGCTGATCTTTCGCAAGGCCGGGAACGGCAAGGGCGAGGCTGGCGCGGTCGCAGCCGCGGCCATCGCAGATCTCCGCGGACCGCGCACTGAGGTTTCGCAGATCGTTCGGGTTTGCCGCCAGCCCGCATAGCGCTTCGGCAATCTGATCGGCCAGCCTGGCACGCGGTCCGGCGATCCAGCGGGCAGCGCCTGAGCTGCTGACTGTCTCGGCTATGAGACGTTGGTTTTGTGCGATCACCACCATGAGGCTGGGCAGTCCAAGACAGCAGCGCTCCCAGGTTGAGGTGCCGGCGGCACCTACTGCAATATCGGCGCGGCTCATCAACTGAGGTATGTCTCTTGCATTGACGTGGACTTCGCCCTCTTGAGGCATGGCTGCGATCTCCGCGCGCACCGCCGCCGCGTGCGGAGCGGCCGCCCCGAGTATCACGTCGACGGCCACGTCGAGGCCGCTCGCGGCAATTCCCCGCAGCGCGTCGATGCTGTGGTTCTCTGGATCCGTCGCGCCGAGACTGATGAGCACGCGCTGCAGGCGCCCGGCGCTGCGGCGTTTCAGACTGGACTGACGCGCTGCAGCAAAGGCCGGCCGTAGCAAAGCATAGTCACTGCCTGCCAGAACCCGGCAGCCTGGAGGCACCAGGCCGGCGTAGTCGTCAGCGCCGCGGCCAAATGTTTGATCCAGGAGAACATCGCAGTCATGACGACGGTCGGCGAGGTCGTCGAGGACCAGGATTGCCTTAGCCCAACTGCGGCACTCTGCCTCCCAGCCAGCATCGCGTTCATAGTGGTCGACGACAAGCCAGTCGGCGCCGCTCGGCCAGCGGTGGCGCAGTGCCGCGGCGTCTTTCTCTGCCGAACTCAGGACCAGCAGATCTTTTTCCGTCAATGCGGGCGCAATCCCCGGCGCCTCGGCATTGACGGCGAAACCGCAACGCCAGCCGAGCCGTTCCAGGGTGCCGGCCAGGGTCAGGCATCGCATGACGTGACCGCCACCCAGGGCGGTGGAAGCGTCCGCGCGAAACACGATGAACATCAGTTTTTGACGAGTGGACTCGAAGTGAGAGACTGAGACAGTTGCAGTTCCGCGCTCCGGAGGTCTTCCTCCGTATCGATGTCGATGCTGCGTTCGCGGGGCATCACGTAGCCGACGAGCGGTTCGGCAAGATAAGAGCGCTCACGCTTGAAGGCTTCGACATCGAGGACGTGTATCGCGCCGTTCGGACGGTAGGCCGCCGGCATTTCCTGCGACTTGCGGCCGAAATACTGCGGCATGTACGGGTCGAGCGTTCCGTCCGCCGACTGTTGCAGCGCTGCGAGAGGAGTGTGATTGAATTCCGAAACGCTCATCAGAAAGGGGCGGTTCTTCTGCAGGAAAAGCTGGTAGGCGGCTTGGATGTCTTCGGCGGTACGCAGCGGGCAGGTCGGCAGTAGGATCACCAGGCTTTTGTAGTATTCGCCCAAGGCTTCCAACTGTTCGATCGCGTGCAACGCGGTGTCGGAGACACCAGCAGGGTCATTCGCAAGTTCTTTCGGCCGCAGGAAGGGAACCTCGATGCCGTAGCCTTCGGCAATGTCGGCGACTTCCTGGTCTTCGGTCGAAAGTATGAGGCGGTCGATTACTCCGCTGTCGCGGGCCGCGTCGGCTGCCCAGGCAAGCAACGGCTTATCGCCGAGATAACGGATATTCTTGCGGGCAAATCGCGAGGAGCATCCCTTGGCCGGGATCAGCGCGAGCGTTGGGCCGCCTGGTACCTTTCGCGTCACCGCTGAGCAACTCCTTGGCAAAACTCGGCCGGCGTTCGGTGCCTGCCTTGGTCGAATACAATCCCCTTCGACTGTTCTAGTGGAGCTTGATTAACGGATCTTTAATATCAGGCCCAGCTTGACCTCAATTAACCGATATAAATCAATGAATAAACCTCTGTCGAACGACTCCAAAGGTCACCAGCGATTCTCAGGTCTTCTCGAAGAGCCACCAATTGCAATCGTCAGCGGAATCCAAGAGCTGCCAAAGAAAGCCGTAGTCGAGGACGCGCAGGTTCGGATGACGCTCCAGATAGTAGCGGCCAAAGTCGCGCTTGAATAGGAAGCCGTCGAGGCCGCGGTAGGTGATCTGAGCGGGCTCCTTGGAGAAGTACTCGATGCACACCACGTAGCGTCGAGAGACGCGCACGATCTCGTCGACGGCTTTGCCCAGGTTGTCCGGGGCAATGTGGATCAGCACGCCGGAAGTGAATACCAGATCGATGCTGCTGTCGGCATATGGCAGGTCTTGGCTCACGCCTTCTTTGATTGTCGCTTCGGCCAGAACCGGGTTCTGACGCGCTTCATCACAAACCTTGCTGTTGGGTTCAACGCCGTGGAGTTCCGACACGAAGTTGCGCAGTGCGACAAGGTTGCGGCCGACATTGCAGCCGACTTCCAGGGCCGAAGCCGGGCGTGGAGAGATGGCGTTGTGCAGGATCTTGGCCCAATCTCGAATCAGCCGTCGCTGGTTCTCTTCGGAAATCAGGTTGGCGTCGCGGGACGCATACTTCTCGCCGAACTCCGATCGCCAGAGTTCGATCTGCTTGTCTGTCATATGACTGTCACCACTTTTTAATGGAGAACCAGTGCTTTGGCTCTGGCGGATGTTAAAGGGTCTTAAACCGCATCGGCCGGTCGTCAAGAACCGGGTTTCCGGTCGGCCGCGGCGGATTTTCCGGATTGTAGTAAAGGTGTCGATTTTTCAACGCCAAAGTCCGGTCGTTCGACTGGGCGACCCTGGCGCGTTCTTCGCGCTCGCCGATGGCATGCTTGACGACACTGTCCTTGGCCAACCAACCGCCGCTTTGCTTTTGCCAGATCTGCGGGTCGCGCATCGGCTCCACCAAATCGTAAAAGTATTGCTTGGTGATGCCTAGGAAATCGCAATAGCCGTCCAGGGTCGTCGGCTCGTTGGCGTCGTAGCGGCGCACCATGTCAACGCCCTCTTCACGGCTCATGCGGCCATGGCGGATCTCCATGGAAGCATCGTCGGTGGCGCGGCCGTAGCCGAATTTCAGGTATTTCAGATAGTCATGCACATCGTTGGCATGGTCTTCGATCTTGGCGTAGAGATTGAAGGTCCGCTCGCGCTCATATGTCACCGCTGCGAAATCCCACTCGGCGATCATCTGCTCGCCCTGCTGTTTCGCATTCCAGAAGAAGAAATTGCTCATGTAAATGCCGCGAATGTCGCAGCGCGCGATGTCTTCGTCGCTGGGATAGACATAGGGCGCGACGTCGTGATGGGTGATGCCGCCCTTGCCGATCAGGTCGTCCGGTTCGTAGCCGCGCATGTCGTGTTCCTTGCGCGTCCACTTGGTGAACTCGACGAAATCCTCCAGAGTGACAAGGCCGGTCAGTTCGGCGAAACCATGCTCGCCCCAGACAATGAGCGGGATGTTTCGGGCGACCGCAACCTGGAAAGGATAGGTGCGGATGCCGGCGTGATAGTGCCAGGTGATATCGCCGACCGTCTCCAGCATGTACTTGGAGATTCGGCGCACGGATTCCGGGCCGGCGGTAAAGCGTTCCAGGTCGCAACCCGATTTCTCGACCAGGTTCTCCAGATTCCGTACGCCCGCCGGCGCGTTATAGGTGTGGTTGAAGGTCACCAGAAGCGGGTTCATGCCATACTTCTTTTTCAGGATCCATACTTGAAAATGCGAATCCTTGCCGCCACTGACCGGCACGATGCAGTCGTGATGATTGCCGCGCTGTTTCGCCATAGTCCGCGCTTCGTCGAGAATCTGTTCGAAGACCTCGCGACGCTCGTCCCAGTCGACGTCGGACGCATCGCGGCTTTCGTGGTAGCGGCAGCCACTGCAAACGCCTTCTTCATCCAAGATGATGGTGGGCTTGGCATTGGCCGGGTAGAGGCAACGGGCGCAGTATTCCATCGATGAGGCTTTCTACTTGCTGACTAGCTTGCGGCTTTTGCGGAAAGGGGCAAGGCCGGAGCGTGGATTTGCCCCTCGCTGCGTACCGGGACGCCGGCCGAGGCGAGGAAAGACTTGGCCTTTCGCGTGGCCTGCTCGGTGTAGTGAAAAATATTGGCGGCGGCCACGGCGTCAGCGCCGGCAGCGATCCCCGCGAGCAGGTGCGCCCAGGTGAAGACGCCGCCGAAGGCGATGAGTGGAACCTCTACCGCTTCCGCAATTGCCTTGATGCTTTCGATATCGTAGCCCTTGCGAGCGCCGTCGTGATCGACGGAATTGAAGAAGATTTCGCCGGCGCCAAGGCTTTGAACCTTTCTCGCCCAGGCGATCGGAGGCTCGTCAAGCAGGCGGCCGCCGCGATCTACGGCAACCCTGACATTTCCTTCGTCATCGCGCTTCACGTCAATGGAGGCGACGATACACTGTCTGCCGAAGCGGCGCGAAAGAATCTGGACCAGTTCGGGGTCATCGGCGAAGGCGGTGTTGAGCACCAATTTGTCTGCGCCTCTGGACAGTAACTCACGCGCGTAGGCGGCGTCGTTGACCCAACCGCCCACCGACAGCGGGACGAAGCAATGGCGCGAGACGTGCTCGACCGACTGGGCGAAGGCTGCCTGGCTGTCGACGGCGCGCGAAACATTCAACAGCACGATCTCGTCGACCGACCACTTGTTGAAAGCCTCCATAGCGTGCAGGGGGTCGTAGTGAATGACGTTGGTGTGTTTGAACCGGATGGATTGGACCACCTGTCCATCCCGCAGGATAAGTACCGCTATGAGCCGCTTTTTCAACATCCCCTGGAGACGGCCTCTTACTGCAGAGTGGCGAAGTTGCGCAGCAGCTGCATACCCACGTGCTGGCTCTTTTCCGGATGAAATTGCATGCCGAAAACGTTGCCGTGCCCAACGATTGAGGTGAAGCGGATACCGTGTTCGGTGGTGCCGAGCGAGATGCCATCATTGGCGCAGTCGACGTAGTAGCTGTGAACGAAGTAGACGTCAGCCCCAGGAGAAACCTCATTCAGCAGCGGGTGACTCGATTCGAAGTCGATGGCATTCCAGCCCATGTGCGGCACCTTCAGTTTCTTACCCGATGGAAAATGCCGCACCTCGGCATCGACCCAGCCGAGGCCCCGGTGCTCGCCGTCCTCATGGGATTGCCGGCAGATCAACTGCATGCCGAGGCAGATACCCAAGAGAGGCTTGCCGCTGGCCACGTGATCTTGCAGCGCCGAGTCCATGCCGGACGCGCGTAGATTCGCCATGGCTTGGGAGAAGGCGCCGACACCGGGGATGATAATTCCTTCGTACTTGGCGACATCTTCGGGAAGGCTGACCAATGCCGAATCCTGGCCCACCTCATCGAGTGCGTTGAGCACCGACCGCAGGTTTCCCATGCCGTAGTCGATAACCCCCAGGCGGGGCATTACACCAGCTCCATTGCCGCCAAATCGGTCCATTCCAGCCGGTCACCCTTGCGCTTCGCACGGCACAGCGCCTGGCCGACGATGAAGTCCGCCTTAGAAGGCGGGATGCCATAACCGGGGCGACGGTATTCGAAATCGTCAAATGTAAGATTATTGCCGGCTTTGACATCGCGGACCAGATGGATGCTTCGCCGGTTGGCGGCGCGGCGCTCGACCTCGACCGGGCTCATCACTCGGCGTGTGCGGCCGAGGGCCGTTTCCAAATCACGGATCACCTTGATAAAGGCCGCCATGTCGTCCGGCTCGATCGACATCATGTGTTCGATGGTCGGTGTGGTGCGGTCCTTGGAGATGGTCTTCTCGACCAGATTCGCCCCCAACGCGACGGCGGCAAGGTCCATTTCCCAGCCGGGCGTGTGGTCAGAATAGGCGATGGGGTAGGGGAACATCTGCTTCAGCGTCGTGATGCAGCGCAGATTGATGCCGTCGAGGTGTGCCGGGTATCCGGACGGGCAGTGGTGGATGATGATGTTTTCATTGCCTTCAGCGCGGATTACGTCGACGGTCGCCTCGATTTCGCCGATGGTGGCGTTGCCGGTGTCGAGCTGCATGCACATGCCGGACTGCGCGGCGCGGCGGATCAACGGAATATGATTGACGTCGGCGGAGGCAATCTTAATGGAATCGCAACCCAGCTCTTCCAGCAGTTCGATCTCGTCTTCGAAGCCAACTGTGGCGAAGAAGGCCAAGCCGAGCCGGTCGCAGTGTTTCTTCAGCTTGCGCCATTGGTCTTTCGTCAGGGCGCGGCGGCACAGGATTTCGTAGAGAGACTCCTCGACCGTCTTGACCTCGTTGGTCTTCTTGTCGACCAGAATCTGGAATGAGATGGTCTGCTTGCGATCGAAGACCAATCGATCCGGGTCAACCATTTGGAATTTAATGGCATCTGCCTTGGCTTTTGCGGCGAGGGTTGCCAGTTCCATCGCCGATTCAAGACCGTCATGTGTAGGTCCGGCTTCAAACGTGATGAAACAAGGGTTTCCGTCACCGACTCGGCGAGGTCCAAAACCAACCATCGACCGACTACCTCCAACCTATCTGCCTGCCAGGCGGAACTGGATCGACCGCCGGCAATTGCCCGCTGCAATCCAATGGCTCGGACTATGGGAACCCGCTGCGAAGAACCGCGGGCGCCCCATTTCCATTTCGAGAGGTCAAGGTTTACCTGAGAGTTACGAATGAAATGTTAACCATAGAAGCGGCCCGCTGGATTAGGTCAGACCGCGCGATGGGCGGTAGCACGTGAAACGGGGTCCCTGGTCGCCAGCGCGCGAAGCCGATCGACGATGGCGGAGAGAACCTGCGAATTGTCATCAACGGTCTGCTTCGAGACCTTGCCCCAGATGACTTCTATCGGGCACTCGAAAGAGCCTTCCAGTGCCGCGGCCAGATAGCTAATCAGGCGGTCGTCGGGAACGGGTGGAGATGCCAGAGCTTTCTGCACGGCAGCAGGTAATTCCTCCAGATTTGAACAGTGGACCAAGCCTTCTCCGACCATGGTGAAATGCGGGTGCCCCATAACCACCGCAGGCTTGCCAAATAGCAGAGCTTCCATGGCCGAAGTCCCATTAATTACAGTGGTGAGTGCCGCATCCCGGGCAAGCAGCGCCCCACTGTCAATCGGAGAGGCCAGGCGGACACCCGGCAGGCTGGAAAGTTGCTCATAGTAACCCTTGGGCCGCCAGCCGATCATGGGGCTGTGCTCCTTGACCATCAACGTCATTCCGAGTGGCAGACTCTTGGAAACAGCCTCGGCGGCCGATAGCTGGTTGGTGAGCATGGCCGACACCACCATGGTCGAGGCTTCCGGGTCGAAGTGCAGCGGCATGAAGGCGAAAGGTCCTTTGGGACGTGCACCGGGCCTCATGAACAGCTTGCCGCGCAGAAGACGTTCGGCACTTACGGCGGCCTGGATCTCGTACCTCAACTGCACAAGCGGCGCTGGCCGCCGCAGGTCGCGCGGTTGGCGCCAACCCCGCAAAGTGGCGCGGGTGGCGCCAATCGTCTGGCGCAGCAGTCGGATTAGACTGCGCCTTTCACGCATGCGCTTATAATGATGGGCGAGATATTCCGGCGCCACCGCCATTTCCCTGAAATCTTTGAGATAGCGGGCAGCTTCTGCGCGGAGTTCGGGCTTGCGGCCGGGCTCTGCCAGGTTTGCCTCGAAACAGGAAGCTATGGGTTTCATCTCGTCGAGGATTGAATCGTCGATTACCATGCGCTTGCCAATTCGGGCATGCTTGAACTGAGCGAAGGGGATGCTCAGTGCCTGGCACGCAAGGCCCAGGGCGTAGGCCTGAGAGCCGGCCACGGTATAGCAGAATACCACGTCGGGCCGGAAATCCTCCAGCTTGGCAAAGAAATAGCTGAGAATCCCGACGACATAGCGCTGCAACAGTTCCGGGTTTCTGGCAGCACGCATCAGTGGCGTCGGGGGCAACCGGCCACCAGTTACGTAGCCACGACCGATCTGGCGGTCGGCGATCACGAGGCGCCGCAGCGCTTCGATGCCGAGCAGTTCCTCATAGTGCCGGTATTCTTGGGGGTCGACTGGAGTGGCGAGCCAGACTCGTTCCAAGTCGTCGAGCCGATCGATCGGATTCAAGGGCAGGTTGCTGCGCTGCAGTTTTTCCCAGGTATGCAACTGGCCGGTTGCAAAGCCACCCACCTTGGTGCCCGGTTCGATTTCCATGATACGCTGCGCAATGGCAACGGGCCAATCAAGGAAGGCAGGCGCGAAAAGCATATAGAGACGCATTCGGAGGACTTCGCCGGCTAGTGGGAGTGCATGGGAGCTGTCATGGTACCGCCGCGGCGTATCACGTCGCGGGTCAAGGACCCAGAGCCTGCAGCCCGCGGTATATGATCTCGGCCATCTTCAAGTCTTCCGGCTCGTCGATGTCGACGGCTCGATAGCGGGGCATGACATAGGGAATCATATCGTTGCCGATTGTCTGTCCGCCATTCAGTACTTGATCGCGACCGAAAAAGTAAAATGCGCCGGCGTCGTGAAATGTCAGCGGAAGGTCCTGGGAACGCTTCGACCAGTGCTCCGGAAACAGCGGATGCAGCATCTGGTCCTCGCCGTGGTAGAGCGCGCGCTGGATGGGAAAGGCATAGGGTACTGACGAAACCAATGGGACGTCCGGACCCTTCTGCTTGAAGACCTCGTAGGCGCCCCGGAGATCTTGAGGCTGGATCAAGGGCGCACAGGGCAACATTAGGCATATGCTTTCCACCGCCGCGCCCCGTTCAACGTATTGCTCGGTCACCCAGCGCACGACCGGCATCAGAGGAGTCATGTCGTCGGCGAGGTCAGGCGTGCGGAAAAAGTCGATCTCGTAGCCAAGCTTCTCTACGGCTGCGGCGATCTCTGGGCTGTCGGTCGACACATGGATTTTGTCGAAGAGGCCGGAATCTCTCGCACAGTCCAAGGAATAGGCAATGATCGGCCGGCCGCAGAAGTCGACGACGTTCTTGTGCCTGATCCGCTTGCTGCCGCCGCGGGCTGGAATGATGGCGAGGTTCATGAGCGCTAGCGGTATTCGGTTTCAGGAACGCAGGCAGTCGCTGAGAGCATCGATGACTCTGTCGACATCCACGTCCTCCATCCCGGGGAACAGCGGCAGGGAGAGCGCCTGCGCATAGTAGGTTTCGGATCCTGGCAGGCTGAGACCGGGATTTTGCCGGCGATAGAACGGCTGCAGGTGAACCGGGATATAGTGGACCTGGGTTCCGATGCCCCGGGCGCGCAGCTGCCGCATGATGGTGCCACGCTCCAGACCCAGTTCAGCGAAATCGATCAATACCACATAGAGATGCCAGGCAGGCAGACAGTCGCGATTGCGGTCAATGGGGCGGATCCGCGGTGACAGGAGGGCGAGCAGCCTGTCGTAGCGCGCGACCAAGTCCCGCCGTCGCTCGACGAACTGCGGCAGCTTGCCCAGCTGGCTCAGGCCCAACGCGCATTGGAAATCCGTGGCACGGTAGTTGAAGCCGGGTTCGGGCATTTCATAGTACCAGTCGTTGACTGCGCCTGCGCCGGAAAAAGCGAGTTCACGAAACTCGAATTCGGCTGGATCGCGGATCATGCCGTGCGAGCGGAAGCGCTTCAGGCTCTCGGCGCGCCGCGCATCGTTGGTGGTCACCGCGCCTCCCTCACCCATGGTCATGGTTTTGACCGGGTGAAAGGAAAAGCAGGTGAAATCGCCGTCGGCGCCACGGCCGATAGGCAATTCCTCGTTGCCGCCGCGCCGATAACGGCTGCCAATGGCGTGCGCCGCGTCCTCGATCACCGTGATGCCGTGTCGCCGGGCCAGGGCGCTTATAGCCGGCAGGTCGGCGCATTGGCCGGCGAGATGAACCGGCAGGACCGCCTTGACCCCGGGGCCGGCGCGCTCCAGTGCCGCGGCGAAGTGCTTGGCTTCCATCAGGCCGCTGTTGGCGTCGCAATCGGCGAATACCACTTCAGCGCCGACATAGTGGACGGCATTTGCGGTCGCCAGAAAGGTAACGCTTGGGACGATAGCCTTGTCGCCCGGGCCGAGGCCCGCCGCCATGGCGGCGAGATGCAGCGCCGCCGTCCCATTGGCGCAGGCCACGGCATGTTCGGCGCCGCAGGTTTCCGCGAGCGCCGTCTCGAAGCGCGCTACCGAAGGTCCGGTGGTCAGCCAGTCGCCGCGCAGTACCGCCGTGACTGCCGCGATATCCTCCTCATCGATGGACTGGCGGCCGTAGGGCAGGAAGGGCATCGGAGTCGGACTCATTTACTTGCCGGATCCCTCGATCATTGCGGCAAAGCGGGCTTCGTCGAGCCAGTCGCTGTTGTTGTCACTGGAATAGCGGAACCCCGGCTTCACCGGTTTGGCCCCCTGCTCCTCGGGATTCGGCCGCTGATAGCTGCGGAAATCGGGCAGAATGATGTAGCGGTCCGAGAACTCGTAGGCGTTGCGCGAATCCTCTTCGGTGATCAGCACTTCGTGGATCTTCTCTCCGGGGCGAATACCGATGACTTTCTGCGGCAGGTCCGGCGCCATGAAACGCGCCAGATCGGTGATTTTCATGCTCGGAATCTTGGGGACGAATAGTTCGCCAGCTTTGCTCAATGACAGGCACGACAGGACAAAGTTCACGCCTTCCTGAAGAGTGATCCAAAAGCGGGTCATGTTCTCTTCGGTAATCGGCAGGTGGTCGCTGCCCCCATCGATCAGCCGACGAAAAAAGGGAACGACACTGCCGCGAGAGCCCATGACATTGCCGTAGCGCACGACGGAGAAGGATGTCCCGATTGTGCCCCTCATGTTGTTCGCGGCGATGAAGATCTTGTCGGAAGCCAACTTGCTGGCGCCATAGAGGTTGATCGGATTGGCGGCCTTATCGGTGGAGAGGGCGATGACCTGCTCTACCTCGTTGCGCAGGGCCGCGCGGACGACGTTCTCCGCGCCGATAACATTGGTCTGGATACATTCGAAGGGATTGTACTCCGCTGTCGGCACCTGTTTCAGCGCCGCCGCGTGAACCACGACGTCGACGTCCCTCAGGGCCATATCCAGGCGGTCCGCGTCGCGCACGTCGCCAATGAAATAGCGCAACGCCGGGTGCCTTTCCGGCGGGAGAGTAAGCGCCATCTCGTATTGTTTGAGTTCGTCGCGGGAAAAGATGATCACCCGGCGCGGCTTGTAGCGCTCCAGGACGGTCTGCACGAAACGTTGCCCGAAGGACCCGGTACCGCCGGTCACCAGGATGGATTTTCCGTTGAGGTCAAAGTCCTTGCTTGTCGAAAAGCTGCTGGTATCTGGCGAAGTCATCGCGGTCACTGACCCTCAAACATTCAAAAGGAGCAACGTCACGGGTTGCTGTGAAACTGACGGGTCGTTTTAACAAACCCGTGGTTAACCAATGCTACCGCAGGCCGGGTGAAGTTACCTTCCCAGCCCGAAACGATCGTTTTGTCGCCGCCGGCTCAGTTTGCGGCGGCGACATTCTCCAACGGTGCCTGAACGCGGACCTTTCGGCCCAGCAGATCCAGCAGCAGGATCACGCGATCCCGGTCGGCCATCTTTTCGAAGAAACCAAGGCAGTCTGCCAGCGCGCCGTGGACGATCCGCAGCGCTTCACCCTTACGGAATCTGCGCGGCTGCAGAACAACGAGCCCCCGATCATCCTCGCGCGCCGTCAATTCCTCAACCACGCCGGGCGGCAGAGCCACCGGTCGTTCAGCCCGGCAGATCAGGCGGGCGACGCCCAAGGTGCCGTTGATCGAGCGCCAGGGCGCGCAATCCAGGTCGAGCTCGACAAAAATGTAGCCAGGAAACAGCGGTGCTCGCACCTCATCGACGCGGCGCGCATGCCGGCGCTCTCGGCGGTAGCAGGGCAGATAGGCATGGAAGCCCTGGCGTTCCAAATTGACCCGGGCACGCTCTTCACCGTGAACCTGTGTCTGGGCGACGTACCAGCGGTTCATGACAGCCGCTGCCTCATCGCGACGCCGCGACGGCGGTAACGCGGCGGCGCGTCGACAGCCGCAGCAGGCTGGGAAAGAGAACCTTTTCGCTTCCCCACCGCTCAATCATGCGTTCGTAGGCCGCTTGCGGGTCCTTCATATCGGTGACGACGGCCACTTCTGACCCGTTCAGAGCAGGCAGATCGCGGATGATCGGCACGCCGGCGAATTGCTGGCGGTTTGTCTCTTTATCGAAAATTGCCGTTACCTCGATGCCGGAATCCAGCGCCGCCAGGGTCGCTATCTCGCAGAGGTCGCCGGCGCCGACCAGGATGACCTGGGAGATGCCTTTTGCTTCGCAGCGGGCGAAGAGATCGGCGCAGTCTTCCCGCGCCAGACGGAAGAATCGCAATGACCGCGACAGGAACTTGGCCGTCAGCCGCGCCTTTTCCGCAAATCCCTTTGCGGTTAGATAGTAGGCATAGCGCCGTGCGGGCGCCTTGCGGACCTTGATCAAACCTTTGTTGATGCAGCGCTTCAGGTAGATATTGGTCAGACCCAGCGCGATCCCCAGTTCGCCGGCGAGGCCCCGTTGGGTTACGTAATCACGCGTTTCGATGGCGTCCAGCATGAGCCTCGTCGACTCTGCTTCGTGATCCTGTTCGACCGGCGCTCCGGGCTGCGAAATCAAGCTTGGCTCCGCTGGGTTGCGGGGGTGAGCGATTGAGGCCGCTCCTGAGGTTTGTCTAGCCGCTGAAAAGCGCGCCTGTCAAGTGTTCATGGCATGAACAAGTTTACAGTTTATTAAGAAAATTCATTGATTTGGTTGGTTTACAAAGGCTAAATATTGCACCGCGGCCAAGAATGGCAAGAGGTGTCCTCGGCTTTGCCGGAAGCGGCTGCCGCTCGCGCCTTTTACAATGACGCAATGTTCGGGCCCGGGGTTTCGTCAGGCTGAGCGGCAGGTAACGGCTCTTGGCGCTCATGGGCCGGATTGGCCAAGCGGCCGCAACAGGCAAGGTTTGTTTAAATAGGGACGTTTGCGCTTGAGTTTGCCACAAATCCCGAAAATTGCCGTCATCGGCCTCGGCTACGTGGGGCTGCCCCTGGCCGTTGCCCTCAGCCAGTATTTTCCGGTGACCGGCTTCGATTTAAGCAAACAGCGGATCGACGAGCTCAAGGCAGGACAGGACCGTACCCGCGAGGTCGATGAGCAAACTTTGCAGGCAGCCGGCTTGGCCGTCAGCGCTGACCCCTCCGATATAAGCGGCTGCGGGCTCTTCATTATCACGGTACCGACTCCGGTCGATGAGGCGAAGCAACCGGATTTGAGCGCCGTGATCGCGGCCAGCCGGACCGTTGGCGCCGTTCTCGCGCCAGGCGCGGTGGTGGTTTACGAATCGACGGTGTATCCGGGAGTGACCGAGAATCTTTGCGGCCCGGTGCTTGAGGAGGCCTCAGGCCTTGTTGCCGGCAAGGATTTCTTTCTCGGCTACTCACCGGAGCGCATTAATCCGGGAGATCGGGTCCACTCGCTTGACAGGATTGTCAAAGTCGTCGCCGGCCAAACCATGGACGTGACCGACTATCTTGCCGGTATCTATGGCAAGGTGACGGAGGCTGGCGTGTTCCGAGCCGCCGACATCAAGACTGCCGAAGCCGCCAAGGTGATCGAGAATGCCCAGCGCGACATCAACATCGCCTTCGTCAACGAAATTACCAAGATCTTCAACAAGATGGACCTGTCGGTTTATGACGTTCTGGCCGCCGCCCGCACCAAGTGGAACTTCCTGGATTTTCGTCCTGGAATGGTCGGTGGCCATTGCATCGGCGTTGATCCCTACTACCTGGCCCACTGCAGCGAAGCCCTGGGTCTGGACCCCCAGGTTATTCTCGCGGGACGGCGGACCAATGATTCCATGGGGCGGTATTTCGCCGGACGCGTGATCGAGGCCTTGCGTGCGACCGATCGCCCGGCGGCGGGCAAGGTTCTGGTCCTCGGCCTGACCTTCAAAGAGAACGTACCGGATCTGCGCAATAGCAAGGTTGTGGATCTCATCGACACTCTGCGGGACGCGGGATATCAGGTTGCAGTCCATGATCCGCTGGCCGATCCCGAAGAAGCGAGATCTGCCTGTGGACTCGATCTCTCGATCGACCTTCAGGCCTTAACCGGCTTTGACTGCATCGTCGGCGCCGTTGGACATGACGACTATCGCGGCCTTTCCGGGTCTGATTTCGAGCGGCTGCTGGACAGTCATGGTATCGTTTTTGACCTGCATGCGCTGTGGCCGGAGGTCGCCTTGCCGGCCGGCATCAGGCGCTACTCGATTTGAAGGGGATCTGAAGTGGGACTACGGCCCAAAGGCGGCTTCCGCAATCTGCGGGAAGCTTCGCTATGACCGTCATCGTGACCGGAGCTGCCGGTTTTATCGGATTCCATGTCGCCGCACAGCTGATCGATCGGGGCCAGACCGTAGTCGGCATCGACAATCTCAATGACTACTATGACCCAGCTTTGAAGCGCGCACGCCTCGAAAGACTCTCCGGACATAATGGCTTCACTTTTCGCAAGCTCGATGTCCAGAACCGCGACGCCATCCTGGCGCTTGCCACCGAGTTTCCGGAGGTCACGGAGATCGTCCATCTGGCCGCCCAGGCCGGGGTGCGCTATTCGCTCGAAAACCCCTTTGCCTACGTCGAAACCAATGTGATGGGCCACCTCTGCATGGTGGAACTGGCGCGGCGCCTGCCGGCGCTGCGGCATTTTGTCTACGCCTCTTCTTCGTCGGTTTATGGCGGCAACAAGGAGCTCCCGTTTTCCGTCGATCAGCGCGTCGACAATCCGGTGTCGGTCTACGCGGCAACCAAGGCCAGCAATGAGCTGGTCAGCCATTGCTATGCGCATCTCTACGGTCTGCCGAGCACCGGCCTGCGGTTCTTTACGGTGTATGGACCTTGGGGCCGGCCCGACATGTCCGCCTACATCTTCACTAAGGCGATTTTTGAGGACCGGCCGATCCGCATTTTCAACCACGGTGACATGCGGCGCGATTTCACCTATATCGACGATATCGTTTCAGGTGTCTTGACCGTGATCGATCGTCCGGCGGAGCGGACCAGCGCGGAACCGCCACACAGGGTCTACAACTTGGGCAACCACTCTTCCGAACCGCTGTTGCGCTTCATAGAGTTGATCGAGAAGGCTTGCGGCAAGCCGGCGATCCGGGAGTTTGCCGAGATGCAGCCAGGCGACGTCAAGGAAACCTACGCCGATATCGAACCTGCAAGCCGCGACTTGGGTTTTGACCCCAAGACCTCGATCGATGAGGGAGTGCCCCGCTTCGTGGAATGGTATCGAAGTTATCACAATGCCAGCTCGTAATGATCTCTGGCATAGGGCGAAGCGGCGGTTGTGAAAGTACGCCTTGTAAGTCCGGACCTGCTTCGACTGATATTAATCAGGAAACTCGGCCAATGAGAAATATGAACAATCAACGTGCAGATCGGGCGCAGAGCCTTTGGGGTGCACTCAAAAAGCGATTGGTGAGCAGGAATGGTACCGCACGGTCGAGCAGCAGCGTCGTCATCGAGAACCGCGACAGGCTAAACACCGATTGGAAGCGTTCAAACGCAGGTCAGTCGATTTCCGTGCGACCCGCGCCGCTGATCTATCGTGACGCAAAAATCTTTGCCATGGGGAGCTGTTTTGCCGTGGAAATCCGCCAGGCATTGAGCGACTTGGGGTTTGACGTTTTGCCAAGATATTTCGATATCGAATTCGACCGATCAGTGGAAAAACTCAGCGGATTGCCTGAGCGAGATAGTATCAATCACTACGACACGTTCACCATTCGCCAGGAGTTCGAGCGCGCTTTCACGCCTCAGGATCCGAAGGACAAAGACTATTGGCGGATCGACAGCAACGTTTTCTCCACCGAGCCATCTCCCACCTTTCAGGATCCGCATCGCAAGCTTACCTTTGGCCGCACTCTTCAGGCAGCGATGAACGCAACACGCAAGCTGGATACCTGCTTGCGACAGGGTATCTTGGATGCCAATATCTACATCATTACGCTGGGCCTGATCGAAGTGTGGAAAAGCGAGAGCAGTGGCCGCTATGTATGCCAAGCCCCTCTAAAGCGCAACGGCGATGCGAGTTTCGAGTGCTCTGACTTTGCCAGTAATCTGGCTAACATGCGCCGGGTCTGTGGATTGCTTCGAGAAAATTTTCCACACAAGAAGGTGATCCTCACAGTCTCTCCAGTCCCGCTGGCCAGGACTTTCACCGGCAAAGACATTGTCGTTGCCAATATGGAAAGTAAGTCGATCCTGCGCGCCGTTGCCGGTCAGATCGAACGGGAGTTCGATAACGTCCTCTACTGGCCATCATTCGAGATTGCCTCCCGAGAAAACATCTTCATGGATGACGGTCGCCATGTCAGTCCTACCGGTGTGGCCAAGATCGTCTCGGCGTTCGTCGCTGCACATTGCGACATCCGGGACGCGTCGAACCGACGGCAGATGGCGGGCCAGTCAGAGGGCCAGTCAGAGGGCCAGTCAGAGGGCTAGTCTGGAGGCTGCCGTGGCCTTTGTGACAAGCGTTGGGCCTTGGCGTTTTTCGCTTATCTACCTTGATTCGCTGCGGCAAAGACGCTAAGTCCCTTCGCACCTGCAGCATTTCTAAGTTGAGGACCCGCTCTTTCATGGATCACCTGGACGCCCTGGAAGCACAATCGGTTTACATCCTGCGCGAGGCCTATGCCCGGATTGAGCCCCTGGCCATGCTGTGGTCTCTGGGTAAGGATTCCAATGTCATGATCTGGCTGGCGCGCAAGGCTTTCTTCGGTCATGTGCCCTTTCCCGTCATGCACGTGGACACGGGCAAGAAATTCAAGGAGATGTATGCGTTCCGCGACCGCTACGCCGCGGAGTGGAAGCTCGATTTTCTCCGCGAGGTCTGCCCGCCGCTTGAGGAGATCGATCCCTCGCTGCCGCCGGCCGCCCGCTCGGCAGCGCGCAAGACCGAGGGGCTGCGCCAGGCCATCGCCAAGCATCAGTTGAAGGGTGTCATTGCCGGCATCCGCCGCGACGAACAGGCGACCCGCGCTAAGGAGCGCGTCTTCAGCCCGCGCGGCGAAACCGGGGCCTGGGACTTCCGCGACCAGCCGCCGGAGTTTTGGGATCAGTACAAGACCGACTTTCCGCCGGGGACCCATATCCGCATCCATCCGCTGCTGCATTGGACTGAACTGGACATCTGGCGTTACACCCAGCGCGAAGGCATCCCCATCGTGCCGCTTTATCTCTCCAGGGACGGCAAGCGCTACCGCTCGCTGGGCGACGAAGACATCACTTCGCCGGTCGCGTCCGAGGCCTCCTCGATCGAGGAGATTATTATCGAACTGGAGACCACCAATACTTCGGAGCGCGCCGGCCGCGCCATGGACCATGAACGCGAAGACGCCTTTGAGCGGCTGCGCGCCACGGGTTACATGTAAGGAGGGGCGGTGCGAAGATGAAGAACGACGGCACCAGCCTGCTGACGCAGGATCAGTTGAAAGGCGAAGCTTTGGCCGACTTTGAAAGCGCAGGCGCCCGGGCGCCGCACCGCATCGTCATCGTTGGCCACGTCGATCACGGCAAGTCGACGCTGATCGGCCGCCTGCTCTATGACACCGACTCCCTGCCGCCGGGCAAGGTCGAGGAGCTCGAGGCGGTCTCGGCGCGTCGCGGTATGGCCATCGAGTGGTCCTTCGTGCTCGACGCCTTCCAGGCCGAACGCGATCAGGCAGTGACTATCGACACGACGCAGATCTGGTTCAACACGGCGCGGCGCGACTATGTGATCATCGACGCACCTGGCCACCGCGAGTTTCTCAAGAACATGGTCAGCGGCGCGGCCAGCGCCGATGCGGCTGTGGTGGTGGTCGACGCGGCCGAGGGCGTGCGGGAACAGTCTCGCCGCCATGCCTACCTGCTGCACCTCCTCGGCATCCGCCAGGTCGCCGTTGTGGTCAACAAGATGGACCTGGTGAGTTTCAGCGAGGCGCGTTTCGACGAGGTCTCCAAGGAAGTCACCGACTACCTGGTCTCCATCGGGGCGAAGCCGATGGTTATCGTGCCGATTTCCGCGCGCGATGGCGACAACATCGCCAAACGGTCCGAGCACATGCCCTGGTACGATGGCCCGACGGTGCTCTCCGCCCTCGATGGTTTCCACGGTCTTCCCGGCGCCGGTGCCCAGCCGCTGCGCCTGCCGATCCAGGAAGTCTATAAGTTCGACGCCCGTCGCATCCTCGCCGGGCGCATGGAAAGCGGCAGCCTGTCGGTCGGCGATACCCTGCTGTTCTCGCCGTCCAACAAGACCGCGCGGGTTAGGAGCATCGAGGCCTGGCCGGAGGACCGCAAGCCTGACAGGGTGGCGGCGGGAGAATCCGTCGGCATCACACTGGACGAACAGATCTTCGTCGAGCGCGGTGAGATCGCCAGCCATGTGGAGAACCCGCCAAAGCTCTCAACGCTGTTTCAGGCGCGGCTGTTCTGGCTCGGCCACAAGCCGCTGACGGTGGGTAGCCGGTACAAGCTGAAACTGCTGACCCAGGAGGCCGAGGTCACGGTCCAGTCGATCGAGCGCATCGTCGACACCCAGACTCTGGAAAATTCGGCCGGTGATTCGGTGGAGCGCAACGCGGTGGCCGAGGTCACCCTGCGCAGCCGCCAGGTCCTTGGCCTCGACGACTACGGCGATCTTCCCAAGACCGGGCGTTTCGTGCTCATCGAAGACTACGACGCCGTTGGTGGTGGCGTCATCTCCATGGAGGGCCTGCCCGACCAGCGCCAGGCCATCGCGGTAAAGTCGACCAACGTCATCTCGGTCGAGCACCGCCTCACCGTAGACAGCCGCGCGGCGCGCAACGGCCACCATGGCGGCGTGCTGTGGTTCACCGGGCTGTCCGGTGCCGGCAAGTCGACTCTCGCCATGGAGGTTGAGCAGCGCCTCTTTGCCAAGGGGTACCAGGTCTATGTGCTCGACGGCGACAACGTGCGCCGCGGTCTCAACGCCAACCTCGGTTTCTCGCCCGAAGACCGCACGGAGAACATCCGCCGCGTCGGCGAGGCGGCCGCGCTCTTTGCCGATTCGGGCATTATCTGCATCACCGCCTTTATCTCGCCTTACCGGGTCGATCGTGACCGAGCTCGTGCCTCGGCGCCCGGCCGTTTCCACGAGATCTACATCCAGGCCGACGTGGAAACCTGCGAGCAGCGCGACCCCAAGGGCCTCTACAAAAAAGCGCGCGCCGGCGAGATTCCCCAATTCACTGGTGTCTCGGCGCCCTATGAACCGCCCGAGGCGGCCGACCTGGTGGTCGATACCGCCGATGAAAACGTCGCGGAGTCGGTCGCGCGCATCCTTCGCTACGTGGAAAAGACATTCACGCTTAAGAAGGGCGGCGAAGAAGCCGCCGGTTAAAGCGCTTTGCGCCCAATTTGACTCAATTCTGTTTTCGAGCGGTGCGGCGATCCGTCAGGAGGCAGGCGAAGCGCGATGCGGCGCATCGGGCAAGCCTGCCGACGCCGCGGGCGCCCGCCGCTCGGAAACCCGCCAGGGCCTTTGGGGGCCGGGCGGCTTTGCGCCAGTACCGGCGGGCTTCGGCTTGACCATAGCGCCGCTATGCCCGGCGCCAAATCCTCTTGGTCCTGACACAAATCCGCTCCGGCAGAATGGTTCAAATTGGGCGCAAAGTGCTTTAGCTTCGGCGGTCGATCAGTTGACCGCCAAACGCTCGTCGATCGCCGCGTTGCGGATCGCCTTCTGAAGTTTCTCGAAGGCCCTGACCTCGATCTGGCGCACCCGCTCACGGCTGATGCCGTATTCCTGCGAAAGATCTTCCAGCGTCGTCGGCTGGTCCTTGAGGCGGCGCTCTTCCAGGATGTGGCGTTCGCGCTCGTTGAGGTTCTCCATGGCGGCCTTGAGCAGCGTCCGGCGCTTGCCCAGTTCCTCGGACTCCGCGAGCATGGTTTCCTGATCTTCGTTGTCGTCGACCAGCCAGTCCTGCCATTCGCCGTCGCCGTCAATGCGCAGCGGCGCATTCAAGGAGTGGTCGGGCGCCGAGAGGCGGCGGTTCATGGAAACCACGTCCTGTTCAGGCACGCCTAGCGTCTCGGCGATCTTGGAGACGTTCTCCGGGTGCAGGTCGCCTTCTTCCATGGCCTTCAATTGGCCCTTCAACTTGCGCAGGTTGAAGAACAGCTTCTTCTGCGAGGCCGTGGTACCCATTTTCACCAGCGACCAGGAATGCAGGATGTATTCCTGGATCGAGGCGCGGATCCACCACATGGCATAGGTGGCGAGACGGAATCCGCGTTCCGGATCGAAACGCTTGACCGCCTGCATCATGCCAACGTTGCCTTCGGAGATCAGTTCGGAAAGGGGCAGCCCGTAGCCGCGGTAGCCCATGGCGATCTTCGCCACCAGACGCAGGTGCGAGGTGACCAGTTTGTGCGCGGCTTCGGAATCGCCACGCTCCCGCCAAGACTTGGCGAGCATGTATTCTTCGTTCTGTTCCAGCATCGGGAACTTGCGGATCTCCTGCAGGTAACCGCTGAGGTTGCCTTCGGGCGCGAGAACGGGAACTTTAGATGCCGCCATAGCTGAACTCCAAGCTGGGCTGTCCCGACCGGGGCGTCGGTGCCCATATCCTTGCTGTGCAAATCGTATGAACCGAAAGCCCTGCCCTGGCCCGCTGCTGCCGCCGGATGGTCAGGTGCCGACTGTTCAGGGCTTTCGAAAACCAGTCTAGCATGGATCCCCCGAGCCTGAGATTAAACCGGTGTAACGTCAAACCAGACCAATTTGGTATTGTATAGTTATAACCGTTCTAAGGAACTTATCAAGCTGCTTAAGTCAGATGGTAATTCGCTCCGGAATTGCAAGGCATCCCCGCTTACCGGATGGCGGAAACCCAAGGTTCTTGCGTGCAGGGCCTGACGCCCGAGGGTGGCCAGGACGGCCTGCGCCGTTTCGGTCAGGGCTTTGGCCCGGCGGCTGCCGCTGCCGCCGCGGCCGTAGAGCGGGTCGCCCAGCAGGGGGTGGCCGGCATCGGCCAGGTGGACGCGGATCTGGTGCGTCCGCCCGGTCATGAGGCGGCACTCCAGCAAGCTGACGCGGCCGTTCTGAAAGCTCTTCAACACCCGGTAGCCGGTCTCCGCGGGTCGTCCACCGCGGCTGAGCACGGCCATCTTCTTGCGGTTGCGCGGGCTGCGCCCGATGTTGCCGGTGATGCTGTCCTGGACCGGGCTCGGCCGGCCCCAGACCAGCGCCAGGTAGCTGCGTTCGATGTCGCGGGCGCTGAAGAGATCGACCAGGCCCTGGTGGGCCCGCGCGGTCTTGGCCGCCACCATGACGCCGGAGGTGTCCTTGTCCAGGCGGTGGACGATCCCGGGCCGGCGCTCGCCGCCGATACCGGTGAGGCCGGGGCCGCAGTGCGCGATGAGGGCATTGACCAGGGTGCGGTCCGGGTTGCCGGCGGCCGGGTGAACCACCAGCCCGGCAGGCTTGTTCAGCACGATCAAGTCGCCGTCCTCGTAGAAGATCTCCAGGGGCATCGCCTGAGCCGCCAGAGCGACGGGCGTAGCTTCGGGCACGACGATGGCGAATTTTTGGCCGGCCTTGACCTTGGCCGCCGGCGACGTGACGGCATCGCCGCCGCAGGTCACCCGGCCGGCTTCGATCAGGGCCTTGAGGCGGCTGCGCGAGAGCCCGGGCAGCGCCGCGGCGAGCAGGCGGTCGAGCCGGCTGCCGGCGGCTTCCGGGGGCGCCGTCACCTCGCGCTGTTCGGCGCCGCCGCCGGCTGGCGGCCCAGCTTGCTCTTGACCGGAACCGGCCGTCATGCTTCCTCGCTTCCTGTCGCCGCAAAAGCCGTTATTAGGGGGTTCTACCCGATGCAAGCGCTGAAAGCCCTCGTCATTTTCATGGGCGTCCTCATTATGGCCGGCATGGCCCTGCTGGTGTATGGCCTGGCGACCCGGACCGGCGGCGGCCCCGGCGAGTTTGCCGAGGCCAGCGGCGGCGGCGCGGCCGATTTCGGCACTCTGGAGTTGGCGCTGCCCGACGGCTGCAGCCTGGCGGCGACCGAAACGGCCGGCGACCGGCTGGTGATTCGCTTCGACGGCCAGGCCGAGCGCGGCTGCCAGCAGTTGGTGGTGGTCGACCTGGCCAGCGGCAAGGTGCTCGGCCGGGTGAAGGCCCTGCCCGCCGGCGCCGGCGGCGCCCGCTGAGCCGTATCGCCTGAACTTGCTATAGAGGACAGCAGCATGACCAACTTTGCCTCCGACAACGTCAGCGGCGTCTGCCCGGAAATCATGGCGGCGCTGGCGAAGGTCAACGCCGGCACGGCGCCGGCCTATGGCGAGGACGCCGTGACCCGGCGCCTGCAGGCCCGCGTGGCCGAGGTTTTCGAACACGAGGTGGCGGTCTTCCCACTGGCCACCGGCAGCGCCGCCAACGCCCTGGCGCTGTCGGCCCTGGTGCCGCGCTACGGCGCGGTCTACTGCCACCGCGAGGCGCACATCAACGCCGACGAATGCGGCGCGCCGGAGTTCTTCACCGGCGGCGCCAAGCTGGTGGCGCTGGACGGCGAGGCGGCCAAGATCACGCCCCAGGCGGTGGCCGAGGCGGCTTTCGGCAAGGGCATCGTGCATCACGTGCAGCCGGCGGCGGTCTCCATCACCCAGGCCAGCGAGAAGGGCACGGTCTATACCCCGGCCGAGATCGCGGCGCTGGCCGAGGTCGCCGGCCGGCAGGGCATGGCGCTGCACATGGACGGCGCGCGCTTCGCCAACGCCCTGGTTCATCTCGGCTGCACCCCGGCGGAGGCGACCTGGAAGGCCGGGGTCGACGTGCTGACCCTGGGCGCCACCAAGAACGGCGCCATGGCGGCCGAGGCGGCGGTCTTCTTCAAGCCCGCGCAGGCGGCCGAGTTCGCCTATCTCAGGAAGCGCGGCGGGCAGCTGTTCTCCAAGCTGCGCTACGTCTCGGCGCAGCTCGAGGCCTACCTGAGCGACGATCTGTGGCTGAGCAACGCGCGCCACGCCAACGCCCAGGCCGCGCGCCTGGCCGCCGGCCTCGCCGCGCTGCCGGGGGCGGCGCTGGCGGCGCCGGTCGAGGCCAACGAGGTCTTCATCGCCCTGCCGCGCCCGGTGGTCGAGGGCCTGAAGGCCGCCGGCTATCAGTTCTATGTGTGGCGCGAGGCGCGGCAGCCGCTGTGCCGCTTCGTCACCGCTTTCGACACGCCGGCACAAGCGGTCGAGACCCTGCTGGCCGAGGCGGCGCGGCACGGCCGGGCGGCGGCGCAGGCCAGCGCGTGACAGCAGGGCAGCGCGTGACGGCAAGGCAGGCGGGGCCGGGCGCCAGGCCCGGCGATGGCGGCCGAGGCGCTGCTTTGGGGGCTTGCGTCCCCCCGGATCTTGGGCTAAATAACCGCCCTTCCGGCCATTGGTCCCCTTCGTCTAGTGGCCTAGGACGCCGCCCTCTCACGGCGGAAACAGGGGTTCGACTCCCCTAGGGGACGCCAGCAAAAACAATGAATTAGAGCCGCCAGAGCTTCTCCGTACGAAAAATTTGCGGAAAAGCCGCGGGCGGTTGTGTGCGTTCTGCGATGTTCAGTCGCGGACTGGCATGAGTTCGCCAACCGGCTGAGCCATCTGCCGCAGTGAAGAATTGAACAAAGCATTGGCTATGGCCAGGATGTCGGGCTCTCGTGATCGCCCGGGCCGGGATGGAAATGAACTGGCCGAGCCATCGGCCGTCGTCTTACGGAACCAGCGGTCATTGAAGGATTGTGAAACTGCTTGACCGTGTCGGGCTTGCCGACCACGCCCACATTTTTGCGCCGGAACTTTCCGGGGCAACGGCAGCGCGTGGCTATCGCGCCGGCCCCGCTTGAGGGATGTGGCTTGGCAATCGGCGCCGGCGTAAGAATAATGCAGTCTATGGTGCCAGTCGGGCCTGCGCTCTTAGTTGCCGCCCAGCGAAGTGCCGGCGCTTTTACGAACCAACTCCAGTTTGACGTGATGCAGTGCGACATATGAAATCATGAGACACGTGCCAGTCCGTTCGGATCGCCATCCGCTAACTTGGTGTGGGCGCGTCCAGGAGCGCAGGGCCGGCGTTCGGCCCTTCCGGAACAGATTACCGGTCTTCGCGATCTTGGTGAGCATCCTAGTGCTCATGGGTCTCACGCCGTCCGGGGTTCTGGCGCATGGCGCCAATCATCCTGCTGATTTTCGGAATGGGCGGAATCAATTCATACATCTGAGGCCGTCGCGGGCCGCCCCTGTGACGCCGTTCTTTGCGGAAGACGGAAGCCTTCTAAATCTCAGCGGTTTTCGAGGGAAGCTGGTCCTCTTGAACCTCTGGGCGACATGGTGCCCTCCTTGCATTGAGGAACTGCCGGCCCTCGACCGACTGCAGGCCGTGTTGGCGGAGCAACCCTTCGCAGTGGTCGCTTTGTCAATCGACGAGGCGGGCATTGACGCGCCAGCTAGATTCATTGAGCGGTTGGGGCTAACGAACCTCAGCGTGTACAATGACTATACTGGGCGTGCACAGAAAGCGTTTCCGCTCTATGGACTTCCAATTACCTATCTTATCGATCGGGATGGTACAGTAGCCGGCTATATTGTCGGAGCGGCGGATTGGGATTCTCCGGAAGCAATTGAGTTCCTGCAACACTATTTGGGATCGTAGGCGGCCACTGTGATGCCTGGATCGTCGTGCCGGCACCCGCGAAGTGACAAACAGATCGAGATGATATTCAGATGTTGAACGAACAATTGAGAAGAATCTCCGGACGGAAGACAATCGCGGGAATTGCCGTTGCAATCGGCAGCTTTGCCGGACTCGGGACGACTGCGGCACTGTGGGAAAATCCATTCTTCATCCGAATGACGCCGGCCGGCGGCTGGGAAATAGCGCTCTTGCTGCTGATGTCCTTATTGCTGGGCGTCTACGTTGCAGTGCGCAGACCACGATGTTCGATCAAGTCCGCCAGTGCCGGCGGCGTGCTCGGTTTCATCGGCATTGCCTGCCCGGTTTGCAACAAGATCCTGCTGCTGCTGTTCGGCGGCGAATTGCTGCTCACCTATTTCGAACCTGTTCGTGTGTATGTGGCCGCCGGCGGTACATTGATCATTTTTGCCGCGCTATTATGGGAATTGAGACTGCTGCAGAAGGAGAATGCAGACCTGCGCCAAAATATGGCTTACGGGGCGGCAGAGTCACTACGCAGTAAAGCCTAAGCGAAGCGGGAAAATCGGAATCAGTGCCGAGGCATCGAGCAAGGCGGAACGGCGCGCGACGCGATCGTGCCCCGGAAATCGACCATCAAGCACATTCTCATGGCCGCGGTTAGGCTGAACTCCGCGGTCATGCCGTGATGCACTTCGGTGAAATGCGGGCCGTGTCGGCGGTTCCGGCGGTGCCGGCCTCTATGCCGGGCGCGTAGGTTTCCATTGCGGATTCATGGGAGTCGCCTTCGCCTACCGCGGGCCGCCCATCACCGCCGCCAACTCCTCGCGAGCAACGTCGCAGGGCTCACAGTCGCGCCGCCCCGATGATTTTTGTGGCGGCAATGCTGGTGCGACCTGTTCTCGCCGCCTTGCCGTATTCCACATTGGAGAGGAGACGATCGCTGGTGGAACAGCGGCAATCGTGCTCTCGCGTCGGCGGCTGGAGAGAATGAAAGGGGCGCCCCTCTTCGTATTGGCGCTACAGTCGGTGGACACGCGAGATGAACCCGACAGAACCGAAGTGAGGAGAGATCGAATGACGGTGGCAGTGCTGTTGGCAGTCTCGTTGGTCGGCCTGACGTCCTATTTTCACTACCTGGTGCTGCGCTGGCTGTCCGGCGGCATGGCGCGGATCGCCATGAGCGCCGGATTACGTGTTCTGGTCATCGTCCTGGCCGTCCTGGCGGCTCATCTCGTCGAGGTCGTGCTCTATGCCGGTGCCTATGCGCTTGGCGCCGGCCCCCTGGAGATCGGCAGTTTCGGCGGGCTTGGCGTGGACCGGCCGCTCGACTACCTGTATTTCTCGATCGTGAGCTACACGTCTCTCGGACTTGGCGATGTCTTTCCCGGCCAACACCTGCGCTTCATTACCGGGGTCGAGGCGTTGAACGGCCTGCTGCTGATCGCCTGGTCTGGATCGTTTATCTATATTGCCATGGGCCGGCTATGGCCCTGGCAGGACTGCGCCGAACGTTGAGATCACGAATAAATGACAATGCTCCATAATGTGAAGGAAGGCCGGGGAGGCCGCCAGGCGCGGATATCGCGCCGCAGTCCGCAAACCATGAGGGTCTGCTGAACGATGTCTGACATCGGCCCAGTCTTTCGCGAGTTGGAGCGCGATACCGAGCGGATCTCCGCCTATCTGCGATTGGTCATCGTGGGGGCGTTTGTCATCCTCTATTGGACAACCGATAGTCCTGATCCGAACAGCCGCCTCGCTCTTGCTCTCGGCGGCTACGCGGCGACTGCCGCCCTCGGCATCGGCCTGGCGTACCGTCGCTATTTCCGGCCCTGGTTGCCATGGCTCTTCGTCACGCTCGACCTTGCCGTCCTCTGGCTTCTGATGGCAGCACCGGCGAGCGCCATGGGCATGACACCGGTCGCCATCCTGTCGCTACCCATGGCCACTCTGATCTTCGTTATGTTGGCCCATGCGGCGATGCGCTACCGCCCAAGCTTGGTGATTTATGCTGCGACCCTGTTTATGGCCGGATGGCTCGTCAGCTTTCTGGCTTTGAGCGACGGTAGTCCACAAGGCTACGCATTTCAGGGACCGATGCGACATTCAGCCGCCATGGCGGTGCCATGGCACGATACGCTGCAAGAGGTTGTCCGCGCCCTGATGATCGTCCTGACCGCCACAATTCTTGTCGTCACTTCGATGCGAACCAAAGATCGAGTCCAGCAGTCGATTCGAGCGGCGCGCCGAGTCGCGAACCTATCCCGGTTCATGCCCCAGACCCTTATCGAGAAGTTGTCCGGCGAGGATCTGGACGGCGGCGGCGGCAGCCGGCGCCAGGATGCCGCGATCATGTTCACCGACATCCGTGGCTTCACCCGCCTTTCCGAGCATACCGATCCGGCCGAGCTCGGGCAATTCCTGGGTGAGTTTCGCAGCCGCCTGTCGATCCCGATCACAATGCACAGCGGCATGATCGACAAGTTCATCGGTGATGCCATCATGGTGGTGTTCGGGACTCCACATCCGAGCCGAGAAGATGCGCGCAACGCCTTGAACTGTGCCCTGGAGATGCTGGATACGTTGAGGCGATGGAACACCGAGCGGCACGACCAAGGGCTTGATCCTGTCGCCATCGGGATCGGCATCCACTACGGCTCAGTTTTCGCTGGCGTGCTGGGGGACGAAAGCCGGCTTGAGTACACCGTGATCGGAGACTGCGTGAATGTTGCCGAGCGCCTCGAGAAGCTCACGAAAGAATCAGGCGCACCAATCGTCGTCTCCCAGGATTTTCTGCGTGCAGCGGGCGAACCTCCCGACCCCGCGACCTGGCAAAGACTCCCGATCCAGAACGTCAGGGGACGATCAGGCGAAGTCGTGGCCTACGGCCTCAAACTCGACCGTCCAATGGGCCGGGAATAATATGGCTGGCTCTGGATTTTGATGCCGGCAATGACTTATGTATGGTCTCAACGCGATTTCCCATTGTCCGCAGTTGAGCGGATCCCACTTTTCGTCACCAGGAAAATGCCAAGCAGCGTCACGGCGATTCCGGCCAATGCGAGCGCCGTGAGCCGTTCCCCGTAGAAAGCGGCTCCCATGCCCAAGCCGAACAGGGGGACGAGAAACGCGAATGCGTTGGCGCGACTCAAGGCGACGGACTGAAGCACCGTACACCACACCCAGTAGGCAACCGCGGTGCCCGCCAGACTGAGCGCAATCAGGCTTCCAAGAAACGCCCCCGTCCATCGGATGGCCGAAGGATCTTCCGTTACAAACGCGATCAACGCCAGAGGAATGCTGCCGATAACCAACTGCCAGCCCATTGCCATAAGCGGGTCGATTTTGGTTGCAATTCCCTTGATCACCACATTGCTGGCCGAAATGCCGATAGCAGATATGACAATGTAGGTAACTCCGATCCGGAAAGCTTCACCGCCACCTTCGGAAATCTGAGGAACCGCGATCAAGACGATGCCGGCAAACCCAAGCGCAAGTCCGAGCCGGCCATGGATGCCCAGTCGCTCTCCCAAGAACCAATGCGCCAGTAGAGCCGCCAACAAGGGTTGGGTGTTGGCGATGACCGTTGCGATGCCGGGGGACACGAATTCTGCAGCGTGGAACATTCCGAAAAATGCGAGGGTCGTAGCACCGACTCCAATCACCGTGAGAGCCAGCCAATCCTTGCGGCTGCGGGGCAGTTTGCGCCCCAGGAGCAATGCCATTGCGAGCAGGGCGCCGCCAGATATCAAAGCGCGAATGGCTGCGAAGGTGATATGAGGGGCAAACTCGATTCCGATCGTAATCAGGGGAAAGCAAACAGCCCATAGGAACATCACCAAGACGATGCGCAGATAGACATTCAAGACTGTGTCCGCCTTTCCGGTCCGCGTCCTCTCGGGTATTCGTGGGCATCAGCCAGTCCCGGGGCTTGTCGGTCGCAGGCGCAAGGGCGTGATGCGGAGTGACGTCTTTCTGTCGTCGGCTCCAACGCCCTGTTCATCGGTTGGTTCGCCGGCGTCTATTGATGTCCAGCATGCTGGTCGTCCTCCACCTTCGCGGTCCATCGGGAGAGGTAGATCCGTTCGAAAACGAAGACGGCGGCGATCGCAGCCACTGCGACAAGGACAATGAGCGGATCAGAGCGAAGCTTCATCGCGCTAAAAACACCGAGCACGATCGTATCCAGTGCAATGGCGGTGATCTGCACCCAGCCTCGCGCGCCGATTTCTCGACGCAGACTGCGATAAACGCCCCATTGGATCAGGATATCCATGACCAGATAGAAGAAGGCGCCGAGTGACGCAATACGGGAGAGATCGAATAGAACGGTCAGGACCGCCGCGACCACGACGGTGTATACCAGCGTGTGATCTCGAATCACGCCAGGCATTCCGAAATGACTGTGCGGGATCATTTTCATTTCGGTAAGCATTGCCAGCATACGCGACACCGCGAACACGCTTGCAAGCAACCCCGAGGCGGTCGCGACCACAGCCAGCGCGACGGTGAAGTAGAATCCGTACTGGCCCAGTGCCGGCCCTGCCGCTTCCGCCAAGGCATAATCCTTGGCCGCTATGATCTCATCTATGGAAAGGCTCGAGCCGACGGCGAATGCGACGAGTAAATACACAACCACGCAGATTGCGATCGAGAGCACGATTGCGCGCCCGACGTTGCGGTGGGGGTCGACGATTTCGGCACCGCTGTTGGTAATGGTCGTGAAGCCCTTGAACGCAAGAATCGACAGCGCGACCGACGCCGTGAATCCTGCGGCGGGGGATGATGCGGAAGAGCCGGCAGCTTCAAAGGACAGCCCGCTTGCCCAAAGCGCCGCGATACCGAAGAGCGCAATTCCACCAATCTTCAACAGCGCCATTACGAGAGAGACGAGACCAACTGAGCGGTTCCCGGACACGTTTACGAGATAGGCGAAAACGATCAGCCCGACACCCAGTGATGGCACCAGCCAAAGAGAATTTTCAAGGTCGAAAAGTCTCAAGACGTAAGTGCCGAATGTCCGCGCGACAAGGCTTTCATTGATGACCATGGAGAACGCCATCAGCAACGAGGCCGCCCCGGCGACAGCCCCCGGTCCGTAGGCCTTCTGGAGGATCATCCCTATGCCACCCGCGGAAGGAAAGGCATTCGACATCTTGACATAGGTGTAGGCACTGAAGCCTGTAACCATGGCCCCGGCGATGAAAGACAACGGAAACCACGGCCCGGCCAGTTCAGCGATCTGGCCGGTAAGCGCGAAAATGCCGGCGCCAATCATCACACCGGTTCCCATGGCGACGCCGCCAGTGAGAGTGATACTGTTTTCCTTGTATTCGGACTTCATAGTCTAGGCTCCACTATCAAGCTGCCAGCGAGGTTCAGTTGGGATCATCGTGGCAGCTTGACCTCTGCCCGCAATCCGCCCTGGCTGCGGTTCTTGAGGTACACGTCGCCGCCATGCGCGCGAGCGATGGTTCGCGAGACGGTCAGGCCGAGACCGGTGCCGCCGGTTTCGCGGCTGCGTGACCCTTCCAGCCGCCGGAAGGGCTTGAACGCGGCCTCCTGTAGGTCGTCTTGTATTCCCGGGCCGTCATCGTCAATGCGAACAACGACGTTGTCATCGGTCTCGGCGATCGAAACCTGTGCCTGACCTCCGTACTTCACCGCATTCTCGACAAGATTGGTCAAGGCGCGGCGCAGGGCCACGGGCCGGCAGCCAAGTGGAATTGGTTCGCGAGCCGCCGTGAGATCGACCCGGTACCCCGCGTCGGTCATATCATCGCAGATACGTTGCAGGATCGATCGAAGGTCGACCATCGCATGGGGTTCGCTGGTGGCTTCATCCCGGGCAAAAGACAAGGCCGAAGCAACCATTCTCTCCATGTCGTCAAGGTCGGCGAGCATCTTCTTCTGCTGCTGCTCATCGTCTACGAATTCCGCGCGCAGCCGCAAACGGGTGATCGGAGTGCCCAGATCATGGGAGATTGCCGCCAACATCTGGGTTCTATCTTCTATGAACCGCCGGAGCCGCTCCTGCATATCGTTGAACGCCTGAGCCGCCTGGCGCACTTCGGCGGGACCTGTCTCCGGGAGCGGTGGCGCCTTGACATCGACGCCGAGTCTCTGCGCCGCGCGGGCAAATGCCCCAAGTGGTCGAGTCAGGTGGTGCACAACCAGAGTTGACAGGATGGCGACCGCCGACAGCATCACGACCATCGACAACGCGAAGCGCAGAGACCAGAAGGGTTCGGGCGACTGGATCGGCGCGGCGAAATTCAGCCAGCTTCCATCGCGCAGAGGGAGCGAAACCAGCAGTGCCTCGCCAAGTGCGGCTGCCTCATGATCCCGGTTCAAGTGCTCACGCCAAGCCTTGGGGAGTGCTCCCTCAGTGTAGACGAGCCGGAAATCCTGTTTGCCATTGCTGTTGAAGTGAGATGCCAGTGCGCCGCGAAGCACGCCTGCTTGCCACCCGTCATTCAGTTGATCATCGATGACGCCATCCCCGGTCGAGAGTATGTGCAATTTGGTGCTGTCCGCGATCTCGACGATCCGTTGCCGCTCGTCCGGTGTCGCCGTGCTCTCCGCAAGCTGGCTGAGTGTCGCGATTCGCTCTGCGACGTGCTCACCGCCGGTGAACAGAAGCGCGCTGCTGCGGTCCGTGAAGTAGAGCGCGATGCTGAGTACATGCGACAGAGTCAACCCGACGATCAGCACCAGCAAGGTTCGGGTGGCGATTGTATCAGGGATCAGTGGTTTCATCACGTGTCACAACGGCTGTGAACATATAACCGCCGCCACGCACGGTCTTGATCAATTCAGGCTCCTTGGGGTCTGCTTCGATCTTGTGACGCAAGCGGCTTACCTGCATGTCGATGCTTCGGTCGAAGGGTGTCTCCGCGCGGCCATGGGTCAGGTCGAGCAGCTGGTCCCGGGTCAGCACTCTCTGCGGGCGTTCGACGAAGGTCGTGAGCAGATCGAACTCACCTGCGCTAAGGTCCACGATCAGCCCGTCAGGCGAATCCAGCCGACGCAGACCGGTATCGAGCCGCCAACCGCCGAAGCATAGAATCCTTCGGCCTATGGCCCGAACTGGCGCCGGCGCACACTGTGCACGTCGAAGCACTGCTTTCATACGGGCGAGCAACTCACGCGGATTGAACGGTTTGGGAAGGTAATCGTCTGCGCCAATCTCAAGGCCGACGATCCGGTCCGTTTCCTCGCCCATCATGGTCAGCATGATTACAGGAATTTGCGATCCGCTTCGCAAATGCCGGCAGAGAGACAGGCCGTCCTCGCCAGGCAGCATCAAGTCCAGGACGACCAGATCGATGTTCCAGTCGGCCAGAGCACGGCGCATCTCCTTTCCGTCTCCTACGGTGGTCACGCGATAGCCGTGCTTTGTCAGGAAGCGCGCTAACAGGTCGCGAATTTCGCGATCGTCGTCGACGACCAGAACGTGGCCCCCAGTAGCAATGTCAGAACCCATCATGACGGCAAAGTATCTCCCGGTGGAGCAGAGTTCGCGAAGAATCTTGTAACTGACCGTAACTGGCGCCGGGCTTGTTACAGTCCGTTACCAAAAGCCGCTCTGCCCGTGATTTCATTGTTACAGAGGGTCACTAAATAGATGGTGTTCAAGGACGTCAGACAAGAGGAAACACGATGAGACAGCTTCGCAAGGCAACGGCGGCCGCAATCGCCGGATTTGGCGTACTTACGCTGCTCGCCGCTCCGAGCTTCGCAGCGCCGGCCTTCGCCGCCGGTGACCACAGTGCGACCAAGACGGAAGTACCTGTCCAGCTTGCCCATATGGGCCAAAAACAAGGTGGCCAAAATTCCGGTCAGCCGTGTCCCATGGGCATGAACGGTTCAGGGATGATGGCGCCTGGCGCGGGGACCCAAGGCATGATGACGCCCGGCGCGGGCTCCCAGGGCATGATGGGTTCGGGCATGATGGGTTCAGGCATGATGACGCCCGGCGCGGGCCCCCAGGGCATGATGGGGCCGGGTTTTGACAATGGCCCGGGCCTGGGTGAGCAAGTCGTACCGAGCAAGGATCTGACGGCCGACGATGTCCGCCACTTCCTCGAACATCGCCTCGAGATGCACGGCAACAAGCGCCTCAAGGTCGGTGAAGTGAAAGCGGCGGACGAGGACAAAATCACCGCCGATATCACCACTGTGGACGGCTCGCTGGTTCAGCGCCTCGAGGTGGATCGGCATAGCGGAAGAATGAATCACATCGAATAGGACGCCGGCATCGTCGAGCCGCTTTCCGAGTGGATACGGAGGAAGTCGGGTCATGTTGAACGAAGCCACTAGGGTTTGCGCCGTTTCAGGCGTTGAGCCGACACTTGGCGAAGTGTTCGACGACACCGGCATTCGACTGCTGATGGCGCGCGACGGGGTCGCTCGCAGCGACGTGGAACTCTTGATCCAGGCAACGCGAAAGACCCGTCTCGCGGCGCTTGCCGGTTTATAGTTCAACGGGTAGGAGGGCATATAAATGGAAGCGCTACTCTACTTCGCTTTCTGGGCGGGTCTCATCTTCCTGATGATGCGTTTGGGCTGTGGCGCGCACATCGCGGGCCATGGAAATAGTGGAGAGAAGGTGCAGGATCATTCGGGGAATGCCGGCAGCGCAGATGTCCGCTGGGTGCCACCGAAGAAGGACACCGATCCTGTCTGCGGCAAGACGGTGGCGACCGGCAAAGCAAAGCCCAGCGTCTATGCCGGTAACGTCTTTTACTTCTGCTCCCGAGAATGCCGCGAGGTCTTCGAGGCAGCGCCAGAGCTATATGTCGGTGGCAATACCAGCTCTCCGAACCTGGAGCACTCCCATGTTTAAGGCCGCAGCACTCTCCGACACCCATGCACGCGCCGGCACACCATTGCCGCCGCGCAGTGTTTCACGCATTCCCGTCGTTGCCCTGGGGTTAAGCCTCGGATCGTTCCTCACTCTCACATTTGTGCTCTGTGTGCTGTTCGATCTCTGGTTCCCCGGCTTGTCCATGAACCCGGTCTGGGCACCGTTGCTACCGGGATTCACCTGGATTACCTGGGGCAGCTTTGGACTCGGCCTTATCGAGACCTTTGCCTATGGCTGGTACGTCGCGTTGATCTTCGGCCCGCTATACAATTTTTTCGCCGCGAAGGTTCGCTGAGAGGACGGTCATGACTGAGATTCACAGTCTGCGCGGAACGACTGCTGCCGAAATCTTCGCTTCCGGCCTGGACAACTTGGAGCGGATTGAAGCCGTTGCGGTGTCGGTCCTCTGGAAGGACGGAACCGTGACCGCCGGATACTCGAACACCACGAAGGCCAATTTGGCGCTGCTGGTGCTGGCGCTGGATGAGCACCAGCGGCGCGGGCTTGGCGGAGAGGGATAGCACCGGCCAGCAGATCCTCCCAAAGGCTCTAAACCAGGGTAGGGGGAAGACCGCATTCGGCGTTTTAACAATCAGCAAGAAATGAGGACCAAATGTCTTTGCCGCAGCAAGCGAACAAGGTCGCGCCTCTCAGGCAGAAAGTGCACATCAAGGCTTCAAAGAAAGAACCGTCGGCGCCGTTCGAGCGCGGCGCCAAGGAAGTGCGTTCAGCGCCGTCGGAGGCGGCCGCAGTCGATCAACTGCAAGACACCTTGGTCTATGGCCTTGACGTTTGGCAGCGGTCGATCCTGTTTTGGGATACCCTGCGCCAGCGCGCCGACAACATGCTGGAGCACGAGCGCGCGGGCCTGCCGCCTCTGCTCGACTTCAAGTACGAGACGATCCTCGATGCACGCCATTTCGAGCATCCCGCAAACTATGCATTGCTGCGAATTACCGAGGTCGGTGATGATTGCTGGGACGACTGCGTCGACCCCGCCAAGCCGCCGGTCATCGTCGTAGATCCACGCGCCGGTCACGGGCCCGGAATTGGCGGCTTCAAGCGCGAGTCCGAGGTCGGCATGGCGCTGCATGAAGGTCATCCGGTCTATTTCGTGATCTTCTTTCCAGAACCCGCGCCGGGACAGACTTTGGCAGACGTCCACCACGCGCTGCGACACTTTGCCGAAGAAGTCGCCCGGCGCCACGACGGCACGCCGCCTGTTCTCTACGGCAACTGCCAGGCGGGTTGGGCCATAACCTTGCTTTCGGCCGACTGCGACGGACTGGTCGGACCGGCGGTCTTGAACGGCTCACCACTGTCCTACTGGGCCGGTGAATCCGGCTCCAGCCCGATGCGTGCCTCGGGGGCTCTGGCGGGCGGCGCTTGGTTGGCACATCTCATGTCGGATCTCGGTGACGGCCGCTTCGACGGCGCCTGGCTGGCGCAGAATTTCGAGAACCTCCAGCCGGAAAAAGCCGTCTGGGAGAAGTACGCCGGCCTTTTCAACAAGATCGATACCGAGCGCGAGCGCTTTCTTGAATTCGAGCGCTGGTGGAACGGCTTCTACACCCTGAGTCGTGAGGAGATCGTAGCGATCGTCGAGAATCTGTTCATCGGCAATAAGCTGGAACAGGGCACATTCCGAATCTGCGATGGTTGCTATGCCGACCTGCGTCGGATCCGCAACCCGCTGGTTGTCTTTGCATCCTATGGCGACAACATCACGCCGCCGCATCAAGCCCTGGGATGGATCCCCGCAGTCTATAGCGACACGGCGGACCTGAAGAAGGCGGGCCAGCGGATCGTCTACCTGACCAACCCGCACGTCGGTCATCTGGGCATCTTTGTTTCGGCCACGGTGGCGCGCTTGGAGCACCGAGCCATTCTTGAGAGCCTTGACGAGATCGAGGCGCTGGAGCCCGGCCTCTACGAGATGAAGATCGACAACCCGAGCGGCGACCCGGACTGCCACAAACCCCAGTTCGCCGTGCGGTTCGAAGAGCGGAAGGTAGAAGATCTCGACATTCCAGCGCAGGATGGGGCGTTCGAGCGGGTTCGTGCCACATCGGAGGCCAACGAAGCGTTCTACAAGACCTTCGTCAGCCCGTGGGTTCAGGCCGCCGCTAATCCCTGGTCGGCGGCGATGACGAAGTGGCTGCACCCGATGCGCACCAGCCGCTACCTGTTGTCTGAATCCTTTAATCCCTGGATGGCAGGCGTCGCGGTCCTTGCCGATGCGATCGCCGAGAACCGGATCCAGCTGGCCCGGGACAACCCGTCAATCGAGAAGGAGCAGGCCTTCATCGCCCAGATCTCCGAAGCGGTGGAGAACGCCCGAAAGCTGCGCGACAGCGGCTATGAGCAAATGTTTAGCCTGCTCTATGGCGCGCAACGTCCTCAGCCCGCAGCGGGTGGTACGGAGAGACGCGGTGACCTGTGATTCGGTAAATCTTGCCATCGATTGCAGATCGCCGAGCGACAGGTTCACGCTCATCTCCGGCGAGCGGCCTGTGGAACGGGAGGTCTGAACGATGGCCGCGCGGAGTGACACTCTGAGGCACCTCATGGATCAGACCCTGGAACTTGAGCCGATCCGGGTCGCAGTGGTGGACGCGGCCCAAGGCCTGGTGATCGAGACGCTGCGCGAGGCCGAGGCTCTGGGCATCGTCGAACCGCGCCTGATCGGCAATCCGGACGCCATTGCAACCGTCTGCAGGGAATCCGGTTGGACACCGCAGGCGGACTGGATCGTTCCAGTGTCCGGCGATCCGGCCGCCGCCGCGAAGGCCGTCGAGTTGGTGCGCGACGGTGCGGCTGAAGCGGTCATGAAGGGGAATATCCACACCGACGTACTGATGCGCGCGCTGCTCCACAAGGAACGTGGACTCCGCGTGGCAGGACAGCGGGTGAGCCACGTTTTCCTCGCCGAGGTTCCGAGCCATCGGAAGCTTCTCGGCATTACCGATGCAGCGATCAACATCGCGCCCGACCTCGACGCCAAGGCGCAGATCCTGCAGAATGCGGTGGATTTTTTCCATCTGCTCGGCGTCGAGACGCCGAAGGTAGCCGTGCTCTCCGCGGTCGAGACAGTCAACCCGGTGATCGCCTCGACGCTCGACGCTGCCTGCCTGACCCTCATGGCGCAACGCGGCCAGATTTCCGGAGCCTTGGTGGACGGACCACTCGCCTTCGACAATGCAATTTCTGCCGAGGCCGCCAGGGAAAAAGAGATCGTGTCTCAGGTTGCTGGCGACGCCGACATTGTTCTGGTGCCAGATTTGGTCTCCGGCAACATCCTGGCCAAGAACCTGGAATATCTCGCCGGTGCCGTAGCGGCCGGTGTCGTCGTGGGTCTCGCGGTGCCTGTCGTGCTAAGCTCGCGCGCCGATCCACCAAGTGCGCGGCTGGCGGGTCTAGCCCTCGCCAGTCTGATGCATCACCGCGCCTCCAGGGCCGCATCGGTGAGGTCTGTGGCGCCGGAGGTAAGCCTACCCTGCGCCCCGCAGCCCGAACACGCCTGCTGCCCGGTCTCGGGATAAGACGATGTCAGAGCGACTAGCTTCGCTGATCAGAATTGCCAATACAGGAGCCCGTTGCAGATGGAAATATTAGACCTGAACGGCCGCAACGGCCTAGTCGTCGGCATCGCCAACGAAGACAGTCTGGCCTGGTCGGCGGCGCAGCATTTCCGCAGTGCCGGCGCTAACCTGGCGATTACCTACCTGAATGGTAAGGCTAAGGGATTCGTCGAGCCTCTGGCGCGGCAGGTCGATGCGCCAATCTTTCTGCCCTGCGACGTAGCTGTCCCCGGCCAGATGGAGACGGTCTTCGAGACGATCGAGGACAAGTGGGGTCGCTTGGACTTTCTGTTCCACTCGATCGCCTGGGCCCGCAAGGAGGACCTTCACGGGCGGCTGGCCGATTGTTCGGCCGAAGGCTTTGCCGAATCCATGCTGGTGTCCTGCCACTCCTTCATCCGAATGGCCAAGCTCGCCGAGCCGCTCATGGACCAGGGCGGCAGCATGATGACGCTCAGCTACTACGGCGCCGAGAAAGTTGTCGACCACTATAATGTGATGGGCCCGGTGAAGGCGGCGCTGGAGGCCTCGGTGCGCTATCTGGCGCACGAACTCGGCCGCAAATCAATCAGGGTGAACGCGATCTCCGCGGGGGCGGTCCAGACTCGCGCCGCTTCGGGTATCGAGCATTTCGACGAGCTGTTGAACGAGAGTCTGCGCAAGGCGCCGCTGCGACGGACGGTGGATGCGCATGAGGTCGGACGTGTCGCCCTGGTGTTGGCGAGCGATCACACGAGCTCCATCACCGGTGAAATTCTGTACGCCGACGCGGGGTTCCATATCGAAGGTATGGTCTTTCATTGATCGGGGGGGACGAATCTTGGAAGTGACGGATCCGGTGTGCGGCATGAGTCTGGCTCTCGAGAAGACGCAGGGCCAGGAAGAATATGAAGGATGGGCGTATTTCTTCTGTTCGAACGCCTGCCACCGCCTTTTCAATCTTTCGCCGAAGCGGTTTTCCCTTAGGACGGAAACTGCGCTGGTCGGCGCCAATCCCCCAAGGAGAGTTGAATGCGAAGGAAACTGACAAGCAAATTGATCGCGCTGCCCCTGGTTTTGACTGCGGTGCCGGCGCTGTCTCAGACATCGGCCGAACAGCGGGGCTACTGGCACGACAGCTGGGACATGGGCTGGGGTTTCGGTCACATGGCCTTCGGCGGCTTGATGATGCTGCTCTTTTGGGGCGCAGTCATTGCTGTTGTCGTAATTGCTGTCCAAAGGCTCGGCGGCGGGTCGCCGGGAACGCGAACGCAGCCGTCAGACAAGCGAGCCTTGGACATCCTTCAACAACGTTTCGCCCGGGGCGAGATTGAAAAGGAAGAGTTCGAGGAACGGCGGCGCCTGCTCTCGGACTGAAATGCTGGTCCAAGTATGACGAAACTCTGCGCGCATACCGGTTTGGTTGCCAAGGAAAGAAGCAATGGAAAGACTCGTAGCATTGCACGGTTGCCGCTATGAGCGCGCAGTCCCTGCGACATCCGTCGCACCTATAGCCAGATAAAACCAGGAGGTCGGGGTAGGGCCATGAGCAAACACGATCAACACAATCACAGCGGCCATCATCATGACCATGCAAATGATTCCGACGATAGTATGACGGTCAAGGATCCGGTCTGCGGCATGACGGTGCGAGTGGATCAGGATAAGCCCAGTCAGGTACACAAGGGTGAGACCTATCACTTCTGCTCGGAGAAGTGCCACGGCAAGTTTGCGGCCGATCCGGAGCATTTTCTCTCCGGCGCCCACAAGGAACAAAGCCAGAGCCTTCCCAAGGGCACTCAATACACCTGCCCGATGCATCCGGAAATCGTGCGCGACGAACCCGGCGATTGTCCGCTCTGCGGTATGGCGCTGGAGCCGATGGGTATTCCGGCGGCCGACGAGGGACCGAACCCGGAGCTTGTCGATTTCAGGCGCCGCTTTTGGATCGGCGCTGTCCTGACGGTTCCGCTTCTAGTGCTCACGATGGCTCCCTATGTGGGGTTCGGCGCCGTGCGTGAGATCTTCGGCGAACGTACGACCCTGTGGATTGAACTCGCCCTGGGTTCGCCGGTCATCCTATGGTCCGGCTGGCCGTTCTTCGTGCGCGGCGTCAAGTCGGTGATCAACCGCAGCCTCAACATGTTCACACTCATCGGTATGGGCGTCGGCGCGGCCTACGTATTCAGCGTCGTTGCGGTCCTGGTGCCCGAGATCTTCCCTGATGGTTTCCGCGATCCAGATGGCAATGTCGGGGTCTATTTCGAGGCCGGGGCTGTGATCGTCGTCCTCGTGCTGCTCGGCCAGGTGATGGAGCTTGGCGCGCGCGAACGCACGGGCTCGGCGATCCGCGCGCTTCTGGACCTTGCCGCGAAGACCGCCCGTGTGATCCGCGAGGACGGACGGGAAGAGGAAATTCCGCTCGAGGATGTCAAGGTCGGTGACCACCTCCGTGTGCGCCCGGGCGACAAGGTTCCGGTCGACGGCGTGGTGGTGGAAGGGCGATCGTCAATCGATGAATCGATGATCTCAGGCGAACCCATCCCGGTCGAAAAGGTCGCAGGCGACAAGGTCACCGGTGCGACGATCAACGGCACCGGCAGCTTGGTGATGGAGGCGAAGCGGATTGGCACCGACACCATGCTCAGCCAGATCGTGGAGATGGTGGCGAACGCGCAACGCAGCCGCGCGCCGATCCAGAAGCTCGCCGACTCCGTGGCCGGCTCCTTCGTGCCGGCGGTGATCGTCATCGCCATCCTGTCCTTCATCGCCTGGGCGGTCTGGGGGCCGGCGCCGGCGCTGTCCTACGGGCTGGTATCGGCGGTCGCCGTCCTGATCATTGCCTGCCCCTGCGCGCTGGGCCTGGCGACGCCCATGTCGATTATGACGGCCACGGGCCGGGGCGCGCAAGCGGGCGTGTTGATCAAGAACGCCGAGGCACTGGAGCGTTTCGCCAAGGTAGATACGCTGATCGTGGACAAGACCGGCACCCTGACCGTCGGCAAGCCGAAGCTCGTCGCGGTCCTGCCCGAGACCGGCCATGACGATGCCGAGGTGTTGCGCCTGGCCGCGAGTCTGGAACGGGGCTCGGAGCATCCCCTCGCCGAAGCGATTGTCGCCGGAGCCGAGGAGCGTGGTGTCGCCTTGGCCAAGGCGGAAGAGTTCGAGGCAGTCACAGGCAAGGGCGTCAAGGGTGTCGTCGACGGCAGACCGGTGGCGCTCGGCAACGCGAAACTTGTCGCCGATCTGGGCCTCGACGGCGGCGGGCTCAGAGAGACCGCCGACGCCCGGCGCGACGAAGGCGAAACGGTAATGTTCGTCATCGTCGGCTCCGAAATCGCCGGTCTGGTGTCGGTCGCCGATCCGGTGAAGGAGACGACTCCCGGTGCGCTGAAGGCGCTGCACGAAGAAGGTTTTCGCATCGTCATGGCGACCGGCGACAACGAGCGCACAGCGAAGGCTGTGGCCGCGAGGCTTGGGATCGATGAGATCCGCGCCGATGTGCTGCCCGAGGACAAGGCGCGGATCATCAAGGAGATGCAGGAAGCCGGCCGGAAGGTCGCCATGGCGGGCGACGGTGTCAACGACGCGCCCGCGCTCGCTCAGGCCGATGTCGGCATCGCCATGGGCACCGGCGCCGACGTGGCGATCGAAAGTGCGGGCTTCACCCTGGTGAAGGGAGACCTCAATGGCATCGTTCGCGCCCGGCGGCTGTCTCGGGCAACCATGCGCAATATCAAACAGAACCTGTTCTTCGCCTTGGTCTACAACGCCGCCGGCGTGCCGGTGGCCGCGGGCGTCCTCTTTCCGTTCCTCGGCATTCTGATCTCGCCGATGTTCGCCGCCGCGGCCATGAGCCTGTCCTCTCTTTCGGTTGTCGGCAACGCGCTTAGGCTGCGTTCGACTAAAATTTGATCAATTGCCGATCGGGTACATCGGCTCGGTCTTGGTGCATCGGAGAAACAGATCATGAAAAGCTTTTCAATACTCGGCATAACGGCCTCGACCGGTCTGCTTGCGCTCCTGGTGGGAACATCCACAGCCATTGCCGAACCGCTCGTGTATGTGCCGCTTGGCGGAGAAGGCAAGATTGCCGTCGTCGATGCCGCCAAGGACGAATTCGTCTCTACCATAGATGGCTTGGTCGCCGTTCACGGCCTCGCAGGAACGCCCGATGGAAAGTTTCTGATTGCCGGAAGTTTCCAGGAACGCGAGGCAGATGAATCGGCGCCAGCCAAGCCGTCCGGTGTCACCGAGGATGAACACGCCGCCCATCATGGCGCCGCGCCTGCCGACGCCCAGAAGGCCGACGCAGTCGTCAGCACCGTCTCGGTGGTGCGAACGGCAGACGGATCCGTGGTCCGGCGTATCGATGTGCCCGGCGCGGTCCATCACGCCGCGGTCAGCCCGGACGGCCGGTTTGCTGTCGTCACCCACCCCAACGAAGGGACGGTCAGTGCCATCGATCTCAACTCCTATCAGATCGCCGCAACCGTCACGACCGGACCGGCGCCGAATTACGCGGCTTTCAGTCCGGACAGCAGTCGGCTCTTTGTCAGCAACGCCGGCAACGGCACGGTGAGTGAAGTTGATACGGAGCGCTGGATTGTTCGCAGAAACGCCGTGGTGGGGAGCAGTCCCGAGCACGTCGTTCTGTCCAGGGATGGTTCCACCGTCTTTGTGAACAACGTGGAAGACGGTACGGTCTCTGTGCTCAATACCGACGATTTGACGGCCGCGAAGACCATTTCGGTTGGATCGACGCTCCATGGCATCGATCTCTCCGATGATGGTGGAACACTCCTGGTGGCGGATCTCGGAGACGACAAGATCGTTGCCTTCGATCTGGCCACAGACACCTATCGCAGCGCCACCTTGGCGCCGGCGCCCTATCATCTCGCAGCGATTCGCGGCGCGGGAAAGCTCTACGTCTCGAGCGCTGACGAACCCAAGATCTGGGTGATCGACCAGCGGAGTCTCAAAGTTCTCGGAGAGATCCCAATCGGCGGCAAGGGTCACCAAATGGTCCAAGGCGCAGGCGGATAATGTGGGCCTGTTTCGCGGCATGCTGATCGTCGAGTAGGAGAATTCCATGGGCAACCAAGATCGTCCAGCACACAAGGCGGTTCGTCGGGAGAGTTTCTGGAAGTCGCGTTCGGGCATGGTCCTGATTGCCTTCCTCGCCGTTGCGGGCCTGCTGCTGGTCTATGAGCATCGCGTCCACGTTTTCACAGGAAATGGCATCTTGATCGCGCTGCTCGTGCTTTGTGTCGGTATGCACTTCTTCATGCACGGAGGGCACGGCGGCCATGGTGGTGGTGGCAATCGTCACAGCGGGCCGTCGGATGGGGCAAGGGACTAACCATGGAAACCGCCTCCTATGGCCTGTGGCTTCTGGTCGTCATCAACTCGGCGATCTTCATCATCTTCGCCTTCAGCTTCTTCAAGCCGAAGACAGGCAGGGACTGGCGCTCCTTCGGTGCTTTCAGCGCCTTTCTTGTGGCCCTCTTCACCGAGATGTACGGCTTTCCGCTTACGATCTATTTCCTCTCCGGCTGGCTGCAGACCAACTTTCCCGATATCGATTGGTTCGCGCACGATTCCGGTCATCTTCCGGAAATGCTGTTCGGTTGGAAAGCAAACCCGCACTTCGGCCCGTTCCATCTGCTAAGCTTCGCCTTCATCGGCGGTGGGTTCATTCTGCTCTCGGCCGCTTGGCGAGTCCTCTACCAGGCCCAGAGGACGCGCACGCTGGCGCAGACTGGTCCCTATGCCCGTATCCGCCATCCTCAGTATGTGGGGTTCGTCCTGATCTTGGTCGGCTTCCTGCTCCAGTGGCCAACCATCCTTACGCTCTCGATGTTCCCAATTCTGGTCGTCATGTACTGGCGGCTGGCGCTGCGCGAAGAGCGCGAAGTCGAGGTCGAGATGGGTGACGTCTACCGGCACTACGCCGCGCGGGTTCCGGCATTCATCCCGCGGTTCGGCCGTTTGCCCCAAGGTTCGGCATAGAGGGCCCGACCAATGACCAATTCTAATCAGCAGACCCAGAACGAATATGTGGATCAAGGTTTTCGGGAGCGCGGCAAACGACCGCGCCGCCCAAAGCGTAGAGTAGCCGGCGAAGGTGCAGCCATCTTGGCGTTCTTCCTTCGAGGTTCTTATCGACTAACCACTAGCTATCGGGAGAGAAACATGTCGAGTCATACCACCCTAGTATTGGCGGCTTCCCTTGGTGCCTCAGTCTACCTGGCGACGATGTCGGGCGCCGGGGCCACGATGCATGGTCAGGCCGATGGGTCTCAAGGGGGATCCGCAGGTTCGATGATGGACGGGAGCGCGATGGGCGAGGGGCTGATGATGCCCTCATTTGACGCCGAGCGTGGGCGTAAGCTGTTTGCGAGTAAGGGATGCGTCGTGTGTCACTCGGTCAACGGGGTCGGCGGCGAGGACGCCCCGCCGCTGGACGCTGCGACAATGGAGCGGCCCATGAATCCCTTTGAGTTTGCAGCCAAGATGTGGCGCGGGGCCGACGCGATGATCTATCTTCAGCGCGAGGAGCTCGGTGAGCAGATTGAACTGACGGGCGACGAACTTTCCGACATCATCGCTTTTTCCCACAGTCTTGAAGAGCAACGAAAATTCACCATGGACGATGTGCCGTTGAACATTCAGCGGTCCATGCATCACCAGGACGAAGAACCGCATGAAGAGGCGGACGAGGAACACGAAGAGGAGGAAGGCGCACACGGAGCCGACTAGCCTTAGAAATGAGGCTTACCGCCCCGGTTTCCGATCATCCCGACTCCCGGTCGCGCCGGGGCGTCGCCGCGGTGGGCGCTATGTCTAGGATGGAGGAGATTCGACGCCGGCGACGATGAAGACGGCGAGACGCTGCATGGTACCGATTTTAGAGCCTTTCCCCGTCAGAGTGATTCATGCCGCCGTGGAAGGGCTCTAGAAGTCGTCGACCCTGGACCGCAGCAGCTGCTCGCCAATGTCGCAGGGCGGGCTGACGCGGGCGTCGCCGTCGATGGCCTGGGCCGGTTGATAGCCGGGAAATGGCGCCTCCAGCGGGTGCAGCCCGGCGATCTCCAGGATCAGCTTGCGGCGGATGGCGCTGGCGAAAGCCTCGAAGTTTTCCGCCACGACGATGAAGGAGGCCGGGCCGCCGATCACACAGTCCCGATAATAGAGGTCAAGATTGGCGATGTTGTAGCGCGAGAAGGGCCCGATGTTCCGGTCGAGGATCGGCAGGCCGTTGATGGTCACGCCCTGGGCCACGGCGCGGTCGCGGGCGCGGTTCACCAGGTCGCCCCAGTTGTTGGGGCCGTCGCCGGAAACGTCGATCACTTGGCGCGTGCCGTCGTAGCCGTTGCTGTCGAACAGGGCCGCGGCAAAGTCGATGGCGCCGCTGATCGAGGTGTAGTGGGCGGGGCCGGGCCGGCGGCGCTCCAGGGCAGCGGCGAAGGCGGCGGCGCTGGCCGGCGAGTCGATCAGCATCCAGTCGACGATCAGTTGGGTGTGCGCCGAGTTGGCCCATTCGAAGTAGAGGACGCTCATGCGCCCGAGGATGCCGCTGCCGATCGCCTCGACGACCAGGGGATCGCGGAAGGCCTCGACGTATCCCTGGCGCTGCAGCAAGGCTTCGCGGGAATCGATGCTGAGCGAAACGTCGACCGCCAGCACCAGTTCCAGGTCCACCGCCACCTGCTTGGCGGCAGAATTCTGTGCTGTCGTGGCGGAGGGAAGATCGGTTTGGGCTCGGGCAGAGTCGAAAAGTGCCCCGCAGGCCAGCGCGATCACGGCCGGCAAGACCAAGCGCAAAGATCCCCACTGCAGCATGCGCTGCTCCTCAAGATGGAGTCGTTTGAACCAGCATGGCACCGCACCTGCCCGCGGTCCAGATCGGCAGGCCTTGGCGTGCTCCCGCGATCTTCACATCGCGGTGAGCGCAGGCCGCTTCGCAACGAAGCGCGCCATTGCCCAGACGCTGGTTCTGGACCAGTCTTGCCGCCCCTCAGCCGCTTTCTACGCCTCGCAGGCCTATGATTCCCGATCCCTGGTTCTATCTCGCCGCCGTGCCCGCCGTACTCATCTCGGGCATTTCCAAGGGCGGCTTCGGCGCCGGGCTCGGCATCGTCGCGGTTCCGATCATGGCCTTGGTGCTGCCGCCGGTGCAGGTCGCGGCCATCATGCTGCCGATCCTCTGCGTCATGGATCTTGTCGGCGTCTGGGCCTACTGGAAGAAGTGGGAGCCCAAGATACTGCTGCATCTCTCGCTGGCGGCCGTCATCGGCATCGCTGTCGGCACACTGACCTTTCAGGTCACGGAAGCCTGGATGATCCGCCTGCTGATCGGTGTGATCGCGCTGGGTTTTACCGCCAACTATCTCGTCAAGCGCCTGCGGCGCCGGCAGACCACGGGCTTCGCGCCCGGCCGCGCCAGCGGCTGGCTGTGGGGCGCGGTCTCCGGCTTCACTTCGTTCACCGCGCACGCCGGCGGACCGCCGGCCAACGTCTACCTGCTGCCGCTCGGCCTGCCGAAGACCCAGTACCAGGCGACAACGGTCGGCCTCTTCCTGCTGGTAAACTACGTAAAGCTGGTTCCCTATGGCGCCCTCGGTCTGTTCACGTTGGAAAACCTGGCCACTTCCGCCGTGCTGTTGCCGGTCGCCGTTGCCGGCATTCTGGCCGGAATTTGGCTGCACGACCGGGTGCCAACGGGCATCTTCTACACCGCCTGCTATGCCTTCCTGGCGCTCACCGGAGTGAAGCTGATCTATGACGGCCTCGCAGGCGCAGGTTGGGTGTAGGTGAAGCCAGCAGTCCGAGGGGTGGTGGAAGTCTTCCGCCTCTGGTCTAATTGAGTATGAGCATCTCCTTGTCCGACCTGCCGCGAGAACGCCCAGCGGCCTCTTGCGGCGTTTTGGCGATACCGCTTTAACTGCGGGCTTGATTCTACCCTGAACGGCAACCGAGAGTCCTGCCGACATGTTTGATTTCTTCGATGCGATCATCCTGGCGCGAGCCCAGTTCGCTTTCACTATTTCCGCGCACATCATCTTTCCGGCCTTTACCATCGGCCTGGCGAGTTATCTCGCGGTGCTCGAAGGCCTCTGGCTGTGGACTCGCGACATCCGTTACATGAAGGTCTTCGAATATTGGAAGACGATTTTCGCCGTTGTTTTTGGCATGGGTGTCGTCTCAGGCATCGTCATGAGCTACCAGTTAGGCACCAATTGGAGCGTCTTTGCCGACAAGACCGGTCCGGTGCTCGGCCCTCTGATGGGCTACGAGGTGTTAAGCGCCTTTTTCCTCGAGGCCGGCTTCCTCGGCATCATGCTGTTCGGACTCAGCCGTGTCGGCCCGAAGCTGCATTTTCTTGCCACCGTGATGGTCGCGGTCGGTACGCTGTTCTCCGCCTTCTGGATCCTCTCGGCGAACTCCTGGATGCATACTCCCGCCGGCTACGAGATCAACGCGGTTGGTCAGTTCGTGCCGGCCGATTGGTGGGCAGTGATCTTCAATCCCTCCTTCCCCTATCGTCTCGTGCACATGGTGCTGGCCGCCTACCTGACCACGGCTTTCGTGGTCGGCGGTGTCGGCGCCTGGCATCTGCTGCGCGACTACTACGACCAGGGTGCGCGCATCATGTTCTCCATGGCGATGTGGATGGCGCTGATCGTGGCGCCGCTGCAGATCGTGGCCGGAGATCTGCACGGCCTCAACACCCTGCAGCATCAGCCGGCCAAGATCGCCGCCATAGAGGGGCATTGGGAGACGCGCAAGGGCGCGCCGCTGATTCTCTTCGGGCTGCCCGATGACGCGGCAGAGGAAACCCGCTTCGCCGTAGAGATCCCCAAGCTCGGCTCGTTGATCCTGACTCACGACTGGGACGGTGAGGTCCAGGGCCTGAAAGCCTGGCCGAGAGAGGAACGCCCACCCTCGATGATCGTGTTCTGGAGCTTTCGCATCATGGTGGCGCTGGGTCTTGCCATGGCCGGAATCGGTCTCTGGAGCCTCGTCATGCGCCTCAAGGGCCGCCTCTACGATGCCTCGTTGCTGCAGTGGTGCGCCGTGGCCATGGGTCCTTCGGGCTTTGCCGCCGTTCTGGCCGGCTGGGTGACCACGGAAGTAGGCCGGCAGCCTTACACAGTCTACGGGCAGCTCACCACCGCGGCGTCGGTCTCGCCGCTGGAGGCGCCGGCGGTGGGCGCCTCGCTGCTGGCCTTCGTGCTGGTCTACTTCGCCGTTTTTGGCGCCGGGACATTCTATGCACTGCGGCTGATGTCCAGGCCGCCGCAGGCCGAAGTCGAAGAGGACAGCGGCCCGAGCCGCGCCGCCGGTATCATGCCGGGACTGGCCAGGATACGGCGCCGCGACACCCGACTGACAGAGTGAGGAGAGCGCCGTGATGGAACTCGATCTTCCTTTTATCTGGGCTGGGCTGATCGCTTTTGCGGTGCTCGCCTATGTGGTGCTCGACGGCTTCGATCTCGGCATTGGCATCCTTTTCCCTCTCATCGCCGATGACGGCGAGCGCGATACGGCGATGAATTCCGTGGCGCCCGTGTGGGATGGCAACGAGACCTGGCTGGTACTCGGCGGCGGCGGCCTCTTCGCGGTCTTTCCGCTGGCCTACGCGACCATTCTGCCGGCGCTCTATGCGCCGCTTATCGCCATGCTGATCGGCCTGATTTTCCGCGGCGTGTCCTTCGAGTTCCGCCATCGCACCAAGCGCGGCAAGTTTCTCTGGGACTGGGGATTCGCCGGCGGCTCGATCCTCGCCGCCTTTACCCAGGGCATCGCCCTGGGCGCCCTGGTGCAAGGCATCGACGTCGTTGACCGCGCCTATGCCGGGGGCTGGTGGGACTGGCTGACGCCCTTCAGTCTGCTGACCGGTGTCGCCCTGGTTGTCGGCTACGCCCTGCTTGGGGCCACCTGGCTGGTCCTCAAGACCGAAGACCGGCTGCAGCGCCGCGCCAGGCGGTTCGCCTGGCTCTCCGGCATCGCCACCTTCGGCCTCATCGGTGTGGTCAGTCTGACGACGCCGTTTCTCAATCCGGCCTACCTTGACCGCTGGTTTGCCTGGCCGACGGCGATCTTCAGCTTTGTGGTGCCGGTGCTGGCGGCGGCCTGTGCCTGGGTGCTGTATCGCGGGCTGAGCGAGCACCGGCCGCTGAGCCCCTTCCTGGCGGCGCAGGCGCTCTTTGCGCTGTGCTATGCCGGGATCGGAATCAGCTTCTACCCCTATATGGTGCCGACCAGCGTGACCATCTGGCAGGCCGCGGCGCCGGACGCCAGCCTCGGGTTCCTGCTGGTGGGCGCCGTGGTTCTGATACCCATCATCGTGACCTACACAGCCTACGCCTATTGGGTTTTCCGCGGCAAGGTCGACCCCTCCGAGGGCTACCATTGAACGGCAAAGCGGACCGCCCGATCTGGCGCCGCCTGCTGTGGTTCGTCGTCCTCTGGGCCGCCGGGGTCGCGGCCGTGGGCGCTGTCGGCCTCGCCGTCAAGCTGGCGCTGGGCGCCTGACGGCGCGGGAGCTTTGACCGGTGTGCAATGCTGCAGTGCAGCGAGTCTGCGTTGCGACGGGTCGGGGGGCGTTGTAGGGTCGCGCCGTTGGCACCACTGCCAAATGAATCCTGTTCCGGGCGGATCTGGTGGACCTTGTTGCCCGGTCGGAAGGTGTACGGAAGATGAAGCGTTCCTACCTTGCCTTGCTGGCAATTGTGGTGCTGGCCGCGGCGGCAGTGGGCTATGTCTGGTGGCAAGACTACCGCAACGGCCTGCCGGACTACCTCGCCAGCGGCAACGGCCGCATCGAGGCTGAAGAAGTCCACGTGGCGACCAAGTACGCCGGGCGGGTCGTCGAGGTCCTGGTCAACGAGGGCGACTTGGTGGAAGCCGGCCAGGTGCTGGCCCGCATGGATACCGCCGAGCTGCGCGCAGAACTTGCCGGGGCCAAGGCGACCACCGCCCAGACCCGGGAAAACGTCATCGAGGCGCGCGCTCAGATCATTCAGCGCGCAAGCGAGTTGAAGTTCGCCGAGCAGGAATTGACGCGCGCCGAGACCCTGGTCGCCAAGGGCCATATCTCCGAGCAGCAGGCCGATCAGCGGCGCACTGACCGCGACACGGCGCAGGCCGCGCTGGACGCGGCGCGGGCACGGCTCGCCAGCACCCAGGCCGCCGTAGAGGCCGCACTGGCGCAGGCCGAGCGCATCGAAGCGCAAATCACCGAGTCGACCCTCACCGCGCCGCGCGCCGGGCGGGTGCAGTACCGCCTGACCGAACCGGGCGAGGTGCTGGCCAGCGGCGGGCGCGTCGTCACTCTGCTCGACCTCACCGACGTCTACATGACGATCTTCCTGCCGACCGCGCAGATCGGCCGCCTGCTCGTCGGCAACGAGGCGCGCATCGTCCTCGATGCCGTGCCGCAGTTCGTGATCCCGGCGACGGTATCTTTCATTTCCGCGGAAGCGCAGTTCACGCCCCGCGAGGTAGAGACCCGCAGCGAACGCGAAAAGCTGATGTTCCGCGTCAAGGTGAAGATCGCGCCGGCCCTGCTCAGCGAACACATCGAGAAGGTGCGAACCGGCTTGCCGGGTGAGGCCTATGTCATGCTCGGCGGCGGGAACGACTGGCCGCAAAGCTTCGCCGTCAAGCTGCCGCCGGTTGCCGCGCAATGACTTCCAAAGGCGCGCTGGCCGCGAGGCTGGAGGCCGTCACCCACCGCTACGGCGCCACCGTGGCTTTGCGGCAGGTTTCGCTGGAGCTTCGCGGCGGCGGGATCACCGGCTTCATCGGACCGGACGGCGTTGGCAAGTCGACCTTGCTCGCCCTCGCCGCCGGGGCCCGTAGGATCCAGCAGGGGCGGGTAGTGGTGCTCGGCGGCGATATGGCCGAGCGGCGCCACCGCGAGGCGACTCAGCCGCGTATCGCCTACATGCCGCAGGGGCTCGGCAAGAACCTCTACATGGATCTGACAGTGACCGAAAATCTGCACTTCTTCGGGCGCCTCTTCAGCCAGAGCGGCGCTGAGCGACGGCGGCGCATCGCCTCGCTGCTGAAGAGCACCGGCCTCGATCCCTTTCCCAACCGGCGGGCGGGAAAGCTCTCCGGCGGCATGAAGCAGAAACTCGGCCTCTGCTGCGCGCTGATCCACGATCCCGACCTGCTGATTCTCGACGAACCGACTACCGGCGTCGACCCGCTGTCGCGCCGCCAGTTCTGGGACCTGATAGATCGCATTCGCGGGGCGCGACCCGAGATGGCGGTGTTGGTTGCCACCGCTTACATGAATGAGGCAGAGAATTTCGACCACTTGGTGGTCATCAACGATGGCAACGTTCTGGCAACCGGCAGCCCAAATGAGATCAAAGAAAGAGAGAGCGTAGCGACACTGGAGGAGGCCTATATCGCTTTGCTGCCGCAGGAACGGCGGCGCGGCTATCGTGAGCTGACGATACCGCCACCGCCACGCCACGAAGGCGCGCCGGCCATCATAGCTGAGGGTCTGACCCTGCGCTTCGGTGACTTCACCGCGGTCGACAACGTCAGCTTTGAGATCGCGCGTGGCGAGATATTCGGATTCCTTGGGTCTAACGGTTGCGGTAAAACGACCACCATGAAAATGCTGACGGGCCTGCTACCGCCGACTGAGGGCGAGGCCTGGCTGCACGGGGAGCGGACCCGTTCTTACGACATCGAGGCGCGCCGGCGCGTCGGCTATATGTCGCAGTCCTTTTCGCTCTATGGCGAACTCACGGTGCGGCAGAACCTGGTCTTGCATGCCCGGTTGTTTCATCTGCCGGCGGCACGCCGTGCCGAGCGTGTCGCGGAGCTGATGGAAAGCTTCGATCTGACTTCCTACGCCGAAACGCTGTCCGATACCCTGCCGCTTGGCGTGCGCCAACGCTTGTCGCTGGCCGTGGCAGTGATCCACGAACCGGAAATCCTCATCCTCGACGAGCCGACCTCCGGCGTCGATCCGGTGGCGCGCGACGGTTTCTGGGAGCTGCTCATCGACCTGTCGCGCAACCGGGGCGTCACTATCTTCATCTCAACCCATTTCATGACCGAAGCGATGCGCTGCGACCGTGTATCGCTGATGCACGCCGGCAAGGTTCTGGCCAGCGACACGCCGGCGAAGCTCGTCGAAGCGTGCGGTGCCGAGACCTTGGAGGATGCCTTCATCGGTTACCTGCAGGATGCCACCGGGGCAGAAGCGGGAAGCGCAGAGGATGCCGCGGAGGCCGTGCCACTGGTGAAATCGAACGAGAAGAGGGCGCCGCGCCGGCCTGCCCGAATCAGTCTGCGGCGCCTCGGCGCTTACAGTCTGCGCGAGGGTATGGAGCTGCTGCGCGATCCCATACGGCTCGGTTTCGCGCTGGCCGGTACGGCGCTGCTCATGCTGGTGTTCGGCTATGGCATCACCTTCGACGTCGAGAACCTGACTTATGCCGCCTTTGATCTCGACCGCACGCCCGAGAGTCGGCGCTACCTGGAGGACTTCGCCGGATCGCGCTATTTCGACGAGCGCCCACCGATTGTCAGCCACGCCGACATGGAACGGCGTCTGCAAGGCGGCGACATCGCCCTGGCGCTGGAGATCCCCCCCGACTTCGGCAAGGACATTCTGAGCGGAAGCCGGCCGACCGTGGCGGCCTGGATCGACGGTGCCATGCCGTTCCGCGGAGAGACCATCCGCGGCTACGCTGAAGGTCTCCACAGTGCTTATCTCAATAACGTCCTGGTGCGCGAACTGGGCCAGGAGGTTGCCGCCCTACCGGCCCGAGTGGAGTCGCGTTACCGCTACAATCAGAGCTTCGAGAGCGTCAATGCGATGGTGCCCTCGGTCATCGTCATCCTGCTGGTGTTCATTCCCTCGGTGCTGATGGCGCTCGGCGTGGTGCGCGAGAAGGAGCTGGGGTCGATCACCAATCTCTACGTTACGCCGGTAAACCGGCTCGAATTCCTGCTTGGCAAGCAGCTTCCCTATATTGCGGTGGGGATGGTTAGCTTCCTCTTGATGACGATCCTGGCGGTGACTCTTTTTGGCGTAGAGCTGAAAGGCAGTTTCCTTGCCTTGAGCCTGGGCGCGCTGCTCTATGTCATGGCGACTACCGGCCTTGGCCTGCTGATCTCCTCGTTCACGCGCACCCAAATCGCCGCCCTGTTTGGCACGGCCATCGCCACCATGGTCCCGACGATACTCTTCTCCGGCATGATGCAGCCGGTCTCCTCCCTGGAAGGGGGCGCCCTGCTGTTCGGCAAGGCCTTTCCCGCCGGCTATTTTATGACCATCAGTGTGGGCACCTTTACCAAGGCGCTGGGACTTGCAGAGCTGACAGGAAGCTTTCTGGCTTTGGCGGCCTTTTTTCCGGTCTTCATTCTGTTGTCCCTGCTGCTTCTCAAGAACCAGGAGCGCTGACGGTGGATCGCTTGCTGTCTATCTACCATCTTGGCGTCAAGGAGCTCTTCAGCCTGCGCCGCGATGCCGTGCTGATGGCCCTGGTGATCTGGGCGTTCACCTTCTCGATCTATACCGCAGCCACCGGCATGTCGCACGATCTGCGCAACGCCGCCATCGCCATCGTGGACGAGGACCGCTCCCAGTTGTCGGCACGCATCCGCGACGCCTTCCTGCCCCCCTTCTTCAAGGCCCCGAAGGAGATTTCCTTCGCCGAGATAGATCCCGGAATGGACTTCGGTTCCTACACCTTCGTGCTGGTCATCCCGCCGCGATTCGAGGCAGATGTACTCGCTAACCGGCGGCCGGCCCTGCAGGTGAATATCGATGCCACGGCGATGATGCAGGCTGGCATCGGCGACGGTTATATCTCAAGTATCTTGGCACAGGAGATCGATACTTTCGTCAATCGCCAGGACAGCGGGTCCGCTCCACCGGTGCTATTGGAACCGCGCTATGCGTTCAATCCGAATATCCAGAGTTCCTGGTTCACCAGCGTCATGGAGATGATCAATCATATCACTATGCTGTCGATTGTGCTGACCGGCGCGGCGCTGATCCGCGAGCGCGAGCACGGCACTATCGAGCATCTGCTGGTCATGCCGCTGACGCCCTTCGATATCATGATGGCAAAGGTCTGGGCCAACGGTCTGGTGATCCTCGTCGCAACCGCGGTCAGCCTGTCGGTGGTGGTCGAGATGCTGCTGCAGGTGCCGGTGGCGGGGTCCCGCCTGCTTTTCCTGTTTGGCACCGTGCTCTACCTCTTTTTCGCCACGGCGCTGGGCATCTTTCTGGCTACTCTGGCACGCTCGATGCCGCAGTTCGGACTTCTTTTCATACTGGTGGCGCTGCCCATGAACCTGTTGTCGGGCGGCGAGACCCCAATCGAAAGCCAGCCAGCGTGGCTTCAGGCGGTTATGCAGGCGGTACCGTCTTCGCATTTCGTCGACATTGCCCAGTCGATTCTCTTCCGCAGTGCCGGAATTGATATCGTCTGGCCCCAGTTTGCCTTGGTCGCCGCCATCGGTGCCCTGTTCTTCACCTTCGCTGCCTTCCGGTTCCGTCGGAGTATTGCGGCTCTGCAGTGATGACGGTCTTGGCGGCTGGCCTCGGCCAAGCGGGTGATACAGGAAACCGGAGATCATCTGCGACGGCGTTCGACGCGTGTCGACCTTATCGTCGCTCTTGGCTTCTTCAGGGCGGGGATCCGGGTATCACCCGCTGTGATTCGGCGCGCTCAGGGCAGGTGGGCAACAATTGAAACCCGATTCGCGCCAGCACGACATGCTACTGATACATAGGGTCTCTAGGTAGTGAGCCTGGACAACGACGGCCTCGCGGCCAAGGTGATGGAGGCACCCATGACGACCAATTCGAACGCGGCCCTGCTGACAGATACCGTCCCGGTCCGAGGGCCAACGCCGGGAGTGCAGGCTGTGCTTAGCGGTCTGTGGCGCTGGTATCGCAGGCAACGCGACCTGCGGCACCTGAATGAACTTGACGACTACCTGCTACGGGACATTGGCCTGAAGCGGTCACAGGTCGAGGCCGAGTTCACTAAGCCCGCCTGGCGCCGTTGAACCATGTCGATCGCCCGCGACATTGATGCGGCAGTGAAGGTTGGCCGGGACGACGGCCACGGCCAAGGCGGCGCTGCGGAAATGAGTTCCGCCGATTCGATCCAGGCTTACTATCGCCGCGCCAGCGACCTGCGCGCGGTGGCAATGTCGGCCGCCGTGCTGCGCGCCGCAGCGTTCTTTTGCTGCTTGCCGCAGAGAGTCTGCCGCAACTTGCATCGCAAGGCGTACGATTAGGCCGCTCGGCGGCGCATTGCCAGGCCGCATGGCAATTCGATGCAGCGCGAGGCTTTGTTTCTCTCCTTTAACTTGCCATCTTATAGGCGGACAACAGAGGAGACGAGATGGAGCTGACGTCGCAGCCGCTGTGGCTGGCCTTTTCCGTCTTTGGCGTGGCCGTCGTCGTCATCGCCGCGGCCGGCACGCAGATGGCCCAGGTGGCGGACCGGCTGGCCGACCGCACCGGTCTGGGTGAGGCGATCACCGGCGGACTGCTGCTGGGGGCCAGTACCTCGCTTTCCGGATTCATTACCTCGGTCTCCACCGCGGCGCAGGGCTTCGCCGATTTGGCGATGAGCAATGCCGTGGGCGGCATCGCCGTACAAACGGCCTTTCTGGCGGTCGCCGACATCACTTACCGGCGCGCCAACCTGGAGCACGCGGCCGCTTCGGTCACCAACCTGATGCAGGGCGCGCTGCTGATTGCGCTCCTGAGCATCCCCCTGGTAGCCGGCCTGGCGCCTCCCTGGACTCTGTTCGGCAGCCACCCCGCAAGCTTCGTCATCCTATTTGCCTACATCTTCGGCATGCGCCTGACCTCCCAGGCCCGGCGCGAGCCGCTGTGGGGCCCGACACAAACCGAGGAAACGCGCATTGACGTGCCCGAGGAACCGCGCGGCGGCAGGGCGCTCAGCCGACTGCTTGTGTCCTTTGGCATCCTGCTGGCTATCGTCGGTTTGGCCGGCTACGCGCTGGGGCAGTCGGGTATCGCCATCTCCAGTAAGACGGGGCTCTCCGAAACCATAGTCGGAGCGCTGCTGACCGCGGTCTCAACCTCCCTTCCGGAGCTGGTGACGACCCTTGCGGCGGTACGCCGCGGCGCTCTGACCCTGGCGGTGGGCGGCATCATCGGCGGCAATACTTTCGACGTGCTGCTGGTGGCGGCGTCCGATATCGCCTATCGCCCGGGATCGATCTATCACGCGACTTCGGAGCAGCCGAACTTCATCATTGCAGTGACCATTCTGATGAGCGCGGTTCTGCTGCTCGGCCTGCTGCGGCGAGAGAAATACGGCTTTGCCAATATCGGCTTCGAGAGCCTGCTCATCCTGTTGATTTACGTCGGCGGCACCGCCGTGCTGCTTTCCGGAGTCTAAGGCATGACCAGGCCGTTTGGCGCCATCTGACCGGGGTTCTTTCCAGGCTCGGCCGCGTTGTGGCGATGATCCGATACCTCATATCGCAGAGCGTGGCGCACCTTGCCAAGCCGGGGGATAGTTCCGTTCAAATGGCTCCAGATAACCTCAGTAAAATCAGGCAGGCGGCGGCTCTACGGTGCGATCCAGAAGGCCGCGACGAGGGCTGCCAGGCTCACAACGATGGCGCCGATGAAGATCATGCGCCGCCGCGGCGTCTTGAGGATGACCTCGCCCTGGCGGGCTTCCTCTTCAGTCAGTTTCGGCCCTTCCGTTTCGCCGGCTGAACCGGCAGCGTAAGAAGCGGCCGCCGGTGTGGCTTGGCTGCCGTGCTTGGTCGCGGGGCCGCGCAGCCGTTCGTTTTCGGCTGGCAGAGCCGCTAAAGCCTGTAGCACGCGGTGCAGCAGGTTTGGCTCGCCGCCACCCATGTTTTCCTCTTCGGCGACGGCCAGTTCCCGCGCATCATGTTCCCAGCTTTCGAGCACGCGGCGTTTTTGCGCATCGCTCAGGGACTCGTCGTTCAGCACGTCCTCGGGAGTCTGATGGTCGCTCCAGGGCTCATTGACGGGGTTTTCGACGTTTTCCTTGGCTGTCATCGTTGGTTCTCCGCTTGGTTCGGCCTGTAGCCCGTGTGGCGATATGTCACCCACCGACGCGCGCAGGACGACTGCGGTTCGGTGTGTCTATTGCCGGAAAGATTCGACGGGTGAGAATATGGCTTGTCCAGCGCCCCGGGACTGCAAGTCAACCTGGAGGCAGAAAACCCATCGAATTGGAAGCGTGCAAGGCTCTGCGCCGTGCCGCGCTTGCGCTTCGTCATCGCCCTTGATCGTCAAGATGTGGCGCTCGATGCTTGAGACTTCAAGGATTGAATGGGCTTAAGTCTACGGCGGACCGCGTGTTCTTCAACCTTCCGCGAGGTCAGGCGTAGCGCTCGGGCCCGATCCACTGCGCATCGGGATAGCGGTCGCCGTGCGCCCAGCCGACAGGCAGCGTTTTTTCGATCAGCTCAAGAGTGGCGTCCGACATTTGAAGTGCGGCTCCTGCGGCCAGCTCTTTCAAGTGCTCAACGGATCTTGTGCCGGGGATTGCTATGACCGCGGGACTCTGCCGCAGCAGCCAGGCGATGCTGAGGGCGGCGGCAGTCGTACCCAATTCCCGCGCCAGCGCGCGGTAGTTGTCCGTCAGCTTCAGATTGGTCGCAAGGTTCGGCTCCTGGAATCGTGGATTTGACCGCAGGAACGGCGATACCTCGGCGGTCGGCGGATGATCGGTCAGGAGACCGCGCCCGACCGGCGAAAAAGCTACCAGGCTGGTGCCCAAGGCCTCGCAGGCCTGGACGAGGCCGAGTTCGACGGAGCGGGTTGACAGAGAATATTCAGACTGGACGGCAGCCACCGGGTGAATCATCGCCGCGCGCCGCAGTGACGCGGGCGCGATCTCGGAAAACCCGATGCTGTGGGTCTTGCCGGCGGTGACCAGGCCGGCCAGGGTGTCGGCCACTTCCTCGATGGGGATGTTCTGGTCGCGGCGGTGGACGTAAAAGAGGTCGACGGCCTCGAGGCCCAGCCTGCTCAGACTCGCGTCCAGTTCCGCTTCGAGATGTTCTCTGGAGTTGTCGAAGCTCCGCACGCCCGTTTCGGGATCGCGCCTGATGCTTGCCTTGGTCGCGATGCGAAAGCGCCCGTCCTTCGCCTTGCCCTGTTTGGCGAGAAAACTGCCGATAGACTGCTCCGACAGGCCCATGCCGTATACATTCGCCGTGTCGATGTGATCGATCCCAAGGTCGAGCGCGGCAGTCAGGACCGCGTGGGACTCCGCTTCCGTGGTGGGCCCGTAGAAATTGGTGAACGACATGGCACCAATACCGATTGCCGAGACCAACGGGCCGCCAGGGCCGAGTGCGCGCTTTTCCATAGGTGTCTCTCAGAAGTTACTCAACTACTGCGAACGTCGTGGGCGGCCTCAGGAAATGCGCGCCGCGTCGGGATAGGCGATACGTTGGTTGCCCTCGGCCATCCCGGCGCCGGAGAGCTTCCAGGTTCTGCCCGGCCAGCGCAGTTCCATCTCGAACCGCTGAGGATGATAGACGGCGGTATAGAGCGTGCCGAAACCAGCGTCATAGGCGACCGAATAGAGGGGCGGTTTCAGGAAGGCGCCGATGAACTTTTCCTGGGGATCGACGTGGAGGGTCAGCCGCTGCAGCAGGAAGCGCTCTCGCTCCACCGTCGCGGTAAAGCGGGCATGGCTCGCCCACTCGACACGTTCCTGGTGGTTGGTGGCGACGCCGATGTGGCGCAGGACGGTCGGCCGGTCGGGCGCCATGTAGGCGGTGACGAAATGGCGGGCAGCGTCGACGGCGGTAACGTTATAGCTCATGTGGCTGGGGACGCGTGCCAGAACCTCTCCGGCCTCTTCGGCGGTTTCGCAGGTCTGCAGGATGTAGCGCAGGATGATCGGTACGCCGAAGCCGTCGCCGACCACATGGCGCCCGCCGAAGGTGAGGGACACCGCGAGCCCGGCGTCATTCATGCCGTCGACCAAACCCCAGAGGCCGTCGCTGGTGCCGATGACCCGCCGGCCCTGCCAGGCGGTGGCCAGCGTCAGGGCATCGAAGGCCAGGGGACTGTAATCGTAGTTGCGCACCAGCATGGGCTCGGCACCGGGCCAGATCGCCTGACTGCAGCCGGAAAGATAGGGCGGCGGGCAATAGAAACTCAAGAAGCGGGCCTGGTGATCGCCGCCGCCCGCCAGTTCGCAGAGCTGCTCGTAGAGTGGCAGAAGCTCGGGCATATGCTTCTTGAGGGCGCGCCGCCCTTCGAGGTAAGTGGGCCGCGCCTCTGGTCCTTCGCGCAGCCACCAGCGGCGGTAGTCGGGCCAGTATTCAGTGAAGAGCCCGGCCCATCTGGGGCCGGGGCCTTCCTCTGCGATGGCGCGGAAATTCAGCTCCATCGGGCGGCTCTGCTGTGCTCAGAGTATTTTGAAGGCATGGTCGCTGGGCACGGCGGCGGGCAGCGGACGCGCCGAGAAGGCGGACTTGATGCCCTTGATCCACTTCTTGGAACGCTCGGTGAGCTTGAAGCCGTCGGTCATCGAGCGGCCGCGGGTCACCAGGATGCCGAGATCGGCGCCCTCGTAGCGATAATCTCCGGGCTTGAGGATGCGCAGGAAGAAGGCTTCCTGCTCGCTCTCGACAGCGCGGCGGTGATAGTCGAAGCGGTCGAAGGCGACCGTGCCGTCGGACCGCATCTTGTATATTCCGGTTTCCGGCGCCTGGGTCAGAATATCCACCGAATCATCGGTGTGCTTGATCACCATCTGGGACCAGGAGTCGATCATGTTGGGGTCGGCCCAGCGGGCGTTCAACTCCTCGATGTCGAGGTCGAAGGGCTGGCCCGAAAATTCCAGAAGATGGAAGAGGAAGAGCGGCGCATCGGCATGCGCGAAGGCGGCATGGTTGGTCATCGACGAGGCGCCGGTAATGCGCGGGTTCAACTCGCCGAGATAAATCTCCCCGGTTTTCTGTTCGATCAGGAAGTCCAGTTCGAAATAGCCGCGGTAGCCTTCCTTGCGCAGCTGTTCGCCGAAATCGAATGTCAGCTTGCGCGCCTTCTGACGCACCTTCGGCGGAAAGGCGGTGGCGAAAATTTCATTTCCGCACCAACCCCCTCTGTAGGGAGTCAGTTCAGGGAAGCCGACCAACTCGGTCATCAGCGGGCCGACGATGGTGCCCTGCTTGGTGGCGCAGGCCTCGATCGCCGAGCCGCGGCAGTTGATGCGCTTCATGACCTTGATTTCGCCGCAGCCGACGATCTCGTGTTCGTGGCGGCGGAAGTCCGCTTCGGACTTGATGAAGAAGGTCGTGTGTCCGGAATCGCCAAAGGCCGACTGCAGGACCAGGTCGTTGCCGATCTTGGCCTTGGCGGTCAACTCGGTCAGGTGCTTGTAGTTCTTGATTTCAGAGAGCGTGTTGGGAACGGAGGGGACGCCGGCCTTGTTGCCGATGCGCACCGTTTCAATCTTGTTATCGACACGCGTGCGCAGCTTGGCTTTGGGGAACCAGACCTCGGCGCCGAGTTCCTTGGCCAGCTTCTCGGTCTGCTCGTCGAACATGAGGAATACGAACTTAGGCTTGCCGCCGCGGCCCTTGGTCCAGTCGATCACCTCCTTGTGCTGCAAGAGGTAATTGTTGATGTCCTCGATGGACTGAAACTCGGCGTGGGGTTGTTCGGTCGGGCAGAAGACGTTGGGGTGCTTGCCGTCGTAGCAGTCGAGGTAGTTGATGTACTTGAAGTTCTTCACCCACTCGTCGAGACCCAGCAGATTGAAATTGGTTGCTGAAATGAAATAGATCGGCACCTCGTTGCGGTGGAAGAAACGCCTGATCTCCGAGATATTCTTCAGCTTCTTCTTTGCCATCCCTGTTTCCCCATTCGTTAGTTTTTCTTAAGTAAAAGGCGGGCGTTTCTACCGCCGCTATTGCGCGGCTTGCAGCAAACGGCTTTCGGCTTGCTTGGCAAGCGCGGTATCGGTGAACACTCGGAGCCCCAAATCTGGGCGGTAGCCATGAATTTCACTGACGTCGAGCGCGCGCATAAAGGCCAGAATCTCGTTTGAGATCACCTGTCCCGGCACCAGGATCGGAAAGCCCGGCGGGTAGGGAATGATGAAGGAAGCGGAGACAACCTCCCGGCCGCTCTCCATGGCTTCCTTGAGGCTACCGTCGAGATCCAGGTAGTCGCAGTTTTCCTCGTCATAGGCGAGGAAGAAGGCCGAGCGGATGTCGCCTTCCGGTGTCCCGGCGCCGGTCGGTCTGAAGGCGTCGTGGAAGCGGCTGAAATCCGGCAGCGGCGGAAGATCCTCCACCAGGTTCTTGACCCGGCGGTCGAAGGCTCGGCGCTCCATCCTGGAAGCGTCGTCCAGCAGGTCGTCCAACTCGTTGGCGATCTCCACCAGCACCTCGATGAGATAGGCCACCGACGAGCGCGTGGTGCCGATATTGGTCATGAAGAGGACGGTGTTGCGCGACGTCTTATTGATCTGGATGCCGTACTTGTCCATCAGGATCTTGTTCTTGAAGGTATCGCCGTCCCAGCCGGTGCCGCCGACGGCCATCGTCACCCGGGTGGCGTCGAGCACGAATTCGTCCGCCGCCCAGGACTCCCAGATGTCGTTCCATCCCTGCCCGGGATCGTAGTAGGAGGTGATGCCGCTCTCGCGGTACTCTTCGGCGATCATGTCGCCGGCGGTCAGCACCTTGAAGTACTTTTTCAGCAGCGGATGGGTCGATATGGCGCGGCGCATGGACATGGCCGCTTCGACCTGGCGCTGAACGAACTCGAAGCCCTCCAGTTCGACCTGCCGGCGTCCGACGTCGAGCGAGGCGATGATCTGATAGTTGGGCGACGTCGATGTATGAGTCATGTAGGCCTCGTGGAAAGCCTGCTCTACCTCGCCCTTGAAGTCCTGATCGTTCACATGGATCATCGATCCCTGGCGCAGCGCGGTCAGGGTCTTGTGGGTCGACTGTGTGGCATAGACGCGCACCCGCGCGTCCGGCGGCGGGATCAAGCGAGTCTCCAACAGCGTCGCGTCGTCGGCGTCCCTCAGCTCTTCCTGCTGCGCTTCATAGGCGGCGATGTGGTCGGGCGTGCGCAGGGCGTCACGCAGGTAGTTGGCGGCGTTCATGCCCGTGCGTTGGCGATAGGTCGGGCCAAAGCGCGCGAAGGCGAACCAAGCTTCGTCCCAAAGGAATACCAAGTCGGGCTTGATGGCCAGGCACTCGCGCATCACCCGCTCGACGTTGTAGACGATGCCGTCGAAGGTGCAGTTGGTCAGCAGCAGCATGCGGACGCGGTCCAGCTTGCCCTCGGCCTTCAGCTCCAGCAGGGTTTTCTTGATCTCGCGCAGCGGCACCGCGCCGTACATCGAGTATTCGTTCAAGGGGTAGCTGTCGAGATAGACCACCTGGGCCCCGGCCAGCACCATGCCGTAGTGATGCGACTTGTGGCAATCGCGGTCGACCAACACGATGTCGCCGGGCCGCACCAAGGCCTGCACCACCACCTTGTTGCAGGTCGAGGTGCCGTTGGTGGCGAAGAAGGTCTGCTTGGCGCCGAAGGCGCGCGCCGCCAGTTCCTGGGCTTCCTTGATCGGTCCATGCGGCTCGAGCAGGCTGTCGAGCCCGCCGGACGTCGCGGAGGTTTCGGCCAGAAAAATGTTCGGCCCGTAAAAGGCGCCCATATCCTGAATCCAGTGCGAGCGGCTGATCGACTTGCCGCGGCTGATCGGCATGGCGTGGAATACGCCGGTCGGCTGCTTGGAGTACTCCTTCAAGGCGGTGAAGAAGGGTGTCTTGTAGCGTGAGTTCACGCCGCGCAGGATGTTGAGGTGCAGTTCCAGGAAGTCTTCCTGATTGTAGAAGACCCGACGGCAGCGGCCGAGATCGCGCCCTGCGATGTCTTCCACCGAACGGTCGGTGATGAGGTAGGCGTCCAGTTCCGGGCGCACGCGGGCGATCAGGCGGCAGAGTTCCGGGCCGTAGTCGCCTTCCTCCAGTGCTTCGACCGCCGCCTTGCCGCCGACCCGGTTCAGGTAGCGGGTCAGAATCGACAAGGTATTGTGCGATTTGAGAGTCAGGCCTGGGCGCACCACAACGGCCTGGATGTTGTGATTGAACAGGATCGCGATCAGCGCGTCTTCCAGGCTCGGCACCAGGACGGTTTCATAGACGAACTGGTCCTCGCTGCGCCGCATGCGCTGCAGGGAACTGCGCAGCCAGCGCTCCTGCTGCTCCGTCAAGGCATCGACCAGCAGCACTTCGAAATAGGGCTTGGAGAGTGCGCGGGCCTCGATCGGCAGGGTGGACTCGTCCTCGATCTCCTCGGCGTCGCTCTCGTCACGGGCCAGCGTGACGCTGCGCCGGCGGTAGGTGCCCGATGTCAGGGCGCGAACGACGCGGCGCACGGAAAAAGCGAGGTCTTCCCAGTTTCGATGGGTCAGTTGACGGCGCAGATGTTCGAATGCGGAGACGCCTGGAAAGGCCCAGTACATCTCGATGGGATTGAGGGCTTCGAAGAGCGCCTCCGCCTGCTTGACCAGCTTCTCGCTTTCGGCAGTCTTGTCTTGTTCTATTTGCGCGAGGCGGTCCGCCGTTTCGCGCAGCGCGGACCAGCGGTCAGCGCGCAGCTGAACGGCGCTGTAGTAGTCGCTAATCGAATGCATCCTGCGGTCTCCCTGTATTTCGGGGTTCTGCGTCCCCTTTATTCTCGACCGGATGTTCTCTCCCCCGTTGCAGGGGCGGCGCTTGAAGCTACGCCAACTTTACTTCCTTGAGATCTCCGGCTGCGTGAGTCAAAGCGCTCTTCGGCTCGGAAGTGTCCAGGCCCGCCTGGGTGCCTTTAGCGGGCATTTCGAGGGGGCCGAGGGTGTAGAGGTAGGCGTCGGTCCCGCTCGCGCGGTCATAGACCGGGAAGTCCACGGGGCGGTCGCGAAACGACTTGAGCACCTGGCCCAGGCCGCGCATGCCGGTTTCGCGCTGGCGGCGCACCAGGTCGAGATCGATCTCGAAAGGGAACATATCCTCCTGGCCGGCGGACTGGTGGATCACCGTCGCCGAAGGGTCGATAACGCAGGAGCGGCCGACGCCGCCGGCACCGAGCCCGTTGACGTCAAAAACATAGCACTGAAACTGCGCCGCCGTGGCGCGCGCGATGGCGAGCTCGGCATCGCGGTCGCTGGTGCCCGTCAGCACCGGGTGCAAGAGCACTTCGACGCCCTGGCTGGTCAGTTGTCGCGTGGTCTCGGGAAACCAGATGTCGTAGCAGATCGACAGGCCGAAGCGCCCGACGTTCGGGACATCGAAGACGCAGAATTCGGTACCGGCTGAGACCTCCGCCTCATAGGGCCGGAAAGGAAACATCTTGCGGTACTTGGTGACGATCTCGCCGGCTGGGTTTATGACCACCGAGGTGTTGTAAATTCGCCCGTCCTCGGCCTTCTCGAACTGCGATCCCGGGATCAGCCAGACACCGTGACGTCTGGCGTCTTCGCAAAATGTCTCGATAACGGTGTTGGGGAAAGGCTGTGCAAAGCGGGGCAAAGGGCCAAAGGGCGCGAGCTCGCTGAACAGGACCATCTGGACCCAGGGAAAGCGCGCCATGAGGACGTCGAGCCGCTGCCGCATGCCTTCGACATTGTCATTCAAGGCGGAGACATGCATCTGCACGCCGGCAATCGCGAAAGGAGTCATACTTCGATTTGTTCCAAAAAGCCTTTAGGGGACGTCAGAATAACCTGACTAGGCGAGACGATGCCAGGGGGCTGCCGGTTCGTCATAACCGGGGGATCGTAGAAACCAGCTTTCGGGCCAGGTCGATGAGGCTTCAACGCGGCCGCGCCGTGGCACCTCCGCTGTGGCAGTTTCTCACAGACTTCCACGATTTCCGATCACGCTCAAATTGGCAGCCATAGGGACCACGCGGCGCACGGTCCCGAATCCACAGCTTACCTTCCAAGATGCACCCCAAATGGTAAACAAAATCTTTCGCTTGCCATGCCCCAGGGCCGGTTGGGGACGGGACAGAGGCGCCGGGAATCTACAACTTCTGGAAAATCAAGTCGCCTATACATAAAAAAATTTTTGACATGTGCTAAAAAATATGCCCTTTTCCGCCCCGAGTAAAGAGTAGCGGATGATCCCGACATGGCTGAAGGTCCGACGGAGCAGCAGGTCGCAAGACAGCTTGCCAGGCTCTATGAGGTGAGCTTTGGCGGCAGGGAGCGGGGCCGCTACCGGATCTCGATGAAGCACCTTCGCGGCCTGATGAAGCGCAGAAGGCTGCTTGAGCGGCAACGGCGGCGCATTGCGGAAGAACTGTTCGAACTGGGATTTGTATTCATCGATATGGAAACCTTCTTCGTGGTCCTCGCCCAGGGCACGTTCAGCAGCTACCGACGCGTGAACGACCGTGCGATGGCCGATCTGACGACCAATGATCTGCAGGAGTGACGGCGCTTGGCGACCGCGGCCCGTGGCCTGCAAACCGATCCCATAAAGCGCAGGAAGCGGGCGAAGACCATCATCGGCTGGCGCGAGTGGGTTGCCCTGCCGGATTTGGGCGTTGTCCGAATCAAGGCGAAGATTGATACCGGCGCGCGGACATCCGCGATCCATGCCTTTGGGATCAGACCATTCGAACGCGACGGGAGCAGCTATGTTCGTTTTTCGCTGCACCCGGTCCAACATCACCGCAAGCCCGTGGTGGAATGTGAGGCGCCGGTAGTCGATGAGCGGATCGTGACTTCTTCCAACGGAGAGCAGGAGCATCGATACGTCATCGAAACGGTGCTCGAACTGGGAGATTCGAGGTGGCCTATCGAGATGACCCTGACCAATCGCGACGAGATGGGTTTTCGCATGCTACTCGGGCGCCGCGCGGTTCGCAGGCGCTTCGTCGTGGATCCCGGCAGCTCCTTTAAACTCTCGGGGAAGCCACGGGGTCATACCGTCCGCAAGAAACTCAAACCGAAAGCGAGGCCGGCATGAAAATCGCACTGATGACAAGAAACGAGAAACTCTACTCGCACCAGCGATTGATCGAAGCCGCGAAATCCCGCGGGCACGAGATCGAGGTGATCGACACCATGAGGGTTTACGTCCACATTGCCTCGCATCGCCCCGAGATGTACTACCGCGGCGAAAAAGTTGAAGGCTTTGACGCCGTCATCCCCCGTATCGGTGCCTCGGTCACTTTCTTCGGTACCGCCGTGCTGCGGCAGTTCGAGATGATGGGAGTCTACCCGCTGAACGAGTCGGTGGCGATCGGCCGTTCCCGCGACAAGCTGCGCAGTCACCAGTTGCTGGCGCGCAAGGGAATCGGCCTGCCGGTTACGGTCTTCGCCCATTCGACCGGCCGTGCCGACGAAATTGTCGAGATGCTGGGCGGCGCACCGGTCATCATCAAGCTGCTCGAGGGCACCCAGGGCATCGGCGTGGTGCTGGGCGAAACTCCGGGGGCGGCGAAAAGCATGATCCAGGCCTTCGGCGGCCTGAAAGCGAACATCCTGGTGCAGGAGTTCATCAAGGAGGCCGGCAGCTCCGATATCCGCTGCCTTGTGGTCGGCGACAAGGTTGTCGCTTCGATGAAGCGCCAGGGCGCGGAGGGCGACTTCCGGTCCAACCTACATCGCGGCGGTTCGGCTCAGACCGTCAAAATCACGCCGGAAGAGCGCTCCGCCGCCGTGCGGGCTGCGCAGATCATGGGCCTGAACGTCTGCGGCGTCGACATGCTGCGCTCCAACCATGGCCCGGTCGTAATGGAGGTGAACTCCTCACCTGGCTTGGAGGGCCTGGAAAAGGCCACCGGAAAGGACGTCGCCGGAACCATTATCGAGTTCCTCGAAAAGAACGCCAAGCCGAACAAGACCCGCACACGAGGACGCGGTTGAGCCGAGCGGTCGCTGTGCTGACGGGGTTTCGTTTCGACAGAGCAATGAGATGACGGAGTTGTAACGAGCCAGGCTGCCCGCATGGAGGCTTCCGATGGAGGCGTCCGGTGGAGGCGTCCGGGTATCCCGCAATAGGGTCGACGGAGATTAGGTGATGGATGAAGTGTCGCTTTGGATCCAAACGGTCAGCAGCGCGGCGTCGCGGCTTCTGGCACAGCTGGTTGAATTCCTGCCGACGCTCTTAGGCGCCGTCGTTGTCCTCGCCATAGGTTGGCTCGCGGCGCGCATGCTGCGGTCGGCGGTGCGGCGCTTTGCGCGCTGGATCAATCGCCTGCTGGAGCGCCGCATGGGAGAGGAGAGGGTGCGCAATCTGCGCCTCTCACAAGCCGCAGTACAGTTGCTGGGCAACCTTACTTTCTGGCTGGTCATCCTCTTCGCCGTCACCCTGGCCACGCGGATTCTCGGTCTGGTCGCCTTTTCAGCCTGGCTCGATCGCGTTGTCGCCTATCTGCCGACCTTGCTCGCCGGCGGTCTTATTATCCTGGCCGGCTTGATCATCTCCGTCCTGGCAAGAGACCTGACCTCGGCGACCATCGCCTCGGCGCGCCTGGCGCATGCGGATGTCTTCGCCCGCGGCGTTCAGGCAGCGATCCTGGTGATGGCGCTGGTTCTCGGCATCAACCAGATCGGCGTCGATGTCACCCTGCTGATCGCGCTGATTGCGATCCTGGCGGCGGCGATTGCCGGAGCCCTGGCGCTCTCTTTCGCGCTGGGCGCCGGCAGCTTCGTCAGCAATCTGATCGGCGCCCACTACCTGCAACAGCTCTATCAGCCGGGACAGCGCGCCATCATCGGCGATATCGAGGGTGAGATTATCGAAATGACCCCCGTCGGCATCGTTCTGGCGACCAAAAAGGGGAGAGTGACCATACCGGCAAAAGTTTTCAATGAGCAGCCGACGACCCTGGTGGCTGAGGAGAAGGTCGATGAGTAGGGCGGCAGAGCTCAGTCGGTCATTTGTGAAGGATCAGCCAGCCCGGGCGGCCCGCGCCTTGGATCAAATCCCCGCGGCCGACGTCGCCGCCTTTATTGCCGCGCTGAGTGATGTGGAGGTGGCGGATGTGATTTCCCGGATGCAGCCGTCGCATGCGGCGGCTGTGTTGGAGCAATTGGCGCCGGAAAGAGCGGCTTCCCTTCTGCACCACGCGCCGTCCTATACGCGCGCCATTCTGATGCGGGCTCTCACGCCGGCCGCGCAGAAGACGATTCTAAAGGCCGCGCCGCGTCGGCAGGCAACCGCCCTTTCGCGCTATCTGTCCTACGACCCGGGTACTGTTGGCGCCTGGATGGAAGTGCGAAGCGCGAGCTTTGCGCCGGACACCAGGGTCGATGAGTGCCTGCGCCGGCTGCGCGCTCTGGGCAATCGCCTCGACTCCAGTCTCTTCGTTGTCGATGGAGAACGCCGGCTTCTCGGCTCCGTTGAGCTCAATACACTGCTCGGGGCAGAAGACGAAGAGATCGTAAAGAACATCATGCAACGCGACATACCGACCATCGCTCCTCAGGCAAGTCTTGCTTCGGTCGTATCCTTGAAAGCATGGGACAGCACCTTGGCCTTGCCGGTGACCGATGGCCGCCACCGTCTCGTCGGCAGCCTGCGTTTCGATGCCCTCCGTGAGGGCTTGGACCTCGAGCAGGGCAGCGCCGGCGGATTGCACCTGAACATGGTGGTAATTCACATAGCGCAGGCCTTCCTGATCAGTCTGTCGGGCCTGCTCCAGGTGGCGACGTCACAGGCCCGGCTGTCGCGCCTCTCCGGCGATCCGGATCAGCGATAGGGAGATGGCGAAGTGACGGGTAACCCGGAGAAGGCCATTGCCGAGCTGAACCTCGTTTATCTGCGGGACTTCCCGCTTGGCGCCGCCAAGCAGGTAGAGGCCATGCCGCCGGCTGAAGTCGCTGAGGCCCTGACCGGGCAGCCGGTTGGCGCCATTGCCTCTTTGATCGAAGCCCTCGCCCCCGATATCGCGGCCGGCTTGCTGGCGCACCTGCCGGAGAACGCCGCCTCTGTGGTTCTATCGAGTATCAGTCCGAACACGGCCCTGACTATTCTGGGCCAGTTCGAGGATGTTGAACGGCAAGAGAAGATTGCCGGCCTCGATCCAGCTCTGCAGCGCGAGTTGCAGGAGCTCATGGCCTATCCCGATGACAGCGCCGGGCGCCTGATGGAGACGAGGATCGGCGTCTTCCGACCGGAATTCACGGTGGCCCAGGCCCTCGAGCGGCTGCGGCGGTCAAGGCTGCGTGGACTGCAGTCGGTCTACCTTGTAGACGACGCGCGGCGGCTCTCCGGGCGTGTGGCGGTTCATGACCTTGCCATTGCCGAACCGGATCAACGCCTGCGCGATATCGCCGAGCCGATCAACCTGGTGGTCCAGGCGGTGGCACCGCGGGACGAAGTGGTCGACATTCTGGAGAGGTCGCGCCAACCGGGCATTCCGGTGACCGACTTCGAAGGACGCCTGCTCGGTGTCGTGCGCTATACCAGCCTGATCAGGGCAATGCAGGAGGTTGCCAGCGAGGATCTGCAGACAATGGTTGGCGCCAGCAAGGACGAGCGGGCGCTTTCGAAGGCGATGTTCGCGGTGCGAAAGCGGCTGCCCTGGCTGCAGGTAAACCTGCTGACGGCATTCCTCGCCGCTGCGGTGGTGGGTTTTTTCGAGGATACCATCGCCCAGGTGACGGCCCTGGCCGTGTTGTTGCCGGTCGTGGCCGGGCAGTCCGGAAATGCCGGCGCACAGGCTCTCGCGGTCACCATGCGCGGCCTGGCGCTGCGTGAGATTACCGTCCGCGACTGGCTGCGGGTGACGTTGAAGGAAGTTCAGGTGGGACTGGTCAACGGCCTCGCCGTCGCGGTGACCTGTGGCGTCGGCGTATTCTTCTGGAGCGGGTCCGTTGGCTTGGTGATCGTGATCGCCATGTCCATGGTGCTGGCCATGGTAGCAGCAGGCTTCGCCGGCGCCGTGGTGCCGGTGGCGCTAAAGCGGCTGGGGCAGGATCCCGCGCAGTCGTCGTCGATCGTCTTGACGACAGTGACCGACATTGCCGGCTTTTTCTCCTTCCTTGGAATCGCAACCCTGTTGATGTCGATGCTGTAAAAGGCGAGACTCGCAGTCAACCGGCCTGAAGTGCAATTGCGCAGCGGCAGCCGGCAGGAAAGTCGACTGAATGACAAAGCCCGAGCCCTCTTCCCGGCCTAAGAGCCGAACTGCCGAATTGCCGGAGAAGCGGCAGGCACCGCTGACGATCGGCGGCGTCGAGGTGAAACCGGGCGAGCGCCGCACCATCGACTTGCCGGTTACCGACCTCTCCACCCATACCCCGATTACCATGCCGATCCACGTCGTGCGCGGTCGGCGGGAGGGGCCTCATCTCTTTGTCTGTGCGGCCCTGCATGGCGATGAGATCAATGGCGTCGAGATCATCCGGCGGTTGCTGCGCCTCAGCGCCCTGAAGCGTCTGCGGGGCACCTTGACGGCAGTACCCATCGTGAATGTGCTCGGATTCCTCTCGCAGTCGCGCTATCTCCCCGACCGCCGCGACCTTAACCGCAGCTTCCCGGGCTCAACCCAAGGGTCTCTGGCGGGGCGGCTGGCGCGGCTGTTTCTCGACGAGATCGTTTCCAAGTCGACACACGGAATCGACCTGCATACCGCCGCAATCCATCGGGACAACTTCCCCCAGATCCGCGCCAATCTGGATGATCCGGAGAGCGACCGCCTGGCGCAGGCCTTCGGGGTCCCTTTGGTGGTCAATACCGGGTTCCGCGAAGGCAGCCTGCGCGAGGCCGCCTCCGGGTTTTCGGTGCCGGTGATCGTCTATGAAGCGGGAGAAGCGCTGAGATTCGACGAGTCCTGTATCCGCGCCGGCGTCAAGGGCGTGGTGCGGGTCATGCGCCTGCTGGAAATGCTGCCGCAATCGGGCAGCAGGATAAAGCGGGTGAGCTCATTGGTGATCCGCTCCAGCAAGTGGGTCCGCGCGCCGCACAGCGGTCTGCTGCGCTCGGCGGCTGCGCTGGGCGCGGCGGTAAAAGAGGGGCAGATACTGGGCGTGGTCTCGGATCCCTTTGGCGAGAATGAAGTGGAAGTGCGCGCCAGCATCGGTGGCGTGATCATCGGCCGCAGCAACATTCCTCTGGTTCACGAGGGGGATGCACTGTTCCACATTGCGCGCCACGAAGGCACCCAGGTCATCGCCCGCTCGCTCGACGATTTCGAGCCGGAGGCCGCCTATGAACGGGGGCTTACGTCGGAACTGGCGAGTGAGGCACCGATCGTCTAACGGAGAAAGCGGCCAGTACAGGGCATGGAAGATTTTCTGACACCGGACCGTATTGCCGGCTATCTCCAGGCAGCTCTCGACTGGCTGTTCCTGCACATTGCCAATGTCTGGACTTTGGGGCAGGTGATTCTCCTGGTCCTGCTGTTCGGCCTGTCGGTTTTCCTTGGCCGCCGCCTGCGGCCGGCGGCGGAGGGCTGGGTCGGGCGATCGAAAGTTCCTGTTCGTTTCGCGGCCCAGATGCAGGCTCTGCCGGCACTGCTCACCCCGCTGGTCTATCTGCTGTTCTTGTGGCTGGCCATTGCCGCCATGCAACAGAGCACCTGGCCGAGCCGCAGTTACCTCCTGAGCGTCGTTGCCAGCCTGATGACCGCCTGGGTGGTGATCAGGCTGGTCACCACCTTTGTGCGCAATCCGGCGCTGGCCAAGACCTTGGCATTCTGTGCCTGGACCATCGCTGCGCTCAACATTCTGGAACTGCTCGATCCGACAGTCGCGATTCTGGATTCGCTGGCCGTCACGTTTGGCGAGCTGCGTGTCTCTCTGCTGACGGTGGTCAAGGGTGTTCTGACGTTGGCCCTGATGCTGTGGGCCGCCTCGACTCTGTCGCGCTTCCTGGAGCGCCGCATCAGCCGCGTCCCCGACCTGACGCCCTCGGTTCAGGTCCTGATGGGCAAGCTGTTGAAAATCACTTTGATCACCCTGGCGGTGGTGATCGCACTGAACAGCGTGGGCATCGATCTCACGGCGCTGGCCCTGTTCTCCGGCGCCATCGGCGTGGGCATCGGCTTCGGACTGCAGAAAGTCGTGTCCAACCTCATCAGCGGCGTCATCCTCCTGCTCGACAAGTCGATCAAGCCGGGTGACGTCATCGAGCTTGGCGAGACATTCGGCTGGATTTCCTCGCTGGGCGCCCGCTATGTCTCCGTGGTCACGCGTGACGGCAAGGAATACCTCATTCCCAATGAAGACCTGATCACCCAACGGGTGGTGAACTGGTCCTTCACCAGCGAGTTGGTGCGTCTGGAAATTCCCTTCGGCGTGTCCTACGGCTGTGATCCGCACGAGGTGCGCCGTCTCGCGATCGAGGCAGCGACCAAGCCGGAACGGGTCAGCAAGGAAAAGGCGCCGGTGTGCCACCTTGTCGGCTTCGGAGACAGTTCGCTCGATTTCGTGCTGCGGTTCTGGATCCGCGATCCGCAGGATGGTGTGGTCAATGTGAAAGGTTTGGTTTTTCTGGCGGTCTGGGACACCTTCAAGGAACACGGTATCGAGATCCCCTATCCGCATCGCCAGTTGCTGGTCTCTCAGCCGATCCCGGTGGAGACCCGGTAGCGGCCGGAGATTCAATAGTCCAACTGAAAGCGGACACCGGACTTGTTGGCGCCGGAGCCGGTGACCTCGCTCTCCACGGTAATGTTCGGCGTCAGTTCTACCTCCACCCCCGCGGAATTGGATTGCGTATCGGCGCCCTGTTTGACGCCGAGATAGACCTGATCGGTCACGTACTTGCCGGCTTCGAGCTGGGCTTTGCCGTCGCCAGTGGTGTCGACGCGCAACACGTCGACGCCCATGGTGCGGCGGGCGAAACCGAGGACGTCGGCGCCACCGCCATTGCCGGTAAGATCGCGCAGGGCGATGGCCAGTTGCGCCGCCTCGGCGGCGCTCAGATTCGCCGCGGACTTGTTGAATAGGACCCGTGAGATGATTTCGTCGCGCGGCACCTCCGGGCTGGATGTCAGCTCCAGTTCTGGCTTCGACAGCGGGCCGCTCATCTTTGCCGTGACAAGCAATGCTTCGCCTTCGTGGACGGCGGTCACATCCAGCATCGGGTCGCTGTTGGCGGACTTCGGCAGGGTCACCTGACCTTCTTTCAATTTGAAAGTCTTGCCGACAAGAGAGAGCTGCCCACGCACCAGTTCGACCTTGCCGCTGATCGCCGGGTTGGCGCTGCTTCCCTGCACGGAGATGCGGCCCGACCACTCTGAATCGAGCCCGCGCCCACGCACGAAAATGCGGTTCGGCATCTCGACGACGATGTCGAGCGCCGCCTCCACTGCCGGGGCTTCCTCGGCTTCTTGCGGCGCCTGCTGAACGACACCGTTCTTTATCTCGATGACGTCGAGGCTGGCGACATTGGGCGGCAATCCGTTGGTCAAGTTGATCTCGATGGTCTCCGTCGTAATACGGCTTTCGATTCGAGGCGCTTGCGCTGTGCCGTCGAGTTTGACGGTGCCGCCAATGACCGCCGTCACATCGTCACGGCGAACGGCGCGGAATTTGTCCAGCTTGATGTCGAATTCGAAAGGAAACTGGCGCTGGGGATCGATGGTCATTCCGCCGCCGCCTGTCACCCGGCCCTTGGCGCCGTCGTTCGCGGTGAGGCTCGCCAGGGTCACCCGGTCGTCCGAGACCTTCGCCGCCAATCCCAGGTCCTTCAGAATCGTGCCGGTTTCCAGGTTCTCGTAGCGGCCGCCAGTCAGGGAGATGTCGCCGTCCAGACTTGGGCGTCCGGCGGTCCCGCCAATGTCCAGGCCGATGGCCACATCGCCGCTGAGGCGGTGCTCGGGCAACGGCACAAAGAGCAGCAGAGTGGCGACCTTGCCTGACCAGTTGACGCTCCCTGCGAGGGGATCGTCGTCGGGCAGTTCCACGCCGCTGCCGTCGGCCGCTATTGCCAGTGGCCCCTCAAGATCGAAGCGGGCGGCGGTCACCAGGGGGCCGCCGAGCTGGCCCGTCAGTTTCGCACGGCCATTCTGCCAGTCGGCCGCGGCAGTCAATTCCAGAGCCGGCAGGTCCTTGCTGTCCCTGGGGCGTAGCCCCGTCGCCGTGAGCTCGGCGGTCCCGCGCGGGTCGTCCAGCGTGCCTTCCAGCTGCAGGCTCGCCGAGACCGTACCTGTCACGCCGCTGTCCCAGAAAGCATCGACAGTCCTCATGGGCAGGTTGTCCAGTGCCGCCGTTGCCGTGATCTTGCCGTCGCCCAAGCGCGCATTTGCCTTGAGCTGCGTGTCGCCGGAGGCGAGGTCGAGGTGCTCAAGCCGCGTTTCGCTGGGCGCCAGGGTCAACAGCGCGGCCTCGCGCAGGCGTAGAGGCTGGCCGAATGCGCGGCCTTCGGCCTCCCGCAGGGTGACACTCAGAGTTTCCGTTTCTTGGCTGACGGCCGCGGCGGCCCTGATTTCGAAAGGCTCAAGCCAGGTCCCGGTGGCGGCGAGCGTCAGGTCGAGGTTCGCGGCAGTGCCGGCGCCGTCGACCTCGAGGCGATCAAGCGCCATCTGATCTCTTTTCAGGTTTTCGGCTTGGAGTTTGAAGCTTCCAGGCTGCTCCAGAGCCGGATCCTGGGCCTGAAGGCTCAAGGTCAAGCGGGCAGCGCTGAACGGCGTGGCGCCCGGTTCGACCACCAGCCTGATCCCGGAGATTTCGGCATTCGCCAGGACGGGCGCTGCTTGGTTCGGGCCGTTCAGCATCACCTCAAGGGTGCCCTTGCCGTTACCTGTCATTCCGGCAAACGCCAGCCAGGGCGCGAGATCGGCGATCTCTGCTGTGAGGTCGGCGAGTGGCGCGCCGCCGTCGAGCGGCAGCGCGACGCTGCCGTTCACCGTCGTATCCGGCAAGGTCGCCTGTATGGCGGACAGGGTCACGGCATCCTGGCGCAGCTTGAAATCGGCGCTAGCGTCGACCGGGCCGAAGGGACTCGTCACCGCGATGGTCACCGGCCCGTCGATGTCGGCGCCGTTGAGCCGCAAGCGGTAGGTTCCACCGATATCGCTCAGCAACTGGTCTTCAATGGCCAGTTGCTTTAGCCGCGCCGTCCCGTCGATCGTCAGGGCATCGAAGGGGCCGGCCATCTCGCCCTCGACCTCGGCAGCGCCGGAGAGGGCGACACCGAGCTCGTCGGCCAGGACGGCGGCTTCAGGAAGCCTAAGACTGTAGCGCGCATCGCGCAGCCGCGCATCCGGTGTGACCGTGAGAGCCAAGTCGACCTCGGCAGCCTTTGAGCGTGCCGAGGTGTCTTCGAGGCGCAATTGGGCGCCATCTAGAACGAAGCGCGTGGCCAGGTCCATGCCGCTACCGGCGGCCAGACTGACCAGTCGAATGTCGCTGGAGGGCTTGCTCCAGCGGCCGCGAAGGTCGCCTTCCAAATGCCCGCCGAATTGTTCCAGGACGATTGGACCGGCCAGCTCCGCCTGGCCGCCGAGGCCAATGGATGTCAGTGGCCGCAGCGCCGCGAGGTCACTGATGGTAAGCGTCGTCTGCAACGTCGCCGAGCCGTCGCCCAAGTCGAAGCGACCGCTGGCCGAAACCTTCGCGCTTTCGATGGATGCTTCCAGGGTGGCGATCTCGAAGAGAGACTGCGAAACATCGAAGGTTCCCTTGACTGCCCAGGGCAGGGCTGCGCCAAGCAGCCGGTTGATTTCTTCGTTTCCAGGCAAGCGCGGAGAATCGAGACGCCCGGTGAAATCAAGCCCCAACAGCGGCGCCGGGCCGAGCAGGTCGCGCTCGCCGGTGACGCGGCCGCTGGTAGACAAAACGGCAGCCTCGAAATCGGGATGGACGATGCCGTCGGCCTGCAGCTCGACGGCTGCCTCAGGTTGGTTGACGGTGCCGGTCACGGCCACGCTTGCGGAAGCCCGGTCCAGACGATCCAGGCCGAGCAATTCGGCCAGCAGCGTGGCTTCGCTGGTGTTGGCGTCGAGGGTTACGGCGAGGCTGCCGGATCTGGGCTCGAAGCTGCCTTGGGCGTTGAGGTCGAAGCGTTCGCTGCTGGCGCTCAAGCGTTCCAGTTGCAGCCGTTTCGACGCCCGCCAGGATCCCGCCAGCGCCACATCGGTGCGGCCGCGGATGAGATTCCCAAAGGCGGACTGCTCAGGCGGTGAGATGCTGCTGTAGCCGTCCAGCTTGAAACCGAGATCGCCGTTTCCGTGGCGCTGCAAGCCGATCGTCGCCTCGGCGCGCACTACGTCGCCAAGCGAGACCGCAAAGTCGCCGTCCCAGGCGGAGAGCGGGCCACTGCCTGATAGCCGCAGCTCCGCGCGCGGCAGCTCAGGGACCTCCAACAAAGTCGCGACGAGGCCGCCGGGCGCTTCGGCGGCGTCGATCTCGGCGGTGAGGCGGTCGCTCGACGGATCATAGTCGAACTTGGCGCTGAGCTGCGCCTCTACACCGTCGAGCCGCTGGAGGTTCAACCCGGCGCTAAGCCGGCCGTCGTCGAGGCCGGTCGCTTCGCCGGCCAGGGAGAAGCGGGCCGCTTGGCCGAGCACCGGCGCGGCAAGGGCGATCTCGTCAGCGGCCAACTGGCGGATGCGGACCTTCAACGGCAGCAACGGCAGGCCTGCTGCCGCGTCCTCCTCTGCGCCGTCATCAGTTGCCGCAGCCGGTTCGGCCGGCAAGCGGTCAAGGCTGACCCCCGTGAGTGCCAGGGACTCGACCTCAAGGGTGCGGTTCAGCAGCTCCCAGGGCCGCCAGGTGACTTCCAGGCTGCCAACGCGCAGCCAGCTTCCCTCGCTGTCACTGACGGTAATTCCGGTGGCGCGAAGATTTCCGGGGAGATCGCCTTCCAGGTTGTCGATGAAGAGTTGTGTTTCGCCGGGCGTGCTCGCTGCTGCCTCGATTTGGCGGACCAGCCAATCGCGTCCGCTTTCGCTCTGTAGCCAAGTATAGCCAAGGATGACACCCCCGGCGCCGATCACGAGGAGGCCACCCAGCCCGAAACCCATCCATTTCAATACTGTCTTCGTCCTAGGCATTTCAGAAAGCCTGCCCGAAGCTGATGTAGAACTGGAACGCCTCGTCGACGCCGTCACGCGGATTCAGCGGAAAGGCGACGTCCAACCGTACCGGGCCGAAGCCGGTGAAGTATCTTAGGCCCAGTCCAGCGGCCCAGCGCAGGGTTTCCTCGCCGTTGGGCCAAGGGTCGTCGTAGACCGTACCGCCATCGATGAAAGGGACGACACCGATTTCCTCAGTGACGCGCACACGAACTTCGGCGCCGACTTCAACCAAGGAGACACCGCCAAAGGGGTCTTCGTCGTCATCCAGGGGGCCGACGAGCTGGTATTCGTAGCCGCGGACAGAACCGCCGCCGCCGGCGAAAAAGCGCCGGTCGGCAGGCAACGACTCGGTCTTCTCGCCGACAATGCTGCCAACGCGTGCCCGGCCGGCCAGGATGAAGCGTTCGGCGTCGTCTATGGCGTAGTAGGCGGATCCGCCGGCTACGGCGGTGAGGAAAAACAACGGCTTGTCACCGACACCTGTTGTCGGCGTGAGGGAAAGTTGAAGCCGGCTTCCCGAGGCCGGGTCGAGAGCGTCATCGGTCGTGTCGCGATTCGCGGTCAACGGCAAGCCGAAGAGAGTGAAGGCCTGTTCGCCGTCGCCGCTATCGGCATTCTCATCGACAATCGAGTAGCCGGCGGCGACGCCGGCCGAGACGCGCCAGTTTTCCAGGAAGGGTCGTTCCAGCGCGACCAGCCCATCGACCGCCTGCCGCTGAAAAGCGTCGTTGTCCTCCAGGCCGCCGGTAAGTTCTGCCAGCAGCGCCTGGTCGCGCTCCAGGAAGGCCGGTTTGCGGAAGCTGATGGCGCCCGATTGTTCGATCAATGATCCGGTGGCGCTGAGCTTCAGTTTCTCGTTCTGGCCGAACAGGTTGCGGTGCTCCCAGAAGATCTCGCCGCCGGGGCCGATGTCGGTTGAGATCGAGGCTGTGGCGCCGATCGAGCGATGTTCGCGTTCCACCAGGGTCACGGTGACCGGCAGGCTGCCGTCGGCCTGTGGCTCTGGCGGTGCTTCGGCATTGACTGAAGAAAACAGCCCGGTGCTGGAAATGCGGCGCTGGGTTTCGCGGACGATGCGGCGGTCGTAGGCGTCACCTTCCGGCCAGCCGGCGATACGGCGCAGGTAGTCCGGCTCGACATTCTCGCTGCCCTCGAAGGTGAGGGGTCCAAGTGTGGCGACCGGGCCGGAGTCAATGGAGAGTTCCACCGTCATTTCGGATTTTTCGTGATCTACGAAGGTCTTGCGCCCATCGACCCGCGCGAAAGGGTGGCCGCGTTCTTGAAGCAGTCGGACCAGGGTCAGCTCGGCTTCGATCACTTCCGGAGCGCGGGCCGGCATGCCGATGTCAACTCCGATGTCCTCCAGACTCGGCAGATCTCCGTCCTCCGGCATCGCATTGCCGAGGTAGGTGACATTGTAGGCGGCAAGACTGTAGCGTGGCCCGGTCGCTATCTTCACCCTGACTTGCACAGGACTGACTTCCGTATCGATTTCCAGGTCCACCTGCGACTGATAGAAGCCCTCGGAGCGCAGTACGGTCTTCAGTCCTTCGATGTCGTCGCGGGCGCGGCGGCGCAGCCCGACATTTGTCGCAGGCGGCTTGTCGGCAAGGACAATCAACTGCGAAGAGGCCCGCAAGGCTGCCAACAGAGTGTCGTCCTCCACGCCCTCGAGGGTCACCTCGTAGGGGGTCAGGCTGGCTGGTTCCTCTGCTTCTACCACCGCTGAATCGTCAATCGTTCCAGCCGGTTCGCTGGCCGTTTCAACCAGAGAGCAAGCCGTCAGACTCAGGTAAGCTGCTGCGAGAGTCAGCGCAATATAACCACGCCGCCAAGTTTGGAAGCGGGCAATCAACCTGCCGCCGTGTTTCAACAACCAACTCCTGCCTCAACCTGTTTGCCGCGCCCTTTACGGTTTCCGCCGGGCGTCTGGTTTCAATGCATCCGAGAGAAAACGACTTTCCCTCCAACTCCCAAGGAAAAGCCATCCCTTACAATATAGGGGTCAGGGTGGGTTTTTCCACGCTCGCCCTACTTGTGGAACTGTTCAGACCCCCGAACGGCGACCCTATCCAGACTCGAGAGGTCCGCCGGGTCAACACCCGGGTCATGCCAGTTTTCGGCCAGGCCGGCTAAAGACTAGCACTTTGGCGCCGTCCTGGGGTTCGACCTCGGATCTTTCCGTGGGCGACCGGTGTTTCAGTTCTGTTGCTTGGGACGGGCACTTTGTTTCCATGGTGGGACATATTGCAGAAATAGTGAAGGCGTAGTGTCGCCTCCCATAGCAGGGCTAAAGCGCCTGCAACGAATTTCGGAGGCACACAATGACCAAGTATCGCAGCAGCCTGCCGCAACTCAGCGGTGGCCTCTTCCTGACAGACGGTGGTATCGAGACGACCCTCATTTTCCATGACGGGCTCGATCTGCCTTACTTCGCGGCATTCGATCTGCTGAAGGATCAACCGGGCCGCGAAGCGCTCAAGCGCTACTTCACTACCCACGCGTCCATCGCCAAGGCCAACGGTTGCGGCTTCCTCTTCGAAAGCCCGACTTGGCGGGCATCGTCCGATTGGGGCGACAAGCTGGGTTACAGCGAAACCGACATGGCGAAGGTCAACAAGCAGTCCATCTCGCTGCTGACCGAGCTGCGCGAAACATTCGAAAGCGACAGATCGCCGATGGTGATCAGCGGCTGTGTCGGCCCGCGCGGTGACGGCTACAGCCCCGGCGCGCTCATGACGCCCCAAGAGGCTGAAGCCTACCACGCCAAGCAGATCCAGGTCTTCGCCGAGACTGAGGCGGATCTCGTCACGGCCATCACCATGACCAACGTGGAAGAGGCCATCGGCGTAACCCGCGCGTCGCAGGCTGCCGGCATGCCCGTTGCCATCTCCTTCACTGTCGAGACCGATGGGCGTCTGCCGTCCGGCGCGACTCTCAAGGAAGCCATCGAGGCGGTCGACGCGGCGACGGCGAACGGTCCGGCCTATTTCATGATCAACTGTGCGCACCCCGATCATTTCGAAGGCGCAATTGCCGCCGGAGAGACCTGGGTGGAGCGGATCAAGGGGCTGCGCGCCAACGCTTCGCGGCTCAGCCACGCGGAGCTCGACGAGGCGGAAGAATTGGACGACGGCAATCCCGAAGAGTTCGGACAGCAGCACCGCGCCCTGCACCGCATGCTGGGCCACATCACCGTGATGGGCGGCTGCTGCGGCACGGATCACCGTCACATTGAGGCGATTTGCCATGCCTGTGTCTCAGAGGCCGCCTAGATTTTTCCGGCCGACAGACTCCGCCGCCAAGTCTCGCATGGAGGTAGGATATGAATACGATTGAGCCTCATATCTTCCCGGCCAGGCGGGCCGGAAACGATCTGCCCGTGGTGGCGCTGCACTGCTCCGCCTCGACCGGCTGCCAGTGGCAAGGACTGATCGCGAGGTTCGCCGGCCAGCGCCAGGTGGTAACGCCGGACCTGCCCGGCTATGGCATCGCCGCCGATGACGCCGGCATGCAGGATCCAACGAGCCTTGCCGGCGAGGCCGAGGCCGTGTTGCGGTCGGTTGGCGATGCCACGTCGGCTTTCCACCTCATCGGCCACTCCTACGGCGGCGCGGTGGCCCTGAAGCTGGCCCTCCGCCATCCGGCGCGCGTGCGCAGTCTGACCCTGATCGAGCCGGTCGTCTTTCACCTGCTGCTGCACAGCGGCAGCGGCGAGGACATGCGTCACTATCGCGATATTCTCGGGGTCCGGGACCGGATCCGGGGTGCCGTCGCGGCCGGCTGGCCGGCTTTTGGCATGGCTGCTTTTGTCGACTTCTGGAGTGGTGAAGGGGCCTGGGATGGGGCCAGGATGGAGCAGCGCCAGCACCTGGCGGGCCAGGCCAACGCCGTGCTGCGCGACTTCGCCGCCGTGCTGGGGGAAACCTGGCCGGCGGAGGACGTCGCGCGCCTCTCTATGCCACTTCTCACCATCGCCGGCAGCGAGTCGCCGGCAATTTCGCAGCGGCTGGCCGACAGAATCGTCGATACCGCTCGGGACGTCACCGCCGCCCGCATCTTCGGGGCCGGCCATATGGCGCCTATAACCCATACCGAAACCGTCAACGACCTGATCGAACGGCACCTGCGCGTCGCCGAAACCGCGGCCGGCGTCTCGCAGCCGCAAGTCTGCTTGCATCGCTCTCCGGCCGCAGCCTGATTTCCCCTTTTTATATTCTGAGGATAGACAGATGGACCTTAGCAAGAATCCTGAGACCGCCGTATTGCATACAGGTTATCGCGCCGACCCGACAACCAATGCGGTGGCGGTGCCGATCTACCAGACCACCTCCTACCAGTTCGATAGCACCGACCACGCCCGCCGCCTTTTCTCCTTGGAAGAAATGGGCAACATCTATACCCGGGTGATGAACCCGACCAACGACGTCTTCGAGCAGCGCATGGCGGCACTCGACGGCGGCGCGGCGGCACTGGCCGTCAGTTCCGGCCAGGCAGCGTCAACTCTGGCCATCCTGAACATCGCTGGCACGGGCGACAACATCGTCAGCTCCACCGGTCTTTACGGCGGCACCTGGAATCTCTTCGCCAACAGCCTGAAGACTATGGGCATTGAGGTGCGCTTCGTCGACCCGAGCGATCCGGAAAACTTCCGTCGGGCCACCGATGATCGGACCCGCGCCTACTATGCCGAAACCCTGCCGAACCCGATGCTGAAAGTCTTTCCGATTGGCGAGGTCGCGGCCATCTGTGAGGAGTTCGGTGTGCCGCTGATTGTCGATAACACCGCCGCACCGGTGATCTGCCGGCCCTTCGATCACGGCGCCCACATCATCGTGTATTCGGCCACCAAGTACATCGGCGGCCACGGCAACTCGATCGGCGGCGTCATCGTCGACGGCGGTAACTTCGACTGGGAAAAGCACGCCGCACGTTTCCCCATGCTGAACCAGCCTGACCCGAGCTATCACGGTGCTGTCTGGACCCAGGCGGTGAAGGAGATGGGCCCTGTGGCCTACATCGTGAAAGCCCGCTGCACGCTGCAGCGCGATCTCGGCATGGCGCTCAGTCCGTTCAACACCTTCAACTTCATCCAAGGCCTGGAGACTCTTCCGCTGCGCATGCGCGAGCACTGCCGCAACGCCCAGGCGGTGGCCGACTTTCTGGCCGCCCACCATCTGGTCGGCAAGGTTATTTATCCCGGCATGACTCACAACGATCCGACCGAACGCACGCAGCGCTACCTGACCGGTGGCCGTGGCGGCCTGGTCGGTTTCGAGTTCAAGGACGGCAACGACGAGATGGCCGTGCGCTTCATCGATGCGCTGCAGATGATCTATCACGTCGCCAACATCGGCGACACCCGCACCCTGGCCATCCATCCGGCCTCTTCGACCCACCAGCAGCTCAGCCCCGAGGACCAGCTCGCCACCGGCGTGACGCCCGGTTACCTGCGCTTCTCGGTAGGGATCGAGAACATCGACGACATCCTGGCCGACATTGGCCAGGCTTTGGAAGCCGCGGCCGACGTGAAGGCAGTGGCTGCCTGAGCCCGGCTTTCCTAAACTCCCGGCGTCTTTAAGTTCAAGGAGGGCGGCTTCCAAACAGGTGGCCGCCTTTTTTCTCGGGCGCGACATCGGCTCCCGGCCTTGACCTCGCCGCGGCTCCGGCCAATCCTAGCCGCTGGCGAAAGCGGCATCGACGGGAGCGACGGCGGCATGCGTATCACAGAGGACACCAAGGGCGTCTACATCATCGGGGCGACCCCCTTCGCCGAGGACGGCAGCCTGGACCTGGCAAGTACCGACTCTCTGACGGAATTCTACCTGAACTGCGGCGTGCATGGCATGACCATCCTCGGCGTCATGGGCGAGGCGCCGAAGTTGACCCAGGAAGAGTCGGTGACCTTTCTGGCCCGCGTTCTGGGGCGCGTGAACGGCCGCGTGCCGGTCATCGTAGGGGTCAGCAATCCCGGCCTCGATAATCTGGCGCGGCTCGCTCACACGGCTATGGACAAGGGCGCCGCCGGCGTCATGGTCGCGCCCATGGCCGGCCTCAGCACCGAGGCCAAGCTGCTCGGCTACTACGCCCAGGTCTGCAAGGCGCTGGGCCCAGACGTGCCGCTGGTCTACCAGGACTACCCGCAGACCACCGGTGTGCCGGTTTCCGTCGAGACCCTCAATACCCTCATCGACCGTTATCCGCAGTTCGTCATGCTGAAGCACGAAGACTGCCCGGGCCTCTCCAAGATCACCGCGCTGCGCAATTCGTCGGCGGAGGAGGGGCGGCGCCGCGTTTCGATCCTGGTCGGCAACGGCGGCCTCTACTATCCGCAGGAACTGGCGCGCGGGGTCGACGGTGCCATGACCGGCTTTGCCTATCCGGAAATGCTGGTGCAGGTCTACGAACTGCATGCCGCCGGCAAGCAGGATGCGGCGGAGGATCTCTTCGACGCCTACCTGCCGCTGGTGCGCCACGAACAGCAGATCGGCCTCGGTTTGGCTCTGCGCAAAGAGGTGCTGCGGCGCCGCGGCGCCATCGCCTCCTCGAAGATCCGCGCGCCGGGGCCGAGCCTCACCGCTGTCGACCAGGCGGAATTGACCCGACTTATCGACCGCGTCGGTGCCCGCCTCTCGGACCTCGGTCTGGCCGCGTGAGCGATTACGACCTGATCGTCCGCGGCGGAACGCTGGCCACCGCCAGCGAGACATTTGCCGCCGATATTGCCGTCACGGATGGGCGAATCGCGGCGCTGGGGACCGATCTCGGCGCCGCCGCCCGTGTCATCGATGCCGAGGGTCTGCTGGTCTTGCCCGGTGGCGTCGATGCCCATTGCCACGTCGAGCAGCAATCTTCTACCAACATCTGGACGGCGGACGACTTCTACTCTGGCAGTGTCTCGGCGGCCTTCGGCGGCACCACCACCTTCCTGCCCTTCGCCGCCCAGCACCGTGGCCAGTCGCTTCGCGATGTGGCCAAGGACGCGCAAGAGCGCTGCGGCCCCAAGGCGGTGATCGACTACGCCTTTCATCTCATCATCTCCGACCCCACGGCCCAGGTGCTGGGCCAGGAACTGCCGGCGCTGATCCAGGACGGCTACACGTCCTTCAAGGTCTACATGACTTACGACCAGCTTAAGATCGACGACCGCCAGATCCTCGACGTGCTCTGCGTGGCGCGCGAGCATGGCGCGACCACGATGATCCATGCCGAGAACAACGACGTCATCTCATGGATCAGCGCGCGTCTACTCGACCGCGGCTACGGCGCGCCCAAGTATCACGCCATCAGCCATCCGCGCATCGCCGAAAGCGAGGCGACCAGCCGGGCGATCCAACTGGCGCGACTTGTGGATACCAGGCTGCTCGTTGTGCATGTCTCGTCGCCGGAAGCCGCCGAGACAATTTTGGCGGCGCGCAATGCCGGCCTGAAAATCTACGGCGAGACTTGCCCGCAGTACCTCTTCCTCACGGCGGACGACCTGGACCGCGAGGGCATGGAGGGGGCCAAGTTCTGCTGCTCGCCGCCGCCGCGCGACAAGGCGGGGCAGGAGGCGATCTGGCAGGGCCTCAGGAACGGCACCTTCCAGGTCTTCTCCTCCGACCATGCGCCCTACCGCATGGACGAAAGCGGCAAGCTGAAGCACGGCCCCAAGGCAACCTTCCGGCAGATCGCCAACGGCGTACCGGGGCTGGAACTGCGATTGGCGCTACTGTTCTCCGAAGGGGTCGGCAAGGGCCGCCTCAGCCTCAACGAGTTCGTCGCCCTGACATCGACCAACCCGGCGAGGATCTACGGCCTGCATCCGCGCAAGGGCAGTTTCGCCGTCGGCGCCGACGCCGACCTGGCACTCTGGGACCCCAAGTGGCAGCGAACCGTCACCTACGACATGCTGCACGACAAGGCCGGCTACACGCCCTACGAGGGCATGACGCTGACCGGCTGGCCGCGGGTAGTGATTTCGCGCGGCCGCGTGGTGGTGGAAGACGAGGAACTGAAGGCCGCGTACGGCTCCGGAGTCTACCTTCAGCGCCGGCCGGAAATGGATGTGCCCGGTTCTCGTGAGCCGGAAGTCGATCCCGCCCGCAACTTCGGCGCGGAGTTGCTTTAGCGGTGGCCCAACGCATCGTCATCGTGAACCCCAACTCGACCGAGGCGGTGACCGCGGGGATCAGCCGGTCGGTCGAGCCGCTGCGGTCAATCGACGGCCCGCGGATTGACTGCGTGACCCTGGAGGCGGGGCCGCCGGGGATCGAGACCCAGGCGCACATCGACGGCGTGGTGGCGCCGCTTCTGGCGCGGCTTGAGCGGGAGAACGCCGACGCCGCGGTCATCGCCTGCTTCAGCGACCCGGGCCTCAAGGCGGCACGGGCTGAGACGGATCGGCCGGTCTTCGGCATCGCCGAGAGCGCTTTTCACGCGGCGCTGAGCGAGGGCCGGCGTTTTGGCATCCTTGCCATCCTGGAGGCGTCTTCGGTCCGGCACCGGCGCTATATCGCGGCGTTGGGCTTGTCGGAGGGTTTTGCCGAGAGCCGTCCGCTGAATCTCGGCGTGCTGGATCTGCAGGATCGCGACCGCACTTTCGCTCGCCTGCTCGAGGTCGGCAAAACCCTCCGCGACAACGACAAGGCCGATGTGCTGGTGCTCGGCTGTGCCGCAATGCCGCGGTATCAGCAAGCGCTGGCCGAGGCTCTCGGTCTGCCGGTGGTTGAGCCCTGCCGGGCGGCGGCCGAAGCGGCGCTGGCGGCCCTGGCGGAATTGGAACCTGCCCGGCCCAACCTCTAGCGCGACAACCTGAAGCGGTGTGTATCAGACGGCATCGCTTCGGCCGTGCGATTCCTGAGCGCTGAACCTAGGCCGAACGTCCGCGCTTGTGAAAATTCGAGGTATCGTTGACCCATCGGGCGAGGAAACCGACCGCAGGGCAGGACTCACCTTCTCGCATAGCGACGTTTGCGTTATTCTCTCCGACAAACGGGCATCGAGACATCGTCAGACTACTGCTATCCACTGACGTTCCCGATCACCCGGTCGCCGCTCCGATTGAAGTTCTGTTCCCAGGCCGCCATCTCGCGGCCTGCTGGTCATCAACGAAGGAGCATTTCCATGGGTTACAATCTGAAGGGCGACCTCCTCGAGGTCTGCAATTGCAACGTTCTCTGTCCGTGCTGGATCGGCGAGGATCCCGACGAAGGCTACTGCCAGTCGACCCTTGCCTATCGCTTCTCCAGCGGCGAGATCGATGGCATCGACGTCAGCGGCCTGGTGGCCGCCGGGCAGGTACACATTCCCGGCAATGTTTTGGCCGGCAACTGGAAGCGCCAGCTCTTCATCTCGGACAGTGCGAGCGAGCAGCAGATGGACGCCATCGTCTCCGTGCTGACCGGCAAAAAGGGCGGTCCATTGGCTGATCTTGCGCAGTTGATCGGTGAGGAACTGGAACCGCAGCAGGCCGAGATCACCTTCGAGCTGAACGAGGGCAAGGGCAGGTTGAAGGTCGGCGACAGCCTGGAAGCGGTAATGGAGCCCTATAAGGGGCCGACCGGCAAGGTGACGACGCTGAACGAGAGCATTTTCACCACCATACCGGGCGCGCCGGCTTATGTGTCGAAGGCCGAGGTCTTCCGCATGCGCAACGATGCCATAGGCGCCGATGTGAACCTGAAGGACCACAACGCCATTCAGGGGTCCTTCCAGTTTCAGAACTGAGGTGGCCGGAGCGCGACCGGAGAGCCTGAGCTATGGCTGTCACTTCTGAGGCGGCGGGTGCGAAGCTGCATCGCAGCTGGTTCCTGCCGGTCATGGGACTGCTGATCGTTGTGGCCTGGGTTACCCTGTGGCTGTGGGCGAGCAGTCCCTATGGCCGCTATCTCGATCACGGCGACTGGACGCAGATCGGTCTGGCCGGCTCGATCTGCGCCGCGATTCCGGCGGGCGAGGTTCTGCTGCCGCTGGTGCTCTATGTCGCCGGCTGGGTGCTGATGCTGGCGGCGATGATGCTGCCGACGACCCTGCCGCTGCTGGAGATCTACCGCCGGCTGGTCCGCCGCCGGCGCGACCGCCACCTGCTGCTGGGACTGGTGATCGCCGGCTATCTCGCCGCCTGGGGCGGCTTCGGCCTTGCGGCCCACGGCCTCGACCAGGCTCTCTACGTCGCGGTGCGCGAAAGCCCTTGGCTCATCTTTAACGGCTGGGTGCTGGGGGCGGCGGTGCTGGCGCTGGCCGGCGCGTTTCAGTTCTCAAGCTTGAAGTACGCCTGTCTCGACAAATGCCGTCTGCCGCTTGGCTTCGTCATGGAACACTGGCGCGCCGGCGACAAGCGGCGCCAGGCGTTGCGCATGGGCCTGCGCCACGGCCTCTTTTGCGTTGGTTGCTGCTGGGCGCTGATGCTGCTGATGTTCGTCGTCGGCACCGGCAGCGTCGGTTGGATGATGGCGCTCGGCGCCGTCATGGCGGTGGAGAAGAACCATACCTGGGGGCGGCGACTCAGCCACCCGCTCGGTTGTGCCCTGTTGGCCGGCGCCGGTGCCATCGTGCTGTACAACTTGTCGGCATGATCTGCGGGGATCCGACCGGGGCGGTTTTACCCACTGGACGCCTATGCTAAAACCTTCGTCAACACTCCCAATACATGAACAATCCGAGGATCAGCGAGATGAGCGAACGGCTCTGGAACGTATACCTTTCCGGCGAAATTCATTCCGACTGGCGCGAGCAGATCGCCCAGGGCGTGGCCGAGGCCGGCCTGCCGGTGCATCTCGACGCCCCGATCACCGTGCATGAGGACAGCGACGACTGCGCGGCGGTCATCCTGGGCGAGGAGGAAAGCCCCTTCTGGCGCGACCAGAAGAGCTCCCGCATGAACGCGATCCGCACCCGCACCCTGATCGGCGAAGCCGACATCGTGGTGGTGCGCTTCGGCGACAAGTACAAGCAGTGGAATGCCGCCTTCGACGCCGGCACCGCCGCCGCCCTCGGCACCGCGCTGATCACCCTGCACGATACGGCGCTGACACATGCGTTGAAAGAGGTGGACGCCGCCGCCCTGGCGGTCTGCGAGACGCCGCAGCAGGTGGTCCAGACCCTGGCCTACGTCATCCGCGGCGCGCTGCCCGGCCGCAGCTCCAGCCTGGCGGCGGAATAGGGGCCTCCGCTACGCCGCCTTTGCTTTGCGTGTCCAGTCGGCGACCTCGGCGACGAGTTGGCGCAGGTCGGCTTTCAGTTTCGCATAGCCGTCGTTGGCGGTGATCGTCGTCTCGTCCATATAGAGCGCCCGCTTCATCTCGATCTGCAGGGCGTGGCGATGCTCCGCGGGGCGTCCATGGAGGCGGATGATCTCCGCGCCCTTGTAAGGATCGTTCACCGCGACGCTGTAGCCCTTGGCGCGCAGGCACTCGGCGACGAGGGCGGTGAAGGCGGGGCCGCAGGACTGCCCCTCCAAGTCGCCGATCACCATGTCCGGCCGCGCGGCGCCGGGGCCATCCGGCGTGATCGCCGTGCCCACCGACTTCATGGAGTGCATATTGATGTGCCAGACGGCGCCGTGGCGGGCATGGAGTGCGTCCAGGGTGCCGGCCAGCACCTCGCGGTAGGGTCGCCAGCAGCGCTCGATGCGGGCCTCAAGCCCAGCGACCGACAGCGGCTTAACCAGGAGCGGCCCGCCGTCATTCGTCTTGTGCCGGAAGAGGCCGATGCCGAGCGCGGACTTGGGACCTGGGTTGAGCGGTTCCGGCCAGGCGCCGTCGAGCAGAGCGGGATCGACATCGTCGAGCCGCCGGTTGGGATCGATATAGGCGCGCGGAAAGCGGGCCGCCAGCAGGCCGGCGCCTTCCAGCGGCGCCTCGCCGACCAGGTCGTCGACACGCCAGTCCTCGGCGCCGCGCAGCACAGCCTCCGGCACGACGGTCTCGAAGTCCGCCGGGTAGACCCGGCCGGAGTGCGGCGAATCGATCAGCAGCGGCGCCTCCGGCCCGGCGGCTGCGAAAAAATCGTAGGCGCGCGCGTCGAATGGCGGGTCGTCCCGGGTCATTGTGAATCGTTCAGATGACAGGCGGACCAGCGCTGCGGCGCGATTTCCCGCAGGGCCGGTCGCTCGATGCGGCAGCGCTCCGTGGCGTGCGGGCAGCGCGGGTGGAAATGGCAACCCGGCGGCGGGTCCAGCGGCGAGGGGATCTCGCCTTTGACCGGATGGTAGTCGCGCTTGCGCAGATCAAGGCGGGGCACCTCCGACAGCAGGGCCTGGGTGTAAGGGTGGTTGGGGGCGTCGAAGATATCCTCGGTGGCCGCCACCTCGACGACGCGGCCGAGGTACATGATGACCACCCGGTCGGCAATGTGTTCGACCACCGAAAGGTCGTGGCTGATGAAGAGGTAAGTGAGGTCGAGGTCGGCCCGCAGATCCATGAAGAGATTGATGACCTGGGCCTGGATGGAGACATCGAGGGCGGCGATCGCCTCGTCGCAGACCAGGAATCGCGGCTTCACTGCCAACGCCCGGGCGATGCCGATACGCTGGCGCTGGCCGCCGGAGAACTGGTGCGGGTAGCGGCGGCGGAAATCCGGGTCGAGGCCGACCCGCAGCATGACCTCGGCGACGTAGTCCTCGATCTCGCTGCGCGGTACCAGACCATGCACCTGCGGTGCCTCGCCGATGATGTCCTGCACCCGCATGCGTGGGTCGAGGGAGGCGAAGGGATCTTGAAAGATCATCTGGATGGCCAGGGCGGTTTCCCGCGCCTGCGCCTTGCCGTCCCGCCAGATCGGCTTGCCGTCGAATCTCAGGGCACCCTCGCTCGGCGGCAGGATGCCGGCGACCATGCGCCCGAATGTCGACTTGCCGCAGCCGGACTCGCCGACCAGGCCGAGCACCTCGCCGGCGTCGACCGAGAGGCTGACGCCGTCAACCGCGTGAACTATTTCCTCGTGAATCGAGGACCCTAGTCTCTGGGCGATCTTGCCGGCGAGATCGAGCCGCTTCACGAAGCGCTTGCTGACGCCTTCGACCTGCAGCAGGGCTTTTTCACTGCCGTCGCGGCGCTGCGCGGCTGCGGCGGCGGTCATATCGTGGCCTCCTGTTTGCGCGCCTGAACGGCAGCCTGGGCCTGCTCGACCGTCTCGCCTTCATGAGGGTGCAGGCAGCGGATAAGGCGTCCGTCGGCCGTGGCGTGGACCGGCGGTTCCTCGGCGCAGGCGGCATCGGCGCGCGGACAGCGGCTACGGAAGGCGCAGCCGACGGGAAGGTTTAACAGCGAGGGAGTCATGCCCGGAATCTGGAACAGTTTGCCGCCGCGCCGGTTGCGGCTCGGCACCGAGCCGATCAGCCCCATGGTGTAGGGATGGGCCGGCTGGTCGAGCACGGCGTCGAGCGGCCCCTGCTCGACGATGCGCCCGGCGTACATGACGCAGATGTGGTCGGCGAGGCCGGCCACCACCGCCAAGTCGTGGGTGATCCAGATCATCGCCGTCCCGGTCTCGCGGCAGAGGCTCTGCGCTTCGTGCAGGATCTGCCCCTGGATGGTGACGTCGAGAGCCGTGGTCGGTTCGTCGGCGATGATCAGTTCGGGTTCGTTGAGGAAGGCGATGGCGATGGCGACGCGCTGGCGCATGCCGCCGGAGAACTGGTGCGGGTAGGCATTGAGGCGCTCGTCCGGCGAGGCGATACCGACCTTGACCAGCGCGTCGCGTGAAATCTCCAGCGCCCGCCCGCGCGAGACGTCGCGATGGGCCAGCACCGCCTCGGTCATCTGGGTGTCGATGCGCAGCACCGGGTTCAGGGTCATCATCGGATCCTGAAAGATCATGGCGATTTTGGAGCCGCGCAGCTTGCGGCGCTCGCTTTCGGGCAGGGGCACCATGTCGCGGCCCTGAAATAAGATCTCGCCGCCGGCAATGCGGCCTGGCGCGTCGACCAGGCCGAGAATGGAAAAGCCTGTGATCGACTTGCCGCTGCCGGACTCGCCGACCAGGCCAAGTACTTCGCCGGCGCCGACCTCGAAGCTGATGCCGTCAACCGCTTTTACAGTCCCTTCCTTGCTGAAGAAGTGGGTCTTGAGGTCCTTCACCTCCAGGGTGGGGGCGCTCATTCGCCTGGCCCCCTCATCGCCGGAGCCGGGGGTTCAACACGTCGCGCAACTGGTCGCCGACCAGGTTGATGGCGACGATGGTGACCAGCAGGGCGACGCCGGGGAAGAATGAGATCCAGTACTTGCCGGAGAGCATGTAGTCGTAGCCGTTGGCGATCAGCAGGCCGAGCGAGGGCTCGGTGATGGGTACGCCGACGCCGAGGAAGGAGAGCGTCGCCTCCAGGGCGATGGCGTTGGCGACCTGCACCGTAGCCACCACGATCAGCGGCGGCAGGCAATTGGGCAGCAGGTGACGGAAGACGATGCGGCTGTGCGAGAGGGCGAGGCAGGACGCCGCCTCGATGTACTCCTTGCGGCGCTCCACCAGGGCCGTGCCGCGGACGGTGCGTGCGTAGTAGGCCCACTGCACGATGATCAGCGCGATGATGACCTTGTCGACCCCCTTGCCGAGAGCGGCGAGCAGGATCAGGGCGACGAGAATGGCGGGGAAGGAGAGCTGCAGGTCGACCACGCGCATGATGACGGAGTCGACCCTGCCGCCGAAATAGGCCGCCAGCACGCCAATCGACATACCGATGGACAGCGCGATGACCGTACTCATGGCGCCGACGCCGAGGCTCATCCGCAGGCCGAAGACAATGGCGGACAGCATGTCGCGGCCTTGTTCATCGGTGCCGAGGAGGAAGGTCGTTTCGCCGTCCAAGGTGGTGCCGCCAGGGGGCTGCATGCCGTTCATGATGTCGAGTTGCATAAGGTCGTAAGGGTTCTGCGGCGTGATCCAGTTGGCGAAGACCGCCAGCAGGGCCAGCAGCAGGGTCACCGTCAGCGCAACCACGGCAATCGGGCTTTCGACGAATTCCGCGGCGAAGCGGGCGGCTGGCGTGGCGCGCCAGCGGCCCGGCCGCAGGACTTCGGTTTCGGTGAGAACGCCCGTGGGTCTTGCCGCGTCGGTCATGCCTTGGCCTCCGAGAGACGCACTCGTGGGTCGAGCACGCAGTAGAGCATGTCGACGATGAAGTTGATGAGGATGAACATGAGGACTGTGAGCATGAGGTAGGCGACCACCACAGGCCGGTCGAGCAACTGAATCGAGTCGATCAGCAGTTTGCCCATGCCGGGCCAGGCGAAAACGGTTTCGGTCACCACGGCGAAGGCGATCATGCTGCCGAGTTCCAGGCCCAGGATGGTGACCACCGGAATCATGATGTTCTTGGCGATGTGCACCAGGACGATGCGCCGTGGCGAGATTCCTTTGGCCCGGGCGAACTTTACGTAATCCTGCAGCGCCGCCTCGCGGGTGCCGGCGCGCGCCAGGCGGATCACCAGAGAGGTTTTGAAGAGCGCCAGGTTGATAGCCGGCAGCAGCATGTGCGACAGGCCGTCGAGAGTCAGAAAGCTGAAGGGGATTCCGAAGACGTCGACGGTATCGCCGCGCCCGCCGGAGGGCAGCACCTTGAAGATCACGGCGAAGAGCAGGATCAGCATCATGCCCTGCCAGAAGTTGGGCAGGCTGAATCCCATGATGGAGCCGGTCATGATGGTCTTGCCGGCGAGGGAGTCGGGCCTGAGGCCGGCGATCATCCCCAGCGGCACGCCGATGAAAACCGCGAAGACCAACGCCAGCAGGGCCAGCTCCATGGTTGCCGGCAGTTTGGAGAGGATAAGCCCGAGGGCGTCGGCCGAATAGACGAAGCTGCGGCCGAGATCGCCCTGCAGCGCATTGCCGACGAAAACGAAGAACTGTTCCCACAGCGGCTTGTCGAGGCCGAGGCGGGCAATGGCCGCCTCCATTTCCGCCTGGTCGGCGTCGGGCGATATCATGATGTCGATCGGGTTGCCGATCGCATAGACGCCGATGAAGACGAGCACCGCCATGGCGGCGACCACGAAGAGGCTCTGCCCCAGGCGGCGAAGAAGATAAACGAGCATCAGCTATGCCCTGCCGCTGTTTGCGGTTCGACGAACGCCGGCGAAGTTGTCGGCGCGGGGCGGAGCCAATTCTCCGCTCCGCGCCGGAAGCTCGACCGTCAGTTCGCCGGCTTGATGCCGAGGGCCAGAGTGTACTGGTCGGTTCGCGGCACGTAGGTGATGCCTTTGCGGAAGGCCCAGGGAGTCACCTCGAAATGCAGCGGCAGGATGGCATAGTCGGCCATCGCGATACCGCTGGCTTGCTGAAGGATCTTCTCGCGCTTGTCGTCGTCGACCGTCGCCAACGCCATCTCGATGGTAGAATCGAGATCGGTATTGGAGTAGCGGCCACGGTTGGTGCCGCCCATGCCCTTTTCCTTGTTCGGCGTGGCGACCAGCGCGCGCAGCGGCGACGACATCTCGCCGGTGCCCGAACCCCAGCCCGCGAGGTACAGGGAGAACTCGTACTGGTTCCGGCGTTTGAAAAAGGTGCTGGCGGTGACCGCATCGACCTGGGTCTGGATGCCGACGCGGGCCAGCATCTGAGCGACCGCCTGAGCGACCTGGGCATCATTGATGTAACGATCGTTTGGCGAGCCGATGGTCAGGCCAAATCCGTTGGGATAGCCGGCCTCGGCCAGCAATTTCTTGGCGGCTTCCGGGTTATACTCTTCGGCCGCGGCGCCAGGAGTGGAGCCGAACATGCCTGGTGGCAGCAATTCTCCGGCCGGCACGGCGACGCCGCCCATGATGCGCGCGACGATGGCCTCGCGGTTGATCGCCATGGAGACGGCCTTGCGTACCCGGACGTCCTTGAAGGGGTTCTTGTCGGTGCCGGTGACCCCCGGCGAGGGTTCGCCTTCATGGTCCAGGTGCAGGTAGATGACGCGGTTGGACAGGCCCTGAGCCACCTGGAAGCCTTCGCTTTTGATGCGATCCAGGTCCTGCAAGGGCGGCTTGTCGATCATGTCGACATCGCCGGCCAGCAGGGCGGCAACGCGCGGGCCGTCGCTGGTGATCGGCCGGAAAGTGACCTTGGCCCAGTCGGCCTTGTCACCCCAGTAGTTCTCATTGCGCTCGAAGACGATCCGGTCGCCGCGGGTATATTCGGCGAAGGTGTACATGCCCGTCCCGATGGCGGCATCGCCGTTGTTGAAGGCTTCGGTCTTCGGGTAGTCGCCGGTGCCGGTGCAGCCGTCACGGCTGAAGCCGATGTCACCGGTCACGCCGTTGGCCATCGCCGACAGTACGCCCCAGGTCGAAACTTCCACCGCCAGCAAGGGATAGGGCGTATCGGTCTTTATGATCAAGGTATACGGATCCTTGATCTGCATGTCGGCGATCGCCTTGGTGTAGACGGTGAACGAGGACGGGCTGTTCTCCACGGTGGGAATGCGACAGACGGTGTAGACCACATCCTTGGCGGTGAAGGGTGAGCCGTCGTGGAACTTCACGCCCTCGCGCAGCTTGAACTCCCAGGTCGTGTCGTCGAGCGGCCGCCAGGACGTCGCCAAGCCCGGCTGAAGCCTTTGCTTTTCATCCTGCAGGATCAGCGACTCGAAGATATGGCGCCGCATGGCATTGTTCGGGCCGAGGTTGTGGTAGTGCGGGTCAAGGGCCGAGGGTTCGGCGGAGACGCCGATGGTCAGCTCCTGCGCGGCAACCGGCGACGCCAGGACAGCGGCCAGCGAAGCCGCGCAAAGCAGAGTGCTCTTTCGCATTAGTTCGTTCCCCGTAAGACGTTGATGCGCCTGTTCCTGTGTTCCGCGGCACGTTGCGATGCGCGCGAAATTCACTTTTCTGGTCCGTCCGATCACTCGACGGCGGAACCTTGTTGGGTATAATGCGAGTGTCTAGAGAGGCTGTCAAAGTGAAATGGCTTTTGCCGATCTTAACCCTTTCGCATAAGCAAAAGCTGCCGTTGCGATCATAGAGGCTATAACATTTAGTTATGAGCTATGCTCTCGATTCGCAGAGTGATCCAGAAGGACGACGGCTCCCCACGCGGCGCATGATGGAAGCATTTCATGCGGTTATGGAGGCCGGGTCGGTGAGCGCGGCGGCGCGCCTGCTGGGTGTGTCGCAGCCGGCGGTCAGCCGCCTGCTGAAGCAATTCGAGGAAGAGCTCGGTTTTTCTCTGTTTCATCGCGCCAAGGGAAAGCTGACGCCGACGCCGGAGGCTCATCGTCTTTCCATCGACGTCGGCAACGCTCTCGACGGCATCGATCGGGTCAGACGCTCGGCCGAGGATGTGCGCCGGCATGGCACCGGGCGGCTCAGGGTCGGCATCACACCGATGCTCTATGAGGCTGTCCTGCACCGCCTGCTCGACGGCTTTCTCAATGAGCACCCGCGTCTGGTATTGACCATGGAGACCGGTCTCACCGAAATGATGATCGACTGGCTGCTGCGCGATCAGGTGGAATTGGCTTTCGCCTCCATGCTGGGCAGCCATCCCGGTGTCGAGTCGATCCCCTTGATCGAGACACATTCGGTCGTGCTGATGCCGCCGGGCCATTCTTTGACCGCAAAACGCGCCATCGGCGTCGAGGACCTGGCCGAAGTGCCGCTGATTACCATGACCCGCCGCTATCCCTCGCGCCACCGCATCGAGCAGCTGTTCCGCCGCGCCGGTGTGCCGATGCGCTTGCGCGGCGAGACCAACCTTTCGGGCACTATCTGCGACATGGTCCGCATGGGCCAGGGGGTCGCCATCCTCAATGCGCTTTCCTGGGGCGGCACCGGCAGCGGCGATCTGGAAGCACGGCCGCTGATCCCACGACTTGTGAACCGCTACGGCATTCTGCACCTCGCCGACCGCGGATTTTCGCGCCCAGCCCAGCTGCTGATCACCGCGATCCGCACCTATCTGGCCCAGACCCTGGGCAGCGTCTACCTGGGAGACGAATGATGCCAGCGCCGCGGATTGCCGTGGGCGGTTTGGCACTGGAGTCGGTCTCCTTCCTGCCGCAGGAAACCGGCGTCGCCGACTTTGAGCGCGAAGCTCATCGTGGCGTGGGCTTGATCGAGGATCTGGCCGGCACCGCGACGGTGGCCGGTGGCTTCCTCGAAGTCCTGGCCGCCGCCGGGGCTGAGATCGTGCCGCTGGTCTATACCGACTGCTCGGCAGCCGGACACGCCGCCGATGACGCTTTCGAGCGCTACCGTGACGAGCTCTTCGCCGGATTGAAGGCGGCCGGGCCGCTCGATGGTGTGCTGCTGTTCCTGCATGGCGCCATGACCACGCCGCGCCGTCCGGATCCGGAAGGCGAACTGCTGCAGGGCGTTCGCAGGTTAGTCGGCGACATCCTGCCGCTGATGGCGGCATTCGATCTGCATGCCAATCTTTCGCTGCGCAGCGCCGAACTCTGTAACGCGGTCTTTGGCTTCCACTACTCGCCGCACATCGATATGGCGGAGACCGGTGCCAGGGCGGCCCGCTGCTTGCTTGCCAAGGTGGACGGGCGTCATAACCCGCAGCTGGCCATGGTGAAGCTGCCACTGGTGTTGCCAAGCATTTTCACCGCCACAGGTCTGGCGCCGCTGTCGGATATCGTCACCGATTCGGTGACTCTGCCGCAGCGGGTGCCGGGCATCCTCGATGCCTCGGTGTTCTGCGGCTTTGCCTATGCCGACACGCCCGATCTGGGGGTCTCCGTCGCAGTCGTCGCCGACAGAGATTTTGCCCTGGCCGAGGCGGAGGCCAAGCGTCTTGCCCAGTGCATCTGGAACCAGCGTGAAGCCCTGTTGCACGAGGAGTTGGTCGACGACCTCGATAGCGGTCTTGCCAAGGCCAAGCACCTGGCGCGGACCGCGCCGCGGCCGGTGGTGCTGCTGGAGCACGCCGACCGCCTCAACGACTCGACCTGGGCCCTGAAGCGCCTGATTGATCAGCCCGACGGCCTCAGGGTCCATTGCCCCTACCTCTGGGATCCGGAAACGGCGGCGGCTGCAATGGCGGCGGGATCCGGCGCCAACCTGGCCGTGGCCCTTGGTGGAAAGTCGTCGGAGCGGGCCGGCGGGCCGATTTCCGCGCCGGCGGAAGTTCTCTGGGTCGGCGGCAAAGTCTTCACCGGGACCGGACCCATGCGCAGCGGCCGGCGTATCGACCTGGGCGTCTGTGCGCTGCTGCGCTTCGGGACGGTCACCGTCAGCGTGATTTCCAATTCGACCTCCGCCATCGACCTCGACGCGCTGGAGCAGTTCGGCATTGATTTCGCGGCCCAGCATATTGTCTTGCTGCGCTCAAAGACCCATTTTCGTGCTGTCTATGAGCCGTTGGCGGCCGCCATCGTCATCGTTGACACGGCGGACTGGGGCACCGCGGACCTCTCGCGGTTGCCCTATCGCCACGCGCCAAAAGAAATCTATCCGCTGATGCGGGATGCGAGCTGGCAGGCCGCGGACCGCCGGGACGCTGTTGAGCTACACAAGGTTGGACAGGGAGACGATGCATGCCGGCCCAGGAAATCCCCAATGACTACCCCATCGAACTGACGCCTCCGGATCTTACCCCCTACAAGATGGGCAACACCGGAATCGACTACATAACCCGCTTCGACAGCGGCAAAGCGGGCCCGCACGTGATGATCACGGCGGTGGTGCACGGTAACGAACTTTGCGGCGCCATCGCCCTGGACTGGCTGTTTCGCCACAAGATCGCTCCCGTGAGGGGCGTCGTCTCTCTCGGTTTTATGAATATTGAGGCGTATCATCTCTTTGATCCCCAGCGCGCGACCGCGTCGCGCTTTGTCGACGAGGATTTCAACCGGCTTTGGACGGCCCAGGTGCTGGACGACGGGGAGCGGGACTCCGTTGAACTGCGCCGGGCGCGGCAGGTGCGGCCCTACTTGGATAGTGTGGACTTGTTGCTCGACATTCACTCGATGCAGGAAAAGACGCCGCCGCTGATGATGGCGGGTCCCTTGCCCAAAGGCCGTCGTCTGGCGAAGGCCGTCGGCTTACCGGAGATTGTGGTGACCGACGCAGGACATGCCGCCGGCAAGCGCATGCGCGACTATGAAGGCTTTGCAGATCCCGACAGTCCGAAGAACGCACTTCTGGTCGAGTGCGGCCAGCATTGGGAGGCGCCTGCCGGACCGCTGGCGGTCCACAGTGCTCTGCGCTTTCTTCTGGTGAACGAGATGGTGGACGCCGACTGGGCCGCTGCCGGCCTCGAAGGAGCAGCCCTGCCGCGGCAGCGTTTCATCGAGGTGACCGGGCCGATCACCATCGAGAGCGCCGCTTTTCGTTTCGCCGAGAAGTTCCAGGGCCTTGAAGTGATCCCCAAAGCCGGTAGCGTCATCGCCTATGACGGCGACAAGCCGGTGACCACGCCCTACGATGACTGTGTGCTGATCATGCCCTCGCGCCGGCTCAATCCCGGGGCCTCGGCGGTGCGCCTGGGGCGCTACGTTGAGGTCGGCTGACAGAAGTGTGATTCTCGATTTCTGGCGCTTGGCAGCAGGCCGGTGTAAGGGAAGCCATGCTGGACGCGCGCCTGCGAAAACTGATTGATCCGCCGCTCGACAACATCGGGCGGCGCTTCGCGAGTCTCGGCGTGACCGCGAACGGCGTCACCTGGACCGGATTTCTGGTGGGTTGCGGCGCCTGGGCGATGCTGGCGCTGGGCAGTTACGGCTGGGCGTTGGCCCTGATCTTGTTGAACCGGGTCGCCGACGGCCTGGACGGCGCGGTGGCGCGCCATGGCAAGGTGAGCGATCTTGGCGGCTATCTCGATATCGTCCTCGATTTCCTGTTTTATGCCGGCGTTGTGTTCTTCTTTGCCGTGGGGCGGCCGGAGGAAGCGCTGCCGGCCGCCTTCCTGATCTTCAGCTTTGTCGGCACCGGCGCCTCCTTTCTCGCCTTTGCCGCCCTGGCGGCCAAGCGCGGCATCTCCACGGCGGCGAGGGGGTCGAAGTCGATTTATTACCTCGGCGGCCTCACCGAGGGCTCGGAGACCATCGCGCTCTTTGTGGCAATGTGTCTCCTTCCGGACTACTTCGCCTGGTTCGCCTGGATCTTCGGCGGACTCTGCTGGCTCACCACCGCGGTACGCATTTTCTTAGCGGTGGAAACCTTTAGCGCCTGACGCAACGCCGTCGAGACGATCCGTCAGTTCGGCAAGAGGAGACACCGCGATGGCACGGCACTTCAATCCACCGGACGTGTGGCCGCCCTTCGGGGCCTTCTCTATGGGGGTCGCCCCGGGGGAAGGGCAGGTCGTTTACCTGAAAGGTCAGGTTTCACTTGCCCCGAACGGCGAAGTTGTCGGTGCGGGGGATATGCAGGCTCAAGTCCGGCAAACGCTGGAGAACATCCAAGCCGTGCTCGGCCATGTCGGCGGGACCATGGCGGACATCATATCCCTTACCCAGTATGTCACCGACATAGAGCAATTCATGAGGGCTGGGGCGGTGCGGATGAAGTTCTTTTCTGAACCCTTTCCGGTCACCACAACCGTCGAGGTCTCGCGGCTCTATGATCCTGGCCTGATGGTCGAGATCACCGCGATCGCGGAAATCCCACGATCACGCTTTGTCGACCATAGTCTTTAAGCCGGCGGTCGCAGGCGATTGAGCGCGGATCCGGCGCGAAACCAGGCGAGCTGTTCCGAGGTATAGGAATGACGCAGTGTCAGGTCTTCGATGCTGCCATCGCTATGGATGAGGCGGCAGATCGGCGGCCGGCCCGGCGCCATCGCTGCGAGTCCGGCGAGGCTGATCCGGTCGTCAACGCGGATACGGTCATAGTCCGCCGGGTCAGCGAAGGTCAGCGCCAGCAGCCCTTGTTTCTTCAGGTTGGTTTCATGGATGCGCGCAAAGCTGCGGGCGATCACCGCCGTCCCGCCGAGCAGGCGCGGTGACAGCGCGGCATGCTCGCGGCTGCTGCCCTCGCCGTAGTTGGCATCGCCGATCACCACCCAGCGCAGGCCTGCGGCGCGGTACTGGCGGGCGATGGCTGAGAAGACCTCGCCCGCTGCGCCGCTGAGAACGTTCAGTCCCCTGCCACGCACGCCGCTGAAGGCATTCACCGCGCCCGACAGCAGATTGTCGCTGAAGCGGTCGAGATGGCCGCGCAGCGCCAGCCAGGGCCCTGCCGGCGAAATCTGGTCGGTCGTCGTCTTGCCCTGGGCCTTTACCAATACCGGCATGTCTTGGAAGTCGGAACCATCCCAGGCGGGCCAGGGGTCGAGGATCTGCAAGCGTTCGCTGGCCGGGTCGATGTGGACGACGACGGTGCTGCCGTCTTCGGGCGGCGCGACGTAAGCGGAGCGGTCGGTGACGAAGCCGGCCGGCGGCACCTCCGGCGCCGGCTTTGGCGGCGTCAGGATGAAGGGCTGACCGTCAGCGCCGGTCAGACTGTCGCGGCGCGGGTCGAAGGAGAGCCGTCCGGCCAGCGCCAGAGCGGTTACGATCTCCGGGCTGGCGATAAAGTTCATGGTCGCCGGCTGACCGTCATTTCGGGCCGGAAAGTTGCGGTTGTAGGAAGTAACGATGGTATTGGGCACCGTGGAGCCGTTCCGGCTGCGGCGCCACTGACCGATGCAGGGGCCGCAGGCATTGGCCAGTACCGTGCCGCCGATCGCGGCCAGTGCGGCCATCTGGCCGTCGCGGGCGATGGTGGCGCGCACCCGCTCGGATCCGGGGGTGACCAGGAACGGCAGGGCCGCGCTCAGCCCTCGCGCGGACGCCTGGGCGGCGACATCGGCGGCGCGGCTCATGTCCTCGTAGGAGGAGTTGGTGCAGCTGCCGATGAGGGCCGTCGAGATGGCATCGACAAAACCGCTGTCTGGCTCGGCGATTTCTGCCGCCAGAGCGGACAGCGGGCGTGCCCGGTCCGGCGAGTGTGGGCCGGCGATGTGCGGCTCCAGTGTCGAGAGATCGAGTTCGAGGACGTGGTCATAGTGGGACGCAGGATCGGACTCGGTCTCCGGGTCGGGCTGCAGCAGCTCTCGTGCGCCCCGAACGATGGGCACCAGCTCGCCGCGCCCGGTGGCCTGCAGGTAGGCCGCCATGTGGTCGTCAAAGGGAAAGACCGAAGTCGTGGCGCCCAATTCAGCACCCATGTTGGTGATGGTCGCCTTGCCGGTGGCGCTCAGGGTCCGCGCGCCGGGGCCGATGTACTCGATGATAGCGTTGGTGCCGCCGGAAACGCCGAGTTCTCCGGCAACCCGGAGGATGACGTCCTTGGGCGCCGCCCAGCCGTCCAAACCGCCGCTGAGAACCACGGCGATGCGGCGAGGATAAAGCAGTTCCCAAGGCAGACCAGCTACGACTTCCACCGCATCGGCACCGCCGACGCCGACGGCGCAGGCGCCAAGGCCTCCGGCGTTGGGCGTGTGCGAGTCGGTGCCGATGATCATGCAGCCGGGGAAGGCGTAGTTCTCGAGGATGACCTGGTGGATGATGCCGGCGCCCGGCTCCCAGAAACCGCAGCCGAAGCGCGCCGCCGCGGAACGCAGGAAGCCATAGACCTCGTCGTTTTCCGCCTGCGACGCCTTGAGATCGGCGGCTCCGCTATCACGCGCCTGAACTAGGTGGTCGCAGTGAATCGAGGTCGGTACCGCCACCCGGTCGAGGCCGGTCTGCATGAACTGCAGCATGCCGCTTTGGCCGAGAACATCCTGGAAGGCGACGCGGTCGGGCCGAAGTTTCAAGTGGCTGCGGCCCGGTTTCAACTCCTGGTGCAGGGGGTCGTCGAGATGCCCGAGCAGCAGCTTGTCAGCCAGAGTCAGCGGTCGATCGTGTCGGCGGCGGATGATCCGAAGATTGCGGGCGCCGCGCGCCAGGCTGCGCGCAACGAGAGTCGGTGTTGAGTCGATTTCGACCATTATGATCTCTCCGATTGGCCACCAGAATCTGCTTTCGGAGATAGATACTGGCCATTCAGCCACATATCCAATATATCAATAAGCCATAGTTCATATCGAAAGAGTATGAAGTGGATCTTCGCCATCTCCGCTACTTCGTCGCGGTCGCCGAAGAAGGGCACATCACCCGGGCGGCGGAACGGCTCGGCATCCAACAGCCGCCGCTGAGTTACCAGATCAAGGCGCTGGAGACCGAACTGGAAGTGCAATTGTTCCGTCGCAAGCCGCGTGGTGTCGACCTGACCGATGCCGGCCAGAGCCTGCTGAATGATGCCCGGCGAATCCTCGGCGAAGTTGAGGGTGCGCTCGCCAAGGCACAACGCACGGCGCGTGGCGAGCAGGGCCGGCTGGCCGTGGGTTTTACGGCCTCGGCGCCGTTTCATCCCTTCGTGACGGGTGTTATCCGGGAATTTCGCGACATCAATCCCTTGGTCTCTCTGACGCTCGAGGAAAGCGGCACGGCGGAACTGGTGGCAGACTTGAAAGCCGAGCGAATTGACGTTGCCTTCGTGCGCTCAAATGTGACGGACAGGGAGGGAGTGTCCCTCTACGACCTGATCGAGGAGCCTATGTTCGCGGCGCTGCCGGTGCGGCACCCGCGGGCGGCGCCGGGCAGCGGCAAGTCTTTGTCGCTGACCGAGCTCTCGGGAGAGCCTTTTGTATTCTATCGCCGTGCCTCGGGGCCCGGTTTGCACGACGCCATTGTTGGCGCCTGCCACGCGGCGGGTTTTGCGCCGCAGACCGCGCAGGAGGCGCCGCGCATCACCGCCACCTTGAACCTCGTCGCAGCCGGCCTCGGTGTCACCCTGGTGCCGCAATCCCTCTGTGGCCTGCAGGCCGGGCAGATTGTCTACCGGCCCCTGCGCGGCCGGCCCCGCTTCATGGCGCCGATCCGCCTGGCCTGCCGGACAGTCGACCATTCGGCAGCCGCCAGGCGGTTTGTCGCTTCGGCGCGCAAGGCCGCGCGGCGGTCCAAGCAATGTTAAGGCTTTTGGGTTAAGAGGGCGGAATGTGCGGAATCGTCGCCATTCTCTCGCGCAACGGACCGGTCTCGATGGACGCCATGAACCGCGCCGTGGCGCAGCTACACCATCGCGGTCCCGACGGGCAGGGCAGCTGGCTGTCGCCCGACGGTCGGGCCGCCCTGGGTCACGCGCGTCTTAGTATCATCGACCTGGAGACCGGCGCTCAGCCCATCGCCAATGAGGACGAGACGGTCCACATTGCCGTGAACGGCGAGTTCTACGACTTCGAGCGGGCGCGCCGGGCGCTTGAAATGGCGGGCCACCGGTTTCGGACGAGATCGGACAGCGAAATCGCGCTGCATCTCTACGAGGAACACGGCGTCGAAGCGGTGCGTCATCTGCGCGGTGAGTTTGCTTTCACGCTCTGGGACCAGAGCTGTGAAACACTCTTTGCCTTTCGCGACCGCTACGGCGTCAAGCCGCTTTACTACAGCCTGTATGACGGTGATCTCTATGTGGCCTCCGAAATGAAGGCGCTCTTCGCCGCCGGCGTGCCGGCGCGCTGGGATCTGGAGAGCGTCTATCTCGGCGTTGCCCTGCGCGGGCCAAGCCGGACGCTCTTCCAGGACGTTTTTGCGGTGCCGCCGGGCCATTTCCTGATGGCGACGCGCGATGGATTCAAGCTGGTCGAGTACTGGGACATCGACTATCCGGCAACTGGGGCCGACGTCGGTTCGCTGCCGGAGCAGGATCTGGTGCGGCAGTTCCGTGCGCTCCTGGACGAGTCAGTGAGGCTGCGGTTGCGCGCCGATGTGCCGGTGGCGTGCTATCTCAGTGGCGGCCTCGATTCCTGTGCCATTCTTGGCCTGGCCGCGCAGCTTCGCAGTGATCCTGTGAGGACTTTTACCCTGAGGTTCGCGGGAGAAGCCTACGATGAAGGGGCGATCGCGCAGGAGATGGCGGATCGCGCCGGTGCGGAGCATACGGCGATCGACGTGCGCGAAGACGACCTGGCCGACGACTTGGAGGAATCGGTTTTTCACGCGGAAGGGCCGTGCACAAATGCTCACGGCATTGCCAAATTTCGACTCAGCAGGCACCTGCGTGACGCAGGATTCAATGTGGTGCTGACCGGCGAAGGCGCCGACGAGGTCTTGGCGGGCTATCCTCATTTCCGCCAGGACTCGATCCTCCACGGCAGCGATGACGCGGGGCGCGATGAGGTTGAGCTTCGCCTCAAGGAGTTGCGCGACAGCAACAAGGTCTCGCTTGGGCGCCTGCTGCCCGAAGCCTCCGGAGCGGGCTCCCCGCTGTTGCGGAAGCGGCTCGGCTTCATTCCCTCGTGGCTGGACATGCAGTTTGCAGCAGTGGCGTCCCGTCGTATGCCACTGGCCTATAGCGTCTTCGCGGACGTGGCAAAGCGCGACCCGGCGCAAGTCTTGGTCGACGGCCTCGACTTGGAGGCTCGCCTTAAGAACCGGCACGCGGTTGACCAGGCGGCTTATCTCTGGGCGAAGACGATGCTGCCGAACTATATCCTCGCGACCCTGGGCGACCGCATGGAGATGGCCCATTCGATCGAGGGCCGCGTGCCGTTTCTGGACCACAGGGTTTGTGCTTTTCTGGACCGGGTGCCGCCCGGCATGAAGATCCACGGAAGGGTGGAAAAGTACCTTCTGCGCATGGCGGCCCGCGATGTCTTGACCGACCGTGTCTATCGTCGGCAGAAGCATCCGTTTCTCAGCCCGCCGCTCAGCTTGCTGCGCGGCTCCAGGTTCTACGATCTCACCCAAGACACACTACGCAGCAAAATTGTCGAGTCGGTACCGTTTCTCGATGCGCCATTGTTGCGTTCAGTCGCCGACAAGTTGATCGATGCAACGGAAAGACAGCGCCGCGCGGCGGAGCCGCGCGTGCTCTTCGTAATGGGGATGATTTTCCTGCACCGGCGCTTTGGGGTTCAGAGCTGACGTGAGCGTCGAAAAAAGTGGCTCGCTGGAGCGACCGGCGCGCCAAGGGTGAACTCACAGGGAAAGTTCTGTCTTGAGCGCTTTCTTACTCCGCGGCGGCGGAAGCCGTTTCGTCGTCGGCCACCGGGTGCGCCGCCATCAACTCAAGCGCCTTCACCATGGCGGAGTGGTCCCAGCCGCCGCCGCCGTTGGCGGTACAGGCATTGAACAGTTGCTGCGCGTTGGCGGTGTTGGGCAGGGAAACGCCCAGTGCCTTGGCCCCCTGCAGCGCCAGATTTAGGTCTTTCTGGTGCAGCTCAATGCGAAAGCCCGGATCGAAGGTGCGCTTGATCATGCGCTCGCCGTGGATTTCCAGGATGCGCGAGGTGGCAAGCCCGCCCATCAGCGCCTGACGCACCTTGGCCGGGTCGGCGCCGGCCTTGGAGGCGAAGACCAGGGCCTCGCCGACCGCCTCGATGGTCAGCGCGACGACGATCTGGTTGGCAACCTTGGTGGTCTGGCCGACACCATTGGCACCGACCAGAGTGATGTTCTTGCCCATCAGTTCGAAGATCGGCTTGGCCTTCTCGAAGGCCTGCTCGCCGCCGCCGACCATGATGGTGAGGGAAGCCCCCTTGGCGCCAACCTCGCCACCGGAGACCGGCGCGTCCAGGTAGTCGCAGCCGAGGTCGTTGATCTTCTGGGCGAAGACTTTGGTCTCGATGGGCGAGATCGAGCTCATGTCGATCACCAGCTTGCCCTTGCTGAGGCCCTCGGCGACGCCGTTCTCGCCGAACAGCACAGCCTCGACCTGCGGGGTATCGGGGACCATGGTAATGACGATGTCGCTGGCGGCGGCGACCTCCTTGGCGCTTCCAACGACCTTCAGACCCTTGCCCGTAAGCTCGTCCGGCGCCGGCTTGCGGTGCGTGGCGCTGGTGACTTCGTGCCCGCCGTCCAGCAGGTGGCCCACCATGGGCGCGCCCATGATGCCGAGGCCGATGAATCCGATCTTTGCCATGACTTTCGGTTCCTTTCGCAGTTCTGTAGGTCCTATTCCGCTGCTGCGCTGGCGGGGAGATAGGGGCGCAGCCAGCCGAGGCCTTCGGAGGTGCCGGCCTTGGGCTTGTACTCGCAGCCGATCCAGCCTTTGTAGCCCATGCGGTCGAGGGCGTCGAAGACGAAGGGATAATTGATCTCCCCCGTCCCGGGCTCGTGGCGGCCGGGGGTGTCGGCCAATTGCAGGTGAGGGATCTTGGCGAGGTTCTTTTCGATGGTGCGCACCAGATCGCCCTCCATGATCTGCATGTGATAAATGTCGTACTGGAAGTAAAGGTTGTCCGATCCGACGGTTTCGATGACGGTCAGGGCCTGTGCCGAAGTGGAGAGGTAGAAGCCGGGGATGTCTATGGTGTTGATCGCCTCGATCAGCAGCTTCAGGCCCGCTGCCTTGGTCTTGGCGGCGGCAAAGCGCAGATTCTCGATATAGGTTTCCGCGACCTTGTCGGGGTCGGCGCCGTCCGGACGGACACCGGCCATGGCGTGCACCTGGCCGCAGCCCAATGCGGTCGCGTAGTCGATGGCCGTGCCGACGCCGTCCTGGAATTCGCCGACGCGGTTGGGCAGGCAGGCGAGGCCGCGCTCGCCGGCGTCCCAATCGCCGCCCGGCATGTTGTGCAGCACCTGGGTCAGCTTGTTGACCTTCAGGGCCTCGGCCAGGGCCTCTTTCTCGTAGGCATAGGGAAAGAGAAATTCGACGCCCTGGAAGCCGTCTTTCGCGGCCGCCGCGAAGCGATCGATGAAGTCGTGCTCGCCGTAGAGCATGGAGAGATTGGCGGCGAATTTGGGCATTCTCAGGCTCCTCGAATTCAATTAGTGCAGCTTACGCGTTCCAGCCGCCTCGGAGTCAATGGCAGAGGCGGTCACCATGCCCAAGGGGACGCGGCCGGAACGGCGGCGCCGGGCGGGCGGCGGCGGCGAGGTGTCATTCTGCCGGGGTCAGTGCCTCGTCGGTATCGACCATCTCGTCGATGCCCGCTCCTTCGCGCGTACGCGGAACGCCGTCGGTGCCGAGCGAGGGGTCGAGACAGAGAATGTCCTCGAACTCGTTCACGGCGTCGAGCTCGGTGCCCATTGAAACGTTGGTAATGCGCTCCAAGATAAACTCCACCACAACCGGTACCCGATGCTCGACCATCAGCTCGCGGGCCCGGTCGAAGGCTTCCTTGAACTCATTGGGGCTCTTGACCCGGATCGCCTTGCAGCCCAGGCCCTCGGCGACGGCGACATGATCGACGCCGTAGTCGCCGAGATCGGGCGCGTTGATATTCTCGAAAGAGAGCTGGACATTGTAGTCCATGTCGAAGCCACGCTGCGACTGGCGGATCAAGCCGAGATAGGAATTATTCACCACCACATGGATGTAGGGCAGCTTGAACTGGGCGCCGACGGCGAGCTCCTCGATCATGAACTGAAAGTCGTAATCGCCTGAAATGGCGACGATTTCGCGCTCCGGGCAGGCCTTGCGCACGCCCAGCGCCGCCGGCAGGGTCCAGCCCAGCGGCCCGGCCTGGCCGCAGTTGATCCAGTTGCGCGGGTTGTAGACGTGCAGGAACTGCGCCGCGGCGATCTGCGACAGGCCGATGGTGGTGACATAGCAGGTGTCGCGGCCGAAGATCTCGTTCATCTCCTGATAGACGCGCTGCGGTTTCAGCGGCACCTCGTCGAAATGGGTCTTGCGCAGCATATGCGTCTTGCGATGCTCGCACTCGCCGGTCCAGGCCTTGAAGTCGTTCAGTTTTCCGGCGTCGCGCCACTCCCGCGCCACGTCGACGAAAAGCTGCAGCGCCGCCTTGGCGTCCGAGACGATGCCGTAATCGGGCATGAAGACGCGGCCGATCTGGGTCGGCTCGATATCCACATGCACGAACTTGCGGCCCTTGGTGTAGACATCGATGGAACCGGTGTGACGATTGGCCCAGCGGTTGCCGATACCGAGGACGAAATCGGAGCGCAGGAAGCTGGCATTGCCGTAGCGGTGGCTGGTCTGCAGACCGACCATGCCGGCCATCAGCGGATGGTCGTCGGGAATGCTGCCCCAGCCCATCAGCGTGGGGATCACCGGAATGCCGGTGATCTCGGCGAAGTCGACCAGCAGACTGGCAGCGTCGGCATTGATGATACCGCCGCCGGCAACGATCAGCGGCCGCTCCGCGGCGCTCAGCATTTGCATGGCCTTCTCGACCTGACGGCGCGACGCGGCCGGCTTGTATACCGGCAGGGGCTCGTAGGTCTCTTCGTCGAACTCGATCTCGGCCAGCTGTACGTCGACCGGCAAGTCAATCAGGACCGGCCCGGGACGGCCGGAGCGCATTAGGTGGAAGGCCTGCTGGAACGCCCGCGGCACCAGAGCGGGTTCCTGCACGGTGACTGCCCACTTGGTGACCGGCTTGGCGATGGTCTCGATGTCGACGGCTTGGAAGTCTTCTTTGTTGAGTCTGGCGCGCGGCGCCTGTCCGGTGATGCAGAGAATGGGGATAGAATCGGCTGAAGCCGAGTAGAGGCCGGTGATCATGTCGGTGCCGGCAGGCCCTGAGGTGCCGATGCAGACGCCGATGTTCCCCGGCTGGGCGCGGGTATAGCCCTCGGCCATATGCGAGGCGCCCTCGACATGGCGCGCCAGCACGTGATCGATGGAGGCGCGCTTCTTCATGGCGGCGTAGAGCGGATTGATGGCCGCACCGGGAACGCCGAAAGCGACTGCAACGCCTTCCTTCTCCATGACACAAACGGCGGCTTCGGCCGCGGTCATCAGGGTCATTGTCGCTCCTCCGCCCCAGACATGCCGTTGGGGTCATTCTTGATTGATGAGAAGCCCAGAGTGACAAGTCGTGCCGCCGGAGTCAATAAAAAATGGAATAGAGTTCCACATTGTGGAATTACAGGTATACTTGGCTATAAAGGTCCCTAAATCAGCAGCCTTCAAGGTGGTAAAAATGGAATGTCATGCCAAAATGACTTCGGCGGTGCAGCTTGAGGCGGCGATTGACGGCGTCGGACGGAGCCGTTTGCGCGTCAGCCGGCAGGAGAGGCGCCGAAACGATGGCCAAGGGCCGGGACGAGGCCGGGTAAGGGAGTTTCACTGAATGCCCAAGACCGCCGGCAGAGTGCGGGATGCAAGCAAGGGAGGAACCGGCAAGTCCGCGGCCCAGGGCGGCCAGGTGCAGTCGCTCGGCCGGGCCCTGTCGATTCTCGAACGTCTGGCCGATGCCGACGGCATGACCCTGACCGATTTGTCGCAGTCGGTGGGCCTTGCGCCGTCGACCACTCACCGGTTGCTGACCACGCTTCAACAGCGCCGTTTTGCCGACTTCGACGAGGAGTACGGTGTCTGGGTCATCGGTGTCGGCGCCTTCAATGTCGGCAATGCTTTCCTGCGCAACCGCCGCATTGTGACGCTCGGCCGGCCGGTCATGCGGCGGCTCATGGAGGAAGTCGGCGAGACAGTCAACCTGGCGGTGGAGGACAAGGACGAGCTTGTCTATATCACCCAGTTCGAGAGCCATGCACCGATGCGTGCGTTCTTTCGGCCCGGCCGCCGCGCGCCGATGCACGCCTCGGCGGTCGGCAAGGCAATGCTGGCGGAGATGGACGAGGCAGCGCTGACCAGCCTGTTGCAAAGTAAGGGAATGCCGCGGTTTACCGACAAGACCTTCGTCGATCCCGTGGCGCTGCGCGCGGACCTGCTGCGAATTCGCGAACGCGGCTGGGCTGTGGACGATGAAGAACACACCATTGGTATGCGATGCGTGGCGGCGACAATTCACAACGAGCACGCCGAGGTCATCGCCGGCGTTTCGGTTTCGGGCCCTTCGGTGCGGGTCACGGAAACCCGCCTGGGAGAACTGGGCGCACGGGTCGTTCAGGCGGCCAATGCCATAACCGAGCAGATCGGCGGTGTGGTGCCGCTTTTGCGGCGACCCGTCGCGGTGAAAGGGGTCTGAGGCCCGCCAGCGGGCCAATTCTCCCCCATAAGGCGCGGGAATCTCTCTATAAAGTGACAGAAAACACGTCGACGGCGTTTCCCCGAGAGTAGTATAGAAGCTCAAAGGGGATGCGACATTGAGACGCAGTCAGCGCTGCACGACTAGGAATGATACCCTCCGACCCGCAAGGGGGCGGTGTCCGTGCGATGCCTACGATGAGCTTGGAAGCTTGCTTTCTGGGGAAGACGGGGGGTAGCGATGGCCATTCGGCGCTGGCTGACGGCGATCGGTCAGGGGGGGCTTGCCGATGTCTTCGAAGAGAACGATATCGACTTGGATATCGTTCCCGAACTGACGGAAGACGACCTGCGCGCTCTTGGCCTTACCCTGGGCCAGCGCAAGCGCCTGCTGCGTTCCGCGCAGTCTCTGGTGACCGCCGGGCAGTCGGCGGCCATCTCCATGCGGGCCACAGAGGAAGGGGAACGGACTCCCGCCGAGCGGCGCCACCTGACCGTGATGTTCTGTGACATCGTTGGCTCGACTGTCCTTTCCGAACGCCTGGAAGCCGAGGACCTGCTTGATGTCGTGCGCCACTATCAGAACTACTGCGCCTCCATCATCGGCACCCACGAAGGCTACATCGCCCGCTTCGTCGGAGATGGGATCCTTGCCTATTTTGGCTATCCCATGGCTCACGAGGACGCGCCTGTGCATGCTCTGCACGCTGCTTTGGGAATCACCGCGGGAATCGGCAACCTTCAGTTGCCGGCCGACACCAAGCTGGCAGTGCGCATCGGAATAGCCTCAGGTGTCGTCATCGTCGGCGATCTGATCGGTGCCGGTGCGGCCGTGGAGCAACCGGCTATCGGCGTTGCCCCCAATCTCGCAGCCCGGGTTCAAGGTACCGCCGGGCCCAATGAGATCATTGTTGCGGACGTCACTTACCGGCTGACCCAGGACGGCTTTGAATTCGAAGACCTCGGCCGGCGTGAGTTCCATGGCATTTCAGAGCCGGTGCGCATCTGGCGCTTGATGAAAGAGCGCCAGGACGGCAGCGAGGCGGTTGCCTTTGGGCGTTGGGCCCAGACGTCTTTCGCCGACCGCAGCGATCAGCTCGACCTGGCGCGTGGCCAGTGGCGCCAGGTAAAGGAGGGCACAGGCCGCGCCATTATGATCAGCGGTGAGGCTGGGATCGGCAAATCGCGCTTTGTGCACCAGTTCCTGCGCGAGATAAACGAAGAAGCCATGGTGCAGATCTATCAGGCGACGCCGTACAACCAGGACAGCCCGCTTTATCCCCTTATCCAGCGCTTTCGCCTGATCGCCAACATCGACCACGGGGACAGTCCGGCGACGATCCGTCACAAGCTGGACAAAGTGGTGATCGGCGAGGAGCCGGAACGTCAGGCACGGCTCGATATTTTCACCAACCTCCTATCGCCGGTCTCCATCGATCAGCCGCAGTCGCCGGTGGTGGCGAGACAGAACCGTGAACGCACGTTGGAGGCGATTGTCGGCTACTTCGTCATGCGCAGCCGTGCGCAGCCGATTGTAGTTGTCGTGGACGATTTCCAGTGGCTCGACCCGACCTCCGTCGAACTGCTTGATCGGGTAATCCATGCGATCCCGGGGGAGCGGGTTTACGTCGTCGTCACGTCGCGGGAAGGATTTCATGCCCCCTGGGAGCCACTGCCCCACGTCACGCGACTCGAGATGGGCCGCTTGCCGATCAAAGACACTCAGGCGTTGATTGCCAGCCTTGCCCAGGGGACTTCGTTGACCAAGGCGGTGATCAGCGAGATCGTCGAGAAGACCGATGGCATTCCGCTGTTCGTTGAGGAACTGACAAAGAGTGTGGTCGAGCTCGATTTCGAGCGCTCGGCCAAGGATCGGCGTCCGCCCCGCGGCGGCGGGTCCGGCATTCCCATTTCGCTGCAGGATTCGTTGATGGAGCGACTCGACCGCGTCGGCCAGGCAAAATCCGTGGCACGGGTCGGTGCAGTTCTTGGCCGTTCATTCTCGCGTGAACTGATTACAGAGGTTGGAGGTTTTGACGCTCAATACCTCGATGCGGCTCTGACCACACTCTCCGATGCGGGCCTGATCTACAGGGAAGTCGACCAGCGCGGAAAGGAAAGCTTTATATTCAAGCACGGACTTGTACAGGAAGCTGCCTATGATTCGCTGCTGCGTGAGGAGCGTCAGCGTCTTCACGCTGCCACCGCGCAGTCCCTCCAGGCACTCTTTCCGCGGCTTGAAGCAGATCGTCCCGATCTGCTGGCCAATCACCTCTCTGCTGCGGGCAATTATGATGCGGCAGCAGGACTGTGGCTTCAGGCGAGCCGCGTCAGCCTCGCGCAATCGGCTATTGTCGAGGCCGTGCACCATTTGCGCCGCGGTCTAGAGGCCTTGGACCAGTTGAAACAGACCGCAAGAACCCAGGCACTGCGTCTGCAACTGCTCATCCGCCTGGGGCCGGCCCTTATCTTCCTCTATGGCCCTGGATCGGGTGAGGTCGAGGAAATTTACGCCAAGGGTTACGACCTTTGCCGTAGTTTACCGGAGTCACAGGACCACTTTCCTATTTACTGGGGCTGGTGGCGGCTCTCGCGAGATTTTAGCCAAATGAACAAGCGCGCCGACGAGTTGCTCGGCCGCGCACGGCAGCGCGAAGATGAGGGGCTCTTGCTGCAGGCGCATCATTGTCAATGGGCCTCGCATTTTAACAGTGGAGACTTTCACGGTTGCCTTGAGCACATTAATTGCGGCCTCACTCTCTACGAAAATGGCGACTACAGCGCTCACGCGTCGCTCTACGGCAACCATGACGCAAAGGTGTGCGGATACGGTGAGCGTTCGCTGGTGTATTGGTTGCTTGGCCGTCCGGAAGAGGCGTTGGAATCAGAGTGCTTGGCACAGGCTTGGATGGACACTCTGGGGCATGGCGGCAGTTGGATGCACCATAAAGACATCACCATCATGCATCGTCTCTATCGCCGCGATGCGGGTGAAGTGCTGCGTATTGCCGAAGAAATGATTGCCTTTGCCGAAGACCAGGGCTTCACCGACCACCGGGCGAAGGCGCTGGTTTTTGCCGGCTGGGCTCATGCCCGACTGGGCAACCCCTCAAAAGGACTGACCGAGATCCGCGAGGGTCTGGAGCGCCAGAAGCTGATCGGTACGCGTGAGGACTTCCCGGTATATTACGATATGCTCGCCGAGGTCTTGGCTTTGAATGGCCGGATTGACGAGGCTCTGGAGGAAACAACCGCTGCGCAGGCGGAATTCGAGACCATGGGCCTGCGGGTCTGGTTGCCGGAGCTACGCCGACGCGTCGGCTATCTTTTGCAATTGCGCATGCCGAGCGACCCGGAACCCGCCATCTCTGCCTACCACAGCGCACTTGACTTGGCGAGCGACCAGGGTGCCCGGACGCTGGCCCTGCGCGCTGCCACCAGCCTTGCAGCGTTGCTGCGCAGTCAGGGTCGCGTAGACGATGCTTGCGAAACTTTGGCGCCGCGTATGCAGGGGTTGGAAGGCATGGCAGGGACATCCGACTACGCGGCTGCCTCGGCTCTGCTGGCAACCGCGCGCCGGCGCGACCAGTGAGGTTCGTCGTGGACGCCCCTGCTTGGGCCGAGATCGAGAGCGAGACCGCCAAGATTTATCGGGGCGGTACTCACCGCAGCCGCCGCCCGGAAGATACCCTCGACGCAGTCTTGCCGCTGGCAGAACGCATGGGCATTACCCGCCTGGCCAACGTCACGGGTCTCGATACAGTCGGCATTCCGGTTTACATGGCCTGTCGTCCGCTGTCGCGCTCCATCGCCGTGTCGCAGGGAAAGGGTCTGACAGTTCTGGAAGCAAAGGTCTCCGCCTTTATGGAAGCGGCGGAAACCTGGCACGGCGAGACCATAACGCAGCCTTTGAAGATGGCCTCTTTCAACGAGCTAAGCCGAGACCATCGGGTGATTGACGTTGATGGGCTTCCACGCTCCCGTCTTGGAGACTTCAATCCGGCGCAGCAGATCCTCTGGATCGAGGGCCGCCTGCTGGACGGCGGCGCTGCGCTTTGGGTACCCTTGGAACTTGTCTCCACCAACTACACCTTGCCGCAGCCGCAGGGTAGCTTTGCCTTTCCCGCCAATACCAACGGCCTTGCGTCGGGCAACACCTGCGCCGAGGCGGCGCTGCACGCGCTCTGTGAACTGATTGAACGCGATTCGCTTTCGCTCTGGCGGCTTGGTGGTGACACCGCCCGCACGGCAAGGAAGCTCGACCCGCAGAGCATCGATTCCGCGTCCTCCCGAACGCTGCTGGCACACTATGATCGCGCCGGGCTGGACGTTGGCCTTTGGGATGTGACATCTGATCTCGGCGTGCCGGTGTTTTGCTGCGCGGTGGCGGAGCCGAAATATACTGCGGTGGAGGCGGAAATCGGTGCAGGCTGCCATCCGGATCGCGAGGTGGCGCTGCTGCGAGCATTGACGGAAGCGGCCCAGTCACGGACCACCCGCATTGCCGGTTCACGCGACGACTATGTGCCGGATTCTTATGACAGTGCGGCGAAGCTGGCGCGCAACCGCACTGCGCGGCTGTGGCTGGCCGATCCGCCGCGCCGCCGTTACGATGAAGTGCCGAACCTGGGTAGCGAGACAATCGACGACGATATGGAGCGCGTAGTGGCGTGCTTGGCTGCCAAGGGCATCGAGCAGATCGTGGTCGTCGATCTGACCAAGCCCGACATCGGTCTGCCGGTGGTGCGGGTCGTTGCTTCCGGACTGGAAGGCGCCTACCAGGGCGACGGTAGCGACTACCGGCCGGGGCCACGTGCCCGTGCATTGGGCTTCGGGCGAGTCGGCGAAGAATGAATATCACCGTATTCCTTGGACCCAGCCTGGCGCGCCCGGAAGCAGAGGCATTGCTCGAGGCAGACTACCTTCCGCCGGTGCGCCAGGGTGATATCTACAGACTGGTGAACGGGCAGCGGCCACGAGCGATTGCTGTCATCGACGGCTATTTCCAGGAGGTGCCCTCGGTCTGGCACAAGGAGATCCTCTGGGCGTTGGATCGAGGCATCCCCGTCTACGGTGCCGCAAGCATGGGCGCGCTCCGTGCCGCCGAGTTGCAACGCTACGGGATGATTGGCGTTGGCAAGATCTACGAGGCCTACCTTGCCGGCACCTATGAACCTTACGACCATGAGCCCTTCGAGGACGACGACGAGGTGGCGGTCATCCATGGGCCGGCGGAGCTCGGCTTCCCGGCGCTGTCCGATGCCATGGTCGACCTGCGCGAGGCTCTTGCGGCGGCGGCGCGCGCAGGCGTCATCGACGGCAGACAGCGCGACGCTTTGGTGGCCGCCTTCAAGCGACGTTTCTATCGCGAGCGCAGCTTTGATGTCCTGCCTCAGGTGCTCACTGAACTGAAGGCGCCGGCGCCGGTTGCTGAAGCTCTGCTGGCTTGGCTGCCCGAAGGGCGCAGGTCGCAAAAGGGCGCCGACGCCCGCGCGCTGCTCCTGTCGCTGACTGGCGAATCGGCGGAACGGCCGGTGGCGCGAGAGCCCTTTGTCTTCGAGCGCACCACTCTCTGGGTGCAGTTCGTCGAGCAGGCCGAGGGCTTAGGCGAATCTGTTAGTGAGGCGGAATCGTTGGTCCTGGACGAACTGCGGCTCGATCCCGCCGTCTACGACGGATTATGGCGAATGGCCGCATTGCGATTGCATCTCAAAGCGGTTGATCCGTTGCCCACCCCTGGTGACGATGCGCGGCGCGCGGCGCTCGACCGGCTGCGGCGGCGTCACGGTCTCCTGTCGCGTGCGGCGCTGGAGGCTTGGGCAGAGGCCTGCGATCTCGACCAAGCCGGGCTGAACCGGCTGCTGGACTATGAAGCCACCCTGGAGGCCTCTTTGCCGCGGGCGGGTCAGGAGCTCGATGCGGCGCTGCTCGACATACTGCGCAGCGAAGGCAGTTACGCGACGTTGGCGGCGCGGGCGCGTGACAAGCAGGCTTGTCTCGAAAATGCCGGAAAACCGGCGTCTGCTCCTTCTGCGCTCTCGTCAAGGGTTCTGCAGGACTGGTACTTTGAGAGTCGCTTGGCGCAGGGGGTCCCTGCCGACATCGAGCGCTATGCGGCGGATCTCGGGTTCGTTGACCGTGACGGCTTTCTCGCCGCGGTGGCGCGCGAACGGGCTTATCTGGCGCTCCGCCATACGGCGCGCGAGGAGGAGCAACTATGACGATGCTGTGGGACAGGATGGAAGAGGTGGACGGCGTTGCCGATGGCACCCGGTTCCGTCTCTATCCCCAAACGCCGGATCTTGGGACTTTTTCGCGTCCTGAGACCGTGCGTGTCTCGCCGCGGCCGGGAACGATCGGCCCGGGGCCCTTTGATGGGGCCATGCGCGTCGTCGATGCGCGCGACAAGGCGGCACCCTATGAGTTCCCCGAAATGCCGCCCTACCGGGGGCCGGTTTATCCACCGGCCCGGCCCGGCATTGACGGGCACTTCGACCAGATTCCCGAGGGCAGCCGTCAGTTTCTCTCAGCCCACATGTATGGCTCTGTGCGCTTTGTCCTCGACATCTGGGAATCCTACCTGGGCAAGACGGTGGACTGGTACGATCCCAGCGACGGCTTCATCGTTGAACTGGTGCCCGAAGTCGCCTGGGACAATGCCCATGCCGGTATCGGCTTCATCGAGACCGGCGGGCGGGTGAACGGCAGCGGCGTCTATCAACCCTTTGCGCTGAACTTCGATGTGTTGGCGCACGAAGTTGGGCATACATTGCTGTTCTCTGAGATGGGCATCCCCAGTATGCCGACTCTCACGCCGCAGTTTCTGGCTTTCCATGAATCCATGTCGGACTTGGTGGCGCTGCTTTCGACCCTGCATTTTGAAACCATCCTCGACGATCTGATCGACCAGACGGGCGGAAATCTCTACGTTTTGAACTTCCTCAACCGTATCGGCGAGTTGTCGAGCAACGAGCAAATCCGCGTGGCCAGCAACGACGCGCAAATGCGGGACCTGGCGTCACTGCGCCTTAGCCCGGAAGGCGAGTGGATCGATCCCACCGGTCAGGACCGCAACGGCCATGATCTGGCACAACCGCTGACCGGAGCGATCTTCGACAGCCTGATAGAGGTCTACCAGGATGGCCTGGCGCGCCGCGGTCTGGTTGCGCCGGACCTCGATCCGCGCGGTTGGGACCGGGAGAGCGTGGACGCAAGCCTCGCACGCCTGCAGGGCGCGCACGAAGGGGCAGTCACCAGCCATCGCCGTGGCTTCATCGATTCTTTGATCGAAGCGCGTGATATCATTGGATTTGCGCTGGCAGTGACCTGGCAGCGCCTGTCGCCTTCGCACCTCTCCTATGCGGGAGTGGCGGAAACATTTCTCGACGTCATGGCCGAAATCGGGCAGGCCCACAACTTGCCGGCTTTCGCTGAGAATTTTCTGGCGCGCGGAATCGGCATTCGCGAGTTTGTGCCGCAGGAAGCGCCGCCACCGCGCTCCGCACCATACCTGGTGCGCTGGAAGTGGATGCAGCGACGTGCCGCCGACCCTGCGGCGGCGCTTGCGCCGCTGGACGACCCGGATGCCTATGCTGGTGTGTATCGAATGTTCAATCATAGTTTTCGGCTGCAATTGTGAGGTAGCTATCTTGTTAGACGATGCCGCAGTGTTATGATCTGCCGCGCCGTAAGTGATGACGCAATCAGGTTTGGAGTTCAGCCGCGCCGCGGTGTGAAAGCTTCGACCAGAGGAGGGGAAGATGGTAAGAGGTGCCAAGGGGCCAAGGGGTGGTCCTTCGATCTTTGACGAAACGCTTCTGGCTTCATCGCAGGTGAGACTCTTCGGACGCATATTCCACGGGCTCAATCTCGATCCCAAGGGGTTGGAACTGCTGAGCGGTAGACGTCCTCCGCACAACCACAATCCCCTGACAGACAAGCTTGATCCAAAGCTGGATCCTCGCCTGGCACGGATCTACGGGTTCACCTATGAGGGCAGTTACTACAAGCTGGATGCGCCTTACGTATTTCTGGTGCATGGCGGTGGAGAGGATGTCACGAGACCGCCCACCATGAGTGAAGTCGGCGTGGAAATGATGGACGAGCACTTCCTTGAGGGCGTGAGAGTGTGGTCCTATGACAAGGTCGATTTTTCCATCCGAATCGAAATCGCCAGCGGATGGTTGGAAGAGATCCTGCTGGATGCGGCGGCCGGCAGTGCCAGCAACATGACGGGCGGACAGTTCACCACCCGCGCGGACATGGCCGGGCGAGCCGACATGTCGTCGCGAGCCGATCTTTCAGCGCGAGCCGATCTCTCTGCGCGGGCGGATTTGGCCATGCGCAGCCGATTCAAGAGCCGCTGAGCGCATTCCTGCCGCAGATTGCAGTTGGATGCGGCCGCCTCCCGGCGGCCGCTTTCATTTCCTGCCGGAAGGTTGGCAGCTACCAGTTCAGACGTCGCAGCAGGTAGTCGGGCGTGGCGTGATGCTGCCGCTGCAGAGCCGCAAGCCGGCTTTCGAAGGTGCCGTCCTCGGCCGGGTCACCCAGTTCCTCCCGATGAATCCCTGCGATCACCAGGGCGGAAGCAAGCCCGACGCCCGTGGCGCCGGCGATGTCGTGGGCCAGAGAATCGCCGATCGCCAGGACGCGCGCCGGCGCGATCGGCATCAGGCTACGCAACACATGGCGATAGATCAGAGGATGCGGCTTGCCGATGTAAACGACTCGGCCGCCGGCTGCTTCATAGTCGGCGGCCAGGGCGCCAGGCGCGAGGATCAGGCCGTTTGGGCTGACACCCGATACATCGGGGTTGGCGCACACCAGGGCGAGGCCGCGGCGCCGTGCCGCCGTGAGGACCTCGTCGAAGGCTTCGCGCGCTGGCGGGCTGTGGCTGAAGCTCGCCAGCAGCAGAAAGTCGGCCTCTTCGACGGACTCGACCTCCTGGACTGGGAGGCCCACCAGAATGGCGCGCTCCGCCGGGCCGCCAAGCGGCCGGCAGCGCAGCGGCGCGCTGTCGTCGGAAGCGGGTCGCAATTCCGGCGGAGTTGAGGCCAGATAAGCGCGCGTCACCTCGCCCGAGGTGACGATTTCTTCGTAGAGTTCATCGGCGATGCCGAGGCGCCGCAGCCGATCCCGGTTTGCGGCTTGGCGGGTGCCCGAATTGGACAGGATGACGACGCGCTTGTCGGCGTTCTTCAGGGCTTCCAGGCAATCGACGACACCGGGATAGACCACGGTGCCGTCGTGCAGCACGCCGAACTGGTCGAGCAGGAAAGCGTCGTAGCGCGGTGCCAGCTGCCGGAGACCGTCGATGGGCTTTGCCGTCATGCCGTCGTCGTGCGGCGGCCATGAGCCCGGCCGGCGAGCAGGGCGCGGCTGTGCCGTGCGATCATGGATTCCTCGTCGGTGGGGACAATCCACAGTCCCAGCTTGCTGCTGCTTGTATCGATCTTTGCTTCTCCGGCCGCATTTGCCGTCTCGTCGAGCTCGGCACCGAGCCAGGCCAGACGGCGACTTATACCTGCGCGGATCGCCGCCGAGCGCTCGCCGATGCCGGCGGTGAAGACGACAGCGTCGAGCCCCCCTAGCATGGTCGCCAGCACAGCCACCTGCTGCGCCGCGCGGTCGCAGAACATGTCCACGGCCTGGGCCGCTTCCGGCGTGTCGCTGGCTAGGAGATCGCGCATGTCGGCACTGACGCCCGACAGGCCGAGCAGGCCGGAATCCTTGTACAGCAGGCGTTCCAGACTGTCCGGGTCCATATTTTTTTCGCGCAGCAGATAGATCAGCACACCGGGGTCGATAGCGCCGCAGCGGGTGCCCATGATCAGGCCGTCCAGGGTGGAAAAGCCCATGCTGCAGGCCTGGCTGCGGCCATCCTTCAGGGCACAGAGGCTGGCGCCGTTGCCCAGGTGGGCGACGACTGTCCGTCCGGCCGCCGCGGCGGCGTCATACTTCGGCAGAGCTCCGGCGATAAATTCATAAGAAAGGCCGTGGAAACCGTAGCGGCGCAGACCTTCCTCGGCGAAGGACAGCGGTAGGCCGTAGAGCTGGTCGCGCGCGGGGATGGAGCGATGGAAAGCCGTATCGAAGCAGGCAACCTGCGGAATCTCCGCCGCCTGCCGGGCGAGGGTCCTGATCGCGGCAAGATTGTGCGGCTGATGCAGGGGCGCCAAGGGGACGAGACGCTCCAGTTCGCGGAGCACCCTGTCATCCACCAGCACCGGCGTCGCGAAGTCGGTACCGCCATGAACCACGCGGTGGCCGGCGGCAGCCAGTCGGACCGCCGGCAGCTCGCGGCCCACCCAGTCGAGCAGGAAGCCGTAGAAGTGGTCGTGGTCGAGGTCCCGACCGTCCGGCCAGGACTTCTCGAAGGTCTTGCCGGCGGCCTCTGCCTTGAATCTGGGGAGAACCCCGATGCCTTCGATGCTGCCACCACCCTGGGACGGGCGGTTTTCAGTCTCCGGATAGAGCGAGAACTTGATGCTCGACGAGCCGGCGTTCACCACCAGGATTGCGTTACCGTCCGGCATATTGCCGCTATTCCTTCTTGCTGCCTTCGGTCTTTCTCATAATGCCTTAACGGCGGGCTTGCCATATTTTGATACTTCAACGATTATAAAAATATGAATGAGCTTCAAGCAACCCAAGCCCTCGCGGCCTTGGCGCAACCGACTCGCCTCGCGGTGTTCCGGCTCCTGGTTTGCGAGGGACCGGCCGGTCTGCCCGCCGGCAAGGTGGCGACGCAGGTTGGCGTGCAGCCGGCGACTTTGTCGTTTCACTTGGCGCAGTTGGAGCGGGCGGGCCTGCTGGTTTCCCGCCGCCGCAGTCGACAGATTCTCTATGCCGCCGACTTCGCGGCCATGCGTGGTCTGATCGCCTTCCTGCTGGACGACTGTTGCCTCGGACGACCGGAGATCTGCGAAGGCCTCCGAAGCAAGTAAGCGTCAAGGGGCCAGGCCGCGGTTTGAGCAGTTCGCCGCCGCAGCGTCGGCAGCAATCCCATGAGGCGCCTGCGGGAACGCCGCCATCGTCGGCATCATCGGCCCCAGCGGCGCCATCCTGGCGCTGCTGACCCTGATTTTGGGGCCGCTCGCGGGCGCCCGTTTTAGTCCTGCGGTCACGCTGTCCTTCGCCAATCCGGCGGTCGCCATCGCGCGCAGCTCCCCCGATATCTTGTCCGGCACCGACCGCTCGACGCGCCGGGCTTCATCGTCGCTCAGAGTCTCGGCGCGGTGGTGGCGACGCTGGTCTTCGCCTCGCTGCTGGCCCGCCACGCTGAGTCCGCAGTCGAAACCGAGTCGGCCGCCGAGCGACGACGCCGGGTCTGGCCCTCGGCTGCCCTAAACCGTAGGATGACGCCTCCATTCCGGCTTGAAGCAACGTGAGCGCCATGAAGGTCGACGGCAAATCCTACAGAACCATCTGGGTGAACGGCGACGGCCGGTCGGTTGAGATCATCGACCAGACCCAGTTGCCGCACCGCTTCGAGACCGTGACCCTCAAAACCGTCGCCGACGCCGCCCACGCGATCAAGGCCATGTTGGTGCGGGGTGCGCCTCTGATCGGCGCCACGGCGGCCTACGGCGTCTGCCTGGCGCTGCGCGACGACGACAGCGACGCGGCGCTCGACCGCGCCTACGACCAGCTCTTCGCGACGCGGCCGACGGCGGTAAATCTGCGCTGGGCGCTGGACGAGATGCGCGCCGCCCTGCGCAACCTGCCGCGCGGTGAGCGCACCGAAGCGGCCTACCGTCGGGCGGCGGAGATCTGCGACCAGGATGTGGAAATCTGTCAGTCGATCGGGCGTCACGGCCTGAAGGCGATCCGCGAGATCGCCGCCGCCAAGCCGGCCGGAAAGCCGGTCAACATCCTCACCCATTGCAACGCCGGCTGGCTGGCGACGGTGGACTGGGGCACCGCGACGGCGCCGATGTACATGGCTTTTGAGGAAGGCCTCCCGATCCACGTCTGGGCCGACGAGACCCGGCCACGCAATCAGGGGGCCTCGCTGACCGCCTGGGAACTCGGCCACCACGGCGTGCCCCATACGGTAATCGCCGACAACGTCGGCGGCCATCTGATGCAGCACGGCCAGGTCGACCTCTGTATTGTTGGCACCGACCGCACCACCGCCTCGGGCGACGTCTGCAACAAGATCGGCACCTACCTGAAGGCTTTGGCGGCGCATGCCAATGGCGTGCCTTTCTATGTGGCCTTGCCCTCGCCAACCATCGATTGGACGGTCCGCGACGGTGTGAAGGAAATCCCCATCGAGCAGCGCGGCGGCGAGGAAGTCTCGCAGATGACCGGGCGCACCGCGGCCGGCGCCATCGAGACGGTGACCATCACGCCGGACGGCAGCCCGGTGGCCAACTACGCCTTCGACGTCACGCCGGCGCGCTATGTCTCCGGCCTGATCACCGAGCGCGGCATCGCCGAGGCTTCGCCGGAGGGCCTGGCAGCGTTGTTTCCGGAACGCAGGTTGTGATGATCTCGATGTCGCCGGAAACCCTGTTGGCTTTCACGCTCGCAATGTTCCTGCTCGCCGCCTCACCGGGGCCAGGCTTCCTCTTGGTCGTGGCGCGGGCGCTGACTGGCGGCTTTGGCGCGGGAATGGCCGTTATCACCGGAATGGTGCTGGGTGATGTCCTCTTCCTGGTCTTGGCGATCCTGGGCCTCAGCGCCCTGTCCGCCGTCATGGGCGAGTTCTTCCTGGCGGTAAAGATTCTTGGCGCGGCCTACCTCATCTGGCTGGGCGTGAAGACTTGGCGCCGCCGTCCAAGCCTGCCGCGGAGGAAATCGGTGGAGGCAGCGAATGCGCCGATGCTGCATTCCCGCAGCGTCGCTCTCGGCTTTTTCGTCACGCTGGGGAATCCTAAGGCAATTCTGTTCTACGGCGCCCTGGTGCCGACGTTTATCGATGTGACCGCTCTGTCCGTTGCCGATGTTGTCGCCATGGCCCTGGTGGTGACCGCAGCACTGTATTTGGTGCTCGGCGTCTACTCATTCTTTGCAGCGCGGGCCGGCCGGCTGATCAAGAGCACACCAGCGCTCACCTGGCTGAACCGGGTCACCGGCGGCCTGCTGGTTGGCGCCGGCGCAGCGGTAGTGACGCGATAGGAGCCTTCACTCACTCCACGAACATCGGGCCGGGGTTGGTAAAGAGATCTTCGTAGTGGACCAGGGCCTGCTCGCCTTGTAGTGGGCAGGGCTTCCCGTTGCGAAAGGCCCACTCACCACGCGCGCAATTGGCGGCGGTCACATAGCCGTTAATGTAGAAGCGGCGGTCCGCGACCGAATTGTTCGGTCCCGAGCCGTGCAGGGTATGCACGTGCCAGATCGCCACGTCGCCGGGCTCCAATTCCAGGGTCACGGTGGTCGCCGGATCGGCACCGAGGCGCGCCAGGTCGGCGGTGTCCATAGTTTCGTGAAGTGAAGGGCGTTCCGGGTCGAACTGCAGTTCGCCCAGCTTGTGGCTGCCCGGGCAGACCACCATGGCGCCATTGGCCGCGGACTGCGGGTCGACGGCGATGCCGGTCTGAACGTAGGAACCCGCCAGGTCACGGTAAGCCTCACGTGGACGGCGTGAGCGCGAGTCCTGATGGAAGCCGAACTCGGCCCGCGCGCCTGGCGGTTTCCAATGCAGCTGGTTAATGATCTGTTTCAGGTCGCGGCCGATCAGCGGCTCAAGGATCGCGAGCAAGCGGGGATCGCGACGCGCCTTTTCCAATTCGGGTTCGAGCCATGCCGTCCACTGGGCATAGCGCAGCACCGGGCCTTTCTCCGGATCCCGGTCAAGGCAGAAATAAACGTTGCGGTCGCGCCAGCTGCGCCCGTCGGCCAGGGCGCGGGCCTGGATGCGATCGAATGCCGCCGCCATCACCGCGACCTCCGCCGGCGCGAAGACGCCACGCACCGCGGCATAGCCGTGGTCCCGAAACTGGCAGACGTGGTCGTCCTTCATTGGAGAGCCGGACATGAAGCCTTGCTTCCTAGCCTTGGCGTTGTCGCCATAGGTTCCTGATAGCACGATTCGCCGGTCGAAGCTGTGCCACTTGCGAAATGCCGGTCAGCCGATCCTAGCCGGCGCCTGTGGCGCGCCCAGGCTGTGTGGCCGCCGCTTTCAATTCCACGACAATGTCGGCGAAGAGTTCGAGGGCCTCGCGGCCCTTGGGCGACAGGTCGTAGACGCCGCGCTCGACCCGGAAGAACCAGCCATAGACATTGCGTTGCAGTATGGCTGCGGCGTTTTTTACGCCGGCGCCTTCGGCGATTCGGGCCGCCTTGGATGGTCCGCTGCCAGCGATCAGAAAGGCACAGCGCAGGGCGTTCTGCCGGTAGGCGGTAACGATCGGTCGGCGGGACTGGCCGCCGGTGTTGGGGTCGCCGACCCGCTGGGCGAATTCCTTCAGCAACAGCGCCTGGCGCTTGCGGTTGGGGCGCGGCTTGTAGGGTAGGGGATCGAGCAGCGGCTCCACGAGGCTCTCGCCCGGATGGACCATGAGGAGGCCGAGGCCGAGGCGGCGGCAGAGCTTGAGGACCATATGCCGGTCGCGCCGCCAAGCCGCTGCCTTGGCGGGCGCCGCAAAGGCGAGATAGACCTGATCACTCATGGCCAAACGATCGACGCCCTGCAGCAGCAGCACCAGATTGAAGGCCTTTTTCAACTCGACGATGACCGGCGCTTCCTCGCCGCGGCGCGCGACCAGGTCGCAATCGCGCACCTCCGCCTTCACTGCGTAGCCCTGGCCCACCAGAAAGGCTTTCACCGGAGCGTAGAGCTGTTCTTCTGTGGCGACGGTCACGCCCATGAGCCTAACCTGACCCGCCGAGTCGCGGCTAGGTCGTTGGGGCCAAAATCCTGCGATTCCACGGCATGACGGCCAACAGGCTCGCCATGGCGCAGGTCCCTGAGACGCCGGAGAAAAGCAGGCCGGCGCCGACGAAGCCCGAGAGCGCGAAGAACCAGGGCGAAAAGATGAATCCGAGAATCACCCCGAGCAGCACCATCGTTCCCGCGGTGATCTGCACCTGGCGCTGAAGGGAGATCGGCGCCCTACGGTCCAGAACGGTGGCGAGGCCCGCCTGCTTCCAGCCGGCAAGTCCCTGCTTAAGCTGAAATATCTCGGCAAAGCCGGTGTCGAGCAGGCGCGGCGCCGCCTCGGCGGTGCGCGCACCGCTGGCGCAGTGGAAAATGGCGATCTTGTCTGTACCGCCCGGGACGCCGGTGCCGTTGAATCGCGACAGCGGCATGTGTTGGGCGCCGGGGATATGTTCGCGGGCGAACTCGTCGTTTTCGCGAATGTCGACCAGTACCGCCTTGCCGCTGTCCAACAGGGCTTTGGCTTTCAGTGCATCGATATGAACTAACGCAGACATGGATTTTGGGTCTCCTTGTGGTCAGCTGCCGGCGGCTTCTGTCGAGGGCCGGCAATAGAGGTCGTAGAGCAAGGTGATGACGGCGCGGGCTTCGCGTCCGGTTAGGCGATAGTGCATCGAGCGGCCGTCCCGCCGCGCCGTGACCAGGCCGTCCTTGCGCAGCAGGGCGAGCTGCTGGGAGACGGCGGCCTGGCGCAACGCCAGGCTCTGAGACAGTTCGCCGACTGTTTTCTCTCCATCGACCAGTTGGCACAGCAGCATCAGCCGGTTTTCGCTGGAAAGCGCCTTCATCAGCTCGGCGGCCTCCTGGGCCGCGCTCTGCATGTCCTTCACATTCATAATTGCAGATATATGAATGTGAAGCTACCGCGTCAAGAGGGTCGGAATGAAAGTGACGGTAGACCCTTGTTTCGAGGAGACTGGTTCAATCCGTTGCGCAGGGGCGCGGGCGAGGCACCGGCAGGGTCAGTTCCGCCACCACAGGCAGGTGGTCGGAGGCGGCCCGCGCCTCTTTCGCCGCCCAGGCGCAGGCCAGCAGGTCGCCGGGCCGGCACCAGATGCGGTCGAGGGCGAAGAGGGGAAAACGCGACGGAAAGCTCGCATGGTGACTCCGGTAACCGAACAGCGCCGCGAGGTCGCGCTGAGCCCACCTTGGCCAGCACCACTCATTGAAGTCGCCCAGCAGCAGGATTGGCGAGGAAAGGTCGCGGCAAACAATCTCCCGCAGCGCCGCGAGCTGCCGCCGGCGCTCCGTTCGGCGCAGACCGAAGTGGGTGGCGATAATGCGCAGAGTTGCCGTTGGCAAATGCACCCTGGCCTCCAGGATTCTGCGCGGCTCGCGCCCAGGCACCGAGATGTCGTACACCTGCTTGTCTTCCAGGGGGAAACGGCTGGCCAGAATCTGTCCATAGTGGCCGTCTTCGCCGGAGATCGCCCAGGCGTCGTGGCCATGCTCCCCGACTTCGCCACGCAGCACTTCATAGACGTTGGCGGCATTTTCATTGCGGCGCCGCGAATCGACTTCCTGAAAGGCGGCGATGTCGGGCGCCAGGGCACGCACACAAGTTCCGACTCGCTCCACATCGTGGCGTCCGTCGGTGCCGACGCAGGCGTGAATATTCCAGGTCAGGACGCGCAGCCGGGCCGTAGAAGGGCCACTGACTTCAGGCATCGCTGCGGGCGCGCAGCTTCGTTGCCAGGGCCTGAAGGGCGAAGGAGAGCGCCAACCAGCCGAGCACGGCAAGTCCGAAGATCGCCATTTCCTTGGGCTCCGGATCGGTCAGTACATGGCTAAGCTGGTTTCCGAGCAGGGTAATGACGAGGATTCCTGGCGCCATACCCAGGAAGGTGCCGCCGAGAAAATCCATGAACCGAACCTGGCTGGCTCCGGCAGCTAAGTTAATGAAGGTGAAGGGGGCAATGGGTAGCATGCGCAGCGCCGCAACCGAGACGACACCATGCCGCGAGAGCGCGCGGGTAATTCGGTTGATCCGGGGTCCCATCAGATTGCGCAGAGGCTGAGCTCCGGCGCTGCGTCCGATGGCGTAGGTCAGCGCGGCACTCAACAGCGAGGCGATGAGGGCGTAGCCGAAGGCTGCCAGGGGCGGAAACATCATGCCGGTCATGGCGATCAGGACAGTGATGGGGAACATCACCAGACTGCCGAGCAGATACGAGCCGACAACGATCAACGGTAGCCAGACGCCGCTGCTCAGGGTCTTTAGCTGTTCCAGCAGTTGACGCGGATCGGTGAGCTCGGCAAGCGGCGTGTAGCGCCACAATGCGACCAGAATCAGGATCAGTAAGCCCATGGCGCCCAGCTTCACAAGCCGGGAGACGGGCGGCTTGCTGCTTTCGCCGCCGAACATGTCGCCGACGAAGGTCGGAGTCTCGATCGGGCGTTCCGGATCGGCGATCTGGCCGACGGCGCGGCTCAGATCGTCGTCCGGCGCCTGGCTGAGATCGATGGGCTGCAGGCTGCGATCCCGGTCGGCAAAGTGCTCGACCAGGGCATGGAGGGAGCCCTGGCTCTCCACAAGCTTCTCAATTTCCTCAAGTTCACTGCCCAGGTGTTCGGCCAGCAGGCGGTGACGCAGGGCGCGGATGGCGGCGCGCTCGGAATCGTCCTGCGCTTCCACCGCCAGGTCGCATTCCGTGTCCATTCCCATCGAGCGGTTGTTCAAGTTGGCCGACCCGACCCGCAGCAGCCGGTCATCGATGATCGTCAGCTTGGCATGGACCATGACTCCCTCGCCGCTGTCGTCGCCCGGCAGAGCGGGAAACACCAGCTTCACACGGTCATAAACGCCGGCCTGGCGCAGGCGGTCCACAAAGCGGCGACGGCCGGCATTCATGGCGTGCTCCTCCAGCCAGCTCTGGTGCACATTGGGCGCCACAACCAGCACCTCGAGGTCGGGCTTCTCCTGGAGCCGCTCGATCAAGGCGCCGCAGATGGTTTCAGTGGTGAGGAACTGGTTCTCGATGTAGATAGCGTCTTCGGCCGCGGCTATGGAGCGTAAGAACAGTCTTTCCACTTCGCGCACTTCCGGGTCGCCGTCGTAATGGGGAAAGGTCCTGGCGATACCGATTCTGGTATCATTGAAGTCAGGTTCGAACCCCTTAGGCCATGGATCACCTTCGGGATTCAGGGGCACCGGTACTTCGCAGGCGGCGCGTTGCCAGCGGCCGCGGGCCAGCTCCGCCAGAGCCAGGGCGGCGCCGCCGTCGACCATCATCTGGATGTCGTGGAAGGGGCGGTAGACATCGCCGCCGGGATCGTGGCGGTCCCCGTTGTCCATCGCATGCTTCGATGTGTCCCAACGCCGGATGGTGAGGTCGAGTCCACCTGAAAAAGCCAAGGCGTCGTCGATCACGACAATTTTCTGGTGATGACATGCGCCCATCGGCAGGACGTCGTCGAGGCAAACGGAAATTTGGGGCGGTGTAGCCCAGTTCAGCTTTATCTCGGGCAGAGGCTCGCGCTCAAGGCTGTACAGCATCGAGTAATCCCAGAGCAGCATATGAATCTTCAGATCGGGGTCTCGCTCAACCAATTCTGTGAGAAAGGCACCCAATGTCTCTGGGAGGTCGTCGTCTTTTTCGCCGTCCGGCCCGACCAGCCGGGTCCGGCTGTCGATGTCCCAACCGATGATGAAGACGCTTTGCCGGGCGGCGCGCAGTGCCCGGCGCAACGCCAGGAAGTAATCTGCGGCGTCGATCAGTACCTTGGCGCGTGGACAATCAGCGACGCGCCAGCAGGTATCGTTTTCCTGAAGAATAGGGGAAGTATGTAGAGCCATTGTCTACATAGATAGCACGGGAAATCTCCGCCGGAAGGGGCAACGGATAGAATTTGCCGAGAAGCCGTCCCCGTTGGCGGTGCCGAATTGGTCCCGGCGGGCACCGTAAAAGAGAGGGGCCGGTCGAAACCGGCCCCCCCTTTTTTTGGTTTTGTGGCGAGCGGCGCTTAGAAGTCCATGCCGCCCATGCCGCCCATGCCGCCCATGCCGCCGCCCGGCATGGGCGCCTCTTTCTTCTCTGGCTTTTCAGCGACCATGGCTTCCGTGGTGATCAGCAGCGCGGCCACCGAGGCAGCATGCTGCAGGGCGGCGCGCACGACCTTGGTCGGGTCGATGACGCCGTCCTTCACCAGATCGGTGTACTTGCCACTCTGGGCGTTGTAGCCCCAGTTGAAGTCCTTATTTTCGAGGATCTTACCGAGCACGATCGAGCCATCGACTCCGGCGTTCTCCGCGATCTGGCGGGCCGGGGCCTCAAGCGCGCGGCGGACGATGCGGATGCCGACCATTTGGTCGTCGTTGTCCGCTTCAAGCTTCGCGAGCTTCAGGGAGGCCCGCAACAGGGCGGCGCCGCCTCCGGGCACGATGCCTTCCTCGACCGCGGCGCGGGTTGCATGAAGGGCGTCGTCGACCCGGTCCTTGCGTTCCTTTACCTCGATCTCGGTAGCACCGCCGACTCGGATTACCGCCACGCCCCCGGCCAGCTTGGCCAGGCGTTCCTGCAGCTTCTCGCGGTCGTAGTCCGAGGTGGTCTCCTCGGCCTGCGCCTTGATCTGATTGCAGCGGGCCTGGATGTCGGTCTTCTTGCCGGCGCCACTGATGACCGTCGTATCGTCCTTGGTGATGATGGCCCGCTTGGCGCGGCCCAGCATGTCGAGGGTGACGTTTTCCAGCTTGATGCCGACGTCTTCGGAAATCGCCGTGCCACCGGTCAGGACCGCAATGTCCTGCAGCATGGCCTTGCGGCGGTCGCCGAAGCCGGGGGCCTTCACCGCCGCGACCTTGAGGCCGCCGCGGAGGCGGTTGACGACCAGGGTGGCCAGAGCCTCGCCCTCGACGTCCTCGGCAATGATCAGCAGCGGTTTGCCGGACTGCACGACGGCTTCAAGCAACGGCAGCATGACCTGCAGGCCGGAGAGCTTCTTCTCGAAGATCAGGATATAGGGATCCTCGAGCACCGCCTGCATCTTGTCGGCATCGGTGATGAAGTAGGGCGAGAGGTAGCCGCGGTCGAACTGCATGCCCTCGACGACCTCGAGCTCGGTCTCCAGGGACTTGGCTTCCTCGACGGTGATCACGCCCTCGTTGCCGACTCGCTGCATGGCTTCGGCCAGCATGGTGCCGACTTCGCTGTCGCCGTTGGCGGAGATGGTGCCGACCTGGGCGATCTCCGAGTTGGAGCCGATCTTGCGGGAGCGCTTCTTGAGCTCGTCGACCACCGCGTGGACGGCCAGGTCGATGCCGCGCTTCAGGTCCATGGGGTTCATGCCGGCAGCCACAGACTTCACGCCCTCGCGGACGATGGCCTGGGCCAGCACGGTTGCCGTGGTAGTGCCGTCACCGGCGATGTCGCTGGTCTTGGAGGCGACTTCGCGCACCATCTGGGCGCCCATGTTCTCGAACTTATCCTTCAGTTCGATGTCCTTGGCGACGGTTACGCCGTCCTTCGTCACACGTGGCGCGCCAAAGGATTTGTCGAGCACGACATTACGGCCTTTTGGGCCCAGCGTTACTTTGACCGCATTGGCCAGAATGTCGACGCCGCGCAGCATGCGCTCGCGGGCATCGGTTGAGAATTTGACGTCTTTTGCAGACATGATTGCTTTCTCCTAGGGCCTTTAAGCCGCCTTCTTGGCGGACTTGGTGCGCTCGAGCACGCCCATGATGTCGGATTCCTTCATGATCAACAGGTCCTGCCCGTCGATCTTTACTTCGGTCCCCGACCACTTGCCGAAGAGCACCAGGTCGCCGACCTTCACGTCCGGGGCGATCAATTCGCCCTTTTCGTTGCGCGCCCCTGGGCCGATGGCCAGGACTTCACCCTGGCTGGGTTTTTCCTTGGCGGTGTCGGGAATGATGATCCCGCCAGCGGTCTTCTGCTCATCCTCGATCCGGCGAATCGCGACGCGGTCATGCAATGGTCTGAATTTCATGGGTTTTCCCCTGTTTGGTCTCTGCTTCTCGTTTGTTAGCACTCTCATTGCAAGAGTGCTAACGCCTGCCCGATTTAAGCAGTTCTCTGGGGCCTTTCAAGCCTCCACTGAGAATTTTCTCCAAAGAAGGCGAGAAAACGGAAGGAACTGTCCAAATTCCGCAGAAAACAGCGGTTTTGGTGCCGCCGGGCAGGTTACCGATAGCGCCGGTCGATGGCTATCTGGACGGTGCTGTCGTTGCCGGCGGTGCAGCCGCCGGTGACGGTGATGATCGCGAAGGCATCCTGCCAGGTCGCGACCGCCTCGCTGCTGTCCTCGGGGACACCATGGGCGCGGGTGTAGTCCCTGACCGCATTGCGGTAGAAATCGGCACAGCGCACCGCGCCGCCGCCGGCCAATTCCACAGACATCAGGATGCTGCCCAGGCTGTCCGCTTCGCCGAAATCGGCGCGCACCTGAAACCCGGTACCCAGGAAACGCCGGTCGAAATAGCTCAGGCAGCCATGCTGGTCACAGTCATTCGACCGCCGCGCCCGTGGTTCGGCGGCCAGAGCCTCCGAGATCGTCATGCCGAGCTTCAGATTCTGGTGTCCCTCGATCGGCCTATTCTGGGCCTCGACCGCCGCCGGTTGGCCGAGCAGACAGATCGCGAAGGCTGCCATTGGCAGCGACTTTCTCATTGTTGGGTGCTCCCGAACTCCCCCAGGCTTTCCCAGCCAAGGCGAGCGCGGACTCTAGACGTTTTGTGTCTCCGGATAAAGCAATCCGCTCAAGCCGGAATAATGGCGCCTTTGGTGGCGATGACCCGCGCCGCTAGACGGTGCCCGGCGGCGGCGGCTTCCGCCGGCGTGGCACCGCCCAGCCGCGCGGCCAGGTAAGCACCGTTGAATGAGTCGCCGGCGGCGGTGGTGTCGACCGGGCGCTCGATCCGCTCACCCGCGACATGGGCCTGTTGACCGTTGTGGCTGAGCAGGCAAGGCTCTCCGCCACATTTCACCGCCACCTCTTCGACCCCGAGAGCGTGGAGGCGTGCGACGGTCGTCTCGGGCGTGGCGTCGCCGAACAGGGCGACTTCGTCGTCGAAGGTCGGCAGGGCGAGGTTGGCCAGTCCCAGCACCCGGGCAACGGCTTGCTGCGCTTCGTTGCGGTTCTGCCACAGACGCGGCCGGTAATTGGTGTCGAAGGCGATGCGGCAGCCACCGTGTTTCAAAGCCTCCAAGAGGGCGAAGAGGCGTTGCCGGCTTTCGGCGTCGAGGATTCCCAAGGTAATGCCGGAGAGGTAGATGAGGTCGAAATTGCTCAGGCCGTCGGCGAGGCCCTCGGCCTGTTCCGCTAGCAGCAGTTCGCGCGCCGCCGCGGCGCCGCGCCAATAGTGAAAGGTGCGCTCGCCGGTGCCGTCGGTGCGAATCACGTAGAGACCGGGCAGCCTGCCAGGAAGCCGAAAGACCAAACCGGTGTCCAAACCCTCGGTCGTCCAGGCGGCCAGCATTTCGGTGCTGAAGGGGTCGTCGCCCAAGGCGGTGACGTAGTGCACCTTCGCGTCTTTGGCGGCCGTCCGCAAAGACCGCGCCAGGTAGACCGCGGTATTGAGTGTATCTCCCCCGAAGGTCCGCCACATGCTGCCGGACGGTGCGGCCGCATCAGTCCCGGGTCCGCCGCCTGATCTGGCGGTCTCCGAAAGTTCGATCATGCATTCACCGATGCTCGCGATGCGCAGCATACCCCGCCCCGTTCTGGTGGTTGGTCCGGCTGCCCCGCGACCGGCGGGGTGACACAGCCAATAACGGCTGTGTCACCCGACTGCAAGCATCTGGCCTTCAAGGAGCGAAGGCTGGTCTAGGCTGCGTCGCTGGCAGAGCCCGGTCGAGAAGCAGGGATAAGACGTCGGCGCCCCAGGGCGATAGCCTGTAGGAGATCCTGCCTGTCCAGACCATCGCGTTGCAGCACGGCGTGGATCAGGGGGTCCTCCAGCAGGTCCTGCAATACGGGCTCGCCGGTAATCCAGACGTCCCTGCTGGGCTCCTTGGCCGGGGGATTCTGTGTACGCGAAGCGGAGGTGCCTTGGCCTGGGATGTATAGGGATGGGAGAAATTGGGATGAGGTCTCAACGACGGACACCTCGCTGAGCGAGCGCGGGACCGCGCGGTTCTCGATCATGAATTCTGCCTTTCTTCGATAGCCCTGTTCTATTGGACTCTGTTGACGATCGAATCTTCCCCATCTCCCCCTGTTGCATATTGGTTCCTTCGTATGAAAGTGAACTGATTAAATTGTGACAATCAGGTCAAAGTTGATCCGCCTGTCGCCGGACAAGGATGATCGGAATAGTGCGCCGCGGTCTTGCCCGCTGCCAGCGCACCCTGGCGCGAAGTTTCGTGACAGGATTGTCATCGGCCGGACAAGATTCTCTCACAATTGTTTTCCGAGCTGCAGGCGATCGCGGTCGGCATCGTGGTTCGCCGGCCGGCTCTGCGATGTGGCGGGTAGCCTCCTAGAAGCATTGCGGGCCGGCGCCGGTTGAGAGGCGCACCAAGTTGCGGTTCTCAACCCCCCGAACCGGAGCCTGTCCGGGTCTGTCCGCCCGGCGTCAAGGATCCCAGGAAAGCCCAGGCCCTCTGGCCTCTCCCTGATTCGAGAACCCCTTCTGGCGGGGCGGGCGTAACCTGCCCGGCGGCTTTTTTCGCCCCGCATTTTGGCTTTGCCGGAAGATCAGAAATACAACACTTTGAACTGGCGCTTCTGAACGATCATGGTAGCGTACCTGATTGTGCGCTGTGATTGCGGACTGGCGTCCCGTCGCAAGCCGCACTGTGAGATGAAGCCAACAACAAAGAACACAGGCGAGGCATCTTCATGTTACGCAAAGTCATGACCGCAGCGGCGGCCCTGCTCATTTCCACGTCCCTGTCGGTCGCAGCGGAGATCAATCCCGCCGTTGTCTTCGACATGGGCGGCAAGTTCGACAAGTCGTTCAACGAAGGCGTTTTCAACGGCGTTGAGCGCTTCAAGAAAGAAACCGACATCGAGTATCGCGAATTCGAGGTTACCAACGAAACCCAGCGCGAACAGGCGCTACGGCGCATGGCGCAGCGCGGCGCCAATCCCGTGATCGGAGTCGGTTTCGCCCAGGCGCCTGCAATGGAGAAGGTTGCCAAGGAATTCCCCGACACCCGCTTTGCCATCATCGACGCGGTGGTCGATCTGCCCAACGTCCGCTCCATCGTCTTTAAGGAGCACGAAGGGTCCTTCCTGGTCGGTATGATCGCGGCCATGAAGTCCGGCACCGGCAAGGTCGGCTTTGTCGGCGGCATGGACATTCCGTTGATCCGCAAGTTCGCCTGTGGCTACGAACAGGGCGCCAAGTATGTCAGCGGCGATACAGAGGTGGTGCAGAACATGACCGGTACCACACCGTCGGCTTGGAACGATCCGACCCGCGGCTCGGAACTCGCCAAGAGCCAGTTCGACCGTGGCGTGGACGTGATCTACGCGGCCGCCGGTGGTACCGGCGTGGGCGTCTACCAGACCGCCGAAGATAGCGGCAAGTTCGCCATCGGCGTCGATTCCAACCAGAATTACCTGCACCCCGGCACCATGCTGACCTCCATGCTGAAGCGCGTCGACGTGGCCGCCTACAAGGCTTTCAAAGACGCCAATGACGACAACTGGTCCTCCGGTATCCAGGTCTTGGGTCTGGCGGAGGGCGGTGTCGGCTGGGCGCTGGACGAATACAACAAAGACCTTGTGACCGCTGAGATGAAGGAAAAGGTCGCTGCAGCCGCCACCGACATCGTTTCCGGTAAGCTGAAGGTCCACGACTACACGGCCGACAACAGCTGCACCTACTAGGCGGCCGCTTCCGTGGCCCTTCGCATTGGCGCAGGGCCACGGAGGGCTGTAGGGGTTTTCGTGGCTGATACGATCCACAGATCTTCGGACAGCGCCGGTGCCGGGTCGGCGGCGCCGGTCATTGAACTGCGGAACATAAATAAGGCCTTCGGCACGGTGCAGGCCAACAGGGACGTCTGCCTTGCCGTGCCGCCGGGGACCATCCACGGCATCATCGGCGAGAACGGCGCCGGCAAATCGACCCTGATGAGCATTCTCTACGGCTTTTACGAAGCCGACAGCGGGGAAATTCTCATCAGCGGCAAGCCGACGGCGATCCGCTCTTCGCGCGATGCCATAGATGCCGGCATCGGCATGGTTCACCAACACTTCATGCTGGTCGACACCATGAGCGTGGTGGAGAACATCATGCTGGGCGCCGAATCAGGTGCCATACTCACGTCCAGCATCGAAAAGGCCCGGGCTGAGCTGGGGCGGCTGGAGCGCGACTACAATCTCGATGTCGATCCAGACGCGCTGGCCGGCGAGTTGCCGGTCGGTCAGCAGCAGCGGGTGGAGATCCTAAAGGCGCTCTATCGCGGCGCCGATATTCTTATTCTCGACGAGCCGACCGGCGTGTTGACGCCCCAGGAAACGGATCAGCTGTTTCGCATTCTCGACTCCCTTCGACGGCAGGGCGTGACGGTGGTGCTGATCACCCACAAGCTTCGTGAGATCCTTGCGGTGACCGATAACGTATCGGTCATGCGTGGCGGCCAGATGATCGCCGACCGGGTGACGGCGGAGACCAGCAAGGAAGAACTGGCCGAACTGATGGTCGGCCGCAAAGTGCTCCTGTCCATCGACAAGCAGGCGCCACAGGTCGGCGACACCGTCCTGGCGGTGAACGACCTCAGTTTTGTCGATCGCTCCGGCGTGGCCCGCGTCGACCATGTCAGTTTTTCCGTACGCGCCGGTGAGGTGGTCGGTATCGCCGGTGTCTCCGGCAATGGCCAGAGCGAGCTGCTTGAAGTATTGTCTGGCATCCGCCCGGTGACCGCCGGCGGCTTCGACCTGCTGGGTGAGCGCTTCTCCGCGTCGCGGCCGCTCGACCCTTCCGTCATGCGGTCTATGCATGCCGCCCATGTGCCGGAGGATCGCCTGCGCATGGGGCTGGTGCGCAGCTTCGATGCCGAGGAGTCGGCGATTCTCGGCTATCACCGGGATCCTGAGTACAACAGCGGCCTGTTCTCCGACGGCGAGGCAATCCGCGCGGACTGCGCCAAGAAGATGGCGGACTTCGACGTGCGCCCGCCGGCGCCGGCCCTGAAGACGGCCAACTTTTCCGGCGGCAACCAGCAGAAGATCGTGCTGGCGCGCGAGCTGTCGCGCGGCCCGCGCTTGCTGCTGGTCGGCCAGCCGACCCGCGGTGTGGACATCGGCGCCATCGAGTTTATCCACCGCAACCTGGTATCCATGCGCGATGCCGGCAGCGCAGTTCTGCTGGTTTCGGTCGAACTGGACGAGATCATGTCGCTGAGCGACCGCGTCCTGGTGATGTTCGAAGGACGTATCGTCGGCGAGGTGCCGGCGGACGAGGCCGATGAGCGCCTGCTCGGCCTGATGATGGCCAACGCCGCCACGGAAGAGGAAGCGCGCCGCAAGAGTCCGGGCCTGCCTGGCGCTAAGGCGGTGAAACCGGAATGAGCGCGGCGTCCGGAAACGTTCCCCGCTGGGTCGATGTCGGCCTGATCCCGCTGGTCAATATCGCGCTGGCCTTTCTGGTTTCGGGCGGCATCCTCTGGGCCATCGACGTCGATCCCCTCTTGGCGGTGGAGATCATTCTTTACGGTGCCTTCGGTTACGACGTCGCTATCGGTTACACCCTTTACTACACCACCAACTTCGTCTTCACCGGCCTTGCCGTGGCGGTCGCCTTTCACGCCGGCCTTTTCAACATCGGCGGTGAGGGCCAGGCCTATATCGGCGGCCTTGGCGTCGGCCTTGGAATTTTACTGTTCGACAGCAGCCTGCCGCTGTTCCTTATCGTGCCGCTGTCAGTCCTGTTGGCCGCCGCTTTCGGGGCCGCCTGGGCGGCGGTCCCCGCTTACCTGCAGGCCTATCGCGGAAGCCATATCGTCATCACCACCATCATGTTCAATTTCATCGCCTCGGCGTTGATGGTCTACCTGATGGTGAACGTGCTGATCCAGCCGGGGTCCATGTCGCCGGAAAGCCGCGAGTTCGCGCCTTCGGGCCAACTGCCGTTCATGCATGAGATCTTCGGCTGGTTCGGCGTCAAGGTGACGCCCTCGCCACTGAACCTCTCCGTGGTCTGGGCGGTGACCTGCTGCTTCCTGGTCTGGGCGTTCATCTGGCGGACCCGCTGGGGCTACGAAATCCGCACCGTCGGCGCCAACGAGACCGCGGCGATCTATGCCGGCATCAAACCGCGCAGGGTGATCATGCTGGCGATGTGTGTCTCCGGCGGTCTGGCCGGCTTCGTCGGCATCAACGAAGTGATGGGCGTGCATCACCGCCTGTTGCTGAACTTCACCGCCGGCTACGGCTTCACCGGCATTGCCGTTGCACTGATGGGGCGCAACCACCCCATCGGCATTGTGTTGGCGAGCCTGCTGTTCGGCATGCTCTACCAGGGCGGCGCCGAGCTGGCTTTCGAAGAGCCCAAGGTCACCCGCGAGATGGTGGTCACCATTCAGGGTCTGGTAATCCTGTTCTCGGGTGCCTTGGCCTACATGATGAAGGGGCCGGTGGAGCGGGCCTATCTGAAGATCTTCCGTGGCCGCCAGATCGCTGCGGCGCAGGAAGGCTAGCGCGCCATGTCGGAGATGCTGTTCACTCTACTGCTGACCTTCGATGCCACGCTGCGCGTGGCGACGCCGCTGGTGTTTTGTGCCATGGCCGGCCTGTTTTCCGAGCGCTCCGGCGTCATCGACATCAGCCTGGAGGGCAAGATGCTGGCGGCGGCCTTCGCGGCGGCCAGCATGGCGGCGGTCACCGGCTCCGCGTGGCTCGCATTGGGCGCCGGCATTGTGGTGTCCGTGTCCCTCGCACTGCTGCACGGCTTTGCCTGCATCACCCACCGTGGCGACCAGGTGGTCAGCGGCGTCGCCATTAACATCCTGGTTTCGGGCCTGACCGTGGTGCTGGGCATTGCCTGGTTCTCGCGCGGCGGCCAGACGCCCTCGGTGCCCAATACATCGCGCTTTACGCCCCTCACCTGGCCAGGGGCGGAGACGCTGGCGGATGTGCCGGTCGTGGGGGCGATCTACAGCGAATTGCTGTCGGGCCACAACCTGCTGGTCTACGTCGCCTTCGCCATGGTGCCGCTGACCTGGTGGGTGGTGTACCGCACCCGTTTCGGCCTGCGCCTGCGCGCAGTGGGCGAAAACCCCGATGCCGTCGATACCGCCGGCATCTCCGTGGCGCGTCTGCGCTACAGCGCCGTCTTCTGTGCCGGTGTGCTGACCGGTTTTGCCGGGACCTATCTTTCTATTGCCCAGAATGCGGCCTTCGTGCGCGAGATGACGGCGGGCCAGGGCTATATCGCGCTGGCGGCGCTGATCTTCGGCAAGTGGCGGCCGGTTCCGGCGATGCTGGCCTGCCTGATGTTCGGCTTTCTCGATGCCACCGCCATTCGATTGCAAGGTGTCGTCCTGCCGATTATCGGGCCGATCCCGGTGCAGTTGATCCAGGCGCTGCCGTATGTGATGACGGTGGTGCTGCTGGCCGGTTTCATCGGCCGCGCCGTGGCGCCCAAGGCTATCGGCCGGCCCTATGTGAAGGAACGCTAGATTGCATCCCGGCATTACAGGCAAGCGAGGACAATTGTGAGCGCGGATCTCATCGATGCGGCGATCGCCGCTATGGCCAAGGCTCACGCACCCTACTCGAAATTTTGCGTCGGCGCCGCGCTGCGTGGCGCCAGCGGCAAGGTCTACGCCGGTTGCAATGTGGAGAACGCGTCCTATCCTGAGGGCTGCTGCGCTGAAACCTCGGCCATTTCGGCTTTGGTGATGGGCGGCGAGGCGCGTGTGGTCGAAGTTGCCGTGGCAGGCGCCGGGGACATGCTGGTGACACCCTGTGGCGGTTGCCGGCAGCGGCTGCGCGAGTTCGCCGACGCGGGCGTTGAAATCCATATCTGCGGGCCTCAAGGCCTCCGCAAGACCGTGACCCTGGGGGAGCTCCTGCCGCTCTCTTTCGGTCCTGACCATCTCAAGGGATGAGAGAGCCGGACATGTTCGAGGCGGCGGCCGCTACGGCGGCCATGATCCGCAAGAAAAGCACCGAGGCACCCGAAGTGGCGCTGGTGTTGGGGTCCGGCCTCGGCGCGGTGGCCGAGGCCGTGGCGCAGCCGACAACGCTGGACTATTCAGATCTACCCGGGTTTCCCCAACCCTCGGTTGCCGGACACGGCGGCAGCCTGATCCTCGGGCGCCTGGCCGGCCGCCCGGTGGCGGTGATGCAGGGCCGCGCGCACTATTACGAGAGCGGCCGGGCCGATGGCATGAACCTGGCGTTGGCGATACTGAAGGAACTGGGCTGCAAGCACCTGATCCTGACCAATGCGGCCGGCAGTCTGCGCGACGACGTTGGGCCGGGGCGCCTGCTGCTGCTGCGCGACCACATCAACTTCGCCGGAGTGTCGCCGCTCTTCGGCATGAAAGGCAACGAGCGCTTTGTCGATCTGGTCGACGCCTACGATCCACCGTCGCGGGCGCGGATGCTGGAGCTCTCGCGGTGTCTTGGCATCAAACTCGCCGAGGGGGTCTACGTGTGGTTTTGCGGACCACATTTCGAGACCCCGGCCGAGATTGTGGCTGCACGGGTTCTGGGTGGCGACGCGGTCGGCATGTCCACAGTGCCGGAAGTGATCGTCGCCCGCCTGCTCGGCCTCAAGGTGACGGCGGTCTCGATGATCACCAACCTGGCCGCGGGCATGTCGGCAGAGCCACTGTCGCACGACCAGACCATGCGCCACGCCTCGGCTGCGGCTCACGATGTGACCCGGCTGCTGACAGCTTTCCTGGAGGAATTGCCCGGTGACTGAGGATGCTGAAGCTTTGAGGGCCGTGGCCAAGCGCGCCCTCGGCCTGCTTGACCTGACGAGCCTCAATGACGCCGACGACGATGCCGCCGTGGCCGCACTCTGCAACCGCGCGGCATCCGCTGCCGGTCCCGTGGCGGCTGTGTGCATTTGGCCGCGCTTTGTCACCCAGGCGCGCAGCCTGTTGGAACACAGTGGCGTGCGCGTTGCCGCGGTCGCCAATTTTCCGGCCGGCGGCGACGACATCGCCGCCGCGGTCAGGGAGACCGAAGACATCGTCAACCAGGGCGCCGATGAGGTCGACCTGGTGATGCCCTACAGCCGGTGGCTGGGCGGAGACACCGCCGTGGTGCGCGACATGATCGCGGCCTGCAAGGCCGCTTGCGGCGCCAGGTCGTTGTTGAAGGTCATCTTGGAAACTGGCCGCCTGGGCGAAGCGAGAAATATCTATGCCGCCAGCCGAGACGCGATCGGGGCCGGCGCCGACTACATCAAGACCTCCACCGGCAAGATCGAGGTCTCGGCGACTCCCGAGGCCGCCGAAGTCATGCTGCAAGCCATCAGGGATTGTGGCTCTTCCGGCGGCCGGGACGTCGGTTTCAAGGCCGCCGGTGGTATCCGCGACACCGCGACCGCCGCCGCCTATCTGGCACAGGCCGACCGCATCATGGGTCCGGCCTGGGCCGACGCCCGGCATTTCCGCTTCGGCGCCAGCGGCCTGCTGGACGATCTACTCTCGGTGTTGGGCGTCGTCCCCGGGCCGGCCAAGACGACACCGGGCTACTGATGGGGTTCCTGCCGCAGGAGGTCATTCGGCGGAAACGCGACGGCGAACCGCTGACGGCGGCTGAAATCGAAGCCTTCGTTGCCGGTATCGGCGACGGCAGCCTCGGCGACGGACAGCTTGGCGCCTTTGCCATGGCGGTCTTCCTGCGCGGCATGACGGCGGGCGAGACCGTGGCCTTGACCCGTGCCATGACGGCGAGCGGTCGGCGCATCGCGTGGCGCTCGCAAGACCTGTCCGGGCCGATCCTCGACAAGCACTCGACCGGTGGCGTCGGCGACAAAGTGAGCCTGCTTCTGGCTCCCATCCTGGCGGCCTGCGGGGCATTTGTGCCGATGGTCTCCGGTCGTGGCCTGGGGCACACCGGCGGCACCCTGGACAAGCTGGAGTCCATTCCCGGCTATGACACCGCGCCGCAGGTCGAACGTTTCCAGAAAGTGGTAGCGGATACCGGCTGCGCCATCATCGGCCAGACCGCCGACCTGGCCCCGGCCGACCGGCGGCTCTATGCCGTGCGCGACGTCACCGCCACAGTGGAGTCGATTCCCCTGATCACGGCTTCGATCCTGTCCAAGAAGCTGGCCGCCGGCCTCGACGGCTTGGTGATGGACGTAAAGTGCGGCAATGGCGCCTTTGCCGCGACCGCGGACAGGGCCCGCGATCTGGCGGAGAGTATCGTTTCGGTCGCGGTTGGCGCGGGTCTGCCGGCCACGGCGCTCATCACCGACATGAATCAGCCCTTGGGGCGCGCCGCCGGTAATGCGCTGGAAGTAAATGAGACGGTCGAGATGCTGACCGGCGGGGCCGCCGATCCCAGGCTCCGCGAGGTCGTGCTCGCCCTGGCTGTCGAAATGCTGCTGATCGGCGGCTTGGCCGATGACGCGATCGATGCGGCCACCAAGGCGGAGACGGCCTTGACCTCCGGCCGTGCCGCCGAGCGCTTTGCCGCCATGGTGGCCGCCCTTGGGGGGCCGTCAGACCTCCTCGAACGGTCCTCCGAGCTACTGCCGCGCGCACCGGTACGCCGGGCGGTGCAAGCCAAGGCGGCCGGCGTGGTCAGTGCCTGCGATACCCGCGCGATCGGCCTGGCGGTCATCGAACTGGGCGGGGGGCGCCGCCGCGTCGAGGACCGGGTCGATCCGGCGGTCGGCATCGACGAGATTCTGCCGCTGGGCCAGGTGGTTTCCAAATCGGATCCCATCGCCGTGATCCATGCCGCCGACGAGGCCTCGGCCGAGGCCGTGGCGGCGCTCTTGCAGAAGGCCTTCAAGATCGGTCAGACTGATGGCGAGATAGCGCCTGTCGTCCAGCAGCGCATCACTGCGGAGGACATTTAAGAGCGATGTTCGCCCCGAGAACGGCCAACCAAGGTCTGGAAGCCGAGCGGTTCCCCGCGCCGGTTGACGGGCGCCTGACAGCCGAGATGCGCGCCGCCTTCGCCCGCGACGGATTTCTGGTTCTGGAAGACATGGTCGCCGCGGCTGACTGCGATGTCCTCATGAGCCGCGCCAGGGAACTGGTCGAGGCCTTCGACGCCGCTAGCGTCGCCAGCGTTTTCTCGACCCGCGGGCAGGTGCACGGGCGAGATGCCTACTTCCAGGGCTCCGGCGACAGGATCAGATTCTTCTTTGAGGAGGAGGCTTTCGACGAAGCCGGCCGGCTGCGCCAGGACAAGCGTCTTTCGATCAACAAGTTCGGCCATGCCCAGCACGATCTCGATCCGGTCTTCGCGCGCTTCTCGCGCCTGCCGCAGTTGGCCGGTTTGGCCCGGGCTCTGGAACTCGCCGACCCGCGTCTGCTGCAGTCGATGTATATTTTCAAGCAGCCCCGCATCGGCGGCGAGGTCGGCTGGCACCAGGATTCGACCTTTCTCTATACCGAGCCGCTGAGCGTCGTCGGCCTGTGGTTTGCCCTGGAGGATGCGACCCTGGAGAACGGCTGTCTTTGGGCGCTGCCGGGCGGACACCGCGGCCCGCTGCGCGAGCGCTGGCGCCGCCAGGGTGGGCGTTTGGTCATGCAGCGACTCGACGATGCGCCCTGGCCGGAGGCGGAGGCTGTGCCGTTGCAAGCGCGCAAAGGCGCTCTGGTGGTGTTGCATGGCAAGCTGCCCCACGGCAGCGCGCCCAACCGTTCGGAGCGCTCACGCCAAGCCTATACTCTACACCTGATCGACGGCGCCTGCCGCTATCCTGAAGACAACTGGCTGCAGCGCGGAGCCGATATGCCGCTGCGCGGTTTCGGCTAAGATGCGTTTTCGGCGGGCGCGCAGCCCCTTTGAAGAGCTGCCAACGAAGACCGTAATTGATGAGGAGAAGAAAGAGATGTTAGGGCAGAGAATTACAGGGATTTTCGGCGCTACCCTGCTGGCTGCCGTGCTGTCCGCCACGCTGGCCGCGCCGGCGGCGGCGGAGCCAGTCAAAGTGACCTTGCTGCACATCAACGATTTCGACCGCATCGAGGATTCGAAGGATCGCGGCGGGCTCGCCCGCCTCATGACCCTGGTGAACCGGGAGCGCGCTGCGGCCGACCATGCGATCTTCACTCACGGCGGCGATACCATCTCCCCGTCCCTGCTGTCGGGCTTCGACAAGGGCGCGCACATGATCGACCTCTTCAACGAGGCCGAACTCGACCTTATGGTGCTGGGCAATCACGAGTTCGACTTCGGTGTGGCGGTGACGCGCGAGCGAGTGTCTGAAGCGCGCTTCCCGATTCTCGGCGCCAATACGGTCGATTCCACGGGGACGCTGATCGACGGCACGCTGGCCACCTGGACCGCCGAGGCGGGCCCCTACACGATCGGCTTTATCGGCCTGACCACCCCGGAAACGCCGGAGATCTCCAGCGCCGAGGGCGTCACGTTCAAACCGCTGCTCGAGACCGCCCGCGGCCTCAGCGACAACTTGCGCGAAAACGGTGCCGATCTGGTCGTGGCCCTGGCACACACTGGAATCGCCGAAGATCTGCAACTGGTGAACGGCGACAGCGGCATCGACGTACTGCTGTCCGGCCACGACCATCTGCAGATCACCTATTACAATGGTCAGCGCGCGTTTGTGGAATCCGGCTCCCAGGGCGAGAACCTTATGGTGGTCGAGGTGACCATGGACACTGTGGAAAGCCGCGGCAGTCAGGTTTTCACCTGGACGCCGCAGTTCCGCATTCTCTCGACCCAGGGTGTCGAGCCGGAACCGGTCATGGCGGCCAAGGTGCAGACCTATCTCGACCAACTGAGCAAGGAGTTGGACGTGGCGCTCGGCAAGTCGGTGACGCCGCTGGACAGCCGCCGCGCCTCGGTGCGCGGACAGGAGACCGCCATCGGCAACCTCATCGCCGATGCCATGCGTCAGGGCGTGAAGGCCGACGTGGCGCTCACCAACGGCGGCGGGATCCGCGGCGACAAGACTTATGAAGCCGGCGTCACCCTGACCCGACGTGACATTCAGTCGGAACTGCCTTTCGGCAATCGCACGGTGAAGCTGGAACTCTCTGGCGCGCAGCTGCGCGAAGCCCTGGAACACGGCGTCAGCAAGGTGGAGGAGGGCGCGGGACGTTTCCCCAGCGTTTCCGGCCTGACGGTGTCCTGGAGCCGCAATGCCCCGGCAGGCCAGCGGGTGAGAGAGGTAATGGTCAACGGCAAGCCGCTGGATCCAAAGGCCATCTATACCCTGGCGACCAACGATTTCGTTGCCAAGGGCGGTGACGGCTACTCCGTCTTTACCGAAACCAGGACGCTGATCGACGGCGACGCCGCCAAGTACATGGCCTCCATGGTCATGGACTTCGTCGCCGCGGCCGGTGAGGTGGCCCCGAAGGTCGAGGGCCGCGTCAAAGAGGTGGAGTGAGAGAAAAGTCTAGAGACCGACTTCCTGCGTCGGGACGGCTTCATCGAAGTCTCAACAGCGGTAGGTCGGTTTCGATATCGAGCGCTCCGGTCTGGCCGGTCATTTCGAGCAGGTAGAAGCGTGCCGCGCAAGGATGCCATTGTGTACCGCGCCGCCTTTGAGCGTCACGACGTCGACCCGGCGCGCACGGTGATGGTCGGCAACTCCATGCCCTCGGACGTGCTGCCCATCTCGGAGCTCGGCGGCCACGGCATCCATGTGCCCTATGCCCTGCTCTGGGCGCACGAGGCCCACGGCGAGGATCCGGTCAGCGAGCGCTTCCACCGCCTGGAGCGCCTGAACGGCCTGCCCGGCCTGCTGGAGCGGCTGACTCGCCGCTGACGGCCCACTACCGGGCGGCGAGGCAGGTTGGCGGAAAAACCGGGGCGTGCTATGCGCGGGGATGCTCGCCACCCTGCCCGATTCGACGACCCTCGCATTCCTGCTCCTCGGTTCCCTGACGGCGGGCTTCGTCACCGGCTTTGCCGGCTTCGGCACCGGCCTGGTAGCCTCCGGGTTCTGGTTTCATGTCTTGCCGCCTGTCATCGTCCCGCCGTTGGTGGTCATGGCCTCGGTAACCGGACAGTTGGTCAGCCTGGCGGGCCTGCGCCCCAAGTTCGACTGGCGCCGTGCGTTGCCCTATCTCATCGGCGGCGGCCTCGGCGTGCCCTTCGGCGTGGCGGCACTGACCCAGACTTCGCCGGAACTGCTGCGGTTTTGCGTCGGCTTATTCCTCGTCACCTATTCATTCAGCCAGTTCTGCGGACTACCGCGGCTCAACATCGGCAGCTGGGGCGGCCGGCCGGCAGATGCCACTGTCGGGGTGGGTGGCGGCGTCCTCGGCGGCTTTGCCGGCCTGTCGGGCCCTTTGCCGCTCATTTGGCTGCAACTGCGCGGCGGCGCCTCGGCTGACCAGCGGGCTGTCTATCAGCCGTTCAATCTTGTCGTGCTGGCCCTGGCCGGCGTCGCCATGGCGGCGGCCGGACGGGTCGACGGTGCCGTCCTCGAGTCACTGACTTTGGCGGTACCGGGCACGGCCTTGGGTGCCTGGCTTGGCGCCCGCCTCTATCGCAGAGCCAGCGAAAAGACATTCCGCAACGTGGTCCAGGCGCTGTTGCTGCTGTCCGGCGCGATGTTGATTGTAGAGAACCTTTGAAGGCCTTGGTTCCAGCGCTAGACTGTGCCGTTCCAGGACGGGAAGAGTACCATGCGTCACCACGGCGGCTGCCATTGCGGCGCCATAACAATGAGCTACGAGAGTGAGGTCGCGCCGGAAGCGACCGAAGTGCGGGCCTGCCTCTGCAGTTTTTGCCGCAAGCACAGCTCCCGTGCCGTGTCCGATGCGGCGGGAAAGCTCGTAGTAACGCTGCATGACGAAGCGGTCGTGCAGCGTTACAGCTTCGGCCTCAGGACCGCCGACTATCTTCTCTGTGGGCGCTGCGGTGTCTATCTGGCGGCGGTGCTAGCCGATGGCGGCCAGCTCAACGGCATCGTCATCGTCAACGCACTGGAGGATGCCGAGTCGTTCATCCAGGCGCCGAAGCCGGCCGATTACTCTGGCGAGGATGAAGTGGCCCGCCGCAAGCGCCGCCGCGAGCGATGGACCCCGGCTGAAGTTATTATCGCATCCTAGATTCGGTCTGTGAATTGCCGCCCGACACCTTGGAAGCGCTGGCGATAACGTGCCGGGGTGATCCCGGTATGGCGTTTGAAGAGGCGGCGTTCTGCAATCTCCGCGCCGCCGCCCATCTGGAAAACTATCTCAATTTTCCAATGGCGGCGTTTCTCTACACCGCTTCTTGCATGCACTGCATGCCGGTATCACTCGGCCAGGACGGTGCGGGACTTGGCGCCATGTGGGGTTGGGAAACCGCCGTGGAGATGTTGAAGGAAGCCGGCTTCGCTGCGCCCCAGCGCCATATCTTCGACCATGACCCGTTGAACGTCTGGTTCGTGTCGCGCAAGGCCTAAGCCGAGTGTCACGACTGGGATCGGGTGCCGAAGTGGCCACGGCACCTGATCCTCGGAGTGTCACGCGGGCACGACGTTGTGCTCGGGACCGAAGGGGAAGCCGGTGATGTTATCGGCGCCGTCTTCAGTCACCACCAGGATGTCGTGCTCCCGGTAGCCGCCGGCGCCGGGCATCCCCTCCGGGATCATGATCATCGGCTCCATGGAGATCACCATGCCGGGTACGATTACCGTTTCGATGTCCTCGCGCAACTCCAGGGCGGCCTCGCGGCCATAGTAGTGGCTCAGAACGCCGAAGGAGTGGCCATATCCGAAGGTGCGATAGTCCAGCAAGTCGTGCTTTAGATAGATTTCATTGAGCTCGGCGGCAATGTCGCAGCAGCGTGTGCCCGGGCGGATCAACTCCAGGCCGCGGCGGTGCACGGCGCAGTTGACCTCCCAAAGCGCCAGGTGGCGATCGCTCGCGTGATCGAGAAAGAGAGTGCGCTCCAGGGCGGTGTAATAGCCGGCGATCATGGGAAAGCAGTTGAGGCTGAGGATGTCGCCTTTCCGCAGCCTTCGGCTGGTGACCGGATTGTGGGCGCCGTCGGTGTTGAGACCGGACTGGAACCAGGTCCAGGTGTCCAGCAGTTCGGCGTGTGGGTAGGTCTTGGCTATGGCTCGGACCATGGCGCCAGTGGAAGCCAAGGCAATCTCGTGCTCGGGAATATCCTCGCCGATGGCGGCGCGGCAGGCTTCGCCGCCGATATCGGCGATGCGCGCGCCATTGCGGATCAGCTCGATCTCCTCAGGCGACTTCACCATGCGCAGGGCCATGGCGGGGGCCGCGATATCGGTGAAAGCGGCATTGGGCAGAGCTGCCTGCAGCTTGCGCAACCGGTCTATCGGCAGGTGGTCCTCCTCGATGCCGATGCGGCCACGGGCCGGTGCCAGTTGCTGCAGGGCCGCGAGGTAGTTGTCGCGCTGCCAATCCGTATAGACCAGGTTTTCGCCGAAGCTGCGGCGCCAGGGTTGGCCGCCGTCGATATTGGCGCTGACCGTCGTCGCCCTGTCGCCCGTCACCACCAGGGCGTAGGGCCGACCGAAGGAGCAATAGAGGAAATCGCTGTAGTAGTTGATGTTGTGATAGGAGGTGAAGATCGCCGCATCAAGACCCTGTTCAGCCATGACGTCACGAAGACGGGACAGGCGCCGGGCCATCTCAGCCTCGGAAAAGGTTCCCTCGACCCGGCTGCCGTTTTCTATCTGCTTTAGTTGCTGCACGTCATTTGCCCCAGGACGAGCGTGATTGTGCCGCAGAGTGGCACGCGGGACCGCCCGTTCACAACGGTGATCTTCTTGGACGGTCAGACCCTCGGTTGTCCGAATTCCTTGACAGTTCGGCCGTATCGAAGTTATAGAACGATCGTTCAGAAAATATCTCAGACCGGTGGGACGGCATTCTTTTTGGCTCGGCCTAGGGAATTCGATCGCGAAGATGTGGTGGAGAAGGCACTTGGCGTCTTCTGGCGCCATGGCTATCAGGCGACTTCGGTGCGGGAACTGGTGGACGCCACCGGACTCAATCGTGGCAGCCTGTACGATACCTTCGGCGATAAGCACGGCCTGTTTCTGGAGGCTGTGCAACACTACCGCAGCAACGTCACGGCGCAGCGCCTTGCTCGCCTGGAGCAACCGGGACCGGCCAAGCTCAGAATCGCGGCTTTCTTCAAGGAGGTGATAGAGTTTTCTGTGGGCGAGGGACGCTTGCTCGGTTGCCTGATTACCAACTCGGCCATCGAACTGGCTCCGCACGATCGGGATACGCGCCTGGCCGTTGCAGCCGGCATGGGCACCATGGAAGCGGCATTCCGCCGTATCCTGACCGGCGCCCGGAAGCGGGGAGAGATATCTGCCGATAAGTCTGTGGCGGACCTCGCGCGCTTTCTCGCGGCAACGGTCAACGGACTGCGTGTCATGGCCAAGGTCTCACCCGATCGTTCCGCCCTAAACAGCGTTGTGCGCATCGCGCTGCGCGCGCTGGACTGAGATTTTTTTCGCAAAATCTTGAACGATCGTTCAATTATATCCATCGAAAGGAACAACAGACATGTTGAAGACACGCCAACCAGCCCCTGAAATGTCATTCCCGTTGCTCGAGGGCGGCGCCTGGACGCTTTCCGAGCGCAAGCCTGAAAGTCTCTCCATGATCGTCGCTTATCGGGGCGCCCACTGCCCGAAATGCCGGGACTATCTGCAGGATCTGAATACGCGGATGGAGGAGTTCGCCAGCCGCGGTGTCGATGTGGTCGCGGTCAGCAGCGACAATCGGGAGCGTGCCGAAATGGCCAAGACCGACTGGAACTTGCCGAATCTGCCGATCGCATATGACCTCAGCATCGATAAAGCCCGCGAACTCCAGTTGCCGATCTCGACCAGCCGCGGCAAGACGTCCATTGGCATCGATGAGCCGGCCCTGTTCAACGAGCCGGGCCTGTTCCTGGTGAAACCGGATGGCACCCTCTATGCGGCCTTCATTCAGACCTTGCCGTTCGCGCGGCCGCCGCTCGACCAATTGCTAGGCGCCATAGATTTCATCCGGGAAAAGGACTATCCGGCGCGCGGCGAGGCATAATCGCGGTTATTCTCCGGCGTATTTGGCGATCAGGGCCTTGGCTTCTTCGACCAGGGCCCGGCCGTCCTTGCCTGCCGCATTCATCTCCGCGATCCACATTTCGGTGACACCAGCCGTTGCCGCCTGCCAGCGCGCCAGTTCCTCGCCTTCTATGGTGTAGAAGCTGTCGCCGAGGTCGGCCGCGGCCTGTCGGCCGGGCACTTCGGCATCGTCCCAGACCTTGCCGATTTGCTTTGCCAGCGCCGTGCCGGAGTTATCGTCGATCACCTTGCGAAGGTCGTCGGGTAACGACTCATAGCGCGCCTTGTTCATGGCAAAGAGAAATACAGCGGTATAGAGGCCGCGGTTGCCACCGATTTCCGTATGGCTGGTGGTCAACTCGTGCACCTTCAGCGGCAGGGTTACCTCATAGGGCAGGGCGGTTCCTTCGATGACGCCTCGAGCCAGGGCTTCCGGCACGGCCGGTACCGGCATGCCGATCGGGGTCGCGCCGAGTGCTTCCAGGGCGGCGTTTGTCATCCTTGTCGGCGCCCGCACTTTCACCCGATTCAGGTCTTCAAGTGTCTTCACCTCCCGGTCGCGCATGTGCAGAGTCCCAGGCGCATGCACATGGATCATCAGTGGGTGGACATCCTTGAAATCGTCGCGCGCGTATTTTTCATAAAACTCGTGAGCTGCCTGGCTGGTGGCCTCGGCGGAGGCGGCCATGAAGGGTAGCTCAAAGACCTCGATGGTGGGAAAACGTCCGGCTGTGTAGCCAGGCAGCGTCCAGACGATGTCGACCACGCCGTCGCGCACCTGATCGTAGAGCGCCGGCGGCTTTCCGCCCAGCTGCATCGAGGGGTAGATCTCGATCTTGATGCGGCCGCCGGACTCGGCCTCGACCTTGCGGGCCCAGGGCTCGATGAAGTCTTTGTGTGTGGTTGAAGGTGGCGGCAGGAAATGGTGCACCCGCAAGGTCACCTCCTGCGCCAGGCTGGGCGTCGAGCCCAGTGGTCCGATCAGCAGGCCGACGGCGAGCCCAAGTGCCAGCACAGCCTGCAGGTGCGCGCGAGAGGCGATCGACATGACGTTGTTCTCCCTGTTCAGGCTTCCTTATACGCCAGCCGGGCCGCCAGTTCGAGAGGCAGATCTTCAGCCGTTGCAGAGGCCGGCGTCCGGACGGCCCAACCGACAGGGGCGAGGTTGCGTTCACGAAGGTCAGGCTGTGCCAGTTGGCTGAACGGGCGAGCGTTTCTGTCGTCTTCGAGGCGGCGTTGTCGCCGCCCGCACAGAGCGGGCCGGATTCACGTTTCTGCGGGGCCTTTCAGGTTGAGGCAAAGGCCAGAGAAGATGGCCTCGCCGCTTGGCGCGGCCGGCGCCTCGCCGGCATCCTCAACGGTCACGATCAGCGATTCGGACGTCTTGATCGCGTCCCAGCCTACATCGCCGAGGCGCTGCTGCAGAACCGTGTTGCCTGCGACTTGGATCAGGGGCCGCGTGGTTCCGGTGCCGCGTTCCACGGCCCAAACTTGGAAGACCTTACCTGCGTAGGGTGACATCTCACGAAGCGGTTCCACGGTGAGACGCCACGGACCCTTGAAGGCGGTGACCACCAGAGCCGGAGAATCTGACTTGTCGGTCAGAACCGCGACGTAGCTGGGCGTGATCTGTTGCGACGCGACTCCGGCGACCTGTGGCTTCTGAGCCGGTTGGAAGGTGGTGTAGCCGGCATAGACGGCGGCGATCACTGCCAGGCAGGCCGCCAGGGCGCCGAAGGGGCGCCAGAACGCGAGGCTGCCCCAGACGCCCCCCTGAGTGGAAGCCGACTTTCCGGGTGCGATACGCTGGCGCACGGCATGCCATACCTGTGCCGGCGGTGGAACCGCCGGGATGGTGTCGCTGAGGGGCGTTAGACGATCCTCCCAAGCCTCCACCCGGCGGCGCAGGTCGGGGCGCGTGCGCATCAGCGCCTCGAAACGCCGACGCGCAGGCCCGTGCAAGCTACCGGCGACATAGGCGCCGGCCAGGGCCTCCTGCAGCTGAGGGTTGTCGTATCTCATGGAGCCGAGCCCCATTGATCCAGGCACTCCCTGACTTTCATCAAGCCCCTGCGGATCCAGGTCTTGACCGTTCCCACCGGCCGCTTGATGCGGTTGGCCACCTCGGTCGGCGTCATGCCTTGGTGGTAGGACAGCAGGATACAATTCCGCTGCTCGTCGCCGAGGTTGCCGAGACAGCCCAGGACCCGCTCCATCTCCTGGCTGATCTCCGCTTGATCGGCCGGATTGTCGATACTCGTCCGTTGATCCTTTTCAGGCTTCCATTCATCTTCCGCGGCGCGGTAGTCGGCGCGGCGCAGCAGATCCAGCGACTGATTTCGAGCGATATTGATCATCCAGGTCATCGGCCGTCCGCGGCCTGGATTGTAGCTGTCGGCATAGCGCCAAATTTTCACGTAGGCCTCCTGAAGGGCCTCCTCGGCCCAGGCCTCCCGTCTCAATATACGCAGCGTTATGCCAAAGAGTTTCGCAGAGGTTGCTTCGTAAAGCTCGGTGAAAGCCGCCTGGTCGCCAAGACTGCAGCGTGACAGCAAGAGTTCCAGCCGCTCTGCAGGTTTCCTGGTCGACATAGACTTTATGCCTCTGCTCACGTGGCCCGTCCGGACCGGTTCACTCAGCCGCCCATCTTACGCTGAGAATCTTGCAGACCCTGGCGCCGGAGGCAACGCCCAGTGCTGGCTCGGGCGAGAATCTCAAGCCGTTTGCGGTAAGCTTGGCAGATCCATTGATTTATCGGTTGACCGAAGAAGCCGGCGAATTTGAAGACAGAGGTTGCCCTCCTGGGATACCCAAAGCCAGGAACAATTTCGCAGTGTAAGACTGTCGGCAAGGCAGATCGCACAGATGGCTCAGATCGGCAGGCCCAAGGGCTTCGCCCCGGCACTTGCGAGACTTTGGGTGAAAGCAAAGGGTAAGTTGTTGAAGCCTTGTTCGTGCGAGAAATATTGGCCAGCCTGAATATTCTGACTATAGTGCTGTCCCAATGTGGACAGGTAGGAATTCACATTCCTGCCGGGCATTGGGCCCGAAAAGTCGGTAGGGGAAAATGGCCACCACGACGGGACGTGAGCAGCGTTCGACACTGCGATTCGAACCAACGCGCGCCCAATTGGCGCGACGGCGGCGCAGTCTGTTGCTGCCGATCCTTTTGTTGGTGGCAATCAGTTTGCTGGCGGTCGGCGGCATTCTCTTCTGGAGTGCCGGATCCCTCAATCAACGCGAAGCACTGTCGCAACAGGCGCTGGTAGAATCGTTGGTCGAGATTCGCCGTGCGACGCTGCGGCAACTCGTTATCGACTACGCCTGGTGGGACGAGGCCGGCGTTTCATCCGGCAATATCCTCGACGAGCGCTGGGCTAAGGATAATCTTGCTGAGTATTTGTACTCTGAATTCGGGGTCGCTGCTGGCTGGGTCGTGTCGCCGGACAACGAAGTGAAGCTTGCATTCACTCAGGGTGAGACACTGGGAGCGCAACAGGGCGCGCCGTTGCCAATGGGCGCCCAGGACCTGATCGATGCGGCGCGACAGGCTACATCGATAGCCGACGTACCCCTGGCGGATTTTGCGATCTATGAGCAGGATGTGGCGCTTATGGCCGCCAGTCTGGTGGCGCCGCTCACAGGCATCTCGGAACGGAACGCGGATCAGCTCAATGTCATGGTTTTTTTGCGGCCGCTCGATCTGAAGTTTCTCGAGAGCGCTGGTCTCGGTGGCCATATTGAGGATCTGCAATTCGTCCGCGGGCCGGCACCGGAAGGCTATAATTCCTGTCCGATCATTGGTGCCAATGGTCGGCCTTTCGGTCACATTGTCTGGCACGACTCGCGCCCCGGTTCAGAAATGTTGTGGAACGCAGCGCCATTTCTCCTGGTGTCTCTGCTCGCCGTTGGGTTTCTCCTTGTTCTGGCGATCAAGCGCGTGGAAACGGCGGTTTCCAGTGAAGGTCGGCTGTCCGTCTCGCTCTATCAGGAAAAGCAGCGGCGCTCTCAGAAGTCTCGCTTTGTTTCAATGGTCTCTCACGAACTGCGCACGCCACTTCAGGCCATTGGAATTTCCTCCGATGCGTTGGAGCAGTTCGGCGACCGGATGACCCGCCAGGAACGCCGAGAAGAAGCGCACACGATTCACCAAGCTGTGGGTACACTTGCCCGGCTAGTCGACGACGTGCTGGTGTTGGGCCGTGGTGAAGTGACGCGGGAAGATAATGACTCGACGGCGCCGTTAGATCTCGGCAAGTTTTGCCAGGTCATGTGGCGTGAAGTATCGATTGCCCTGCGGTCCAAGCAGGAGTTGGAACTCGACGACCGCATCTGTGCGCCTCTTGAAACTGCAAATGAGTTGGCACTGCATGCGATTCTCTCGAACCTGATGCAGAATGCCATAAAGTATTCACGCGGCGAGGGGGCCATCAAGGTCAAGCTGGAACTTGAAGATGGCGAGTACACAATTGCCGTCACGGATTTTGGGCCGGGTATTCCCGAGGCGCAGACTGAGACGATTTTTGAACCTTATTGGCGGGCCCAGGACGTGGAATCAATCGCCGGAACAGGTCTTGGTTTGGCGGTTGCCCGAACTGCCGCCCAATCCATGGGCGGCGACCTGCGACTGGTGAAGGCAGGCGGAACGGGCGACCTCGATCGCGGGACCTGTTTCCTGGCCAGTTGGCCCGCTGCCGGCTAACCCGGGAAATATCAAGCGACTGTGCCGCGATCACACGGCGCGGCAGCTGATCTACCTTGCTTTTGCGCCATTTACAGACCGGATACAACCACCGATCTCGTTGAGGTTGTAAAAATAATTTCAAATATCGTTATAGTATAATTTTCCAATTTATTATAATTCGCACGGCCTTTGTCGCGCGCTTTCGCCAGGCTATCGAAGAGAATCATGCAGAAATTACAATTACACTAGTTTTGCGCGAATTTTCCTTTGGGACTTCATAGCTGTTTCGCGTAGATTGAGGCTGGGGTCTTGGAATCAATGAAAAACATGGAGTTCGAATGCTTGCTCAACAAACCATCGGTAAGGCCAGACAGGCTCACCCGGTTGATGTCCACGTTGGCGGACGCGTGCGCCTGCGCAGGGTGTTCTTAGGCTATTCGCAGGAAAAGCTGGCCAACGCCTTAGGGCTGACATTCCAGCAGATTCAAAAGTACGAACGCGGTGCGAACCGGATCAGTGCGAGTAAACTCTATGAGCTGTCGCGCATCCTGAACGTACCGGTGACCTACTTCTTCGAGGGTGTCGAATCTGAAGGCGACACCGGTGCGGCGAGCGGAGAAGCATCCACCGCTTCGGGGGCCGGTAACATTCACTCTTCCGATCCTGATTTTACCAATCAGCGCGAAACCCTGCAGTTGATTAGCTCATACTACCGGATTCCCGATGCCAAGGTCCGGGCAGAGGTGCTGTCGCTGCTGAAGACCTTGGGCCGCAGTGCGGAGGGCTGATTGCGAGCCTCCAAGTCTTGCTGAACCAGAAGGGAAACTCATTGATCGACGGCGGACGTGACGGCGAGTATGTCGAGGGCGCGGCAGGAAGCGTTTGTTTCGCCGCCCTGGCTATGCGGAGAGGGTTCTTCAATGGGCGGCAACTGGTTGTCGGAAGTATTCTTTCGGCAGGCATCCCGCTGTAAGCTGACGAGACTTCTCAAGCTACATTCGTCTAGTTGTGTGTCGAGGAGAAAGAAGAGCGATGTCGGAGAACAACATTGAATCCATAGGTTTGAAGCACCGTGATCCACTCGAGGATGCGGCCGCGATCAAACGCTGCCTCGATTATCTGCGGATTGAAGCCGAGCGAACCGGTCTACCCTTTGCCGCGCATTTGATTGGCGTCGCGGCGGAGGCGGTATCGGACTCAATCGCCTTGTCGGAAAACTCGGTCGCCCGCATCAACCGCGACGGATCGGCGCAAATTGTTGCTTCTGCAGAAGCTGAGGTCGACACACCCAACCGTCGTCACTGACGCCACCGATTTCCGTGCCGCCGTCCCGCTTCCAACCGGCGGCGGCGGCAGGTTCGGGTCGACAGCGGCCCTGTGGTTAACGGCGGCGCTTGGCCGCTAACGAATTCTACAGAACCGCACCCTAGAGTCTTCGATCGGACCGAGGGAGGGCGTGTTGAACCGCAACAATGTCAAGATCATGCGTAAGGAACGCCGTCGCGATCGGCGGCGTGATTTACAGTTGCAAGCCCGCTTGGGCGCCAATGAAGTCATCGTGACGGACGTCAGCGCCGCCGGCTTTGGCGCCGCCATCGATGCTACCGAAAACCTTTCTTACGATTTTCGGCCTGGCCAGCGTCTGCGATTGGAACTGGATCCTCAGACGGGAAAAAGCGTCGCCTTTCTGGTCGAGATAACCCGACCAATAGGATCCGACGGCGTACTTGGGGGAAGGTTTGTTGACCTCAGCGACGAGGGCTACAACATCATCGAGTCCATCCTAACGGGCCGCATGCAGCGGCAGCGCTGAGGGTACCCACCTGACGCGGCTCTTGGCTATCTTAGATAGACGAGCCCCGTCGTCTCAGTGCCATCACCGGCACTCAGTCCCCCTGGGCGATCTGAGTCGCCGCTGTCTGAGGTTTGCGGGAATAGAAGATGTGGCGGCCGATCTGAGGGCCCTTGGCGAAGGCTTTGCGCCAAGCCGGCTTCACGTAGTCAGCGTGATACCACAGGGCGCCTTCGGAGGGATCTTCGGCACGGCCCCAGTAGACCTTGCTGGCCAGCTTTTTCGCTTCCGACCAGGCGACCGTGTCATCCACGTCGTCAGTCTTGCCGTCGCAGTACCAGGAGAACTGGCACTTGTTGAGAACTTCATCCGTGCCGTCCTGCACCACGCCGCAAACCGAATCCGGAAAATAACGCGATGCGACCCGATTCATGACGACATAGGCTACTGCAAGCTTGCCATCGACCGGCTCGCTGCGGGCTTCGAAATAGATGTTCTGGGCGAGGCAGTTCAACTCTTGTCGCAGTTTGCCGGGGTTCGGCGTAAAGCTGCTGGCGATCTGCTCCTCGAGATCGAGTTGGCTGATGCCGACCTGGCGCACGTAGAACTGATCCGGATCGATGTCATTGACGTCGACGGGAATGAAGCTCTGTGCCGTCACCCGGGTCCAGGTATCGTCGACGAAATCGCTGGAGGCCACACTGGCCAGAGCGGCGCCGGCAAGAATGCAGGCGAAGGGCGCACTGATTGCCGAGTAGACCGCTTTTGTGCCCAGGCCGTGCCGGTGGCCGTGACTGTCATGGCGCTGCCCGGCGACCAGATGGTGCAGGGTCGCGAGCCAGTGGTCCTGTGGCGGCCGCCAATTGGCCAGCATGTGAGCAATCCGCTTCATTTGTCGTCCGATACCCTGTGAACTGTCCGCGGTGCGCACCTTGGTCTGTGCTGGGGCCGTCGCTTCTTGGCCGGGTTCGCCGAACCTCCGCACTGGTGCCGAGAGCCCAACAGATGCTGTGTCCGCATCTAAAGGTTTACACAATCTTAACGGCTTCCATCAAGAAGAATCGTCTTTAATTTGAGATAAATTCCCCCTAATTTCTCGGGAAATTAACTATTAATCCAATCAATGTTTAAAAAGAATTCCGTAATTGTTCGAAACAATCTTACTTTCGCTCGAATTCAATTGAACTCGCTCTGAAAAGATCGAATTATTTACTTAGTTCGACCAAGGCATTTTCAGTTCGACCGCAAGAATTCTAGGTTCGATTACAATGCATCTCATGCCCAAGGGAGGGCGACTCAACGGCCTTCTACTAGACTCTCGGTCGTTGGCTATTAGCCCCGTCCGGAGTCAGGCCGGACATTACTCTGGCTCGCCGATGGGCAAAGCGCGCGGGGCGGTGAGATCGCTGGGGCAGAAAAACGATCTGACGTGCTGGCGCGGCTTTCGAGTCGCGTTTCAGAGTTAATCAAAATGGTTAAAGAGTGCGGGTGAGGGAGGGGCTTGCGCCTCAGACCAGTCCCTTGCCGCTGCCGGCGGCCATGCGGGGCGCCTTGTGTATGCCACATTCGGTCTTGCCGCTGCCGCTCCAGCGACCGGCTCGTGAACCGGTCGCGCCGTCGCCTCTAAAGGTACAGGGTGCGCAGCCAACGGAAGGGTAGCCCTGAGCTGCAAGAGGGTGGCGCGGCAGCTTCCGCTCGACAAACGCCTGGGCAAGGTCGGCAGTGCTCCAAGTGGCCAACGGGTTGACCTTTATCCGCGAGTCGGCCGCTTCGAACAGTCCGAGTTGCCTTCGCCGGCCGCCTTGAAAACGCTTGCGGCCGTTGATCCAGGCGCTGAAGCCTGAAAGTGCACGCTCCAGCGGCAATACCTTGCGCAGTTGACAACAGAGATCCGGATTGCGCCGCCACAGAGTGCCGTCGCTGTCGGCCCAGCCCAAGTCGTCGTCAGCCGGTGAGACGTTGCGGACGGAGGTGAGACCGAGGTGATCGATCAGCCTGTCCCGGTAAGCCAGTGTTTCGGGGAAATGCTTGCCGGTTTCCAGGAAGACGACCGGCGCGTGCCGGTTGACCTGCGCCACGAGATCCAACAGCACCGCAGACTCCGTACCGAAAGAGGAGACCACCGCGATACGGCCGGCGAAGATCTCGTTGACGGCTGCGTCGAGCAGTGCTCTGCCATCAAGCCCGCCGTAGCGCAACTCCAAGAGGCGCGCGCGTTCACTCAGGCGCAGGACGTGATCCTGATTTGCTGCCGACCGGACCACCAGAGGAGGCCTGCCAAGTGGTGAAAGGGCATGATGCATCGAACCGGAGACTCCTCTGGCAGCTACGGTCAGCCGGTGTCGGATGTCATGGCACGGCGCAGCACGCCGGCAGTAGAGCGGCCATCGCCGGAAGGCTGATACCAAAGTGAAATTTCGGAAATCGCTTCCTGCCAGACGTCGGCGTTCTTGTCGCCTTCGATTTCAAAGGCGTCGAACCCACAGCGCAGCATAAAGAACAACTGGTCCCGCAAGACGTTGCCGACCGCCCGCAGTTCGCCGTTGAAGGCATAGCGCTCGCGCAGCAGACGAGCGTAGGAATAGGCACGCCCGTCACCGAAACGCGGGAACTCCAAGGCGATGAGGTCGAAATGTTCCAGGTCATCGGCAAACGCCGCCGGCGACTGGTCGCTCCTTAACCGCAAACCCAGGCGGCCGTTTCGATTGCTCAAACCTTCGCGGTCCGCTTGCCACTGTTCAAGGGTGATTATGATGTCGCCCGCGGGGCTGAGGGCCGCGTCCTCGGACAGCGGCGCCCAGAGATCTTCGACGATGCGACCGTCTTTAAGCAGCGGCATAGAGCTTCTCCTTAAAGGGTGTCGCACCGACACGGGCGTAGGTGTCGTTGAAGCGTTCGCCGTCCTGGCGCACTTCGAGGTAAGTATTGACGACATTCTCAATCGCATCGACCACATCATCGTAGGAAAAGGCCGGCCCCAGAATCTTCCCCACGGCGGCATCCTCGTCGGCGCTGCCGCCGAGCGTGATCTGGTAGAACTCTTCACCCTTCTTGTCGACGCCGAGAATGCCGATGTGGCCAACATGATGATGGCCGCAGGCATTGATGCAGCCAGAGATCTTGATCTTGAGATCGCCGATTTCGTGCTGCCTGTTGAGGTCACTGAAGCGCTGCGAAATCCGCTGCGCCACAGGGATGGAGCGCGCGTTCGCGAGGTTGCAGTAGTCGAGCCCCGGACAGGCGATCATGTCTGATATCAGACCGATATTCGGCGTCCCGAGACCGTGCGCGCAGAGCGTCTCCCAGACCTGCGGAATGTCGGCCAGGCGTACGTGGGGAAGCACCAGGTTCTGTTCGTGGCTGATGCGGATCTCGTCGAAGCTGAAACGTTTGGCCAGATCGGCGACCACTTCCATCTGCTCCGACGTGGCGTCGCCCGGTGCTCCACCTTCAGGCTTCAGGGAGATGCTGACACAGGCATAGCCAGGGGCCCTATGGGGCGTCAGGTTGCTGCGCGCCCAACGGGCGAAGTCGCGGTCTTCGAAGCGGCGCGCTTCGAAGGCTGGTTGATTGGCGTCCAGCGTTTCGAAAGCCGGCGGCGCGAAATAGGCTTCGACGCGCTCGATTTCCTCGACTGGCAGGGTGAGGGCGCCGTCCTTAATCTGCAGCCATTCGTCTTCAACCAGGTCCTTAAAGGCTTCCACACCTGTTTGCTGCACAAGGATCTTGATGCGAGCCTTGTAAATGTTGTCGCGCCGGCCGAGCTGGTTGTAGACGCGCAGGATCGCTTCCAGGTAGCTCAGCAGGTGCTGCTTGGGCAGGAACTTCCGAATCGTGGTGCCGATGACGGGCGTGCGCCCAAGGCCTCCCCCAACGATTACCTCAAAACCCACCTCGCCGGCGTCGTTGCGGCGGATCTGCAGGCCGATGTCGTGGAAGCGCACCGCGGCACGGTCGTTGGGCGCTCCGGTGATGGCGATCTTGAATTTTCGCGGCAGGAAGGAGAACTCTGGGTGCAGGCTCGACCACTGGCGCATGATTTCCGCGTAGACGCGCGGATCCTCGATCTCGTCCGCGGCGGCGCCGGCGAAGTGATCCGCCGTCACGTTGCGGATGCAATTGCCGCTGGTCTGGATGGCATGCATCTCGACGTCCGCGAGATCGTTCAGGATGTCCGGCACGTCATGCAGTTGCGGCCAGTTGTACTGAATGTTCTGGCGCGTGGTGAAGTGGCCGTAGCCGCGGTCATAGTCGCGGGCGATATCGGCCAGCCTGCGCAGCTGGCGCGAAGACAGAGTCCCGTAGGGCACGGCGACGCGCAGCATGTAAGCGTGGAGCTGAAGGTAGAGTCCGTTCATCAGGCGCAACGGCCTGAACTCCTCCTCGCTGAGTTCACCGGCGAGGCGGCGCTCCACCTGGCCACGGAATTGCGTCACGCGCTGTTGCACGAAGGTCAGATCGAACTCATCGTAGCGGTACATCGTTCTCGTCCCTTTCAAGCGGCCCGGATGTGTGGCGTCGGGTCGCTTTTCGCCGTGTGGGTGTTTCTATAGTCGGCGCGCACCGTGGGGCCGGCGGCGCGGATGATCTCGCGGGTCGAAAGCGGCTGCAGAATGCCGTCGATCTCGACAACTTCCATCGCATAGACTGAGACGACAAGCCGCGCGGCGACGTCGGCTTCCGCCTGGGCCATCATTTCCTGCACGACGCTGTCATCGTCGCTGATCCGGCTCTCATTCAGGTGATTGGACCACTTGCCGCTGTCGGTCAGGTAGACGATGTCGCCCTGACGCAGCCGATTGGCGGTGATTGCTTTCAGGCTCATGCCGGAAGTCTCCGTTAAACCGCCAGCGCGCGCGGCTGGGCCGCTGCAAGGGCGTCGTGCAATTCTGCGGCGAGATCCGCTTCCAGGGACTTGCGGGCGACTTCGCCGATGATGATGAGTGCTGGGCCGTCGATGCCGGCCGTCTGCAAGCGGCTTGCCAGTTCTTCCAGTCGACCGGTGACGACGCGCTGCTCGGGGCGGGTGCCGTTCTCGATCACCGCGACCGGAGTTCCGGCCGAAAGCCCGTGCGCGATCAGCCGTTCGGCCACCGTTCCGGCCGTGGAGACGCCCATGTAGACCGCGAGTGTTTGTTTGTTGCCGGCCAGGCTCGCCCAGTCGAGATCAGGCGCGCCGTCGCGGGCGTGGCCGGTCAGGAAAGTAACCGCCAGCGCGGTGCCTCGCAGGGTCAGCGGAATTCCGGCCGCGGCAGCACACCCGGCCGCCGCGGTGACCCCCGGAACCACTTCCACGGCGACGCCGCGGGCCCGCAGATAACCCATTTCCTCGCCACCACGGCCAAAAATGAAGGGGTCACCGCCCTTGAGGCGCACGACGCGTCGGCCGGCTAAGGCATGCTCGGCCATCAAGGCGTTGATTTCATCTTGGGTTTTGGTGTGATCGGCCTTGGCCTTGCCGACATAGATCCGCTCGGCATCACGGCGGGCGTAGTCGACGATTTCCGGCCCCACCAGCTTGTCGTAGAGCACCACATCGGCTTCCTGGAGGCGGCGCAGCGCCTTGAAGGTGAGGAGGTCGGGGTCACCCGGCCCGGCGCCGACGATCGCGACGGAGCCTGCCTCCTGCACCCGGGCGGCACGGCCATTGACCAGACCGAGCATGGCCTCGCGGGCGCCGATCTCATCGCCGGCCAGCACTTTGTCGGCGATGGGCCCGCTGAAGAAGCGCTCCCAGAAGCGCCGGCGGCGGCTGCCGTCGTGAACTTGCGCGGCAACGGCGTCACGGAAAGCGCCGGCAAAGCGCGCCAGGCGGCCGAGATTGGCCGGCAGCAGGGATTCAAGACGTTCACGGATCTGGCGGGCCAGGACCGGCGAGCTGCCGCCGCTGGAAATGCCGATGACCAGGGGGTCGCGGTCGATGATCGCCGGGGTGATGAAGCTGGAAAGTTCAGGCCGGTCGACGACGTTGACGGGCACGCCGGCGGCCTGGGCCGCTGCGGCGACCGCCTCGTCCACCGAGAGCAGGCCGGTGGCGCTGATCACAAGACCGCAGCCCTCGATATCGCCAGCCGAGAAGTCGCGTTGCAGCCAGGAGATCTCCTTACGGCGTGCCGTGTCGACAACTTCGGCAGTGGCCGAGGGGGCAACCACGGTCACCGCCGCGCCGGCTTTCAGCAGCAAGCGCAGTTTGCGCATGGCCATTTCACCGCCGCCGACGATCAGACTGGGACGCAGCGTGAGGTCGTGAAATGCCGGAAAATATCGCATAAATCGCCTACCTGCCTGTCAATGCTGCCCTTTTTAAGCCGCTTGGGGCGGCAGATCGCGGGGCTTCGAACGCGTCTTTCCTCCGATCCCGCTCGGAGGCGAACAATTTCACGACAAAATTAGGGTGAAAGAAGCAATTTGTCCAGTTCATACTGTAAAAATAAAAGATTATACACTAAAAATATGTTATAAATATTCTTGCAGCAAAGGCTTCGCGGGTGACAGGCGAGCCGCATCTGCCGTATCAATACGGACTGTTGTTACTCCGGGAGTCGCCTTATGCCTTTTGCGCCGCGAATTGGCCTGATGCTGCTGATTCTGTCTGCCACGAGCCTGGCCGGTTGCAGTGCCGCGCCCTTCGCCGTCGAAGGCTCCGAGGCGGCCGTTGACGCGGCCAAGGCCGAAGGACAGGACACACTGCCGCGTCTCCGGCCGCGCGCCGTCGGGGTGTGCTATAGTCCGGCCGTCAACGAGCCGGCGGAGATTGAGGCAGAGGCACTCTATCTCTGCGAAGGCGGCCGCCTCGTCCAGCAGGACGAAGATTTTTTCTGGAACGGCTGCTCGCTCAGCCAGCCGAATCGGATCAGCTACGTCTGTTACCCACCGGATAAGGCCAGGCGCTTGCCGGCCGAAGAGACCCCGCCGGCAAACTGATGGCTGCGCGGCGGCCGCGCGACCGGATTCAGCCCCTGGGCTTGGCGCTGATGGCTCGAAGAATCTGCCTCACCTGGCGGTCCACAGGCGCGACGCCGTTCAGGCGCAAGACGTCGCAAGAGAGTCCGGCAAGCCAGACTTGGTGCAGCTTTCGGCTGCGGCGATCAACACCGGCGGTGTCGTAGGACCGGGCCCAGCCGAGCAAATCCCGGTAGCGCGGAAACATCGGCCCGCCTTGGCTGATTGCCCTCTCGCCAAATCGTTTCGTTTCGCGAGCGCGCAGCCGCAGCAACCTGATCTCGGTAGGCACCGTCAAGAAGACGGCAAGGTCAAAAAACGGCACCAGCGAGTCGCCCCAGCCTTCGAGCGCGCCGGAGAGGACCCAGGAGTCTGTGCCTTCGAGAAGCGGCCGCATGAGTTCCAGGCGATCAGCGGCGCACCGGCTTTCCTGGAAGGGCGGATCGCTGGGTTTCCAATAGAAGTCATCGCTATCGAAATGTGCGACGGACAACCGCGCTGCCAGGGCACTTCCGAGAGTTGTGGTTCCGGCACCGGACGCGCCGGTGATGTGGATTCGTTTATTGACCATCGCGCTAGCCTGTGCGGGCGCGGGTGATTCCAGCCCGCGTTCGGGTGGACGCCATCGCCACCTCCCTGAAACTTCGGAGCGCGTGCAGGCCACAAAGCAGCCCTTGTCGCACAGAATCTGAGCGCCAGGGCCGCACCAAGCGGGTCATATCGCCGCTCGAGGGCGACAACAGATCGATCAGGCTGGCATCAGTTTTTGCGTGTTGGCGGCTCAAAGACCGTGTATCCGGATTGCTTCCAGGCAGTCTTGTACCTGGCGGTCCAGCGGCATTTCTCCTTCGAGGCGCAGTACGGGGCAGGCGAGCTGCGACAGCCACTGCTCGTGCAGTGCGCGGTTGCGCCCCTGAGCGACGCCATTCTCATAGCTCGATGCCCAATTCAAGAACATCCTGTACGACCCGTGGCGATCGCCTCCGGGGAGAAAGCGCGCGGCGTCGGGGCGCAGGCGATCGCGCTGCGTAATGCGATCGATGCGAACCTTCGTTGGGACCGACAGGAAGACCACAAGGTCGAACAGCGGTTCGATCGGCCCTCCCCATTCGCCAATTGAGCCGGAAAGAATCCAGCTGCCCGCTTCGCTGAAAGCCGATCGCATCAGGTTCAGCCGCTCCTCTAAGGCCCGCGGCGCGCTGTAGGGCGGATCGGTCTTCTTCCAGAAGAAATCATCCGTGTCGAATTGGTCGATGCCGAGCTCTTCGGCAAGCGCGCGGCCGAGGCTTGTGGTGCCGGAGCCCGACGCGCCGGTAATATGCAGCCCGATCATGCCTCCACCCTCTCGCAGGCCTGCCGCCATTCCTCCAGCACCGCCTCGTCGTCTTCCTCGCTGCCGTGCGCGCTACGCAGGGCACGGAGCGCGGCTGCGTCGCGCAGGCGGGACAGCGCCCAGACGGCCATGGCCCGGACCAGCGGCGAAGCATCGTCCAGCAGGGCCTCTGCCGAGGGGGCCAAGGCGGCTTCTCCGCTGTTTCCCACTGCGATCAGAACGTTGCGGATAAAGCGGTCGCGTCCGGTCCGTTTGATGGGGGAGCCGGCGAAAACCCGCCGGAAGGCAGTGTCATCCAGTGCCAGCAAATCCTTCAGACGCGGCGCCGTCAACTCGGCTCGGGGAAGGAAGGCCGGCTCCTCGCTGCGCCGGGCGAACTTGTTCCAGGGACAGACCGCCAGGCAATCGTCGCAGCCATAGATTCGGTTGCCCATGGCGCTGCGAAACTCCCTCGCAATATGACCCTTGTGCTCGATGGTAAGGTAGGAGATGCAGCGCCGGGCATCGAGGCGGTAGGGACCGAGAAAGGCATTGGTGGGGCAGATGTCCAGGCAGCGCCGGCAGGAGCCGCAATGGTCGCTCTGCGCTGCGTCGTGCATGAGTTCCAGGTCAGTGAAAACCTCACCGAGGAACAGCCAGGAACCGAGATCGAGGGACACCAGGTTGCTGTGCTTGCCCTGCCAGCCGAGTCCGGCGGCTTGGGCCAGATGCTTTTCCATGACCGGCGCGGTATCGACGAAGACTTTGACCGCGGCGCCCAGGTCCTCGTGCAGCCAGCGTGCGAGGGATTTGAGCCGTTTCTTTATGAGGTCGTGGTAGTCGGCATTGCGCGCGTAGACGGAAATCGAAGCGCGGTCGCGGTGCTCGAGCAGGGCAAGGGGGTCTTCCGCGGGGCCGTAGTTCTGGCCCAGTACAATGACGGTCTTTGCTTTCGGCCATAGGGTTTGAGGGTCGGCGCGGCGCTCGGCATCGCGCGCCAGCCAGTCCATATCGCCGTGGCAGCCTTCTGCCAGGAATGCCAGGAATTCGGCGCGTGCCGAAGCCGCGACCCCGGCGCGGGCGAAACCGACGGCGTCGAAGCCCAGCGCCAGCGCGCGCTCGCGGATCTCGGCGCGCCTGTCACTCACTGCTGCTTAGAGGGCCGCGATGTCGCCCTCTGCCTCTTGTCGCTCAAAGGCGGCAATGAAATCCTCCAGTCGGCCGTTTTCGATAGCAAGCCGCAGGCCGGCCATGGTCCCCTGATAATAGTGCAGATTGTGCAGTGTCAGGAGGATTGGACCAAGCATCTCCTTGGCCTTGAAGAGATGGTGCAGATAGGCACGGCTGTAACCGGTGCAGGCCGGGCAGGGGCAGTTGGCGTCCAACGGGCGCGGGTCGTCGCGGTGGCGCGCGTTCATCATGTTGAGGGTTCCATGCCCGGTGAAGGCTTGCCCGGTGCGGCCACTGCGTGTCGGCAACACACAGTCGAACATATCGATGCCGCGGCGCACGGCGCCGACAATATCGGCCGGTTTGCCGACGCCCATAAGGTAGCGTGGCCGGCCCTCCGGGAGGTGCGGGACCGTCGTCTCCAACACCTCGAACATGGCTTTCTGGCCTTCGCCGACGGCCAGACCGCCAACCGCATAACCGTCGAAGGCGATCCCCGTCAAGGCCTCGGCCGAGCGGCCGCGCAGGTCTGGATAGACGCTGCCCTGCACAATCCCGAAAAGGCCGTAGCCCGGCCGCTGGGTGAAGGCGGCTTTGCTGCGTGCGGCCCAGCGCAGGGAGCGCTCCATGGACTCCCGTGCCACCGCTTCTGTCGCCGGAAACGGGGTGCATTCGTCAAGCACCATGGTGACGTCGGCGTCGAGCAGTTCCTGGATTTCCATGGCGCGCTCAGGCGTCAGTTCGTGCGGCGTACCGTCTAGATGCGAGCGGAAGGTGACGCCCTCCTCAGTGATTTTGCGCAGGCCTTCCAGCGACATGACCTGAAAGCCGCCGGAATCGGTGAGGATCGGTCCCGGCCAGTTCATGAAGCTGTGCAGGCCGCCGAGCTGCGCCACCCGTTCGGCGCCGGGGCGCAGCATCAGGTGATAGGTGTTGCCGAGGATGATCTCGGCGCCGCTGGCGGCGACCTGATCCGGGGTGAGGCCTTTCACGGTCCCGGCAGTGCCCACGGTCATGAACGCCGGTGTGTTGACGACGCCATGGGCCGTCGTCAGGCGGCCGCGCCGGGCCGCGCCGTCGGTCGCCATTACCTGATAGTGGAGCGCGCTTTTGGTCATGCCGGCATCTCCGGCTCCAGCAGGCAGGCATCGCCGTAGGAGTAGAAGCGATAACCGGTGGCGATGGCATGGGCGTAGGCCGCTTCCATGCGCGACTTTCCGGCAAAGGCGCAGACCAGCATGAAAAGCGTTGAGCGCGGCAGGTGAAAATTGGTCATCAACAGATCGACAGCTTTGAAACGATGGCCGGGCAGGATGAAAAGGTTGGTCTCGCCGGCGAAGGCGGCAAGGCCGCCGTCCGCCTTGGCGGCGCTCTCCAGCAGGCGCAGCGCGGTGGTGCCGACCGCGACGATGCGCCCACCGGCGGACCGTGCCGCGTCGATCGCCGCCGCCGCTTCGGCGGTAATCTCGCCCCATTCGCTGTGCATGTGGTGATGCTCCACCGTCTCGGTCTTGACCGGCAGGAAGGTGCCGGCACCCACATGCAGGGTCACGTTGGCGCGCCGGATGCCGCGCGCCGAGAGGTTTTGCAGCAGATCCGCCGTGAAATGCAGGCCGGCGGTTGGTGCCGCCACGGCGCCGTCCCGCCGGGCAAAAACGGTCTGATAGTCGGTGCGGTCGCGGGGATCGCCGCTTCTGTCGCGCAGTATGTAGGGTGGCAGTGGCATGACACCATGACGTTGCAAGGCCGCGAGCAGGTCACTGCCGTCACGGCCGAAGCGCAATGTCACTTCACCGCCCTCTCCCTTGCCGATGACTTCGGCGGCAAAACCCGGGGCGAAGTCGATCTCGTCGCCGGGGCTGAGCTTGCGTGCCGGCCGGGCGAAAGCTTTCCAGGTGTCGCTCTGGATGGCTTGGTGGAGGGTCACTTCCACGCTTGCGGTGCGGCGCTTGCCTGCCAGACGGGCGGGAATCACCTTGGTGTCGTTGGTGACCAGGATATCGCCGGGCCGGAGCAAGGCACCCAGCTCGCTGACTTTATGGTCTTCGAGTCTCTGCCCGACATGCAGCAGGCGCGCCTGATCGCGCGGCTCAACCGGGTGCTGCGCGATCAGCGCGCGGGGCAGATCGAAGTCGAAATCGTCGGTTCGCATGAAGAAGACGCGTTTTGGGGCAGACTGACGCTGTGATGGCGCCTAAGTAGCACTGCGCCGGCGGCAGGCCAAGCGGCCTAGTTTTGCGGCAGGTAGAGGGGAATTGGGGTCGTGCCCACGGCCGCGCCGGCGGCCGTTTCCAACGGTGGGGATCCATAGAGGCGGTTGGCGATCGACGGCAGTTCCGCTCGGGGCGTTGCCGGGCCGCCGCCCGCCGGCGCCAGTAGGGTTTGCTCGAGAGCCTCGCCGCCGCCCCGGGCGTAGTCTTGGCCGCTGTAGGTCAACAGGCGGCCATTCTCGATGACGTAAACGACGTTGCCGGTGTCAGACGGAGCGGGCGGCGCCGAGGTAACCAGTGGAGGCCCCAATGGCACCAGGGTTGGCGTTGCAGTCGCCACGGCGGCCTTGCCCGCTGGCTGTCCGCCCGCGCCGAAGGTCCGCGCGTAAACCTCACTATAGGGTGAACCGTCTGAGGCGGCATAGGTCGATGAAAAATAGGGCGCCGACTGGGCGGCCACCTGATCTGCGCAAAAGAGCGCTGTGACGCCGGCCGGAAGGACGGCAATTGTCGCTGCCAGCGCGTGCCCGCGAAGTCCCAGCATCGTTTTCCCTTTCTGCCGCGGCGTGGAGGCCCATTTAGCGGTTTCCGGGCGGCAGGGTCCAGGGCCGAATTTGCCGGGCTCTTGACTACAGAATTCGGCGGTCTCGCCGATCCTGCTCTCCTAGCGACTTCACCAGGGCGTAGATTTGCCGGCGCACGGACGGATCGTCGATCTTGTTGTAGGCTTGTACCAGTTTCACGGTGTCCGGCCTTCCGAACAGCGGGTCGAGTTTCTGGTCCGCGGCAGCTTGATCGTCATCTCCGGATGTTGTGGTTGCGTTGCCGCGCTTCGCCGCGATGTCCTCAAAGAAATAGGCCAGTGGTACCCGCAACGCCTGGGCGAGGTGATACAGCCTGCTGGCGAAAATACGGTTGCTGCCGCGTTCGTATTTTTGGATTTGCTGGAAGGTGATGCCGAGGGCGCGCGCCAGTGTTTCCTGGCTGAAACCCATCGCGAGACGGCGGAGGCGCAACCGGGAACCGATGGCAGTGTCGATGGGGTCCGGGCCGGGGGCAGAACCGGCAAGATTGTCTGTCACTTTCTGGATCTCTTTTCTCAGTTGACCCAGCGGCGATGGGTGGATACGTGCAATGGCTAGCGGGCAGATGGAGAAGCAGGCTTACCGCAAAGGAAATCCATCGAGCAAGCGCGCGAATTGATCAGGGGCTTGCCGCGGCAGTTAAGTGTTCTTCGGTAGCTATTTAGTCTAAGGGGCCCGAAAGCATCCTAAGCGATCATGCTTCAGTCGTCGGAGATCAGCCAAGCGGCCGTGGTGTCGGTCGTCTCGGCGCGGTCGGGCCGACGGCTCCCTGCTGGGGCGAAGAGATCGCGAAGGGTCTCTAGAATCGGCAGCACTTCGGGACTGGCGACAGAATAGAAAACCGTCTGCGCTGATCGTCGGGTGGCCACCAGGTTATCATGACGCAGCTTGGCAAGATGTTGCGATAGTGCCGACTGGCTGAGGCCGACCAGACGGCAGAGTTCAGTGACCGAGTGTTCCCGTTTCGAAAGATGGCAGAGAATGAGCAGCCGGCGCTCATTTCCCATCGCCTTCAGCAGGCGGCTGGCACGTCCAGTAGTAAGGAGAAGAGGTCCGTAGGGCATAAATCTGATACTTGTTCACCAAAACCATTGGTCAAGGCTTCCCGACAAAACTTATGGTGGATCTCAAGGCCTTGATCCTCCGAATAACGAGCTACAACTTGAGCGCAGTTGAAGGATAAGCGGTGTGACTACCACCTTATTGGACGCAACGGGTCTGCGATGCCCGCTGCCGGTCTTGCGGGCGCGCAAAGCGATGAAGAGCGTGGCCGCAGGCGGCGTGCTTGAGGTCAAGGCCACCGACCCGGGTGCCGTAGCGGACTTTCAGTCCTTCTGTGAGACCACGGGTGACGAGTTGATGGATTGGCGTGAGAACGATGGCGTTTTCGTGTTTCAGATCCGCAAGGCCGGATAGATCACCGCGGCTTTACTCGCCGGCAGCGGGCTGCACCGATCCGTCGCTGATCCCTGCCGATATATTTCCAACGGCCTGACGTCCTTCGAGCAGGCCGACCAGCATCGACAGCATCGGCGGAATGATCAGCAGCGTCAGGGCCGCCGACATCGCCAGGCCGCCGACCACCACAGAACCGAGACCCCGGTAGAGTTCCGATCCGGCCCCGGGAAAGAACACCAGAGGCAGCATGCCGACCACCGATGTCAAAGTCGACATGAAGATCGGGCGGATGCGGTTGCGGGTCGCCTCGACGATCGCCCTGCCGGCGGCCATGCCTTCCTCGCGCAGGTGATAGAGGGTCTGGTGCACCAGCAGGATGGCATTGTTCACCACGATCCCGATCAAGATGACGAAGCCGAGCAGGGTCAGCATGTCCAACGGTTGATAGGTATAGAGATTGAGCATGGCCAAGCCTGCGACCCCGCCGGCGGTCGCCAGGGGCACCGATAGAAGGATGATCAGCGGGTAGAAGAAACTCTCGAACAGTACCGCCATGACCAGGTAGACGATGACAACCGCCAGAGCCAGCTGCACCACCATGGCGTTCCAGGTCTGGGTCAGCTTGTCGGCGGTGCCGGAAATGCTGAACTTCACACCCTGTGGGAGTCCGCCGCTTTGGAGCGGCAGCATGACCTCGTTGCGCAGGGTCTCCAGTGCGGTTTCCAAAGGTATCCCGGGTGCTGGGCGGATCTCCAAGGTAATGGTTCGCGACCTTTCGTAGTGTCGCACCTCCGTTGGCCCCGAGGTGAGGATCACCTCCGCCAGGGAGGACGCCGGCAGGATATCGCCGCTCGGGGTTACCACCGGCAGGCTGGCGATGCCCTGGGTTTCGACGACATTGGAGTCCGGCCCCCGCAGCATGAGATCGAGGCGGTCAGAACCGACGGTCACTTCCAGCACCCGAAGTCCGTCGTTGAAGGTGTCGATGGCCTCGCCGAGGGCTCGCGCCGTCACGCGGTTGTCCGCCAGACGCAGCCGGTCGGGGATCAGCCTGACTTCGGGCGCGCCGAGTTCCAACCCCGGGTTCGGCCGTAGTTGGTTACCTTTCTCGCGCGGCAGGATCTGCGAAATACGGCCAACCGCCTGCTGAGCGACCTCCAGAATTGGCTCTAGTTCCGGTCCCGAAATGTTGAGGTCGATTTTGCGTCCTGAACCGATGCCGCGCCCGAAGATGGATGGCTGGCTGATGAAGCCGAAGGTGCCCGGCTCGCTGAAGACCGGCCTTTCGAGCAGCGGTATGATCTCCGCCGCGCGCTGCGGATCTACCGAGGTGGCGCCGACGAAAGTGTTGGCGTTGAAAGCCACGAAAAAGAAACGCTCGATCTTTGGCGGCGGCGTGGCCGCATCTGGCGCGGAGTTGCCGCTCCAAAGGTTTCGGGCAAGATTTCTGGCCGACTGCACTACCGCAGCACTAGAAGAAGCCAGACGATCTATGAACGGCGGATTCGGCCGGTCCGTCGACTCCAGGTCACTTTCGCCGGCCCAGTGCTCGCGGGTCGCATCTTCTACGCCCTTGGCAATGTCCACCATGGTTGCGAGATTGTAACCGGGCGGCGGGATGATGATTCCGAAAATGAGATTGCGGTTGCCCTCAGGCAGATATTCCAACTTCGGCAGGAACAGCCAGCTGCCGTAGCTGGTCGCTGCCGTGACCGCGACAACGACGGCCAGAGCCACCAGCCGGCGGCGCACGACCAGCCGCACAAAGGCGATGATGATGGCCACGAATGCGCCGGCAAGGTGGTCGATACCGGGTATCCGCAAGCGGGTCAGGCTGTGGTCGGAGAGCCCCCTGGAGTTGCCGCTCAACAGGCGGCTGGAGAGGGCAGGGAGGACGGTGATCGAGACCAGCAGCGACAGCATCACCGAGACTGAGATGGCGACGGCGATGTCGCGGAACAGCTGGCCGACTTCCAGCTGCATGACCAGAATCGGGATGAACACCATGACCGTGGTCAGCGCCGAGACCAGTACGGCGCCCCAGACCTGTTTGGCCCCGAGATAAGCTGCTTCGCGCGTCGGACGGCCTTCTTCGCGCAGGCGGAAGATGTTTTCCAGAACCACGATGGCCGCGTCCACGACCATGCCGACAGCGAAGGCGATGCCGGCAAGCGAAATGACATTGATCGAGCGGCCGAGAGCCGCCATGGCGACGAAGGCGCCAATCACCGACACCGGAATGGCTATGGAGACCACCAGCGTCGCCTTGAAGGAACGCAGGAACAGCAGCAGGATAATGGCGGCCAGGGTGCCGCCGACCCAGATGTTCTGCTGTACGAGGTCGATGGCGGAGTCGATATAGACGGTTTCGTCGTAAACTTGGCGCAGCTTGAGGTCGGCGGCGGGAACCGGACCGGCATTCAGTTCAGCGATGGCCGCCTTGATGCCCGCCATGGTCTCGATGACGTTGGCCCCGGTCTCGCGCACGGCATTCATGGCCAGGGCCGCGTCGCCCAGCATGCGGATGGAGGCCCGGGCTTCCTTGTAACCGAAGGCGACCTCTGCGATATCGCCGATCCGCACCCGTGCCAGCCGCTCGCCCTCGGAGCCACCGTCACTGCGCACCACCACCGAGCGGACCGCTTCGACGGTATTCAGTTCGCCCTCGGTGCGGACCACATAGCGGCGCTTTCCCTCATCGACGTCGCCGGCGCTGAAAGAGGCGTTGGCGCGGCGTAGAGCGTCAATCACTTCGCTGACCGTCAACCGGTAGCGGGCCAGTATCTGGGGATCGACGGTTACCTGGATTTCCCGCTCGGTGCCGCCATAGACATTGACCCGGCTGACGCCGGGAACCCGCTCAAGATACTCCTGGATGACATTCTCGGCAAAGTCGCCGTACTCGCTGATCGGCCGTGTATTGCCGTCCGCGCGTGTCAGAATGAACCAGGCGATGGCGTTGTCTTCGGCGCCCGCGGTATCCAAGGTCGGTTCGTCGGTTTCGTCAGGATAGCCGTTGACCCGGTCGAGACGGTTGGAGACCAGCAGCAGTGCGCGGTCCATGTTGGTGCCGACGGCGAAATCCAGGGTGACCCGGCTGCGACCGCGCTCCGAGCGCGAAGTAATCTGCTCCAGGCTCTCGATACCCTTGAGTTCCTCTTCCTGTCGATTGGTGATCTCGCGCTCGACTTCCGCCGGAGCGGCGCCGGCCCAGTTGGTCGTCACCGTGATGACCGGGCTGTTGATATCGGGGGCGAGCTGAATCGGGATGGATTGCAGCGCAACGATGCCGAACATGACCACCATCAAGACCGCCGCAATGACGGCGATCGGCCGCTCGATGGCAGTCTTGATGAGGTTCATCAGGAAGCCTCTTCGATGGCCACCGCGGTTCCCGGCCGCAGGCGCTCATTGCCGCGCACCACCACCAGGTCGCCTTCGCCGAGTCCGTCCAGGACTTCATAGCGGCTGCCCACCGCTTCTCCAAGGACGACGCTTCGCGGCTGCGCCTTGCCGTCGGTGACGATGAAAACCATGGTATCGCCGGGCTGCTTGATGATGGCGTCTTTATGCACAGAAACGATTTCCCGCGGCGCGCCGATGGGAACCTGCACGGTCACCGACTGTTCGTTTGCCAGCGGTGCGGCCGCGCTTACCGAGCCGAAATCCGGCCGGAAGCGGACGGCACGCGTGCGTGTCAGCGGGTTTTCGTTGGGAATGATGGCGCGGACGGTCGCCTTGAACGAAGTGCCGTCGTCAAGGACGGCGTCGACGAAAGTCCCCGGTACCAGCCCGGGCAGGCGGTTCGAGGGCACGTCGGCTTCCACCTCAAGGTTCTTGTGGGCAATCATGCTGACCAGCGCATCGCCGTCGCTGGCATAGGCGCCGGCCTCGCTCAGCCGCCGGGTGATGACGCCATCATAGGGGGCCCTGATTTCCACGTACTCGAGGTTGATCTCGGCAAGGCGAAGCATTGCCCGGGCCGAAGTCACCGCGGCTTCGGCTTCGTGCGCGCCGGCTTGGGCGATGGCGACACCCTGGGCAACATCGTCGAACCGCGCCTGGTTGAAGGCGGCAGACGTTTTCAGGCCCTCGAGGCGTTTGAGTTCCTGTTGCGCCAGGACGATCTGCGCCTGACGGGTCTTCAACTCGGCTCGCGCCACGGCCAGGCCGGCAGCGGCGACGTCACGTTCCGCCGTCATGGTAGCGTCATCAAGTACGGCGAGGATGTCGCCAGTTTTCACTTCGTCGCCGATCTGCACCCGGTACTCCAGGATTGGCCCGCCGATCCGCGCGGCGACGGACCCGGCTTGCCGGGCCACCAGGCGGCCGATCACCGGCACGGTTTGGTTCAGCGCCTCACTGCGGACCGCATCGACGCGGATCCGCGCGGCGCCTTGCTGAGCCTGGGCGATGGTGTCATAGCCGGTGGTCGACAAAGCTGCGATCAGGAGCAAGAGGCCGGCAGTTGCCGACCGGCGGCCCGCCGTTCGTACGTAAGCGTTCAAAATCATCTCCATTGGCCCTCGGTCCGCTGGCGGCCCAATCAGGCGGCTTATGCGGAAGGCGACGCGAGCAGGCGACAGAATTGGGGGTCGACAGGGTCAAGTCAATCCCACAAATCAACCTCTGGACGATACTGCTGACGCCGTCCTGCCGCCTTGACCGCCACCTTGGTTTGCCAGCTTAGCGTACGAGTGCCGTCGGTGCTGCTATTTGCTCGGTTAGACTCACGGCCATGAAGCCTTATGATGACGATTATACAGACGATCCAACGCCCTAGCGAGTTTTGTTGATGACCACCTTGTTGTTTAGCCATCGAGCCTGCGAGAACCATATTCCCGACATGGGGCACCCCGAAGGCCCGATCCGGCTGAAAGCGATCGCCGCAGCCCTCTCGGCGCCCGAGTTCGAGGCACTTCAACGCCGCGAGGCGCCGCGCGCTGAGGAAAGCCAGATTTCACGCGTCCATCCCGGCAGTTTCGTTCAGGACCTGTTGCTTGCCGTTCCGGCTTCCGGCGAGCGCGCAATCGATGCCGACACGATGTTGTCGCCCGGTTCCGGCGAGGCCGCCCTGCGCGCTGCGGGCGCCGTGGTAGCCGCTGTCGACGCGGTGATGGCCGGGGAGGCCGACAACGCATTCTGCGCCGTGCGGCCGCCGGGCCATCATGCCGAGCCCGATGCTGCCATGGGGTTTTGCCTGTTCAACAACGTCGCGGTCGGCGCGCTCCATGCCCGGGCCGCCCACGGCCTGCACCGTATCGCTGTGGTCGACTTCGACGTTCACCACGGCAACGGAACGCAGGCGGCCTTTTGGGACGATCCCGATCTCTTCTACGCCTCAACCCATCAGATGCCGCTCTATCCCGGTACCGGCTCGGCGCGTGAGCGAGGCGTGAATGCCAATATCGTGAACGTACCGCTGCCGCAGTCGGCGGGTTCGGCGGAATTTCGCGCGGCCATGCGCACCAACATCGTGCCGGCTCTGACCAATTTCCAGCCGGAGTTCCTGTTCATTTCCGCGGGTTTCGATGCTCATGCGGAAGACCCGCTTGCCGGGTTGAACTTTACCGAGGACGACTATTCCTGGGCGACGCAGCAATTGCTTTCCCTGGCGCGCAGCGCCTGCGGCGGGCGTGTCGTCTCGGTGCTGGAAGGCGGCTACAATCCAGATGCCCTGGGTCGTAGCGTGGTTGCACACGTAAAGGCTCTCATGCAGGGCTGACGCCCGGAACTTGGCGGCCCGCAAAGAAGAGGCAACTGACAAGGAAAAGCTGTTTTCCCGGGGCGGCTTCCGGCATGGTCGTATTTGTCCGTCGGCGGGGCCAGACCGAGTCCCGCTGCCTTTAGGGGTGGTGAAGAACCGGTCGCGGGCGGGCCAGGAATAAAGACGCCACTTGCGGGACGTGATTATGCCAAACAACGACATTCCAGCCGATATTCGTAAACTGAGCTTTGAAGAGGCACTCGACGAGCTGAAAGCGATTGTCGGCAAGCTGGAACAGGGCCAGGGGACGCTGGACAGCGCCATCGGCGACTATGACCGGGGGGCCGCGCTGAAGCGGCACTGCGATGCCAAGCTGCGCGAGGCGCAGGCGAAGATCGAGAAGATCAGCCTCGCCGCCGATGGCGGGGTGAAGGGCGAACCTCTCGATGTCGAATAGTCAGGCACAGAAAGAGGCGGCGCCCGCGGTCCCGGGAGCAACGACATCGGAAGAAACGGGCCTGGAGGAGGCATTGGCGGCGCGCGGTGATGCCGTCACCCTTGTGCTCGACGATCTGCTGCCGCCGGTTGAAGGACCGCGCGGCCGGGTCATCGAGGCGATGCGCTATAGCGTGCTGTCCGGTGGCAAGCGACTCCGGCCGTTTCTGGTCTGCGAGTCCGCCCGGCTGTTCGATGTGCCGCAGCCTAGAGCTCTGAGGGCCGCCGCGGCGATTGAGATGGTGCATTGCTACAGCCTCATCCACGACGACCTGCCGGCGATGGACGACAGCGAGCTGCGCCGCGGCCGGCCAACCGCCCACGTCGCCTTTGACGAGGCGACGGCAATTCTGGCGGGCGACGGCCTGCTGACCGAGGCCTTCGCGGTGCTCGCCGATGCCAGCACCCACGACCAGGCCGAGGTGCGAAGCGCGCTGGTGGCCAGCCTCGCCGCTGCGGCCGGCGCGGCCGGCATGGTTGGCGGCCAGATGATCGATATCTCGCCTGCGCGTGGCGACCTGGACTTGGCCGGAATTTCTCATCTGCAAAGCCTCAAGACTGGCGCACTGATCCGTTTTTCCTGCGAAGCGGGTGCTATTCTGGGGCAGGCCGCTGCGGCCGAACGCCAAGCCCTGGTGGACTATGCCGAGGATCTCGGTCTGGCTTTCCAGATTGCCGACGACCTGCTGGATGCGGAAAGCACGCCTGAGGCGCTAGGCAAGCCGACGGGGCAGGATGCCGAGCTTGGAAAAGCCACATTCGTCGGCCAGCTTGGCATCGTGAAAGCGCGGGAAAAAGCGGAGGTCCTGGTGCAGTCGGCCTGTGCCCGGCTTGATCTTTTCGGTCAAAAGGCGGACCTTCTCAGACAGACGGCGGCCTTTGTCGTCGCCCGGCGGTCCTGACAGGAGGCCGAGCGCCGCCGGGGACGGATAACAACCCGTTAAAACATATACTTACATGGTATTTCGCAGTTCAACAATGAGATGCCGAAAAAGGTGTCAGGAGCGGTAATCAGCGTGGCAGAAATCGGTCATAACAGACGTCCCACCCCATTGTTGGATCGGGTCAACGACCCGTCGGAGTTGCGCAAGCTGGACGAAAGTCAGCTGCGCGACTTTGCCGATGAACTGCGTAGCGAGATGATCGAGGCGGTCTCGGCTACCGGCGGACATCTCGGCGCCGGTCTCGGCGTGGTGGAACTGACGACTGCCCTGCACTACGTTTTCGAGACCCCTCGGGACAAGCTGATCTGGGACGTTTCCCACCAGTGCTATCCTCACAAAATTATCACAGGCCGGCGCGAGCGTATGCGCAGCCTGCGTCAGGGCGGTGGCCTATCGGGTTTCACCAGCCGCAAAGAAAGCGTCTACGACCCCTTCGGCGCGGCGCATAGTTCGACCTCGATCTCGGCCGGTCTCGGCTATTCGGTGGCGCGGGACTTTCGCGGCGAGGACAATGCCGTCATTGCCGTGATCGGCGATGGCGCGATGAGCGCGGGCATGGCCTATGAGGCGATGAACAACGCCGGCGCCATGAATTCGCGCCTGATCGTGATCCTCAACGACAACGACATGTCGATCGCGCCGCCGGTCGGCGCCATGAGCGCCTATCTGTCGCAGTTGATCTCGTCCAAGCCCTTCCAGTCGGTGCGTACCCTGGGGCGGCAACTGGCCAAACGCTTTCCGCGCCCCATTGAGATGGCGGCGAAACGGGCCGAGGAATACGCCCGTGGCTTCCTGACCGGCGGCACGCTGTTCGAGGAGCTGGGCTTTTTCTATGTCGGCCCCATCGATGGTCACAACCTGGATCACCTGCTGCCGGTTTTGAAGAACGTCCGTGATTCCGACTATCAAGGCCCGGTGCTGATCCATTGCGTCACGCAGAAAGGCAAGGGCTACGAGCCGGCCGAAACTGCCGCCGACAAGTATCATGGTGTCGCCAAGTTCGACGTGGTGACCGGCAAGCAGGCCAAAGGCACGCCCAAGGCCCCGACCTATCAGAACGTCTTTGCCGCCGGCCTGATCGCCGAGGCCGAGCACGACGACAAGATTGTGGCGGTTACCGCGGCCATGCCCTCGGGTACCGGCTTGAACAAGTTCGGCGAGCGCTTTCCCAAGCGCACCTTCGACGTCGGCATCGCCGAGCAGCATGCCGTCACTTTCTGCGCCGGCCTCGCCTGCGAAGGATTCAAACCCTTCGCGGCGATCTACTCCACCTTCCTGCAGCGGGCTTACGATCAGGTGGTGCATGACGTGGCGATCCAAAGCCTGCCGGTGCGTTTCGCCATCGACCGGGCCGGCATGGTCGGCGCCGATGGTGTGACGCATCAGGGCAGCTACGATCTTACCTATCTCGGCTGCCTGCCCAACTTCGTCATCATGGCGGCCAGCGACGAGGTCGAGTTGATGCATATGGTGGCGACCGCTTGCCAGATCGACGATCGTCCGTCGGCCCTGCGCTATCCGCGGGGCGAGGCGCTGGGTATCGAAATGCCGGCGCGTGGTACGGCGCTGGAAATCGGCAAGGGCCGCATTGTCCGCGAGGGCGGCAAGGTGGCGATCCTGTCCCTCGGCACTCGTCTTGCCGATGCTCTGGCGGCGGCCGAGGATCTGGCGGCCCGTGGCTTGTCGACTACTGTGGCCGACGCCCGCTTCGCCAAGCCGTTGGATGAAGATCTGGTACGCCGCCTGGCGCGCGAGCACGAGGTCCTGGTGACGGTCGAAGAGGGCGCGATTGGCGGCTTCGCCACCCAGGTGATGCAGTTCCTGGCCAGGGAAGGGGTCTTCGACAAGGGCTTGAAGTTCCGCCCTATGACCCTGCCGGACCTTTTCATCGATCACGATAAACCGGATCAGCAAGTGGTCCAGGCGGGCCTGGACCGGGCCGGGATCCTCGCCACGGTGCTGGAGGCTCTGGGGCAGGCCGAGATGGAGTCGCCTGCCCGGGCTTAAGCCTCTGTCTCGAAGCACTTTTCAACGGAATGACGCATAGCGGTCCTGCGCGGAGAAAAGGTTTCCGGGGCCGGCGGTTGTCGTCATAGTGCAAATATGTCCGGAACGATCTTCTCCAACGCTGCGGCCCGGCCCGCTGGCGCACCTTCTGCTGCAAGTCTGTGGCGGCGCGAGATTCTCGCGACGCTGAGGCTGGCTGCGCCATTGGTGTTCACCCAGCTGGCGATGATCGGCATCAACACCACGGACATCGTGATGATGGGTTGGCTCGGGCCGAAGGAATTGGCGGCCGGCGCCCTGGGCATGAACATCTACATCCCTTTGTTTTTGTTTGGCATGGGGATCGCCACGGTGGTGGCGCCGATGACCGCCCAGGCTCTGGGTGCGCGCGATTTTCGCGGTGTGCGGCGCACTGTGCGGCAGGGGTTCTGGCTTGCCACGCTGTTTGGGCTGATTTTCACGATCATTGTCTGGAACGGCCGCTACGTTCTGCTCGCCACCGGGCAGGATCCGGCGATTGCTTTGCTGGCTCAGGACTATCTCCAGGCCGCCGCCTGGGCCCTGCTGCCCAGCCTGCTGTTCATCGTGCTGCGCAGCTTTGTGACGGCGCATTCGCGGCCGCGGTCGGTGTTGGTGATTACCCTTGCGGCCGTGGCTGTCAACGCTGTTTCCAACTACGGCCTGATGTTCGGCAATCTCGGCCTGCCGCGCTGGGAGTTGACCGGCGCCGGGGTGACTACTTCGGCCGTTTCCCTGGTGATGTTCTTGGCTCTGCTCGGCTACGTCCTTTGGGACCGGCGGTTCCGCCGCTATGCCATCCTGCTGCGCTTCTGGCGTCCCGACTGGCCGCGCTTTTTCGAGCTGTTCCGGGTTGGCGTGCCGATCGGCCTGACCATCGTCGCCGAGGCCGGGCTGTTTTCCGCTGCTGCGCTGCTGATGGGGCTGATCAGCATCGACGCCCTGGCTGCGCACGCCGTCGCCCTGCAGTGTGCCGCGGTCGCTTTCATGGTCCCCCTGGGCTTGGGTCAGGCAGCGACGGTCCGTGTCGGTCTGGCGGCAGGGGCCAAGGACCACGATGCCGTTACCCGCGCCGGCTGGGCGGCCCTGCTGGCCGGATCCCTGTTCATGGCCTTGTCCGCGTTGGTATTCTGGTTCGCCGGGACTTTCCTGGTCGGCCTATTCCTCGATACGTCGGTGCCGGAGAATACCCCGGTGATCGAACTGGCGGTTTCCTTCCTGGTTATCGCGGCGCTGTTCCAACTTGTCGACGGCGGCCAGGTGATCGGGGTTCACGCCCTGCGTGGCCTCAGCGACACGGCCGTCCCCATGTGGCTGGCCATCTTCGGCTACTGGGCCATCGGCTTCGTTGCCTCGGTGGTGCTGGCCTTCCCGCTGGGATTGGGGGGCCGCGGCGTGTGGATGGGGCTGGCCTTGGGCCTCGCCTTCGTCGCCAGCGCGGTGATCTGGCGCTTCCATCGGCGGAAAAAGCTGCTGCCGGCCGGGGGCTTGCGCGCCTGATGACGAAGGACAGGGTCTCAAAGCGGCGCGCCGACGTGGCGCTGGTCGAGCGCGGCCTGGTTGAAAGCCGCGCCAAGGCGCAGGCGCTGATCATGGCGGGCAAGGTGTTCGCCGGCGAACGCAAGCTGGCAAAGGCCGGCGAGGCCATCTCCGACGACCAGGCGCTTTCCCTGCGCGGCCAGGATCATCCCTGGGTCAGCCGGGGCGGTCTGAAGCTCGCCCATGCGCTGGACGCCTTCGGGCTTGATCCCGCGGGTCAGGTCTGCCTGGATATCGGCGCTTCCACCGGCGGCTTCACCGATGTGCTGCTGCAGGCCGGCGCAGCCAGGGTCTATGCCGTCGACGTGGGCCACGGCCAGCTCGCCTGGAAGCTGCGCAGCGACTCTCGGGTGGTGGTGCTGGAGCGCACCAACGCCCGCACCCTCACGGCCGAGCAGGTGCCCGAGCCTGCCGACCTGCTGGTCTGCGACGCCAGCTTTATCGGGCTCGAAGTCGTGCTACCGGCGCCGCTGCTTCTCACCAAGCCGCAGGCCGCTCTTGCGGTGCTGATCAAGCCGCAGTTCGAGGTTGGCAAGGAGAGGGTCGGCAAGGGCGGCGTGGTGCGCGATCCGGCGTTGCATTCAGAGGTCTGCGCCCGGGTCGTGTCCTGGGTGAACAGCCAGCCGGGTTGGACGGTCGAGGGTGTCGTCGAAAGCCCGATTACCGGCCCTGAAGGGAACAAGGAGTTCCTGCTGGTCGCGCGCAGGAACGCGTAGTCAGCCGTTTCCCTCGAAGCCGGTCAGGACATTGACGGCGTTGACGCCGATTTCGGCGACCGCGTAGCCGCCTTCCATGACGAAGAGCGTCGGTTTACCGAGGGTGGCGATTTCGTTTCCAATGGTCACGTAGTCCGCCGACTTCAGCTTGAATTTCGAGATCGGGTCGTGCTCGAAGGTGTCGACACCGAGGGAGACGATCAGGGCCTCCGGGCCATAGTCGCCGATGCGCTTGCAGGCCTCCCGCAGCGCCGCCCGCCAGACATCGAAACCGCTGCCCCAGGGCAGCGGATAGTTGGCGTTGCAGTCTTCGCCGGCGCCCGCGCCGGTCTCGTCCTCGTAGCCCAGAAAGAAGGGAAACTCCTGGCGCGGATGGCCGTGCAGCGAGGCGAAGAAGACGTCGGGGCGGTCGTAGAAGATGGCCTGGGTGCCGTTGCCGTGATGGTAGTCGACGTCGAGAATCGCCACCCGCCCGGCGCCGGCATCGATGAATGACTGGGCGGCGATGGCGGCGTTGTTGAGGAAGCAATAGCCGCCGTAGAAATCGGTCGCGGCGTGGTGCCCCGGCGGGCGACAGAGCGCGAAGGCGCCGCCGGCGCCGGCGCGGATCAGGTCGGCGCCGGTTAAGGCTACGTCGGCGCTGGCCGCTGCCGCCACCCAGGTTCCGGCAGTGATCGGCGTGCCGGCGTCAAAGGAGAAATACGAGAGCTTGCCGTCGATGTGATCCGGCTCGATCTGGCGCAGGCCGCGGGTCGGCCAGACCAGGGGCAGGGCCTCGTAGTCGTGGCCCTCGGCGGTCCATAGGTCCCAGGCCTCCCGCAGGAACTTGACGAAGCGCCCATCGTGGATGCGGAGCACGGGATCGAGGCCATGGGCGCTTGGTTCGATGATCGGGCCGAGACTCACGGCCTCGACACGCGCCAGCACCGTCTCGGCGCGCGAGGGCATCTCCACGGCGGGCTGCATCCTGCCTTCGATCAACTCCAGCGTGGCATGGTGAAGCCTGTGCTTTTCGCTGTAGACCGTTTTCACGCGGCGGGTTCCTCAATGATGGCGATGTGGTCACCCCGCCAGGCGCCGGGCCACACTTCGGCCCCGGTCTCGCGCAGGCGGCGTAGCTCGGCGAAGGGGATGTCACGGGCAATCAGCAGCGGGCCGTCGCCATCGTCCTCGCCCTGGGGCGGAATGGCGCTCAGCACGCCGGTCATGCCGAGGCCCGGCTCGCAAGGCAGGTAGAGGGCGCAGGCCGACACGTTTGTGGGATTTTGCGTCGTCCCCGGCGCGCGGCCAATGGTGCCGGTGGTGCCGACGGCGCACATCAGCTCAACGGCGCGGGCCTTGGCGCAGCCAAAGACGCGCGAGTGCCCCGACAGCTTGCCGGTCATCGAGGGTACCAGGATCAGGTCAGGCTTCAGTGGTGCCAATCGGGTCGACAGAGCCGGCATCTCTATATCGAGACAGATCAGAACGACGACCCTGAGCCCTTGCCACTCGATCACACGAAGCTCATCGCCAGGTGTCAGGAACCAGTTGTCGGGCTCCTGCTCCCCGGGGGTGAGGGAGAGCTTGTCCTGGGCGATGGTGCGTCCGTCGGGCAGCAGCAGCCAGGCGCGGTTGCGAAAGCCGTCGCCTTTCGCCCAGGGCATGGTGCCGGCCAGCAGAGCAATGCCGTGCTTGGCGGGCAGCGGGCGCAGTCTGTCGAGTGCGGTGGGTGCCTGCGCGGCCATCCAGGCGATTTCCTGGCGGGGCGACAACCCCTCGGGCTTGAAGGACAGCCAGGCCTCGGCGGCGTATTCCGGCATGACCAGCAGGCGGGCGCCGGCGGCGGCGGCCTCGGCCATCTTGGCGTCGACCTGCGCGGCCCAGGCGCCGAGGTCGTTCAGCGGCGTCGACAGGTTGGTGGCCCAGAGGGCAATGCTGAGGGTGTCTGGGAAGGTCATGGGACGGCTTGGTGGTCCACAGGATCGCGTAGTGAGGTGCCGTGGGGTGGGCCGCAAGAGCAACCCACCCCCGGCGGCCGGGATTATTTCTTTAGGCGTGTCCAGACCTTGTTGCGCAACTCGCGTGCAGCCGGCGAGCAGTTCTCGTTTGGACGCAGGCGGTCGGCATATTCTTCAGGCATGACCACGGCCGGGTCGGTCTTCAAAGCCTCGTCCATATATTCACCGGAACCGCGGACGGCGTTCATGTAACCGGTGAAATTGGAGGCGGTGGCGGCGTTTTCCGGCGCCATCATCCAGTTGATGAAGGTCTTGGCGTTTTCCTTGTTCGGCGCCGAAGAAGGGACGACGAAGTTATCGGCCCAGAAAGTGATACCTTCTTTCGGGTACATGTAGGTCGCCGTGGGCAGTTTCTCACGGGTGCGGTGGGAGGCGCCGTTCCACTGGTGATGGCCGATCACTTCGCCAGCCGACATGCGGTCGATGGTGCCGTCGGAATTGTAGGTTGCCACGAAAGGCTTCTGCTTCTCCAAAACCTCGAGGATCATCTGGGCTTCTTTTGAGTCCTCGGTGCATTTCGAAACGCCGACGTAGTAGGCTGCGGCATTGTAGACTTCGACCTCGTCGTTCAGCATGGCGATCTGCCCCTTGAGGGCATCGCGCGGTTCGAAGACTTCTTTCCAGCTGTTCTCCAACTCGCCCGTTTTGGCAGAATCGTAGGTGAAGCCGGTGGTGCCCCACATGTAGGGCGCGGAGTAGGCGCGCGCCGGATCGAAGGGCTGATTGTTGTGCGGCGCCATGATCTTCTCGAAGTTCGACATCTTGCCGGCGTCGATCTTTTCCGCCAGGCCTTCGTCGATCATGATCTTGACCATGTAGTCGGACGGGACGACGACGTCGTAACCGGCAGCGCCGGCCTGCAGCTTGGCCAGCATGGTCTCGTTGGAATCGTAGACGTCGAGGGTCACCTTGATGCCTGTGTCAGCCTCGAATTTTTTCAGCAGGTCGGGTGGGAAGTAATTCGACCAGTTGTACAGAAACAGCTCGCCCTGGGCTTGTGCGCTGGGCGCCGCCAGAATAAGGGCCGCCGCACAGGCGACGCTGCCCAAGAGTTTCTTCAATGCCATCTGAGCCTCCAATTTTCGTTCTTGCGGTCAATGTGCCTGTTTCGCGCGGGGCCGCTTCACCGCAGCGGGCGTTATCGTCGCAGCCTGCCAACCAGAAAGGACAGCGTGACGAAAAGGATCGAGACAATCAACATCAGCGAGGAGATCGCATTGACCTCCGGTGTGATGCCGATACGGATCATCCCGAAGATGTAGACCGGCAGCGTGGTGGCGCCGGCGCCGGCCACGAAGTAAGTGATGACGAAGTCGTCCAGCGAGATGATGAAGGCCAGCATGCCGCCGGAGAGGATCCCCGGCCACAGCAGAGGCAGGGTAACCCGGTGAAATGCCTGCCAGTCGCTGGCGTAGAGGTCGGCCGCGGCCTCGCCCAGGGCCTTGTCCATGCCTTCCAGCCTGGCGCGGATCGGCAGATACGCGAAGGGGATGCAGAACACCGTGTGGGCGACGATGACCGTGGTGAGGCCGAGGCGGAACCCGATCAGGATGAAGAACAGCAGGCTGGCCACTGCGGTGACGATCTCCGGCACCACCAGCGGCAGGGCGATGAGGCCCGATATGCCGTCGGAGCCGCGAAAGCGACCCTTGGCCATGCCGAGGGCGGCGAGGGTGGCGGCGAGGGTGGCGGCCAAGGTAGCCACGGTGGCCACCACCAGGGAGTTGCGCGCCGCGCGCAAGATATCGTCGTTGCCTAGCACCACGCCGTACCACTGGGTCGAAAAGCCGCTCCAGATTGTCGCCAGGCGGTTCTCGTTGAAACTGAGGGCGATCAGTACAACGATCGGTAGGTAGAGGTAGGCGAAGAACACCCAGGTCGTCGCGCGGATGCCGCGGAAGCGCCACAGCGGATTGGTGAAATCGACTCGCATCAGGGCGACTCCGGCACGCGCCGGAAGCGCAGCAGGTAGACCATCATCGCCAGCAGCACGATGCCCAGCAGGGCAAAGGCCAGCGCGGCGCCGAAAGGCCAGTTGCGCGCGGCGCCGAACTGTCCCTGGATCAGGTTGCCGATCATTAACGACTTGCCGCCGCCGAGCAGTTCAGGCGTTACATAGGCGCCCAGGGCCGGCACGAAGACCAGCACGCAGCCGGCGGCGATGCCGGGCGCGGCCAGCGGCAGAATCACCCGCAGCAGGGCGCGGCGGCGGTCGGCGCCAAGGTCGAAGGCGGCCTCGATCAATCGCGAGTCCATCTTTTCCAGGCTGGCGTAGATCGGCAGCACCATGAACGGCAGGTAGGAATAGGTCAGACCGATGGAGATGGCATAGGGCGTGTAGAGCAGGCCCAACGGCTGGTCGCTGAGGCCCAGCCAGCGCAGCAGACTCTCCACCAGCCCGCCGTTGCGCAGCAGCAGGATCCAGGCGTAGTTGCGCACCAGCAGGTTGGTCCAGAACGGAATGGTGACCAGGAAGATCAGCAGGTTGCGCCGGCCCTCCGGCTGCATGGCCATGTAAAGGGCGGTGGGAAAGCCGATGGCCAGGGCCAGCACGGCGGTCAGCAGCGACAGGCCGAAGGAGCGGGCGAAGATCTGAAGGTAATCGGTATTAAGGATAAAGCTGTCGTCGAGGTCGCGCTCGAAAATGAAGTTCACGTAGGCTTCGCTGGTGTAGCTGTCCCAGACTACGCCACCGTTCAGGCCCTTCTCAAGGAACGAGACGTAAGACATGAGCCCCAAGGGCGCGAGCATGAAAAAGCCGATGATCGCCAGCGCGGGGGCAATCTGCAGAAAGCGTTTTCCCTTGGCGGAGACCATCCGGGTCAATCCGCCAGGCGTTGAATTGCCGCCGGGGCGATCTGCACTTTGACCGCCTCGCCGTTGGTGAGGTCGAGGCGCGCGCCCTCGTGGTTCTGGCTGCGTACGATGAAGGGCGTGCCGTCATCGAGCGTCAGGTGATAGGTGGTGTCGGTCCCCAAGTAGACCACGGCGCCCACTGTCGCAGGCAGGCCCTCGGCAGAAGCCGGGACGATGATCGCGCGTTCGGGGCGGACCGCCAGGGTGACGTTCTGGCCCGCGGCGATGGCCTCGCCGTTCAGGGACAGCGCATGGCCGCTGTTGAGATGCACGACCGTCTGGCCGTCGCGGTCTTCGATATGACCCTCGAGGAAATTCGTCTCGCCGATGAAGTCGGCGACGAAGCGGCGCTGCGGGTGCTCGTAGATCTCCGTCGGCGAACCGATCTGCAGGATCTTGCCGCTGTCCATCACCGCGATGCGGTCGGACATGGTCAAAGCTTCTTCCTGGTCGTGGGTCACGAAGACGAAGGTGATGCCGGTCTCCGTCTGCAGGCGCTTCAATTCGATCTGCATCTCCTTGCGCAACTTCAGATCGAGCGCCGAGAGCGGTTCGTCGAGCAACAACACCTTGGGCTGGCCGGCAAGGGCGCGGGCCAGGGCGACGCGCTGTTGCTGGCCGCCGGAGAGCTGCGCCGGCTTGCGCTTGGCGTAGCCCTGCAACTGCACCAGGGCAAGCATCTCCTCGACCCGTGCTTCGCGCTGGTCCTTCTCACGCCCCAGCATTTCCAGGCCGAAGGCGACATTCTGCCCGACCGTCAAGTGCGGAAACAGCGCGTAGCTTTGGAATACCGTGTTGATCGGCCGCTTGAAGGGCGGCAAGCCGGTCAGGTCCTGGCCTTCCAGAAAGACGTGACCCTGTGTTGGTTGTTCAAATCCGCCGATGAGCCGCAGGAGGGTTGTTTTTCCGCAGCCCGAGGGCCCGAGCAGGGTGAAAAACTCATTCTGACGGATGGTCAGCGAAACGTCGTCGAGCGCGCGAACCGCATCCGTACCAGCGCCGAAAACCTTGGAAAGATCCTGCGCTTCGATGGCTGGTGTGACCACACATGCTCCCCATACCTGCCGTGTCCCCGAGCATAGCGAGGGCGCCCCGGCGTTCACAAGGCGGAATCAGAGGAGAAGCCCAAATTGGAAGGGCATCAGTGTGAGTTTTTGAGGGGTTCGGTCTCCCGTTTCTCTAGCTGGCGGGGGACAGCGGCGCCATTTGCAATGTGTGGCTGCGTGCATCGCTGCCGAGCGTCTCCAGCGTTTCGACCAGGGGCGCCAGGGCCTGGGCGAGGCGTGCCAGACTGCGGATCACCGAAAGCATCGCCGGGCTGTCGATCTGCCCGCCGAGGGTGTCCTCGAAAAAGGCGGAGAAGGGGTCGCGGCGCTCCGGGAAGGCACGCAGTTGCACCTCGCTGTCCGACGGGATGCCGGCCACTTCCTTGGCAATATCGATGGCCTTGCGGTAGCCGCCGAGTTCATCCACCAAACCGGCTTCCTTGGCATCGGCGCCCGACCAGATCTGACCCTTGGCGACGGCCAGGACCTCGTCCTGCGTCAGGCCGCGTCCGCTGGCCACTTTGCCGGTAAAGTCGGCGTAGGTCACATCCAAAGTCTGCTGCAGCCAGTCCCACTGCTCCCGGCTGAAGGGGGCGTTGGGGCTCCACATGGCGGCGCGGTCGCCGGCTTGCACGCCGTCCCAGTTCACGCCCAGGGAGTCCCAGAAGTCGCGCAGCGAGAGCTTGCCGCTGACCACGCCGATAGAGCCGGTGATGGTGCCCGGTTGAGCGACGATGGCCCGGGCCGGGGCGGAGACGAAATAGCCGCCGGAGGCCGCCACGTTGCCCATGGAGACGACCAGCGGCTTGCCCTCGTCGCGGGCGCGTTGCACTTCGCGCCAGATGGTGTCGGAGGCGACGTAGGAGCCGCCGGGGCTGTCGACACGGAACACTATGGCCTCGATGTCAGGATCGTCGATCGCCGCGGAGAGCGCCTTGGCGATGTCCAGGGCGCCGAGCGTGACCCGGCCGAAAACCGGATCGTTCTCGCCGCCGGCCAGCACGATGGGCCCCTCGCCTTGGACCAGGGCGATCACCGGGCCGTCGCTTTTGTCCGTGGACGCGGCGCGGCGGTAGGCGGTCAGCGGCAGCCACTCGGCATCCTGGCCTAGCGTTTCTTCAACCGCGAGTTCCATGTCGTGCCAATAGCCGAGACGGTCGACGAGCCCAAGGCGCTCTGCCTCGGCGCCTCGATAGGGGGCCCGGTCGATGAGGTCACGCAGGGCGCCGGCCTCCAGGTTCCGCGATGCCGCCACGGCGGTGACGATCTGGGACAATGAGGAGTCGAGGTAGCGCTGCAGGTTCTGCCGTTGCGGTTCGGGCAGGCGATCCTCACTGAGGAAGCTCATGGCGCCCTTGAATTCCTCGCGCTGCGCAACCTGACTGCGCACGCCGAGGTCTTCCAGCAGCGGTCTGAGGAAGGGCTGCTGAAGCGCAAAGCCGGTAATGCCGAGGTCGCCGGAAGGCTGCATCCAGATCTCGCCCGCGGCGCTGGCCAGGAAGTAGTGCAGTGTGCCGTCGCCGGCCTCGCCGAAAGTCTCGGCAAAGGCGGCGACCGGCTTGCCCTGCTCGCGGAAGTCGGTCACGGCGTCGCGCAGTTCCTGCATCTGTGCCAGGCCAGGCGATCCCCAGCCGGCGCGGATCACCAAGCCCTTGACCCTCTCGTCGCGGCCGGCGGCATGCAGGGCCGCCACCGCCTCCTGCAGGACCAGAGCGCCGCCGAGCGACGCGCGGGAGAGGGGGTTGTCCGGGCGCTGCTCGATCAAGCCCTTGGAGAGATCGAGCACCAGGATGGCGGCGTCAGGTATCTCCGCCTGCAGGGACGGCAGCCTTTCGACGCGCGGCAATAAGAGCGCCACGGAAACGATAAGGGCGATGATCAGGAAGCCGACCGTGGCGAAGAGGCCGACCGCACACTTAAGCAGAAACATGATGATTCGGGTCATGCGCCTATCTCAACGTCCTGTGGCGCCGCTGGCCAGCTAAATTTTCATACAAGAAGATTGGTTCACGCGGTCTGTCGGCTACCGTCGACCGCAAGGGCCCCCAGGTTTAGTTTCACCGCCTCGAAAAGACCGTGGGAAACCAGTCCTCCCGCAACTTGTCGCCGGGCTGCATGCCGTGCCCCGGGAAGGGCGGGGAGGTCGGGCCGGGCCGCTCCACATAGCGGGCATCGTCACCCACGAACCGCAGGGAGAAGGCTCTGCGGCGCGCGTCGGTGTCGTTGCCGCGTGCACCGTGCAGGGTCTTGAAGTTGAAGGCGACGGCATCGCCGGGCTCCATGGCCCACTCCATGACGCGCATGCCCTCGGAGTCCGGATCCGGCACGGGCAGGTAGAGATCTTCTGCCGCGTAGAAGTCCTCCTCGGATAGCCAGCGGGTCGGCAGCACCGGCTTCGGCCATCTGTGCGATCCCGCGACACAGCGCAGCGAGGCCCTGTCCACCGGGTCCATCGGCGACCAGAAGCTGACAGTCTGCTCGCCTTCGACGAAGTAGTAGGGACTGTCCTGGTGCCACGGTGTCGCTTTTGTGGTGCCGGGCTCCTTGACCAGGACGTGGTCGTGAAAAATCTGCACCCTGTGTGATTGCGTCAAGTCGGCGGCAACCTCTGCGGCGGGCGATCGGCGGATGGCCTCTTCGAAGGCCGCGATGCGGTTCCAGTTGCAGTAGTCGTCGAAGAAGCGGCCGGCTTCTCCTTTCTTCAGGTTTTCCGCCGCGTAGCTGCCTGGTTCGGCCATGTTGATCTCAATCCCGCTGCGGATGGCCTCGACATGCTCCCTGAGCAGGCCGCGCAGCAACACCACCCCGTCTTTCTGGTAGCTGTCGATCTGTTCCTGGGTGACCAATGGATGCGGCACGCGCAAACCTCCTTGACGCTGAACCACGGGCAGATCCGACTCTCGCTCTTGGCACCGTGAGACCGCTTTGACCATACCTCAGATGCGCCGCCTCGGCATCCTATCGGCGCCTGCCAAATCCGACCGGTCACTCTTTCGCTCCTGGCCTGCTTGCCAGGCAACGGCTGATCAAGCAATGTCCGCCCGCTCGAAGCGGCGCGGAAGAATGTGAGCGATGATGAGTTTTTGGAACGTATGGAGTTCAAGCCATGCGGCGTAGATCGAGGCGTGGCGGCGGGCGTCAACTCGAGGTCACGGTGGAGTCCCTGGGCGCCAAGGGCGACGGCCTCTCGACCTGCGACGGGCGGCCGCTGTTCCTGGCTCAGACGGTCCCGGGGGACCGGGTGCTCGCACGGGTGACGGGCGAGCGTGGCGGCGGCTTCAAGGGCGAAGTCATTGAACTGCTGGAAGAGGGCGCCAATCGGTCCGAACCGCCCTGTCCTTACTTCGGGCCCTGCGGCGGCTGCGCCCTGCAGCACCTGGAAGACGGCGCCTATGCCGCCTGGAAGCAGGAGCAGTTGAGCGTCGCCCTGGCGCGCCGCGATCTGGTGCCGGAAATCCTGCATCCCCTGCGGCGGGTGGTGCCGGGACGGCGCCGGCGCATCACCTGGAGCGCGGTCCGCACCAGTCATGGCCTCAATTTCGGCTACTATGGGCGTGAATCTCACCGGATTGTCGATATCGATGCCTGCCTGCTGGTGACCCCGGCGCTGCAGAGGCTGCTGGCGCCGCTGCGCGCCCTGCTGGAAGGGGTACTGCGGATCCAGGACGAGGCGCGTGTCACCGCAACCGAGACCGAGAGCGGCCTCGACCTGCTGATTGAGGCGCGGCACCCGCTTGAGCTGGAAGACCGTGAGGCCCTGGCCGCCTTTGCCGAGAGCGCCGATCTGGCGCGGCTCTCGTGGAGTGACGGGCGCGAGGTGCCGGAGCCGGTCGCCCAGCGCCGCGAACCTATCCTCAGCTTCGGTGGTGTCCCGGTGGTGCCGCCGCCGGGCGGCTTCGTACAGCCGACGGCGGAAGGCGAAGCTTTGCTGGTAGAACTGGTCATGGCCGCGGTGCCGGACGCGGCTGAAACCGCGGCCGATCTCTTCGCCGGCTGCGGCACCTTCACCTTCCCGCTGGCCGGGCGCCTTCAGGTCTATGCCGCCGAAGGTGCCGAGGACTCCCTGGCGGCGCTCGATTCCGCCGCACGGCGCAGCGACCGCGCGAACCGGGTTCAGGCCGAGGTCCGAGACCTCGCGCGCTTTCCGGTCCTGGCGGATGAACTCTCCGGCGGTGACCTGGTGGTCTTCGACCCACCGCGCAATGGCGCCCGTGAGCAGGCGGTGGAGATCGCCGCCTCCGACGTGCCGGTCGTCATCGCCGTGTCCTGCAATCCGACGACCTTCGCGCGGGACGCCCGTACGTTGGTGGACGGCGGCTACCGTCTGAAACAAGCCGTGCCCGTCGACCAGTTTCCCTGGTCAGGGCATCTGGAACTGGTCGCGGTCTTTGAACGGTAGGCCTCTCATTGCGCCGAGAAGAAATCCCTGAACCGGAGCGCACTCGATGCCGCGCTGCGCCGTTGCGGCGGGTAATCCCAGGCCAACCGGTGCCATGTCAGGCGAATGCGCATCGCAGGCAATGGCAATCTCGCTATGTAATTGTATTCGTGTATCGGCGCATGGCGTGAGGTTGCAATCTGGCGCCATTGGTGGTTGCTTCCCGCTTGAAGAATCCTTGGGGTGAAAGGGCAGGAAGATCGATAGGTTTCCAGTCTCAACAATTGCGGCTCTTTGCTTCGCACTCTTTGTCTTTGCCGGCTATTACAAGGCTGCCGACTTCCTCAGCTTTCTACCCGTCGACCTGACACTGCTGTTCTGGGGTGCAAGCATCGGGTTTTGCATCCTGGCCCTGTGGCGGCTGCGCCGCTTGCCACCAGGAAGCATCTTTTTGCTTTTGGTCTTCCTACCGATGCTCATGGGTTTGCACTGGCCGCAGGATTTGTCCGACTATGCGGCCCAGAAGGAAATGAGGTTCTTTTCCTTGACCGCTTTGTCTGGGTTTGCCCCGCTTTTTCTACTGCAGGAAAAAGACGCTCAGAGGGTCTTCTATTGGGTGGTGGGGCTGCTCGGCTTGGTTATGGCTGCCGGCGCTGCCATTGAAGTGGTGGTCAGCGGTGCGCTTCGGCGTCCCGAGATATTCAACACAAACCCGATCCTTCTGGCACGGGCCAGCGGATTTGCCGTGCTTCTATTCTGCCTGCTGTACTGGCAGAACCGCATAAAGACTTGGTCCTTCGTTCCAGCGGTGGCTTTGGCGGCTGTCGGGCTGCTTGTATCCGGCTCCAGGGGACCCTTGGCGGCGCTGGTGGTGGCCGGGGGGATCGCAATTCCGTTTTCCTTCACAATGTCGCAGTCAAGGCGCCGAATTCTCGGCACTGTACTGGCGGGCGCCGCTGGGTTCTCCCTGGTCATTTTCTATCTGGTCAGCGCGCGTCCGCGCATCGGACAGCGCCTGGTGCGGATCTTTGAAGGTGACTGGGGCCATACGGATACGTCTCGCTGGGAAATCTGGAGCAAGACTGTCGAGGTCATTGCCGAAACGCCCATGGGCGTTGGTTGGGGGCGGCTGAGCGATCAGGTTCTAGTCTACAATGATGACGTCCTGTTGCGTCATCCGCACAATATATTCTTGGAGATTGCCGTCGAAGCGGGCTGGTTCGCGTTGGCGGCCTTTCTGGTGCTTGTGTTCGCAGCGATCGTGGGCACACTGCGCAGAATTCGGCGGCCCGCGGGCGGCGGCAGTTCAACAGAGAGTGGAGATGCCTTGGTGACCTTGGCTTCACTGTTCTATTGGCTCGGTTGCGCCATGTTCAGCGGTGATGTGAACGACAACAGGCCTCTTTGGGCAGTGTTGGGCGTCGCGCTAGCGGTGCAAGCAAACCGGCAAACTCACGACGCGAGTCGGGTGCGAGGCAAGAGCGATGTCCGCAGCGGCTGACTTCGTGCAGGATGCGGGAAAGCGTGTGCTGCATGTTTCGTCAGCCCACCGGGTATCCGATGGCCGTATCGCGCGAAAGGAAGCGGCGGCGCTTGCGGAAGCCGGTTACGATGTCGTTGTCCTCGGACTGAAGCGAGTAGAAGGAACCGTCCTGCCCAGTGGCCCGAGGTTTGTGGAATATGCCGATCCGGCGCCGCGAGCGCGCCGATTTTTACTCCGCTTGCCATGGTTGATCGGTTACTGCCTCAAGCATCGCTTCGACATCTACCATTTGCACGATCCGGATCTGATCCCGCTGGGCGCAGTCCTCAAGCTCCTGGGGAGACGGGTCGTCTACGATGTGCACGAAGCCTATTCCAAGGTAATCCTCGACAGGGATTGGATTCCGCGCGTCTTGCGGCCCGTCCTGGCACGAACCTGGCTATCCGTTGAGGCGGCCTTCGTCCGCTGGACCGACTTGACCATTGCGGCGCACGACGTCGTGAATCAGCAATTTACCGGCGGTAGCGTGGTGACGGTGTGCAACTACCCGATCATGGACGATATCGCCGCTGCGGCGCGGACGCCGATGGCGCAGCGGCCCTGCCGGGTCATCTACCACGGGGATCTGACCAGGCAGCGCGGTCTTGTCACGATGATCGAGGCGATCGACAAGGTCGAGTGGGACACAGAGCCGGCCCTGACGCTAGGCGGCTCCTTGACGCCCACTTTGGAAACGGAGATCAGCCAGATGCCGGGAATGCGGCGTACCGACTATGTCGGATGGTTGAACACCGACCGACTCGCAGAAGAACTGGGCCGGGCACGGGCCGGCTTGGTGATGCTGCACCCGACGCACAACTACAAGGTCATCCGCCCCAACAAGCTCTTCGAATACATGGCCGCTGGTCTTCCGGTGGTCGCGTCTGACTTCAGCCATTGGCGTGAAGTTGTCGTACCTGTGAACTGCGGCCTGCTAGTCGATCCGCTGGACAGTACCGCCATCGCAAGAGCCATCGAATATCTGCTGGGCCACCCGGAGGAGGCTGCGGCGATGGGCCAGCGCGGCCGCCAGGCGGTGGTGGACCATTACAATTGGGCCGCTGAGCGCGATCAGCTCATCGCCGGTTACGATAGCATTTTTGGTAACTTGGCCGCAGGGGCTCAACGGCTCAGCACATGAACTCGGTGCCGGGACCCTCTCCCGGATGTTCCGAATTTTGCGGACTGAACTACGCTTTCGCCTCGTTGAGGACGTCGCGGATAGCGGCGACGGCAGTGTCGATGTCGTCGCGGGAGACATCCAGATGGGTGACGGCGCGGATGCGGGTGCCGGCGCCACCCAGATCGACGCCCTTTTCCTTCAGCGCGGCGCAGAAGGTCTCGGCGGTGAGCTCGCTGCCGGCGACGTCGAAGAACACGATGTTGGTCTCGACGGCATCTGGATCGACCCAGATGCCCGGCAGGTTGCGCAGCGATTCCGCGAAGTGGCGGGCGTTGGCGTGGTCATCGGCCAGGCGCCCGATGTTGCTCTCCAGAGCGTAAATGCCGGCAGCGGCGATGATGCCGGCCTGGCGCATGGCCCCGCCGTGACGCTGTTTGAGGCGCCAGGCTTCCTCGATAAACTCTTGAGAGCCTGCCAGCACTGCGCCCACCGGGCAGCCGAGACCCTTGGAAAGGTCGATCCAAACGCTGTCGAAGGGCGTGGCGAATTCGCTGGCGGCAACGCCGGACGCCACCGCGGCGTTCAACAGCCGCGCGCCGTCCATGTGATAGGCCAGGCTCCGCTGCCGGGCCAGTTCGCCCAGCGCTTCGATGTCGCCCAGGGCCCACACGGCGCCGCCGCCCATGTTGGCGGTCTGCTCCACGGCGATCATGCGGGTCTGTGGGTGGTAGCGATCCTTGGGCCGGATGGCGGCGCGGGCCGCCTCGACGGAGAAGCGACCGCCGGGACCGTCGAGACCCTGCACCTGCACACCGGAGAAGGCCGCCGTGCCGCCGCCCTCGGAATTCAGGATGTGAGCGGAGCGGTGAGCGATGATCTCCTCGCCCGGGCGGCAGTGGATGTGGATCGACAGTTGGTTGCACATGGTGCCCGAAGGCAGGAATACCGCGGCCTCCTTGCCCAGCAGCTCGGCGGTCATCTCGCAGAGCCGGTTGACGCTGGGGTCCCTGCCGCGCTGCTCGTCACCGACCTTCGCCTCGGCCATGGCGAGGCGCATGGCCTTGGAGGGCTGGGTCTGGGTATCGCTGTAGAGATTGATCAAGCGGTCGGGCATCTAGGTCTCGATCGCGCCGGCCAAGGCGCGTTGGCGCAACAGGTGGTCGGCCAGCACGATGGCCATCATGGCCTCGCCGACCGGCACGGCGCGAATACCGACGCAGGGATCGTGGCGGCCCTTGGTGACAATCTCGGTCTCTTGGCCGTGGCGGTCCACGGTCTTGCGCGGGGTGAGGATGGAGGAGGTTGGCTTCACCGCAAAGCGAACCACCACGTCCTGTCCGCTGGAGATGCCGCCGAGGATGCCGCCGGCCATGTTGGAGGTGAAGACGACACGGTTGCCTTTCAGGCGCATCTCGTCGGCGTTCTCCTCGCCGCTCAGCGCCGCCGCATCCAAGCCGGCGCCGATTTCCACGGCCTTTACCGCGTTGATCGACATCATCGCCTTGGCCAGGTCCGCGTCCAGCTTGTCGTAGACCGGCTCGCCGAGACCCGCCGGCACACCGGACGCCACCACCTCGATCACCGCGCCGGTGGAGGAGCCGGACTTGCGGATGTCGTCAAGAAAACCTTCCCAAGACTTGGCGGCCTGGGCGTCGGGGCACCAGAAGGGGTTTTCAGCGATCTGGTCCCAATCCCAGTTGTCGCGATCGATGCGGTGCGGACCCATTTGTACCAGGGCGCCGCGAATGATCACCGGCTGCGGCAGGATGTGGTCCAGCACTTTGCGGGCGATGCCGCCGGCGGCCACGCGCATCGCCGTTTCCCGCGCCGAAGAGCGTCCGCCACCCCGGTGGTCGCGGATGCCGTATTTTTTCCAGTAGGTGTAGTCGGCATGACCAGGGCGGAACTTGTCGGCGATGTCGCCGTAGTCCTTGGAGCGCTGGTCCTGGTTCTCGATGACCAGTGAAATCGGTGCGCCGGTGGTCCGGCCTTCGAAGACGCCGGAGAGAATCTTCACTTCGTCGGGCTCGCGGCGCTGGGTGGTGAACCGCGACTGTCCGGGTTTGCGCTTGTCGAGCCAGTGCTGCAGTTCGCCTGCGGCAAGTGGAATCAATGAGGGTACGCCGTCGACCACACAGCCGATAGCGGGACCATGACTTTCGCCCCAGGTGGTGAAGCGAAAGGTTTCTCCGAAACTGTTGCCTGCCATCGGCCGATTGCCCTATCGCGGCTGTGTCCCGTCGGCGGTAGTTGGGAGGCCTCAGGATTGAGGCGTGAAATTCTTAAGCAGCTCCGCCAGTGCCGGCGCCGCGTCGACAGACATCATGCCGACCACGTGATAGCCGGAATCCACATGATGCACCTCGCCGGTAACGCCGGTGGAAAGATCGGAGAGCAAGTAGAGGCCGGAGCCGCCGACCTGGTCGATACTGACGTTGTGGCGCAGCGGGGAGTTGAGCTCGTTCCATTTCAGGATATGGCGGAAGTCGCCGATGCCGGAGGCCGCCAGGGTCTTGATCGGGCCGGCGGAGATCGCATTCACGCGAATTTGCTGGTCTCCGAGGTCGGCGGCGAGATAGCGCACGCTGGCTTCCAGCGCCGCCTTGGCGACACCCATGACGTTGTAGTGCGGCATGACCCGCTCGGCGCCGTAGTAGGTCAGGGTCAGGATGCTGCCGCCGTCTTTCATCAGCGGCACCGCCCGCTGGCTGATGGCGGTCAGCGAATAGCAGGAAATATCGAGCGAACGCAGGAAGTTGTCGCGGCTGGTCGCGAGATACTTGCCCTTCAGTTCTTCCTTGTCCGCATAGGCAATGGCGTGAACCAGGAAATCCAGCTTGCCCCAGGCTTTTTCGATCTGCGTGAACACCTTGTCGATGGAGCCGTCTTCCGTGACGTCACAGGGAATGACCAGGTCGGAGCCGACCGACGCGGCCAACGGCCGCACCCGCTTTTCCAGGGCTTCCCCCTGGTAAGTGAAGGCCAGTTCCGCGCCCTGCTCGTGTGTGGCCTTGGCGATACCCCAAGCAATGGACCGGTCATTGGCCACGCCCATGACAAGGCCGCGCTTGCCGGCCATTAACGGTTGGGGCTCGGTCATTCCATATCCTCGATGTAAGTCAGGTTTCGCAGGCGTTTCAAGACGTGCGGCATCCTACACCAAAGGCCTCAGGGGTCAACGCTGCGGCCTCGCAATAATCCCACATTTCCGCCAATTCTTGCTGTAGAATAACGATCTTTGTGGGGTAATGGACCACGGCGGGGAAAACGCCATGAAGAAGCCGGATTTACCGGGTTTTTTGCGCAACCTGAAGCGATTCGTCGTCTACTGCTGGCATCGCTTTCAGGGCGACCAGTGCCTCAAGGTCGCCACTCAGTTGAGCTACGCTTCGCTGCTGGCCATCGTTCCGATTCTGGCGATCTGCCTGGGGTTGCTCTCGGCGGTTCCCGCTTTCGACGATCTGCGCGTCGATGCCCAGATGATGCTCTTCGAGAACCTGCTGCCGGATGCCGGGATCGAAGTCAGCGATCAGGTCGCCACGTTTGTGCAGAACGCTCGCTCAGGTACCGGCGTTGGATTCATTGCCCTGGTGCTGACGGCTATACTGCTGCTGAACACCATAAACGGCGCCTTCAACGCCATCTGGCGGGTCACTGAACCGCGGCCGCTGATGATCCGCGTCATGGCCTACTGGATGGTGCTGACGATCGGGCCGATCCTGCTCGGCGCGTCATTGTCGCTCTCCAGCTATGGCTTTGCCACCCAGGTGATAGAACACGGCGACCGCGCCTTCGGCCTGACTCGCCTTCTGCCATTCCTGCTGACGGTCATCGGGTTCACGCTGGTCTACCTGGTGGTGCCGGCGCGCGCGGTGTCGCCTCTGCATGCCTTTTCCGGCGGCGTCGTCGGAGCAGTGCTTTTTGAGGTGCTGAAGACCGGCTTCGCCTTCTATCTTAAGCAATTTCCGTCCTACCAGGCGATCTACGGCGCCATGGCGGCGGTGCCGATCTTCCTGGTCTGGATGTATCTCTCCTGGGCCGTGGTTCTCTTCGGCGCGGAGGTCGCGGCGGCGTCGCGGGAATGGCGTCTGGTTGACCGCCTCGCAAGTGGCAGCCGCGGTGCTGGCTCCCGCCTGGCGCTGGCCCTGGCCCTGCTCTACCGGCTGCGCAATGCGGCGCGCAGCGGCACGGTGTTGAAGGAAACCGCGCTGACGCGCAGCTTGCCAGCCAACCTGGACCAACTGTCTCAGGTGCTGGATGCCCTTAAATCGGGCGGCTTTGTCAGCCGCAGCGGCGGCCGCTGGTTCCTTGCCCGCGACCTTACCGCGGCCAGTCTGGACGACCTGATGGGCGCTCTGCACCTGACTTTGGATCCGGGGGAGGGCTGGCCGGACGGCGTCGAGGCGATCGTCACCGCCGCCGGCAAGGTTGGAGGCGATGTCAAAGGAAAGAGTCTGGCCGCCTTGATCGACAAGGCGACGGCCAGCGAACCGCCGGACGGTGTGGCGCGGTTGCACCCGACGCCGCAAGACGAGCGTTAGCAAGTCCAAGTGGTGCTTTTGCAGCGCTTCAATCTGACAGTGAAGCGCTCTAGGTTGACGCTGGGTGGTCGTCTTCGCTGAGGTGCTCACGCAACTGCGCCTGGGCCGCTTCCGGCAGTTCCTGAATGGCGTCGTTCAACTCCGCCAGAGCCCGCCTCAGGCTGTAGACTTGGTCGAGGAGCCGCAGCACCACGGGAACGGCGTCCTCGTTCACGCCCAGGTCGTTGCGCAGCTCGGCGATGAGGCGCACGCGGGCGACATCGCTGTCATCGAAATAGAACTCTCCGCTTTCCTCCACCGGCAGCACCCAGTTCTGCTCGATCCAGGCGTGGAGTTCACTGGCGCCGATGTCGACCGAGATCAGGACTTCGTCGAACTTCACCAGCATGGTCATCAGGTTTCCTTCGTTCCCTGGTCCCGCCGGCCAACCTGCGTTCACCGGCCGGCACAGCGGCCTGCGGCCGGCGACTTTGTCAGTCGGTAATCCCGGCCTTGCGCCTAGGGTCGTAGTCGTGGGAGCGGCTCCAGTTTTCTATGAAGTCGCGCAATTCCTGGTCCGGGCGCTCCGGCAGCATCACCTTTAGTTTCACGTACTGGTCGCCGATTTCGTCGCTGTCGCGAGCTTTGATGCCCTTGCCTTTGAGCCGCAGAGTGGTACCGCTATTGGATCCTTGCGGAATCTTCATCGACACGCTGCCGTGAACCGTCGGCACGGTGACGGTGGCGCCCAGGACGGCTTCCTGCAGCGTTACCGGCAGTTCCACATGAACGTTGTTGCCTTTGCGCTCGAAGAAGGCGTGTGGCTGAATGTGGGCTTCGACCAGGGCGTCGCCGGCCGGTCCACCACCGACGCCGGGCATTCCCTGGCCCTTCAGGCGCAGCGTCTGGCCGTCTTCGGTACCCGGCGGAATGCCCACGTCCAATGTCTTGCCGTCGGCCAGCTTGATGCGCTTCTTAGCGCCCTTGGCTGCGTCAAGGAAGGTGATCGGTACGGTGTAGGAAACGTTGGCGCCGGGCCGGCGCACACGTCGGTTCCGGGCGCCGAACAGGTCGGCGAAGATATCGTCGGCACTGACGTCTTCGCCGAAGTCGAAAGGATTGTACTTGGCGCCGCGCCGGGTTCCAGCGTGATTGCGGTAGAATCCGCCCTTGAACGGCGTCTCTTGACCCCCGGCGTCGATCTCGCCCTTGTCGAAACGCTTACGCTTCTCCGGATCCCCCAGAATGCTGTACGCCTGTGAGATCTCCTTGAATTTCTGCTCGACCTCGGTGTTGCCGGGGTTGATGTCCGGGTGCAACTCCTTGGCAAGCTTGCGGTAAGCGCGCTTGACGTCTTCTTGTGACGCCGAGCGCTCAACATTCAGCAGCTTATAGGGATCCTGCATAGGCTCTACGATTGCGACCCAGAAATCGGGGGAGGGAATATTCCCGCAAGAATACCCCCTCCCAATCTTTCACCCAAGAGCCTCCATGGCCCATAACGTGGTCAGTCTTACGCGGGAGTCGAGGGATCTTCAGCGAATCTCCCAGGCGCCGTCCGGCTGGCGGCAAGCCACACCGTAGGCTTGTTCTTCCTTGCCGCCGATGATGACGGTCTGCTGGAACTCACGGCAGTAGGCCCCAGTGGAGGACTGGCCTTCGCGGGTCGGAGTCACACTGCCCTGGTTGCCGGTGTTGGGGTTGCTCCAAGAGATGGTCTCGCCGACTGGTGCGGTCGTCGCGCGCTGATAGGCCCCCTCGGCCTTTTGCCTGTCGACCTCGTCCATCGAGCGGCCGATCTCGCTGCCGACAAAGGCGCCGAGCAGCGCGCCGGCGGCGGTGGCGGCCAGTTGTCCCCTGCCTTTACCGAATTGGGCGCCGAAGAGGCCGCCCGCGGCGGCGCCGCCCAGGGTGCCAATGGTCTGTTTGGTGCCGCCGAGGCTGCTGTTTTCGCAGGCGGCGGTCGTCAGCGCTATGGCGACAGCAGCGATAATGATTCTGATTTTCATTGAAACACCCTCTTTCAATATGCGGTCCCGTGCAAGCGGCCGGCTGGGTCGAACCCTAGCAAGGTAGCTTGTCTCAAGAACAGGGCGATCTGATGGCGATCCCCACTTTTCCGTACTGTGTTACGACCGTGGCAGTGGAATCATCCCCGCGGCGCCACTTCAAGCTATTTTCCAGGTTTTCTAGCATTTTCATCGGTTTGACGGCGATATATGGTGGCGTTGAGACAGATATCAACGCCAAAACCCGGGGCAAACGAAGTCATGGAGATCAGATCGGACCCGCCGGCCGATCCACTGTCAATCTTCGCGGCCTGGCTGGCCGAAGCTGAAGCAGCGGAGCCGAATGATCCCACCGCTATGGCGCTGTCCACTGTCGGCAGCGACGGCATGCCGTCGTCGCGCATGGTGCTGTTGAAAGGCTATGACGATCAGGGATTCGTGTTCTACACGAATTTCGAAAGCCGCAAGGGCCGGCAGCTGCTGGCGACGCCCAAGGCGGCTCTGCTGTTCCACTGGAAGAGTTTGCGCCGCCAGGTCCGGGTCGAGGGGGAGGTGGCGCCCGTCAGCGACGAGGAGGCCGATGCCTACTTCGCGAGCCGGCCAAAGCAAAGCCAGATCGGCGCCTGGGCCAGCCAGCAGTCGCGCCCGCTGGATGGCCGCTTTGAGCTGGAAAAGCGGGTTGCCAAGTTCGGCGCCAAATACGCAGTCAACACAGTGCCGCGCCCAACCTATTGGTCCGGTTTTCGCCTCGCTCCCCGCCTCATCGAGTTTTGGCAGGACGGCGCCTTCCGCCTGCATGACCGCCTGGTCTATTTCCGGGCGGAGCCGACTCCGGGCGCTGAGTGGTCGACGGAGCGCCTCTACCCATGAGCACAGCCCCTGAGGCGCCGCCCAGGTTGTCGGGGGAGGAGGCTGCCAAACTGCTGCGCCTGGCCACCGTCGCCTCCGTTGCGACCGCCGGCGTGCTGATCGTGGTAAAGCTGGCCGCATTTCTGCTCACCGATTCCGTCAGCATCCTTTCCACGCTGATCGATTCTCTGCTCGACGCCGCGGCCTCGGCCGTGAACTTTGTCGCGGTGCGCCATGCGCTCGTCCCAGCCGACCGTGAGCACCGCTTCGGCCACGGCAAGGCGGAACCCCTGGCTGCTGTCGGACAGGCGATTTTCATTACCGGCTCCGCCGTACTTCTTCTGATTGCAGCCAGCCAGCGTTTCTTTTCACCACGGCCCTTGACGAACAGCGACGTCGGCATCGGCGTCATGGTGTTCTCGATCGTCGCCACCCTGGCTCTGGTCACGCTGCAGCGTCATGTCGTCCGCCGCACCGGTTCCCTGGCGATCAGCGCCGATCAGCTGCACTACACCGGAGACCTTCTGGTGAATGGCGCTGTGATCCTGGCCCTTGTCTTGACAGCGGAACTCGGGTGGCGCTTCGTCGATCCGATCTTCGGTATCGGCATTGCTCTCTTCATTCTCTACAACGCCTGGCAAATTGCCGCCGGCGCATTCGACATGTTGATGGACCGGGAACTGCCGGAAGAGGAACGCGGCCGCATTCGTGAAACCATCCTCGGCCATGACGGCGTGCTGGGCCTGCATGACCTGCGGACCCGCGCTTCCGGGCCGCAGATTTTCGTCCAGTGCCATATCGAACTTGACCCCGGTCTCAGTCTGTTGACTGCCCATGCCATCTCCGATGCCGTCGAAAACGAGCTACGGCAAGCCTTCCCGGGTGCTGAGGTAATCATTCACCAGGATCCCTACGTCGCCGGGCGGTCCGGTCCGCCGGGCGGCGCGCCGACCGTCTGACGTCCGGCAGTAAGATCGTGGGGCTTGACGCAGGTCAATGCCGGAGGGAACACTTCGTTGTTCCATCCGGTTTGTGGGGCCGGGTGATTTGATCTAAAAACAGTGCCCCTTTTCTGCAGAGAAGGAGCCAGCCATGAATTGGGCCAACATTCTCGCCGTTACCGATGGAGCCGCGGGCAGCGATGCGGCGATGGCGGCGGCGATCGATCTCGGTCAGCGCTTCGGCGCAAGGGTCAGTTTCCTCCATGTGGCCAACGACTCGCGTGACTTGGTTCCCTATGTCGGCGAGGGCATGTCCGGTTCGGCACTGGAGCAGGTGATGGCCTCGGTTGAGGCGGGCAACACCAAGCGCCGCGAGGCCGTCGAAGCCAGCTACAAGCGAATGTGCAGCGGTGCTGGCCTGCCCGAAGTGGCGCCGGAAGAAGCCATTGCTGCCGGCCAGTTCGCGGTCTGTCTGGAAAAGGTGACAGGCCGTCAGCCGGAAGAGATCGAACGGCGAGGCCGTCTCTCTGACCTCATTGTGATGCCGCACCCGTCGTTGACCGAAGGCGAGGCATCTCTTTCCATCGATGCCGCTCTGTTCGGCAGCGGCCGGCCGGTGTTCCTGGCGCCGGCAAAACCGAAACCCGGATTCGGCAAGAAAATCGCCATAGCGTGGGATGGTGCGCGCGAAAGTGCCGTGGCCGCCAGCGCTGCCCTGCCGTTGCTGAAGTCAGCTGATGAAGTGGTCATCGTCACCGCTCGCGAAAGCGCGGATATCATCGAGCCGAGTGCCCTGGCTCGCTACCTGGCGGGACATGACATCAAGGCCAAGACCTGGGCGTACACAGCGGGCGCTGAATCGACAGCTGATGGATTGCTCGATCAGGCAGGCCGTGCCGGCGCCGATTGTCTGGTGATGGGCGCCTATGGGCACAGCCGGCTGCGCGAACGCATCCTCGGCGGCGCGACGGAGGGCGTGCTGGATCGCGCCAGAATACCTGTCTTCATGAAGCACTGACGGTTGGCGCCGAGGGGTTCAGGGGGTCCAAGGGCGCGCGGCTGCTCCGGCGGCTAGGATTCCAGTGTGGCTCGGCGGTGGCGACAGGGTAAGATCGCGCCATGACAGGAGATCGCCAGAAACTGGTTCTGACCGGCGCGAGCCGGGGCATCGGCCACGCGACCGTGAAGCGCTTCAGCGACGAGGGTTGGGAGATCATCACCTGCTCGCGGGACGTCGTACCGGACGACTGCCGTCGCGACCCCAATTGGACGCACCACATCACTGCCGACCTGGCCGACAAAAAGGCGGTCGCGGACTTCCTGGCCGAGGCCAAGTCGATCATCGGTGACGGCTCGGTTCACGCCCTGGTCAACAATGCCGCCGTCTCGCCGAAGACCGCTTTTAAGGAGCGCCTCGGCTGCCTCAACGGCAACCTCGATCATTGGCGCGAGGTCTTCGAACTGAATTTGTTTGCGCCGCTGGCGCTGGGCCGCGGCTTCGCACCGGCGCTTCGCAAGGGCCAGGGTGCCATCGTCAATATCACCTCGATCGCCGGACACGGCGTACACCCCTTTGCTGGCTCGGCCTACTCCACGTCCAAGGCGGCGCTCTCGGCGCTGACACGTGAGATGGCGGTGGAATTTGCGGAGTTGAATGTGCGCGTCAACGCGGTAGCGCCGGGCGAGATCGAAACGGCGATGATCGGGGAGGAATATGAATCCCTCATCCCGCGCATCCCGCTTCATCGTATGGGCCGGCCCGAAGAGGTCGCCGCGACGGTTTTTCGGCTTTGCACGGCGGATTTCGGCTACGTGACCGGCACCGAGATATTCGTCACCGGCGGCCAGCATCTCTATTGATATGGCGGCGCGATTCTGGCGCGGATTTAGGCGAGGCTGTCGCGCAGCTTCACTGTCCAGTCCAGGCGGGCCTGGGACTGTGCGATTTCCAACTCGAGCCAGTCTCGCAGATAGCCTGCTTCGAGACTGTGGTGTTCGCGCAGGTCGAGGAGGCGTGCCAGTTCACGCTCGCTGATGTCGTGCAGAAGCTCCGCCTGTACCCGCTGGTCCGCCGGCGTCATGAGATGCAGGAAGCGCATCTTCAAAGCGACGATCAGCTTGTTGAGGTCGCTGACCTGCGGTCGCACATTGGCGCACAGCAGTCGTAGCAATTCCGCGCGGCCCAGTTCTGTGATCGCGAGCAGCTGGGTCTCATTTTCCGTATCATCCCCCTCTGGCCTGTCGGGTATGCCGCCTTCGTTCTGGACCAGTCCCTCGACCTTCAGAACCTCCAAAGGGGCGCCCACGAGATCGAGCGAGGGGCCGACGATGCGGCCGGTGAAGTGCCGGACTTCACGCGCCAGGGCAGCGTAGCTCACCGGCTGGCTGGCCAAGATGCCCAGGGCCAGCAACCGCACGGCTTCACTGGGGATTAAGGTGTTGTCGCGGTACATGGCGGGAAGTCCCGGGTGGTCCCTGAAGGAAGTAAGGAGGCGGGCGGCTGTCGAACCCGCGCAGCAGAATCTAAGGCACGCAGAGGTAAATGTCTACATAATTGAGAACGAGTCGCAATAGCAGAAATGCCTGTCAGAGCTGACTGAAGTGACGTCAAGGGCGGGACAAGGGATGCTCGCCCGGGCGCTCGCCTTCTAGGGGCGGCCCAGGCTCTCTCAATCTTCGTTTGGCGGTGGCTTGTCCCGTGTCACTGGGGCGACATGCCACGCAAGCGCTCGGAGCGGCGACGCAGCAATTCTACCGAGGTCAGCAGCAAAATCGAGATTGTCACCAGAATGGTGGCGACCGCGAGGATCGTCGGGCTGATCTGTTCGCGCAGGCCGGAGAACATCTGCAAGGGGATGGTCCGCTGGTCGAAGTCGGCCAGGAACAGCACCACCACAACTTCGTCGAATGAGGTGATGAAGGCGAAAAGGCCGCCGGAGATCACGCCGGGCAGGATCAAGGGCATGATCACCTTGAAAAACACGGTGGGTGGCGAGGCGCCTAGATTCTGTGCCGCCCGAACCAGGCTCTGGTCGAAGCCCACCAAGGTGGCCGTGACAGTGATGACGACGAAGGGTGTGCCCAGGGCGGTGTGAGCCAGGATGATGCCGAGGTGCGTCTGCGCCAGACCGACCTTGGTGTAAAAGAAGAACATGCCGGTGGCCGAGATGATCAATGGCACGATCATCGGAGAGATCAGCGCGCCCATGATGGCGGCTTTGTAAGGCGTGTAGGGCTTGCTTAGACCCAAGGCCGCGAGAGTGCCGAGTACCGTTGAGAAAATGGTCGAGACGAAGGCGATGATGAAGCTGTTCTGCAGCGAGTGAATCCACTGCGGATTGTTCAGGAAGTCCTTATACCAGCGCAGCGAATAGCCAGCCGGGTCGAAACTCAGCATCTCCGGCGTGAAGGTGAAGAAGGGGACCGAGTTGAATGACAGCGGGATGATCACCAGAATTGGCACGATCAGGAACAGGAATACCAGTCCGCAGAACACCCGGTAGCCGTAGTACCAGGCAATCTCCCCGGGTCCGGCATAGGAAGGAAGCGCCATGAGTTCTTATCCCAGCTTCATGTTGTCGATACCGACGATGCGGTTGTAGACCGCATAGAGGGCGATCACCGTGCCCAGCAGGATGACCCCCAAGGCGGCGGCGAGGCCCCAATTCAACGACTGCTGCATGTGATAGGCGATCTGATTGCTGATCAGTGTGCCGCTGGTGCCGCCGACCAGGGCCGGTGTGATGTAGTAGCCAATGGCCAGAATGAACACCAGGATGCTGCCGGCGCCGATGCCGGACAGGGTCTGCGGCATGTAGATACGCACGAAGGCGGTGAACTGATTGGCGCCGAGCGAGCGCGCGGCGCGCATGTAGCTCGGTGGAATGGTCTTCATCACGCTGTAGAGCGGCAGTACCATGAACGGCAGTAGGATGTGGGTCATGGCGACGATGGTGCCGACCTTGTTATAGACCAGTTGCGGTCTGGCGTCGTCTGCGACCAGACCAACCCACACGAAAAGATCGTTCAGCACGCCTTCGGATTGCAACATCACGATCCAGGCTGTGGTACGCACCAGCAGCGACGTCCAGAAAGGCAGCAGGACCAAGATCATCAGCAGGTTGCTGTAACGCAGCGGCAGGGTCGCCATCAGGTGTGCGATCGGATATCCCAACAGGATGGTAAGTCCGGTGATCAGGATGCTCATCCAGAAGGTGCGCAGGAAAAGGTCGACGTAGATCCGCCGGAAGTCGGGCTGCGCCTCGACATTGCCTTCGACGTCCAAACGCAGATCGAGCGCGTTAAGATAGTAGCCGGCGGTGTAGGGGGACGACAGGCGCTTCAACAGCTGCCAGGTCGCTGGATCGCCCCAATCTTTGTTGGCGTCGATCAGCGCCTCTTTGTAAGGACCTTCATTGACCCTGGTGATCCTGCGCGCGGTCCCCATGACGGTGCCGCGCATGCCGCTCACCTCGTAATTGAGGCGCGTGGCGACTTTGCCGATGTCGCGGCTTTCCCGGCCGGCCTTCATGTCGGCGGCGAGCGCGGCGAACGCTTCCTCGGGCGGCAGGCCTTCGCCGTTCCAACTTTCCAGGGCCGAGATCGTGTTTGGCAGGACTTCAGGGATCACCGAATTGTCGACGCTGCGCAGCGACATGTCGAATATGGGAATTAGAAAACTAAAGAGAATGAAAAGGAACAGCGGGGCTATGAGGGCCAGGGCCTTCAGCTTGTTGCGCCGCATGGCGCGCGCGATCGAGACTTTCAGCGGCGTGCCGTCGGCCGTCCGCATGACATTGTCGTGAACCTGGGTCGCCTCTGCCATGATTCGCCCGCTTTTCCAGTGCTGTATTGTCTGTGCTTCTGGTACCGAAAGGAAAGAGGGGGCAGGCTTGGCCCGCCCCCTCGTAGTACCTTACTGTTGCAGCCAGGCTTCGAACCGCTCGTTCAACTCATCGCGGTTGTCTGCCCACCATTGGAAATCGGTCAGGAAGCCCTGATCGGCATATTTGGTCGGCATATGCGGGCCCATTTCGATGCCAAGTTCTGCATGCTTGCCCACCAGCGGCAGCGACGAAGTGCGTGCCGGGCCGTAGGAAATGTACTTGGCTTGGTCGGCGAGGCGCTGGGTGTCTGTGGCGTAGTTCACAAACTTCAGCACAGCTTCCTTATTCTTGCCGCCGGAGGGGATGGCCCAACCGTCGATGTCCAGGACTTGGCCGTCCCAGATAATCGCCAGGGGCTGCTTCTCTTCCTCGATGGCGGAGAAAAGGCGACCGTTGTAGCCGGTGCCGAAGACCACTTCGCCGTCGGCCAGCAGCTGCGCCGGTACAGCGCCTTCGGTCCACCAGATCACCGAATCCTTGATGGTGTCGAGTTTGGCGAAGGCTCGCTCGACGCCTTCCTGCGTGTCCAATACGTCATAGACTTCGTCGGTTGAGACACCGTCTGCGATGAGAGCCCATTCGAGGTTATTGAGCGGCGCGCGCTGCAAAGTGCGCTTGCCGGGGAACTTCTTCAGGTCAAAGACGTCTGCCATGGTCTTCGGCTGATCGCCCTTGAAGGCATCAGTACGATAGGCAAAGGCAGTCGAATAAATGATCTGCGGGACGAAGCAGTCAGACAGTGTGCCCTCGAGGAAGTCCTCGGAGGCAGGAGTGCCGTCAGGTGCCTTGGCTAGTATGGCATCGTGATCGATCTCCATGAACAGGCCCTCGTCGCAGCCACGAATGGCGTCGGCAACGACCACGTCCACCAGATCCCAGGTGACGTTGCCGGCTTCGGACTGAGCCCGTACCTCGGCAAGACCGCCGCTATAGTCCACGGAATTCAGCGTGACGTCTGGATTGGCCTTCATATAAGGCTGCTGGTAGGCCTTCAACTGGCTCGCGGTGTAGGCGCCGCCCCAGGAGACGACATTCAACTCCACGGCCTGAGCCGAAACGGCGAAAGCCATGGCGGCGCCGCCAATCAGACCGACGGTTGTGTATCTCAGTGCATTTTTCATAAAGTGATTCTCCCTGTTTAGTGTGCCGGGCAGAGCCGGCCATCTGGCATGGGTTTGAGTCTAGCGCGGCAAGGCGGCAGGAAAAGGCCCGTTCGCGACGCAGACTTAATTTGAGCCTCGGCGCATCAAGCGTCCAAGGCTCTGCAATCCTCCATGGCCCAACCCACGCGCACCGCGCCGCCTTCATTTATGATGGCATGACCCTGTGCGTTGGGTACCTTCACGACGAACTGATCGTTGCCGGCAAAGTTGATCCGCGTACGAATGTGATCGCCGAGGTAGATCAGTTCTTCGACCTTGGCCTCGAAGGTGTTGGGGTACTTGTCCGCCGGCGGGTTGATCAACACGCGCTCCGGCCTTAGTGAAAGTGTTGTCATCTCGCCTTGACCGGCGATGTTGACGGCCAAAGCCTCGACCGTGCCGCCACTATCGAGCTCGACAGTGCAACTTTGACCGTTGACGCTGCTAATGCGCCCGGTGAGCTTGTTGTTCTCGCCGATAAAGGCCGCCACGAAAGCATTGTCCGGCTCTTCGTAGAGTTTCGGCGGCGGAGCCAACTGCTGAATGACCCCGTCGTCGAACACGGCGATCCGGTTGGACATGGTCAAGGCCTCGGACTGATCGTGCGTCACATAGACGACTGACACGCCGAGAGTCTCGTGAATGTGCTTGATCTCGTATTGCATCTCTTCGCGCAGGTTCTTGTCCAGCGCCCCGAGAGGTTCGTCCATAAGGACCAGCTCCGGTTCGAAAACCAGCGCCCGAGCGACGGCAACGCGTTGTTGCTGACCGCCGGAGAGCTGTGCCGGGCGGCGGTTGCCGAAGTCGTCGAGACGGACCATGGAAAGGGCGCGCTTGACCTTCGCTTCGGCATCGGCTTTGCCCATGCGCCGCACTTGCAGAGGAAAGGCCAGGTTCTCCGCAATCGTCATATGCGGAAACAGCGCATAGTTCTGGAACACCATGCCGATGCCCCGCTTGTGCGGCGGCACGTTGTTGATCGGCTGTCCGTTCAGCAGGATGTCGCCGTGGGTCGGGACTTCGAAGCCCGCCAGCATCATCAGCACGGTCGTCTTGCCAGAGCCGGAGGGGCCGAGCATCGTCAGAAACTCGCCCCGTTCTACATTGAGGTTAAGGTCTTTGACGACCAAGTTTTCGCCGTCGTAACTCTTTTGGACGCCGACGAACTGAACAATATAGTCTTCTTGTCCGCTATTCACTCGCGGTTTCTCCCTGCGCCCCCGAAGTTGCCGTTAGTAATGCCACAATGCTCACTTGGAGAGCCCATGGCTTACGGCTCATTTGTATTATGGGCGAAGCCTAACCGATCAGATCGGACTAAGAAACCTTCAAAATCGCTAGCCGCACCGAACCCGGAAATGCGCGACCATTTTTCTTAAATGACGACATTCTTTCGGAAAAGCGGATACTTAATCGGCGTTTCACCGCGCCAGCCAGGTATTGAAGCGCTCGACCAGGGCTGGACCCTCTTCGCGCCAGAATTGAGCGTCATTGCGTAGCGCCGTTTGGAGATTGTCCGGCGTGGTCGGCAGAAAAGGCGCCACCTCGACGTCGGCCAGGATGAATCCGTCGACCAGGGGTGCGGAGGAACGCCGGACCGGGCCGTAAGGAATCCAACGGGTCTGGCGCGCCAGAGGCTGGGTGCTGGTGGCGAAACGCAGGAATCTCTGGGCCGCCTCGCGGTGTTTGGCGTTGGCGGGGATAGCCCAGAGGTCGATGTCCCAGACTTGGCCGTCCCAGATCAGTTCGAATGCCCGTTGCCTGACGGCGATGTCGTTGAAGATCGGCGCGTTGAAGGTGGACGTCATGACCACCTGGCCAGTGGTCAGGAGTTGTGCCGGCTCGCCGGCATCCTGCCACCAGACGATGGATTCCCTGATGCTGTCCAGCTTGGCAAAGGCACGCTCGACGCCCGCCTCCGTCCGCAACAGGCCGTAGACATCAGAGGGGGCGACGCCGTCCGCCAAGAGCGCCCATTCCAGGTTCGCCATCGGCGTTCGGCGCAGGCCGCGGCCGCCCGGAAAGGCGGCAAGGTTGAAGAAATCCCTGAGGGTGGACGGCTGGGCGTCGCCGGAACGATCACTCTCACTTCCAAGGCCGTGGGCGATAAGCATCGACCAGGCGACGGAGCCGACGCCACAGCGGTGGAGCGTGCCTGGCAGAAAGTCATCGACCGCCGCCGTGCCGTCGGGTGCGGCTGGCAGTACGAAGCTCAGCGTCTCCAGGAGCCCCTCGTTGCAGCCCGCCTCAACATCGGCAGGATCGAGGTCGACGACGTCCCAAAGGACATCGCCGCGGGCTGCCTGCGCGCGAATTTCATCGAGGTTGCCAGCGTAGACCTTTGAATTGATTGGGATCCCGCTGGCGCGGGTGAAGGGGCGGAAAATCGCTTCATTCTGGCTTTTGGAATAGATACCTCCCCAAGACACGACAACCAGCGTATCCGCTGTTATTCGCGGAGCCGGCGCGGCCGAGCCGGCGCTGCTCTCGATGGGTGCCGACTCTCCGGCCGCGGCGGGAGCATCGTGGGCCGGGGCTCCAGGATCGGAGTGTGCCGCGGCGGGTGGCTCTTGGGCGGGTGTCTCTTGGGCCGGGGCATCTTGAGCAGTGGCGCCCGGCGCCGCGTCCCCTGTGGTCGCCTCACGGGCCGCCGCTGGTGGCGTATCCTGGCCACTGGCCCCTGTCGTTGTACCGGCGATAAGAAGCAGGAGCCCAGCCAGGGCCGTGGCGGTCAGGGCACAATATATGGAGGGTCTGGACATAGAGGATCTGAGCGCTGGCAGAGGAGTGGTCATGCGAGGGACGCCCCGGTTCCGGCGGTAACGTAGCCTGCGCCATATCTGCTGCGATTGGTCATCGGTTGCCTCTCCCAGTTTCCAGGCGTCGCCCGGCTCTGCCGTACCTGCTCGTACTTTAGCATTGCCCGGCATCGCCGCCGGGGCAACGCCCTGGCGCGGCCATGGCTGTAACAATTGTTGGTTGGACAGTGCCTGGAAAAGCGAAGCGTCTTAGGCGGCGCGGCGCAGGTCCATGGCCTGCCAGATCTCCAATAGGGCGGCAACGAGTCGGTCCATCTCCGCATCGCTGTGCAATGGCGTCGGCGTCAGGCGCAGGCGCTCTGTCCCGCGCGGCACGGTTGGATAGTTGATCGGCTGGACATAGATGGCGTACTGCTCCATCAGCCGGTCCGTCACCGCGCGGCAGGCGACCGGGTCGCCGACCAGCACCGGCACGATGTGGCTCTGCGATGGCATGACTGGCAGCCCGGCATCGGTCAGCCGCCGCTTCAAGGCCGCGGCACGCTCCTGATGGGCGTCACGCTCGGCCTGGCTGTTGCGCAAGTGGGACACGCTGGCCAGCGCGCCGGCGGCCACCGCCGGCGGCAGCGAGGTGGTGAAGATGAAGCCCGAAGCGAAGCTGCGCACGAAGTCGCACAGCGCGGCGGAAGCGGCGATATAGCCGCCCATGACGCCGAAGGCCTTGCCCAGCGTGCCCTCGATGACCGTCAGGCGGTCGGTCAGGCCCTCGCGCTCGGCGATGCCGCCGCCATGCGGGCCGTAGAGTCCGACGGCATGGACTTCGTCCAGATAGGTCATGGCGCCGTGCTTCTCCGCGACATCGCAGAGCGCGCCGATGGGGGCGACGTCGCCGTCCATCGAATAAACCGACTCGAAGGCCACCAGTTTGGCGCTGCCCGGGTCGGCATCGCTCAGCAGTCGATCCAGGTCTGCCGGGTCGTTGTGGCGGAAGATCGCTTTCTTGGCCTTGGAGTAGCGGATGCCCTCGATCATCGAGGCGTGATTTGATTCATCGGAGAACACCATGCAGTTGGGCAGGCGAGCCGCCAGGGTGCCCAAGGCCGCCCAGTTGGAGACATAACCGGAGGTGAACAGCAGGGCCGCCTCCTTGCCATGCAGGGCGGCGAGTTCACGTTCCAGCAGTACGTGGTAGTGGTTGGTGCCGGAAATGTTGCGGGTGCCGCCGGCGCCGGCGCCGCACTTGTCGATGGCCTCGTGCATGGCGCTCAGCACAGCCGGATTCTGGCCCATGCCGAGGTAGTCGTTAGAGCACCAAACGGTCACCGCGCCGGTGCCTGGAATGCCGTAGCACTTGGCGTGCGGGAAGTCGCCGGCCCGGCGTTCCAGCTCAGCGAAGACACGATAACGGCCTTCGGCTTTCAGGCCGGCCATTTCTTGTGCGAAGAAGCGCTCGAAATCCATGTTCTCAACGTCTTGCGGGGGCTTCCGGGTTGCTTGGGACCAAAAGCCAATGCCAACCCGCTCCGAGACCCCAACCCGGAGCCTAAGCTGTCCGATAGTACCAAATGCAACGCAGATTCACGCCCCGGAAAATGCTCAAGGGGCCTGGGTCGGCCGCGTCACTTCGCCACAGTCGCCTTCATTCCCTGAAAAATCAATAGAGTCAGCGGCCTGGTCGAGTGGCCCTCGGTGCGCGTGAGCGATGGTTCAGGCGACTTTGCTGAGGCCCTGCTCGGCGGCCCAGGCGGCGGTTTCTTCCAATGCCCTCCCGAAGACGTCAAGGATTTCGTCGATTTCCGCCTCGGTGATGATCATTGGCGGGCAGCAGGCGATGGTGTCGCCGAGATTGCGGAAGATCACGCCCTGGGCCTGGGCCCGGGCGGCGAAGACACCGCCGATCTTGCCGACCGGGTCGAAGGGGGTCTTGGCCGCCTTATCGGCGACCAACTCAACCGCGGCGATCAGCCCGACCCCGCGCACCTCGCCCACCAGCGGATGATCGGCAAAACGCTTCAGGCCTTCTTGCAGGCGTGGCGCCACCGCGCGCACATGGCCGACGATATCGCGTTCCTCGTAGATCTTGAGGGTTTCCAGCGCCACCGCGGCAGAGACCGGATGGGCGCTGTAGGTGTAACCGTGACCGAAAGAGCCGAGCTTGGCCGAGTTGTCGGCGACGGCCTGGTAGATTGCGTCCGTCACCAGAACCGCGGAGATCGGCATGTAGGCGCCGCTCAGTTGCTTGGCCAGAGTCATGATGTCCGGCTTGATGCTGTAGGTTTCGCAACCAAAGAGGTTGCCCGTACGTCCGAAACCGGTGATTACCTCGTCGGCGATCAGCAGCACGTCGTACTTCTTCAAGACTGCCTGAACCTTTTCCCAATAGCCCTGCGGCGGCACAATCACGCCACCGGCGCCCTGCAGCGGCTCGCCGATGAATGCGGCGACGGTCTCCGGCCCTTCCTTGAGAATCAGCTCTTCCAGCTCGCGGGCCATGCGGTCGGTGAAGTCCGCCTCGCTCTCGCCGTCTTCGGCGAAACGGTAGTAGTGCGGCGCGCCGGTATGGATGATGTTGGGGATCGGCACATCGAAGTCGTTCTGTACGTAAGGCATGGCCGTCAAACTGGCGGCGGCGATGGTCACCCCGTGATAGCCCTTGACGCGGCTGATGATTTTCTTCTTTTGCGGTCGCCCCAAGGCGTTGTTGTAGTACCACACGATTTTGACGGCGGTGTCGTTTGCCTCCGAGCCGGAGCTGGCGAAGAACACCTTGGTCAACTGCGCCGGCGTGACCTGCACCACCTTTTCCGCCAGGTCGACGACCGGCGTCGCGGTCTTTTGCGCGAAGGAGTGATAATAGGGCAGCTTCGCCATCTGCTGCGTGGCGGCGTCCAGCAAGCGCTTCTCGCTGAAGCCGAGGCCGGCGCACCACAGGCCGGCCATGGCTTCAAGATAGCGCTTGCCGTCCTCGTCGACCACATAGACCCCATCGCCGCGATCGAGAATCAGTGAGCCTTCGTCCTCGTTCTTGCGGGCGTTGGTGTAGGGATGCAGATGATAGGCGATGTCGCGGCTGGCTGCCGAGTTTGGCCGGACACTCATGGGTGTGCTCCTGGTACGAGGTCTGCGCGCTGATTCTCGCGCCGCGGCAGCCTACTCCCGGCCCTTGGGCCGGGCCAAGCTCTTGGCGCTGCATAGCCGACCCGTGTTGCGTGCATGGGCCGGGGCCAATCCTCCGGGCCGGGCGACTTTAGCCTCGAACCTTCGCCGTCGGCCTGGGGCCCTTATTTAGCCGCCTAGGCTCCGGACCTTCAGTTCCCGGTCGGGCCGCCCGCCAAACTTGGCCTCGTACATCGCGACATCTGCCGCATGGACCAGTGATTCGGCGCAGTCCGCGTCCTGCGGAAACAATGCCGAGCCGATACTGACACCGACACGAGCATCTTGCCCGGATATTTCAATGGGTTTGCTCAGCTCATGTTCGATCCGGTTGATGAGGTGCCGGGCGCCCTCCACGGACACACCGGTCTCCATGATGATGGCGAATTCGTCGCCACCAAGCCGCACGAGCGTGTCGGCGTCACGCGTAACGTCTTTCAGTCGCTCCGCGACTCTGCAAAGGACGACATCTCCAGCAGCATGACCCAAGGTATCGTTGATCTCCTTGAAGCGGTCGAGATCCATATAGAGCAGGCAGATGCTTTCTCCTTGCCGTTGGGCAAGGTTCAATGAATGCTCAAGCCGCATGGCGAAGAGGTTGCGGTTTCCGATCTTGGTCAGCGAATCGAATAGCGCAAGCTCTTCAAGGCGCAGGCTCTCGGCTTCAGCCTTCCGTTGATTGTGGGCGGTTTCTATGGAGTGGACAATGGCTGCTTCAAGGATTTCGGCCGTGAACTCGCCCTTGACGAGGTAATCCTGAACGCCCAGCCGCATCGCCTGCACAACCAGTTGTTCGTTGCCGCTGCCGGTTTGCATAACGATGGCGGGCCTGCCGGCGCCACGATCGCCGCTCAGCTTCACGAGGAAATCGATGCCGCTCATCTCAGGCAAGCGGTAGTCCAACAAGATGCAGTCGACGGCCGTTACCTTCAAAAGCTTGAGGCAATCCTCCGCGGTGGCGGTTTCGTGAGTGACGACGTCGAGGCCGGTTTCCGCGAGATGGCGTTTGGTTGCCCTGCGGTCGACCTCATCGTCGTCGACGATCAGGATACGGAGTTTTCCGTTCACGGGAATTCCACCACTTGCCCGTAGTCCCATAGCAATTCGACGATGGCGTCGAGGCCGCCCTTATCGGCCGACTTGACGAGGTAACCGGCAACGTTGTGAGCGTAGGCGTTCTCAAGGTCCTTTTCCGCTTGAGATGTCGTCAACATGAAGACGATGGTATTGCGCAGTTTTGGGTCGTTGGTCTCCGAGCGAAGCCGCCGCAGCATCTCGATGCCGTTCATCTGTGGCATGTTGATATCGAGCAGGATAATGAAGGGCTTGGGCGGGGCGGCGTGATTACTCTGCCCGTGCAGTATATTCAGCGCTTCCTGGCCGTCAGTAGCCTCGACGATGTTGACCGGAAGCGCCTTGCGTTTGAAGGCGCGTTTCAAGGCCATGCGGTCGATCTCGTCGTCTTCGACGAGCAGAAGATTGAGAATATCGGGCTCTTGGGGTTGTTCGTGCATGACGCTGTGAAAAACCTTCAGTCGATGGTATTTATTGAGACTTTTGGCCAGTTGAATCGGAACTGCGCGCCACGGCCGCCGGGCCGGTTTTCCACCTGGATGCTGCTGCCAATGCGCTCAATGATCTTGCGGATGATCGCCAGTCCCATGCCGCTACCTTCAATCTCATCGCGCGGGCGCAGGGTCTGGAACATCTGGAAGGCGCGCTCGCGTTGTTCCACCGGGATGCCTGGGCCGTCGTCGGCGATCGTGAATGCGAAGCACTCGGGTTGCTCAATCACTGTCACGAAGACCGTTCCGTTCAAGCGATCGTGATGCTTGATGGCGTTTGAGAAGAGATTGGATAGGACCTGCTCCAACGCGGTTATCCGGATATCCGCGGTCTCGCTCTCCAGTTTCAGATTAAGGTCCAATGTCAACGGGTTTGCCGTGTTCAACAGCTTCCAGGTAGTCGTGATCGCTTCTTTTAGATTCACGGTCTCAACCGGCGATTCGATACGGCGCGCGCGCGAGTAGTTGAGCAGGTCGGTCAGCAGGGCCTCGAGGCGACGCACGCGCCCACGCAGCAGGCGCATGTTCTCACGCGACTCGCCTTCCAGGCGTTCACCGAGATCCTCTTCAATCCAGGCGGCCAGATTGTCGATGCCGCGCAGAGGCGCTTTCAGGTCGTGCGAGGACACATAGGCGAACTGTTCGAGGTCCTCGTTGGAGCGCGCCAGTTCCTGCGAATGCAGGTTCAGCTTGGCGGTCATTTCCACCGCCATCTTTTCAGCCCGCTGGCGTGTTCTCGAAAAAGACCAGGCCACGCCAAAAATGAGCAGACTGGTGAGGGCGCCGGCGATGAGAACGATGTAAGACTTTTGCGGGTCGAGAAGTTTCTCGAACTCCGGCAGGCTCGAGATCCTCAGCGTCCAATGATGCTGACCGATCGGCATTCTCTCGGTCTGGACGAAAATCGGGTCTGGGTTGGATTCGCGTTTTCCACTGACATACATAATCTCATCTTGGTCGATTTCGTCGCCATCGAATATTTCCAGCCGCACATTCGGCAGGCCCGGACCCAGGATACCTTCCATGAGGTTGCGCATGCGGAAAGGGCTATAGACGAAACCGCGGCTCTTCCTGCGGCGGTCGCCGACATTGTCGGGCGTGTCGCCGTATCCGTAGTAAGGCAGATACATCAGGAAGCCGGCCTGCACATCGGAACTGATCTCCTGCACCAGGGTAACCCGGCCGGAGATGGCGACTTTGCCGGTGTCGCGCGCCAGTTCCATCGCGCTACGCCGGGTCTCTTGGGAGAACATGTCGTAGCCGAAGGCCTGGCGGTTACGTTCGTCGAAAGGCTCCAGGAAAATGATGGAGGAATAGAGCTCCCGGCCGCCGTCGGGGCGGATGGTGAAGTTTTCGAACCCCTCCGCACGGACTCGTGCCTCGTAAGCCGCGCGCTCGTCCGGCTGCACCCATTCTGCGTAGCCAAGACCCTGGATGCCCGGGAAATGCTCGTTAATGCTCAGAGTCTCGACATAAGTCCGCCACTCGTCCCGCTCGACAGCATCAGAGGCCCGAAAGAGCGCGAGACCGCCGCGCAGGGCTTGGGTATAGGCGAGCATGCGCTCGTTGATCGATTGCACGATCTCCGCCTTGCGAAACTCGAACTTCTCGAGAGCGGCCGCCGTGCTGTCACTCTTCACCATATAGAAGGCGGCGACGGTCAGCAGCATTGACAATACCAGCGCGGCCCAGGGCAGCACCAAACTGGCCCGTGCGACTGCCTGCGAAATTTCGTCCTTCGCCTTCGCTGGAACTGGCGCGGAGAGGCGCGGGAAGATGCGTTTTTCGCTGGGGGCCTGTTGCGCAGGCTCGTGCGGGTATTCTGACACTGTCATGTGAATGTCATCACTTCGATTAGAATGAAGTGTGAAGCTAGATTCGCGGCATTAAGCAATCGTTAAATGGAGATCAACTGCGGCTTGAAAGTTGGCCCTATTAAGACTTCAAGGTGGCCGATCCAAAGCGGCCTGGCGTCTACCGCGGGTTTCATTGATCGGCGCATTAACCAGAAGATGACCGGATGAGAAGTGGCATGAGTGGAGCTTGCTTTGCCGGCATCATCGGCCGGTCTGTCAGAGTCATGCCAGCGGATTCCCTACAGGCGCCGGGCCGGGCGCTGGCGGCGCGGCCTGCAGGAGTTGTTGCGCCGCCCCGGCAGATTGCCCGTCGCTGACCCGTCAAGGCAGAGTGTCAAGACGCCTTGCGCGTGTCTTCGATGCCAAGGAAGCCGCCGGACTGGCGCTCCCAGAGTTGAGCATAGAGGCCGCCCTGGGCGAGCAGTCCGCTATGACTGCCCTGTTCGACGATGTGGCCCTTATCCATCACCACCAGCCGATCCATGGCGGCGATGGTCGAGAGGCGGTGGGCGATGGCGATCACCGTCTTGCCGACCATCAGGTGTTGCAGTTGACTCTGGATGGCCGCTTCGACCTCTGAGTCCAGCGCCGAGGTCGCCTCGTCGAGGACCAGGATCGGCGCGTCTTTCAGGATCACTCGGGCGATGGCAATGCGCTGGCGCTGGCCGCCGGAGAGTTTCACGCCGCGCTCGCCGACCTGGGCGTCGTAGCCGCGCCGCCCGCGCAGGTCGCACAGTTCCGGAATAAAGTCGGTTGCTTCGGCCAGTTCGGCGGCCCGCATCATCTCCGCTTCGCCGGCATCCGGCCGGCCATAGAGAATATTGTCGCGGATCGAGCGATGCAGCAGGGCGGTGTCCTGGGTCACCATGGCGATTTCGGCGCGCAGGCTCTGTTGGGTGACTTCGGCGATGTCCTGACCGTCGATCAGGATACGGCCGCTCTCCAGGTCGTAGAACCGCAGCAGCAGGTTCACCAGGGTCGACTTGCCGGCGCCGGAGCGCCCGACGATGCCGACCTTCTCGCCGGGCCGGACGGTAAGCGAAAGCTTGTCGATAACGCCACCTTCCTGGCCGTAGTGAAAGCCGATATCCTCGAAGCGCACCTCTCCCTCGGCGACCGTCAGTTCGTTGGCGTTGTGCTGGTCGATGACCGAATAGGGCTGGGAGATCGTCTCGATGCCGTTCTGCACCGTGCCGATGTTCTCGAACAGGTGGGTCACCGTGCGCAGGATCCAGCCCGACATCTGCGTCAGGCGGATGATCAGACCGACTGCCACGGCAATGGCGCCGACGGTGATCGCGGTGTTGAGCCACAGCGCGATCGCCAGGCCGGCGACGACGACGATCAGCGCCGTGTTGACCAGGGTGAGACTGACGGTCATGGCGAAAATCGAGCGATTGAGATTGCGGAAGGCTGCGGTATGCCGCGCCACCGCCTCGCGGGCGAAAGCGTCTTCACGGTCGGTGTGGGCGAAGAGCTTCACCGATTGGATGTTGGTGTAGCTGTCGACCACCCGTCCGGTCAAAGCCGAGTGGGCTTCCGACATCGCCGCCGACTTGCGCCGCACCGGCGGCACCATGAAAAAAATCACCGCGGCATAAGCCAGAATCCAGGCAAGCACCGGCAACAGCAGGCGCCAGTCGATGCCGGCAAAGAGCGCCAGGGTGCCCAAGAGGTAGATCAGCAGAAACCACACGCCGTCGATCACATTGACCACGGCTTCGCGCACGGCGTGGCCGGTTTGCAATACCTTCTGCGCGATGCGTCCGGCGTAGTCGTTCTGGAAGTATTCGAGACTCTGGCGCAGCACATAGCGGTGGTTCAGCCAGCGCACCCGGTTGGTCAGGCCCGGGACCAGGGACAGGGTCATCAGGCCGCGCGACGCCAATGTCGCGATCGGACGCAGGACCACCGCTACCACGGCCATGCCGATAAGGCCCCAGCTGTGGTCGGCCATGAAGGTCTCGGGCGTGCTCGATGTCATCCAGTCGACCAGGCCGCCTAGGAAGGCGTACAGCGACAACTCGGCCATGGCCGCGATGCCGGAAATGAGCAATGTGACGACGAGCAGCCAACGCACCGGCCCGAGAAAATGCCAGAAGAAGGCCGTCGTCGATTCCGGCGGCTGGTGGACGTCGGAGGCGGCAAGGGGGTCGAAGAGGCGCTCAAAGAAAGCGTACATGCGATCCGGTCGATGGTTGGCAGTGGGGTCGATCTGCTTGGGGCGATAGGGCATAACTTGGGGCGTGCGCCCTTGGAGGCAAAAGCGGATCGTCGATTTACTGTGGGATGATAGCAGCTAAGCTGCTTGATAGACGTGCAAATCGGGCAGTGCTGCTGCCCGTTGGGGTCACTTGCCGGAGATGAGCTGTTGGTGAAGGGACGGTTCCGCCGGGCGTGCATCAGTTTGGCTGTGCTGCTGGCCGGCTGCGCGTCGCCGGCCCCGGCGCCGGTTGAAAGCCCCGAGGAGCGAGCGCTGCTGGCGGACTTCCAGCGCGTCGTTTACGGCGCGGCGCGGCCAGTGCTCGGCAACTCTGGCGAGGCCAGGCCGCGGCGCGACCATCTGGCCAAGTGGGAGACCCCGATCCGCGCCGCCCTGATCGGCGCGCAAAGCGGTCTCTACGAGCCGGCGACGCGGCGGCATCTCGAGGAACTCGGCCGCTTGACCGGACTGGACATCGCAGAAGCGTCACCGGCAGCGGCCAATCTGCTGATTTTCTTCGCCGAGGATCCTTTTGAGGCGGCGCGCCGCCATCGCGCACTCTTTGCGCATCGCATCATGGATCCGCGCAGCTTCGATGCACTTCTGGCCCGCATGGAGGAGTCGGCGACCTGCTTTGGATTGCTGTGGGGTGGCTGGCCGAGCGGCCGCGGCATCGACTTCAGCGTCGTGTTTATCCGCACCGGGCGCGGCGGGCGCACCGTCCAGGGCTGCCTGGTGCAGGAGACGACCCAGGTTCTGGGCCTGATGCATGACCTGGAACCGGAGGCGGACTCGGTGTTCAGCGACTCCGGGCGCCAGGTCGATTTGACCGGCCGCGACCGGATTCTGCTGCGCCTGCTCTACGATGCGCGGCTGAAGCCGGGTATGGGCTGGGCCGAGGCCGAGCCCCTGGCCCGCACTGCGCTGCGCGAAATCCAGGCCGGGCCAGCGCCCGCCGGCGGCTGAGGAATCGTGTTTAGCGGTATGCAGCCGCTTCACCTGCGCTTAGCATGGCCGCCGGCGTTTCGGCTGTAGGGGCGGTCACGATATGATTCTGTTTGAGAACTGTCGGCTGTTCGACGGTTTAGGAAGCGACTTGCTTGAAGGCCGCCACGTGCTGGTCGAAGACGACCGCATCCAGGAGGTCTCCGACAAGCCGATCACGGCAGCCGGGGCCGCGGTCGTCGACATCAAGGGCCGCACCCTGATGCCCGGCCTGATCGATGCGCACTTCCACGCCATGGCGGCGGACCCTGATTTCTCCAAGATGGAGGCCATGCCGCGCTCCCTGCTGCACCAGCATGCGCGGGTTCTGCTGGAGGCGGCGCTGAGGCGCGGCTTCACCACGGTGCGCGATGCGGGCGGCGCCGACTACGGCCTCGCCATGGCGATCAAGGCGGGACTCATTGAGGGGCCGCGGCTGTTCTACGCCGGGCGCGCCCTGACCCAGACCGGAGGCCACGCCGACTTCCGGTCGCCGGAAGCAGGGCATTGCGGCGTCTGCCTCTGCGGCCAGGGCAGCAACGTCTTTGGCGCCATCGCCGACGGCGTGCCTGCCGTGCGCCAAGCGGCGCGCGAAGAGCTGCGCAAGGGCGCGACGCAGATCAAGATCATGGCCTCCGGCGGCGTCGCTTCGCCGAGCGATCCGATCTGGAACCTGCAGTATTCGGAGGAGGAAATCCGGGCCATCGTCTGGGAGGCCGAGTCCTGGCGTACCTATGTTATGGCCCATGCCTACACGCCGGAAGCGATCAGCCGCTGCGTCGCATTCGGTGTGCGTTCGATCGAACATGCCAACCTGATCGACGCGCCCGCGGCGGCGGCCTGCGCGGCGGCGGGGGCCTATGTGGTGCCGACATTGGTGACCTACGAGGCGCTTGAGCGTTTCGGGCCGGACCTGGGCCTGCCGGCGGTCAGCCTGGAAAAACTTAAAGTGGTCCGCGAGGCCGGCGTCAGTTCCCTGGAGATTCTGAAGTCGGCGGGGGTGTCAGTTGGATTCGGCACCGACCTGCTGGGTGCCATGCAGGCGCATCAATCGGGCGAGTTTACCATTCGCGCCGAAGTTCTCTCGCCTGCCGAGATTCTGCGCTCCGCCACGTCGGTGAACGCAGCGCTGCTGAACGCCAAAGGAGAACTCGGTGTCGTTGCGACCGGCGCTCTTGCCGATCTTATCGTGATCGACGGCGATCCTCTTGCCGATCTCACCCTGCTGCAGGATCAAGGCGCCCATATGCCGGTCATTGTGAAGGGCGGCAATTTCGTCAAGTTTGACCTCGAATGACGGTATTGCAGTGGCCGCCGGCGCCAAGTAATCCGCTTGTTTTCGCGAAGCACCTCGTAATAGGCTACCGGCGGCCGCGAAGTTTTCTGCAGCCCTTCCCGAAAGTTGTGTTGCAGCCCTAAAAATCAACGGGCCCTTTTAATTGGCGCCCTACTAAGAATGAACAGGGAGTAGCAGCGATGTTTCCACAACAGGCAAAGACTCTTATGCGAGGTTTCTTGGTTGCAGTGGCGGCAGTCGGCGTTCTGACCGGCGGGGTTGCGGCAGATGCCAAGACCTTCAAGTGGGCTTTTCAGGGTGACGTGCAGACTTTGGATCCACACGGCCTCTTCGAGACTTTTACTTTGGGTTTTCAATCGAATTTCTACGAAGGCCTGGTCACCCGCTCTCCGGACCTGCAGTTGCAGCCCGCGCTGGCCACCTCCTGGGAGAACGTTGAGCCGACAGTCTGGCGCTTCACACTGCGCCAGGGCGTGACCTTTCATAACGGCAACGCCTTCAATGCCGACGACGTGATCTTCTCGGTCGAGCGCATCAATACGGAGGGTTCCGATCTTAAGGTCGTGGCCGGCTTGATCGAGAAAGCGGTGAAGGTTGACGACTATACCGTCGACTTGGTGACGGCGGCGCCCGATCCGATCCTGCCGCTGCAGCTCGAGATCTTCTTCATCATGGACAAGGAGTGGTCGGAGGAGCACAACACCACTGAGGCCACCAACGTCAAGGGCGACGATCAGGGCAACTACGCCAACCTCAACGCCAACGGCACCGGGCCTTACATGATCAAGGAGCGCCAACCGGACGTGCGCTCCGTGCTGGTGCCGAACCCGAACTGGTGGGGCGACAACAAGAGCAACATCACCGAGGCGATCTTTACGCCGATCGGGCAGGACGCGACCCGCGTGGCGGCACTGATTTCCGGCGATGTCGATATGGCCTATCCGGTGCCGGTGCAGGACTGGAAGCGCCTTGCCGACGCCCAGGGCGTAAGCCCGCTGACCGGCGCCGAGGCGCGAACCATTTTCCTCGGCTTCGACCAGGAACGCGACGAGCTTCTTGCCTCCAACGTCAAGGGCAAGAATCCTTTCAAGGACGTGCGCGTGCGCCGTGCCTTCTATCAGGCCATCGACATCAATGCGATCCGGGACAAGATCATGCGCGGCGCCTCGACACCGACCAACCTGATGATCGCCCCACAGATCAACGGCTACAATCCGGTGCAGAACGTGCGCCTTCCATATGACGTCGAAAAGGCCAAGGCGCTGATGGCCGAGGCCGGCTATCCCGACGGCTTCGAGGTCACCATGGACTGCCCCAACGACCGCTATGTGAACGACGAGCGCATCTGCCAGGCGGTCGCGTCGATGTTGGCCAGGATCGGCGTCAAGATCGATCTCCTGGCGCAGACCAGGTCGAAGTACTTCGGCAAGGTGCTTGCCCAGAACGGCTACGACACCTCGTTTTTTCTGCTGGGCTGGACGCCCTCGACCTTTGATGCCCACAACGCGATTTCATCGCTGATGGCCTGCCGCGTCGACGGCAAGGGTGCCTTCAATCTGGGCGGCTACTGCAACCAGCGGGTGACCGAGCTGACCGATCTGATTCAAGTCGAGACCGACCAGCAAGAGCGCCAGGCGTTGATCGAGGAGGCCTTCAAGATTCACTCCGACGAGGTTGGCCACATTCCGCTGCACCAGCAGCCGTTGTCCTGGGGCGTCAGTGATGGCGTCACCGTGGCCCAGCGCGCCGATAACGTATTTCACCTGCAGTACGTGACGGTGAAGTAGGGCGGATGCTATGAAGAGCGGCTCGGGCACTGCTGCCCTGGCACCTCTTTGTGTTTGAGCGTCCCGTGTACTTGTCATCCGCGACCAGAGTCAGCACGTCATGATCGCCTTCGTCGTCCGACGGCTGCTGCAGTCAATTCTCGTGATGTTGGCGGTGGGCTTCATCGCCTTTTCACTGTTCAACTACGTTGGCGACCCGATCAACAACATGGTTGGCCAGGACACGACCCTGGAGCAGCGCCAGGAGCTGCGCGGGCGCCTCGGCCTCGACGATCCATTCTTCGTGCAGTACGGGCGCTTTCTGGCGAATGCCGTGCAGGGCGACTTCGGGATTTCCTACCGCCACCGCCGCCCGGTGGCGCAGCTCATCGCCGAGCGGGTGCCGGCGACCCTGGAACTGTCCATTGTCGCCGCGATCCTGGCGCTCTTCATCGGCGTGCCCATGGGGGTCTATACCGGGCTGCACCGGCGCGGCTTTCTCGCGCAGGTCTTCCTCGCTGTATCGCTTGTCGGCATATCGCTGCCGACCTTCCTGATCGGCATCCTGCTGATCCTGGTGTTCGGCGTACTGTCGCAGGACATCAATGCCGCCATCGGCTTTACCCTGGTACCGCAATTGCCTACCTTCGGGCGCGGCGACACGGTGCAGCTTGGCTGGTGGTCGACCGGGTTCCTGACGAAGTCCGGTCTGCTGGCGCTGATTCTGCCGTCGATCACTCTGGCGCTGTTCCAGATGACACTTATCATGCGCCTCGTGCGCTCGGAGATGTTGGAAGTTCTACGCACCGACTATATCAAGTTCGCCCGCGCCCGTGGCCTCGCCAACCGTGCGGTCAACTTCGGCCACGCCCTGAAGAACACGCTGGTGCCGGTGATCACCATCACCGGGCTGCAGCTCGGCTCCATCATCGCCTTCGCGCTGATCACCGAACAGGTCTTTCAATGGCCCGGCATGGGGCTGCTGTTCATCCAGGCGATCAACGAAGTCGATATCCCCGTCATGGCTTCTTACTTGATGCTGATCGGATTCTTTTTCGTCGTCATCAACCTCATCGTCGATCTGCTCTACTACGTGGTCGACCCGCGCCTGCGAGCCGACAAGGCCGTGGCCGCGGGACACCAATAGAGAAGCGCGATGACGTCCGGCGAGCATGGCAAAGCGACGATCGACCCGGGACCCGGGGCCCGTTTCGGTGACGGTCTGCGGCGCTTCTTCGACAGCGATCTCTGGCATTCCTTCACGCGCTCTCCAGTGGTTGTCGTCTCCGCGGTGGTGACCTTCGTTTTCGTTCTTTCGGCGCTGTTTGCACCGCTGGTGGCGCCCCACGATCCCTTTGACCTGGCCACCATCGACTTGCTCGACAGCGTCATACCGCCGGCTTGGATGGATGGCGGCGACGCCCGTTTCCTGCTGGGAACCGATGATCAGGGGCGGGACATTCTGTCGACCGTCATCTACGGCGCGCGGATTTCGTTGGGCGTCGGCTTCGCCTCGGTGCTTTTCGCCATGGTTCTGGGAATCTCTCTCGGCCTCTTGAGCGGCTATCTCGGTGGTGCTGTCGACGCCTTCATTATGCGCATTGCCGACGTGCAGCTCACCTTCCCGGCGATTCTTATCGCCCTCCTCATCGACGGGCTGTCGCGCACCGTGCTGCCACGCGACCTGCACAGCGACATCTGGTTCTACGTCCTGGTGCTGGCCATCGGCCTGTCCTTTTGGGTGCAGTACGCCCGCACCGTGCGCGGTTCGACCATGGTTGAACGCAGCAAGGAGTACGTGCAGGCCGCGCGGGTCATCGGCATTCCGCCGCTGCTCATCATGCTGCGCCACGTGCTGCCCAACGTCATGGGGCCGGTGCTGGTCATTGCCACCATCAATCTCGCGATCGCGGTGATCACCGAGGCGACCTTATCCTTCCTCGGCATCGGCGTGCCGCTGACGTCGCCTTCGCTGGGGACCTTGATCCGTGTCGGCAACGACTTCCTGTTTTCCGGATCCTGGTGGATCACGGTTTTTCCCGGCGCCGCGCTCGCCATTCTGGTTCTGGCGGTGAATCTCCTGGGCGACTGGCTGCGCGACGCCTTGAACCCGAAGCTGCGCTGAGCAAAATGACCCAACCCGCGCCCAATCAGCCGCTGCTTCAGGTCGACAGCCTGCGGATCGAGATTCCGGGGCGGCGCGGCACCCTCACCGCCGTCGACGATATTTGCTTCGACATCGGCGAGGGCGAGGTGCTGGGCGTGGTCGGAGAGTCGGGCGCCGGCAAGTCGCTGACCGGTGCTGCGGTCATCGGCTTGCTGGAGCCGCCCTGCCGTATCGCCGGCGGCCAGATCCACTTCGACGGGCGGCGCATCGACAATCTGCCCTACGAGCAGATGCGGCGCATCCGTGGCCGCCACATCGGCATGGTTTTCCAGGATCCACTGACCTCGCTGAACCCGCTCTACACCGTCGGGCGGCAGTTGATCGAGACCATCCTTACCCACAGCGACTTCAGCGAGAAGGGTGCCCGCAAGCGCGCCCTCGAGTTGTTGAAGGAGGTCGGCATTCCGGCTGCCGAGCGGCGTCTCGACCAGTATCCCCATGAATTCTCCGGCGGGATGCGCCAGCGGGTGGTGATCGCCTTGGCGCTCTGCGCCGCCCCACGGCTGATTATCGCCGACGAACCGACCACGGCGCTCGACGTTTCGATCCAGGCACAGATCATTACCCTCTTGAAGCGCCTCTGCCGGGACCACGGCGCGGCGGTGATGCTGGTTACCCATGACATGGGCGTCATCGCCGAGACTGCCGACCGGGTGGCGGTGATGTATGCCGGGCGCATCGTCGAGCAGGGGCCGGTCGCCGATGTGGTGCGGCGCGCCAAGCATCCCTACACCAAGGGCCTCATGGGTTCGATCCCGCTGGTCGGCCACGATGTCGAACAACTGATTCAGATCGACGGTGCCATGCCGCGACTCAATGCCATCCCGCAAGGCTGCGCCTTCAATCCGCGTTGCCCCAAGGTGTTCGAGCGCTGCCGTCTTGAACGCCCCGAACTCCAACCGGTCGGACCGACCGCGGCGGCCTGCTGGCTCTATGAAGCGGCTCCGGTAGGGAGCGGCAACGATGGTTGAAGCCATGGCACAGGTGCCGAGTTCGCGGAACGACCTGCTGGTTGAGGTCGAAGGCCTCAGCAAGATATTCGACGTTTCCCCGCCGCTGCTCAACCGCCTCTTGCAAGGCGAGCCGCGGGTGCTGCTCACCGCCGTCGACAGAGTGTCGTTCAAGATCCCGCGCGGGCGGACTTTCAGCCTGGTGGGCGAGTCCGGTTGCGGCAAGTCGACCGTGGCGCGGCTGATCGTCGGGCTGCACAGCCCGTCGGGAGGCAGGATCGTCTTCGAGGGTATAGACATGGCGAGCCTCAAGAGTCGCGCCGAAATCAGCCCACTGCGCCGGCGCCTGCAGATGATATTCCAGGACCCTTATGCCAGCCTCAACCCGCGCTGGCGGGTCGCCGACATCGTCGCCGAACCGCTCCGTGCTCACAAGATTCTGGACGACCGCGCGGCGATCGCCGCGCGGGTCGGGGAATTGCTCACGCAGGTCGGCTTGGCGCCCGCCGACGGAGTGAAGTTTCCCCACGAGTTTTCCGGCGGCCAGCGCCAGCGCATCTCCATCGCCCGGGCCCTGGCCGGCAACCCTGAGTTTCTGGTTTGTGACGAACCGACCTCGGCCCTCGACGTTTCGGTTCAGGCGCAGATCCTGAACTTGATGAAGCGGCTGCAGCGGGAACTCGGGCTGACCTACCTGTTCATCAGCCACGACCTGGCTGTGGTCTATCACATCTCCGACATCGTCGGCGTCATGTACCTCGGCCGCTTGGTGGAGTGGGGCGAGGCCAAGGCTCTGTTCCGCCGGCCGCAGCACCCTTATACCCGAATGCTGCTGGACGCTGTTCCCGATCTGGAGATGACGGGCCGCGCGCGCACGCCGGTGGCCGGCGAAGTGCCGAGCCCTATCGCGCCACCGCCCGGATGCCACTTTCACCCGCGCTGTCCCCTGGCCGAGGATCGTTGCCGCCGGGAAGCGCCGAAACCCTTGGCGACGGCTGCCGGTGAAGTATCCTGCCACGCCGTCGAAGAAGGCCGCCTGCCGCCAATGGAGCGCGCCGCCCCGCCGCCGCGGCCGAAGACTCAGGACTGACGCCTTTTCAGGAGAAATAACCCATGGCCGTCATCAACCGCATCGCCGAGTTTCACGAGGAGATCAAGGGCTGGCGCCGCGACATCCACGCCCATCCGGAGACCGCCTTTGAGGAACTGCGCACCGCCGACTTCGTGGCCGCGAAGCTGGTGGAGTTCGGCATCGAGGTGCATAGGGGGCTGGCTGCCACCGGCGTGGTCGGCGTGCTCGACGGCCAAACCAACAGCTCGGGCCGCGCCATCGGTCTGCGCGCCGACATGGATGCGCTGCACATCCACGAACTCAACGCCTTCGATCACCGTTCGCGCCACGAGGGCAAGATGCACGCCTGCGGCCACGACGGCCACACGGCCATGCTGCTGGGCGCCGCCAAGTACCTGGCCGAGACACGCAATTTCGACGGCCGTGTGACCTTCATCTTCCAGCCGGCCGAGGAGAACGAAGGCGGCGGCCGCGTCATGATCGAAGAGGGGCTGTTCGAGAAATTCCCGGTTGAGGCGGTCTACGGCCTTCACAACATGCCGGGCATGCCGGTGGGCACGGTGTCGCTGCGCAGCGGCCCGGCCATGGCGGCCTTCGACATCTTCGAAATCGTCATCACCGGGAAAGGCACTCACGCCGCCATGCCGCAGCTCGGCATCGATCCGGTGGTCACCGGCGCGCAACTGGTCTCCGCCCTGCAGACCATTGCCAGCCGCCGCACCGAGCCGCTGGACTCCGTCGTGGTCAGCGTCACCCAGTTTCACGCCGGCGATACCTGGAACGTGATTCCCGAGACGGCGGTTCTCCGCGGCACCGTGCGCACTTTCGATGCGGACACCCAGGACCAGATCGAGCGCGACATAAAGCGTATGGCGCAGAGCATCTGCGAGTCTCAGGGCGCGACCATGACTCTGCGCTACGAACGCCGCTATCCGGCCCTGGTCAATACCCAAGCCGAGACCGATATCGCGGCCGAGGTTGCGGCCACGGTCGTGGGCGAGGAAAAGGTGTCGTTGGGCGCCGAACCACTGATGGGCTCCGAGGACTTCGCCTACATGCTGCAGGCCAAGCCCGGCTGCTACATCTGGCTCGGCAACGGTACAGAGGGCGGCCCCGGCGGCTGCGCCGTGCACAATCCGCACTATGACTTCAACGACGACATCGCGGTGGTCGGCGCCAGCTACTGGGCGAGGTTGGTGGAGTCCACATTGCCGAAATCGGCTTGAGGTTGATTGACGCCAAGGTTCAGCAGGCTCTTGTCGAAGAGCCGACAAAGGCTAAGCTAATGGCAATGATTAGGTGATAGTGAGTCTACAGCCTTGTCGAAACCAAGGCTTGGTAAGCGGGCGCAGTTGCCCGATTCTTGAGAGAGTCGCTAGTTTTGCCAATGATCGACAGAGCGGAAGACCGCCACTATACTGCCGAAGCCGCGCCGATTTCGGCGCTGTCGCGCCCGGAACACATCTGGATTTATGACTACTGGCGTCAGCGCAAGCCGCCTCACGGTGTGCCGAGCCGTAGGGAAATCGATCCCACCGACTTTCCCCGCATGCTGCCCCGTGTCGCCGTGATCGCGGCCGAGCCGGTGGATATGGGAGTATGCTACCGCTATCGCCTGGCGGGGACCGAGATCGTCTCGCGGGCCGGGCGCGATCCGACCGGCAAGACCTTCGAGGATCTCTACGAAGGCGACTACCTGATCGGTGCCAGGGCACTCTATGACGAGTTGCGCAAGCAGGCGGAGCCGCACTTTTCTCAGCGCGTCTATCCCATCGGAGACGGCGAGAGCTTCCTGCGCTACGACCGCCTGATCCTGCCGCTGGCTTCTGACCATGTGAACGTCGATCAGTTTCTCCTGCTCATCGTCGTGGTCGAGCAGGGCGGGGGCGTCCACCGCATCGGCAGCTTCGAGCTTGCCGGCAAGCCGAAGCGGCACTGACCCTTCGTCTTTGTGCTTGCCATCTTCTCGGCGCGGACCCACATCGGGGTTGCCCTGTCGCGAGAAAAATTGATCCACGCATGTCCCCGCAGCCCGATTTCATCGGTCGACCGCCGCCGCCAAGCGGGCATGAACCGATGTTCAACCTGCCGCCCGCGACCCTCTGGCTGTCCTTGGCGATCATCGCGGTTTTCGTGCTGCAGAACATCCTCTCGGGGCCGTCCTGGACTTGGCTCATGTCGTCGCTGGCCTTTGTCTCGACCAGTTTCTGGCCGCCGGGGGCCGACCTGCCGGCGCTGGCCGGTCTGCCGAGCCTGGTGACCTATGCCTTCCTGCACGCGGATTTCATGCATATCCTGCTGAATCTCGGCTTCCTGCTGGCCTTCGGCAGCTTCGTCGAGCGGCTGACCGGGGCGCTGCCGTTTCTCGTCATTTTCGTCGTCACCGCCGCACTTGGGGCGCTCGCCGAGTTCTGGTTCCGCGGGTCGGAGCCCCTGGTGCTGATCGGCGCCTCGGGTGCGGTCTACGGTATGACGGGCGCCGCGCTGCGCTATATGTTCGCCAGCGGAATCGCCGAGTTGCGGCGCCGTGCCCTGATCTTCACGGCGCTCTTCATGGGGCTCAACCTGATCTTTGGCGTTTCCGGTCTGGGCGATTTCCTCGCCGGCGCGCAGATCGGCTGGAAGGCCCATGCCGCCGGCTTTGTTGCCGGGATTCTGCTGTCGTTCGCTTTCCCGTCGAAGTCTTTGCCTACTCCGGGCGTCTTTGTCCGCTAAGTCACCATTGCGGTTTGACGCGGGAGCGCCGGTCTTAGTACCTTCCCCGGGCAGTGTTTTGCCCGTCTCCGCCCCTTGAGGCCGCGGAATGTCGGGCCGTCAGCAGGATAAGGGGGTCGAATGAGGGGGCTTGGTTTAGGCGCGCGGGCGCTTGCCGTTGCGGTATTGTTAATGCTTGTTGCCGGCTGTGGCGGTCCGCGGGGCTTCTATGCATCCGGGCCACCTCGAGTGCCTGCCGGCGGCGTCTTCGCGATCGAGCCGGGACAGGATGTCGTCGTCTACGGCGTGCGCGCGCGGCGCTGTTCTATGGCGCCGCCGACCTTCGAGACCGCCAGCCAGGAGATGTTCAGCGGCGAAGGCTCGCAAGCACCGGAGGTCGGCGAGGTCTATGACGCCGGCGAGGGCCAGCGGGTCAGCGTGCCCTGCGGTGGCTCGGTGCCGGTGCGGGCCATCGGCTTTCGCGCGCCCGCAGACTTTGAGGGTGAGGTGACGATGGTGTTCTATGGCGCCGATCAGACGACCATCACCGTCGCGCGGCCGCCGGAACCTGAACCCGAGCCGGAAGCGGCGCCGGAAGTCGAATCCGCACCGGAAGCGGAACCGGCGCCGGAAGCCGGAGCCGAACCGGCACCCGAGAGCAGCAACTAAAACGTTCGAGAGTCTCAGTTCTCGCTGTGCAGGGCGCGCGGATCCAGCGCGTCCTGCAGGCCGTCACCCAGGAAGTTGAAGGCGATGACCGTGAGGAAGATGAGCAAGCCCGGATAAACCGCCAGTCCCGGCGAATCCCAGATCAGCTCCTGCGCCGAGGTCAGCATGTTGCCCCAGGAGGGCAGCGGCGGTTGAATGCCGAGTCCGAGGAAGCTCAGTACCGATTCCAACAGGATGATGCCGCCGACCGACAAAGTCGTGGCGACGATGATCGGCGAGACCACGTTGGGCAGGATGTGGACCAGCATGATGCGTGGCGCCGAGGCACCGAGCGCTTCTGCGGCGCGGACGAATTCGCGCGTTTTCATCGACAGGGTGGCGCCGCGCACCAGTCGCGCCACGGTGGTCCAGCCGACCAGCGCGATGAGGAACACGATGCGGTAGAGGCTGACGCTCTCCGAGGTCACGAGGGCCTGCGGCAGGCCCAGCTTGCCGAGATCGATGGCCGCCAGGATGATGAGCAGCGGCAGGATCGGGAGGGCGATGACGCCGTCGGTAAAGCGCATCAGCAGCGCATCCAGCCGGCCGCCGTAGTAGCCGGCGGTGAGGCCGAGAAGGGTGCCGATGACCGCCGCGCAGAGTGCGGCGGCGAGGCCCACCACCAGCGACACCTGCCCGCCGTAGAGCAGGCGCACCAACAGGTCGCGGCCGAGTTCGTCGGTGCCCAAAGGATGTCTGGACGAGGGCGCTTGCTTGGCGGCGAAGAGGTCGACCAGATTGCCGTCGACGCCCAGAATGGCCTCGACCAGCGGCGCCGCGGCGGCGGCCAGGGCGAGCAGGATCAGGAACATCAGGCTGAAGAGAGCGAGGCGGTGTCGAAAGAAGCGGCGCCAGAAGATCTGGCGCACCGTTACCGCCTCGCCGCCGGCCCGGGCGGAGTCGGCGGCCAGCAGACCCTGTTCTGGAACCGGACCCGTCATCGGTAGCTGATCCTCGGATCGAGCCAGGCATAGGCCAGATCGGCCAGCAGGTTGGCCAGCAACGTCGTCAATGTCGCCAGCAGCAGGCCGGCGAGGGCGACATTGTAGTCGTTGCCGATCACCGAATCGTAGATGGTTTTTCCCATGCCGAGATAGGCGAAGATCTGCTCAGTGATCAGCGCGCCCGAAAAGAGGTTGCCCATCTGCAGCGCGAGAATGGTCACCACCGGGATCAGGGCGTTGCGCAGCACGTGTCCGATGACGATCTGGCGGCCGGTCAGACCCTTGGCCGCGGCGGTGCGCACGTAGTCCTGGCGCAAGGCCTCCAGCGCGGCGGCGCGCATAAAGCGGATGACGCCGCCGACGGTGGCGATGGTCAGTGCCATCACCGGCAGCACCAGGTAGCGCAGGTCGCCCCAGAAGTCGCGGCCGTCGCCCATCCCGCCGGCCGGCAGCCAGCCGAGGGTGACGGCGAAGAGAATGATAAGCAGGATGGCCAGCCAGAAGGGCGGCACCGAAATACCGGCGAAGGCCAGCAGGTTGATGGCGTGGTCGACCGGGCTCTGCGGCCGCGTGGCGGCGTAGATGCCGGCCGGCAGCGCGATGGCCAGGGCCAGCAGGAAACTGAGGCCCATGAGGATGACGGTGTTGCCGAGGCGCGGCAGCAGGATGTCCAGGGTCGGCTGGTTGTAAAGGCGCGAGTAGCCGAAGTCGCCGGTCAGCGCATTACCGAGCCAGGCCAGGTAGCGCTCGAAGATCGGCCGGTCGAGACCATAGATCGCGCGCAGGCGCTCGGCCTCGGCCGGTGTCATTTCCGGGTCGGAGAAGACCATGATATCGATGGGATCGCCCGGCATGAGGCCGATCAGCGCATAGATCACCAGCGACATGACGGCGAGCACGAGCAGAGATTCGGTCAGCCGCCGGGTGAGGTAGGACAGCATATTCGGTCAGGTCTTTCGCCAGGAGCGGCTCATCGTCCCTCGACCGTCCAATCCTCGATCCACAGCGAGGAGGAGGCCATCTGACCGGTCGGGCGGACACCTTTCAGCCACTTCGGCAGGACATAGGGGTTGGCGCGCCAGTACAGCGGAATGACCGGCATCTCTTCGGCTGAGATCTGTTGCAGGCGGTGCCACAATTTTTCCCGCTTGGGCCGGTCGAGCTCCAGGTTGATGGCCTCGATGAGCTGGTCCATCTCGGCATTTTTGAAGCCGGTGTAGTTCTGCCCGGACCAGCCGTTGGCCTCGGTTGGGATCTCCTCGGAATGCAGGGTGGAGCGCGGCACGTTCTCCGGCGACGAACCCCAGGCGAACATCGCCAGGCCGGTGAAGCGGCGCTCATGAACCGTCTGGCCGAAGAACACCCGGGCCGGCTCGTTGCGCACGCGGATGTCGATACCGGCCTGCTTCCACTGGCTCTGCAACACCTGCTGGACCAGTTCGCGCACGCGGCTGCCGGCGGTGGTCATGAATTCGAGTCGCAGCGGCTTGCCGGCGGCATTGTGGCGGATGCCGCCGCGGCGCTCGGTCCAGCCAGCGGCGTCCAGCAGCTCGGCGGCTTTCTCGGGGTTGAAGGGATAGGTCTTCACGTCCTTGTAATAGACCCAGTCAAGCGGGGAGACCCCGCTGTGCGCGACTGGCTGGCGCCCCTCGAAGAGCCGCTCGCTGATGGCCGCGCGGTCGATGGCATAGACCAGGGCCTGACGGACGCGTCTGTCCTGCAGGATCGGATTGTCGAGCATCAGGTCGATGTGCTCGTAGAGCAGCCCTGGCTCGTAGACGACATCGTAGTCTCCGCCATGGCGTTTCTCGAAGGCCAAAGCCTGGTCCAGAGTCAGACCGAGCTCGCCGGCGATCATATCGATATTGCCGGACAGCAGGTTGGCTTCCAGCGCGGTGGTCTGTTCGATGGTGAGGATGGTAATGCGGTCGAACACCGGCGGCTTGCCCCACCAGGTCTCGTTGCGTTCCAGGATCACGCGCGAGCCGGGAATCGCCTCGACGATGCGATAGGGGCCGTAGGCGAGGCCGGGATTGGTTGGGTCCGTGTCGTAGGCCGTGCGGTTGCGGTAGTCCTCCGGGGCAGCGTCGAAGATCGGTTCCTCGATGTGCGCGGGCAGCAGCTGGAAGTCGTTGATCGCTGCGTACTCGAAGGAAATGCGGTCGTAGTGAATGACGAAGGTCTTGTCGTCGATGACGTCGATGGCGTGGATGCGCCGGTAAAGTTCCAGGTTGCCGATTCCAGCGGTGGGGTGGCGCCCGGCCTTCCAGGTGAACAGCACGTCCCTGGTGGTGACCGGCGTGCCGTCACCCCAGGTCGCCTCTGGCTGGATGGTGTAGGAGAGGGCGATGCCGCGGCCGTTGCCGGCGCCCTCCACACCTGGCGGCAGGTCCTCCGGGACGGCGCTGCCGGCTTCGATCGACGGCAGCTCCGTGCAGAGCATGCAGATCAGCTCCCATTGCTGGTCGTAGACCGTCATGGGGCGGCGGGTCATGGCGAGGACGTAGGACTTGGCGACCGAGGCCTCCCGGCTGGGGTGCAGGGTGGTTGGGTATTGCGAAATGCCGATTCGCAACTCCTCGGCGGCACTGGCGGGCCAAGCGACGGCTCCGGCCAGCGCCAGGATGAACGGCAAGATCAGCTTTCGCATGCTTGTGCCCTTTACTGCCATGCAGATTCTCCAGCGCTATCTTACCCGACCGGATCGACGGCGCGAAGGGGCGTCCATCGTGGCTGCCCGGCACTGTGGCGGCGTCCTTGCCCCCGTCGATCCGACTGGTCTAGCCTTTCCGGGACACATCCAACGAGTTGTGAGGACACCCTTGGGCCGGCACGACCCCCAAATCTACGGCAGTTATCCGCGATACAGCCGCGCCGAGCGGCTCGCCGATGCGGCGGTGCATATCCTGGGCCTGATCTTCGGGCTCGCCGCTTGCGTGTCCCTCGCCGTCGTCGCTCTGCCAAGTCACGACGGCCTGCTAATGTTCGCGCTGGGGCTCTACGGCCTGGGCCTGCTGGCGATGCTGGTTTGCTCGACGCTCTACAATCTCAGCGGCCCGTCGCGCCACAAGGCCTTGTTCCGCCGGCTCGATCACGCGGCCATCTTCGTCATGATCGCCGGCACCTATACGCCGTTCACGCTGATTGCGCTTGGCGGTGCCTGGGGTCTGGGGCTGCTGGCCTTCGTCTGGACCGTGGCCCTTTGCGGGGTGGTGTTGAAGCTGTTCTGGCCGCAACGCCTCGACCGCTTGTCGGTCTTTGCCTATCTGCTGCTTGGGTGGAGCATTCTGGTCGGCCTCGATCCGCTTTGGGGGGCTTTATCCGCTGCCGGTTTGACCCTGCTGGCCGCGGGCGGCTTGCTCTACAGTCTCGGCGTGGTGTTCCATCTGTGGAACCGGCTGCCCTATCAGAACGCCATCTGGCATGTATTCGTGCTGGCCGCCGCCGCCTGCCACTTTACTGCCGTGTTCAGCGAAGTCGCTATCGCCGGCTGAGGGCTCAGTCCTCCTGCAGCAGGCGCTTGATGATAAAGCCGCCGGACTTCTCGTCGTGCTGCAGTTCCAGCAAGTTCCGATCCTCTGCTTCCTCGAGCAGCTGGCCGAAGCTGCGAAAGCCATGATAGCTCTCGCTGAAACCGGGCTTGCGCCGCTTTAGCGTCTGCTTGACCATTGATCCCCAAACTTTTTCTTCCTGGCCGCGCTCCTTTGTCAGATCGTCGATGACTTCGACCACAAGGTCGAAAGCCTCCTGTTTTAAGATTTCGGCGCTGTCTGGCTTGGCTTTGGTTTTGCCTCGGCCGGCGCTGCGTTTGCGCTTGGCCTTCTGCTGCTTGTCCGATTCGCGGATCAGGTCGTCGTAGTAGATGAATTCGTGGCAGTTCGCCGTCAGCAGGTCGGACGTCGAGTTCTTCACACCGACGCCGATCACTGTCTTGTTGTTCTCGCGCAGCTTGCTGACCAGGGGGGAAAAGTCGGAATCGCCGCTGATGATGACGAAGGCGTCGATGTGCGGCTTGGTGTAGCAGAGATCGAGGGCGTCGACGACCAGGCGGATGTCGGCGGAGTTCTTTCCGGATACGCGGACATGGGGAATCTCGATGAGCTCGAAGGCGGCTTCGTGCATCGGCGCCTTGAACTCCTTGTAACGCGCCCAGTCGCAGTAGGCCTTCTTGACGACGATGTCGCCCTTGAGCAGCAGGCGTTCCAGCACCCGCCCGATGTCGAAGGCGGCATACTTGGCGTCCTTGACGCCAAGCGCCACGTTCTCGAAGTCGCAGAACACGGCCATGTTCTGCGAGGTGTTGTCGTCGCTCATCGCGTCTGCCGCCTTTGCCCGGAGTCTCTATGCATCGCCGGGATCATAGGGCGGCGGGAGAGCTACAGCCAGCCCCGTTCCTTGTAGTAGCGCAACGCTCCTTCGTGCAGCGGCGCGGTCAGGCCGTCCGTGATCATGCGCTCCGGTATCAGGTTGGCGAAGGCCGGATGAAGGCGCCGGAAGCCGTCGAAGTCATCGAAGACCGCCTTGGTAATGGCATAGACGACATCGGCATCGACCTTGGCCGAGCTGACCACTGTTGCCTTGACGCCGAAGGTTCGGACGTCCTGTGGGTTGCCGGCATAGAGGCCGCCGGGAATCTCCATGTAAGCATAGAAGGGATACTTGGCCACCAGCGTATCGATGGGTCCGCCCGACACCTCGACCAATTGCGCGCTGCAGAGGCGCACCGCCTGGGCAACGGAGTCGTTCGGGTGGCCGACGGTGTAGATCATCGCCTGCACCCTGTCGTGGCAGAGGGCGAGCGACTGCTGATTGGCCGGCAGTTCGTTGGCGAGACTGAAGGTCGCCTTCTCCCAGCCCATCGCCAGCATGATGACCTCCATGGTGCCGCGCTGGCCGGATCCGGGATTGCCGATGTTGACCCTCTTGCCGGCGAGATCCTTCAGATGTTCGATCTTTGCATCTTGTCGCGCGACCAGGGTGAAAGGTTCGCCATGAACCGAGAACAAGGCCCGTAGATCCGGATCGGGCTTGTCCGCGGTGAAGCTCTCGGTCCCATTGACAGCGTGGTACTGCCAGTCGGACTGGGCGACAGCCAGTTGCAGCTTGCCGGCGCGAAGATCACGAAGATTGGCGATCGAGCCTGCTGTCGACAGCGCGTCGCAGGTCAATCCGCTCTCGCTCGAAGCCGCGTTGGCCAGCCGGCAGACGGCACGGCCGACCTGGAAGTAGACGCCGGCGCGGCTGCCGGTGCCAATGGTTACAGTTTTGTCCTGTGCTTTCGAAGGGGAGGCAAAATTCGCGGCGCCGGCGAGGGCGGTTACGACGAGAACAGTACGGAGTAGGTCGCTGGCTTTCATGTACCTCTCTCCTGACTTGTCGTGCGTGAAAGTTGAACGACGCGGCTGGTCGCTGACGCAGCCAAATCGGCCGATCCGCGACAGCCTAGCAAAGCTTGCAGGAGAAGCGAAATTTTCGCTGTCAGGCGCCCGCCGGCAGGTTCATGTCCCAGGCGATGATATCCCTGTAAAGGGCGTCGAAACGTTCATCTTCGCGGCGGTCGAACAGCGGATCCTCGATGTCTTCGAGCTGCGCCGCGAGGTGCCGCCAGTCCTCCGGTGTAAGGGAGCTCTTGGCCGCCGGGAAGAAGTATTTCTCTTCCATCAGGATATGGCGGCGGTAGCCGTTCAAAAACGCCATGGCGGGCTCGACGAACTCATGCCGCTCCATGGGAGTGTCCTGCTCGACGGCCCGCAGGCTCACGGCGAAACGCTCTGTGAGAGCGGCAAGGGCCCTGTGTTCGGCCGCGAGGTCGCCGATGGCCGAGAGGGTCTGCGGGTTGCGCTGTTGCAAGCGCGCGAAGACCAGGTCCTCGCGGGGGTGGTGATGCCGGTCGGGATAGAGGCGGCAGTAGTGCAGGATCCCGTTGGCGATCTCGAAATCCAGCGTGCCTCCGCCACCAAAAGCCCCAATCTGCCGTTCCAGAGCGTCGAGGAGCTTGGTCATCCGGGCGTGGTCGCTGCGGAGGGTATCGATGATGCTGACCATCTCTGCCACCTGGAACATCTGTTGCGTGGCCGGCGGTCCTGGAATCTGGCTGTTCCGGGAGCCGCGGGGACCGCTCTGGGCAGGAGAGTGGGGCTCCAGCCGCGCCACGGCATTGACCTGCGTCAACTGCCTCAACTCAAGGGCGCTTTGGCAGATCTACGCCCAGAACGACTTTTCGCTTCTTCGCCCGACCTCCCAATGCTAAGGTTTTGTTGCGTCGCAGCAAGCGTTGTCAGGACGGCGTAGAGGGCAAGAGCCGATTCGGTCTCCCCCGAAAAAAGCAAGACAACACAAAGGGGGCGGCCGCAAGGCACGCCAGCTCTGGGGATTGAATAGCTTTGCTTTATCATGCCTATGAATTGACTCATGCTGCAGTGCAGCCGTTGCGACTCCAGTCCGACGCCCTGCGCCGCTTTTACCGCAGCGCCTTCAATCCGGTGGCTTATACCCCGGCCGGCAAGGCAATGGCGGCGGCCTGCGAATTGTTTGAAAATGTGACCCGGCGCTATCGCAAGCCCGATTGGGACATCGCGGAGGCCAACATTTCCGGCCTGCCGACTCCGGTCGTACCCGAAGTGGTGAAATCCAAGCTGTTTTGCGACCTGTTGCATTTCAGACGCGCTGAGAATGATGCGGGAAAACGTGATGATCCGAAGGTGCTCATCGTCGCGCCGCTTTCCGGGCACTACGCCACCCTACTGCGCGGCACCGTCAAGGCGATGATTCCCGAGCACGATGTCTATGTGACGGACTGGCGGGATGCGCGCCTGGTGCCGTTGATCTACGGCGATTTCGATCTCGACGATTTCATCGACTACATCATCGAATTTTTGCAGTTTATCGGGCCAAACACCCACATCGTCGCGGTTTGTCAGCCTTCGGTGCCGGTCCTGGCGGCGGTGGCGGCAATGGCCGGGGCCGACGACCCCCTACAGCCGGCGTCGATGACCCTGATGGGCGGGCCGATCGATACGCGGCGCAATCCGACCGCGGTGAACGAACTGGCCGCCTCGCGGCCGATATCATGGTTCGAGCAATCGGTCGTTCATACCGTACCGCTGCCCAATCCAGGCGCGATGCGGCGCGTCTATCCCGGCTTTGTTCAGCTTTCCGGCTTCATGACGATGAACCTGGAGCGTCATATGGATGCCCATGCGGATCTGTTCCGCCATCTCATCGAGGGCGACTGCGATTCCGTCGAGCAGCACCAGAACTTCTACGACGAATATCTGTCGGTCATGGACCTGACCGCCGAATTCTACCTGCAGACCGTGAAGACGGTGTTCCAGGATCATGCCCTGCCCGACGGCCACATGGTGCATCGCGGCCAGATCGTAGATTGCCGCATGATCCGCAAGACCTCACTGATGACCGTCGAAGGCGAACTGGATGATATCTGCGGCCTGGGCCAGACCGAGGCGGCGCACGATCTCTGCGTCAACATCCCCAATGACGACCACTATCATTACGTACAGCCAGGTGTCGGCCACTACGGAGTCTTCAACGGGACCCGCTGGCGTACCGAGATTCAGCCGCGGGTTCGCGATATGATCCGAACAACTGAATTCAAGCGCCAGCCGCGGGCCAAGCCGACAAAGGTCAAGCGCCGCGCTCTGGCCGCCGAATAGATACGGAAATTTGGGATAGGCTGAGCCGCGCTTCAGGCGCTGCGCTGCTCCAATCGACCGCTCTCTTCCGCCGCTCGGTAGCACCAGATACTCGCTGGCGGAATGTTGTCGACGACCCAGCCGATACGCTTTGCGCGCAGGCCAAGACGCGTGGAGATGCGTCGCGAAACCGGTGACGCAGGACCGTAGGTGAATTGCACCAGGACGCCGTTGTCGTCGAGCGAATCCATGGCTTCCGAAATGATGCGCAGGCAGACTCGCTCGGGAATCGACAGTAGCGGCAGGCTGGAGATGACCGCTTTTATCGGCCCGATTCCGGCAACGCGCAGAAGACGGCGCAGTTCCGCCGCATCGCCCTGCAGGACTCGCACCTCGGGAAAGCGCCGGGCGATTACCTCGGCGAAGGCGGGGTCGCGTTCGACCACAGTGACGTCTTCGATTGGAACACCGGCTGAAAGCAGGGCAGCGGTGATATTGCCGGTGCCGCCGCCCAACTCGACCACCGCGCCTGGCGCCTGCAGGTCGATTCCCGCCACCATCGCACTGGCGAGGCTACGGCCGCTGGGCACCAAGGCACCAACCGACTTGGGATTCTGCAGCCAACGACGCAGAAACCCGAGATTGCGCCGAAGCGGTGCCATGCGTGAAAGTTCAACGGACATCTTGGACTTAGACCCATTGTGGGCAGGTTGTCGTTGTGGCGCAATGTTGCCGTCACCGATGCCCGGATTCTTCCAATCACAGGCTTCAGGAACGAAATACTACCGGATGTATATGGAGCGCAACCCCTGGCCCACAAGTGTCTATTTTATGGCGTTTTGGTATATGGCGCTTCGGCCTGTCCGGGCCACGACACGGAGAAAAGCTCCGAAGGGGTGACGAAACATCCCCTTCGGAGCTCTCGACTTATCGGCATCCTGTTCCCCAGTGCTAGCGGCACGAAGGTTTGACGATCAAGCCTCGATGTCGATCGTCTGGCCCCGGTCAAGTTCCGGATAGGGGAACCTGGGGGGCGGGTCTTTCGGCGTCGCGTCCACCGGCCGCGGCGTTTCCGCCTTGGCTCCGGCAGCGACCTCCTGGGTCTTGCCGGCGGTCTCTGCGCCTGTATTGGCCAGAGGCACCGGAGCTGGTTGGATCTGCATTTCAATCCTCCATCGGGTGCAGGCATCAATTTAGCCCGCTACAATATTATCTGGAGAGATTTAAGTAAAGATGTAAATAAAACTCACTTTTAAATTGATTTATACTAAATTTACATAAAATTTTATATAATCTACTGAGGGATGACGTGGTTTGATTATCTACTTTCAATTATATTGCATGCATTATCGCAAACCAGATATCGATACCTCTTGGAGGTCGATCATATCCCGTTGATCTTCTTTCCGCGCTGTTTGATCCCAAGTTGTGTTGCACAAAGCCCACAGCCCAGGGTAAGAAACGGGACGGAAAGCGATTTTTTCCCAACACCTGTAGCATCGCCTTCCAATGAGACGCTATATATAGTAGTGATTAACTAATTGTTAACTTTCGCTGCTGGGCACCGACGATAAGGTTTCGGCGCGGACGTGCGCGGAGCCGCAGGCACTGTTACGGGCCGCAGGTTGCCAAGTAATTGCGGTTCGTGGAGAACTTCGGGGAGCAAGCAGGTTGAAGGTTTTGGTCGTTGCGTCGCAGAAGGGCGGGTCTGGAAAGACCACCCTGGCCGGGCATCTTGCTGTTCAGGCTGAGTTGAGTGGAGCTGGGCCGGTCGGCCTCATTGACACCGACCCGCAGGGCAGTCTGGCGGACTGGTGGAACGAGAGGGCGGCGCCAAATCCCTTTTTTGTACAGACGGCGGTACCCAGGTTGGCCGACGATATCAAGGAGTTGGCCGCCCACGGCATGGAACTGTTGATCATCGACACGCCGCCGGCCCTGACGACCACGATCGCCGACGTCATCCGTGTCGCCGATCTGGTGGCGATCCCGACACGGCCTAGTCCGCACGACCTGCGGTCGATCGGCGCCACCATGGAACTGGTTGAGCATCTCGGAAAACCGTTGGTTTTTGTCGTGAACGGCGCCGCGCCGCGGGCGCGTATCACTTCAGAAGCCGTGGCGCTGCTTTCGCAGTATGGCCCGCTGGCGCCGTCTATCATTCACCAGCGGGTCGATTTCGCCGCCGCCATGATCGATGGCCGCACGGTAATGGAATTGCCCGGGGAGTCGCGCTCGGCCGATGAGATCACCGAACTTTGGGCCTACCTCAGTGATCGTTTGCAGGGCGGCGTGGCGCGGAGGCGCCGTCTGCCCTCCGTTCCTGGTCAGGTTGTTGCCATGACCGCCGAGATGAAGGCTGAGGGCAGGGCCTGATATGAGCCAGCGGAAGGCCGCCTCGCTGACCAGCAGCCTGTTAGCACGCAAAGGCAGAGCCTCGCCTGCCGGTTCCCTGGTCTCCGAACTCGGCGAAGGTTCTGGGCAGGGCTCCAACGACGGCCCGCGTTTGGATCTCCAAAATGCCCACGCAGGGGAGAGCATGAAGCTCTCGGCCCTGAAATTGAAGGGGCAGGCGGGCGCAAACAAGCCCAACGATCCGGAGGTGCAGCTTCCGCTTCTGGCCTTCGTCGAAGCGCCATCTGCCGCAGACCCAGTCGAGACGGTCGAGGTCGAGACGGTCGAGGTCGAGGCGGTCGAGGTCGAGGCGGTCATCGAGGCGGCTGAAGAAGCACCGCCCAGGGAATCCACACCGGCGGCCAGCCTGCTCGACCGTGGCGCCCGGACCCTGCGCGGAGGCGGTGCGCACCATCCTTCTGATGAGGCCACCTCGATCGGGCCCGAAGCGCCCGCTCAGGGGTCTGAAATTATTGAAGGATCGGTCCTGGAGCCTGGCGCTGAGCCGGACATCGTGTGCGAGACGGAGACAATCTCCGGTGACGGCAGCATAACTGCCATCGTCGACGCACTCGCCGACGCGCCCGCGGACGAAGCGGAACCTGAGGGCCCGGTCGAGGTCGAAGACGCCGTTGCAGAGCCCGAGACTCGTTTGCCACGGCCACCGGGGGCCGGCAACATTGCAGGGGAGGCTCCCTCAGCCGAACCTCCCGCACCGTCGAGCGAGTTGAAGGCGGCTACCCAAGCGGCCATCTCTGCGACGCTCGCTATGCGCCAGGCCGCAGCCGCGCGCCGCAAGCCACCCATGGCCACCGGTGCGAATGCCAGGACGATTGCGGCGCCGCCGGTAACAGAGGGCCGCCTGCCGTGGCGCCGCGCCGCCGTGATTGCCGTGGGCGTGGCACTTGGCCTGGCCAGCTATGCGATGTTCTCCGGCCCACCGCAGGAAGCGCCGATCGAAACCGCAGCGCCGGCGGTAGTGGCGGGGCCGCGGGCGGCTGCGGACCTGGCCGTCACTGCGGACATCGCGGGAACCAAGGAACAGGCCGCCGAAAGCCTGTCGGCGCCCGCTGGAGCGCCCGCGCCGCCCTTACAAACGGCTGCCGCCACAGATGCCGGCTCGCCAAGGGCCCTGGAGCCGTCATTCGATATCATCCGCATCGAGCCGGATGGTCAGTCGATCATCGCCGGGCGGGCGGAGCCCTTCAGCGAGTGGATCCTGCTGAACAACGGCAGCCCCATTGCCAGCATCTCAGCCGATGCGAATGGCGAATGGGTGGTGCTGCCTGACGCCTCTCTGGTGCCGGGTGCCAATGCCTTCAGCCTGGTGCCTAAAACGGAACGTGGAAAAGTCGCCATCCCGGCGCTGGAACCAACCTCCGGGCCGCCGGAGACGGCCCCTGGAGCAGCCTTCGCGCCGGTCGACGCCGGGATGGCGAGCAACGCCGATACGGCCGCTCTGGACGACCGCCGCCTTGCCCTGCCGAGGCCGAAGCCACAACAGACAGAGGTGGCATCCAGCCCGCCACCGATGTTCCGCGTTTCGGCGGAAGGCGAGTATCAGGTACAACTCGCCTCGGTGCGTCAAAGCATCGATGCCGAACGCGAGCGCGTCCGCTTGGCGACAGCCTTCCCACAGTTGCTGGGCGAGTTGGACCTGCGGGTTCAAGAGGCTGCCGTTGACGGTGCTGGAACTTTCTTCAGGGTGCGCAGCGGAGCCATCGCGCAGTTGGGTGCGGCGCGCGAGGTTTGCCGCCGCCTTGAGGGCGTAGGCCAAGGCTGCCTCGTGGTGCGTCGCCCGCTCACCGCACCGGCGGGCCAGACGAAGGCGGTGGAGCAAGACGTCGAGACGCCGGTGCCTGCGCAGCAGCAGGCGGAGCGCCCGCAGTAAGATCCGGCGATGTCCGCCGTCAGGCGGATTGATCCTCGAAGAGTCCGATGGCTTCCAGCAAATCCTGGATCTCCCGCCGTGCCGCCGCATGGCTGCTGGGTTCGGCGCGGCCTTCGCCGGCTTCAGGCAGGTCAAGGGCGGTCAGCCCCTTCAGGAAGAGTTCACGGTAAATCACGCGCTCGCTGAACCCCGGGGCGACACGAAAGCCGATGCGTCTGGACAGGAGGTTCAGCAGCGCCGCAATCTCGCGCATGTTTCGTGCCTCGATATGGGCGAGGCGATTGCGCAGGATGACCCAATCGATGGGCGGCCGGCCGGCCACGACCCGCTGGTTGTTCTGTTCCCAGACCAACTGGCTGTAGACGCTCGGCGCTTCGACTTCGCGGCGCTCCCGGTTGATATGTGCGAGAACCTCGATGTCGAGGAAGCTGTCATTCATGGGCGTTACCAGGGTATCAGCGCGATTGTGTCCCTGACGGCAGAGGTATGAATCGCTGCCCGGGGTATCGATGACGATGAAGTGGCAATCGGCAAGGTCGTCGAGGGCATCCTGCAGGCGCCCGCCCTCGTCCGCCTCGGCCGCCGCCCGTTCGCCCAGCATCGAGCGTTCGATGATGCGGTGTTTGGAAAGTTCGAGCGGGTGACCGCTGCGCTCGGCCTGGTCGCTCCGGTTGCGGAAAAACGCGCTCAGGGTGGCCTGGCGGGCATCAAGGTCGATGGTGCCGACCCGAAAGCTCAGCTTCAGCAAAGCCACCGCCAGGTGAATTGCCGTCGTCGACTTGCCCGTGCCTCCCTTCTCGCTGCCAATGACAACGACATAGGGGACAGCCTCCTCGGCTCGTTTGTTGCTTACCTGCATGTCCACGGCGGCCTCTTCTATGGTCGGTCTGCTACCACAGGGCGTCCTACTTGGCCTGTGTATGTGCCGCGGACGTCGGTGCGGTTTCCACAGGGGCGGTGCCGGGGGAGGGTCTTAGAACAAGACAGTCCAGTTTTCAGCGTCTCTGGCGGAGCCTGCCGCTGATACCATGCGCAGATTTTCAGGCTCAACCGGCGGGTCGTCGTCGGTTTCGCTCTCGCCGGCGGCTTCAGCGGGGCTGAAGTCGGCTGCCCGCTTTTCCGCTTCGGCAAGGATGCCCTTAAGGCCGGCGAGCCGCCGCGCCAGGATCTCAATCCTGGCCCAGGCCACGTACTCGTCACCGTCGGACGCCTTGTGCACCGCGGCCCATTGTTCGCGCCGCTCCGACTTCATGACGAAGGCGATGTTCTCGCCCTCTATGCTGCAATCGAGCGATTGCGTGTAGGGCGCGACCTTGCCTTCCCAAATTTCCGAGATGATATTCCAGGAGAAGCCTTCGTTGACCAGCAGTTCCATCATGACCTGGTCGAACTCGCCCCGCGCCAGTTCCAGGGCATACGTAATCATGCAGTCCAGTTCCTGACTGCCGTGCGGCGCGGTTTCCAAGGCCGACACCACGCGCCCTATGATGCCGTCTTTTCGCTTATGTTGGCTCATCGACCCCCGTCCCTGAGCAGCAAACCTGATACTACCGATTTTAACGGGGAAAAGAAGCGCCCCTGGGCGCGTTTCGACAAAAAATAGAAGTTGCTATGGTTAATCTCGCGCGCAGCTGCCATGTGTGGTGGTTGATGCTCGGCACATACGCGCCAGAGAGGCGAAAACTCTATCCTGTCTTGTCCTGACCGCCGGTTTCCGTGCCGCCGTGGGCGGCAGACCAGGCCTCCGGATCCTGCAGGAAGCTGCGCACCTGCGCGGCCTGACCGGGCGGGAGGTAACCAATCTCCTCGGCGGCGGCAAGCGCGTCCCACCAGGTTGCCAGTGCATGCAGCTTCACGCCCTTGGCGGCCAGGGCGGCTACGCCCTCGGGGAAAATGCCGTAGTGGAAGACCACGAAGGTATGCGCGACCTCCGCCTCGGCTTTGCGGAGAGCGTCGACGAAGGTCATCTTCGAACCGCCATCGGTGGCCAGATCTTCGACCAGCAGGACCCGGCTGCCCGGCGGCAGGTAACCTTCGATCTGCGCGTCACGCCCGAAGCCCTTGGGTTTCTTGCGTACATAGAGCATCGGCAGGCCGAGCCGTTCGGCGATCCAGGCGGCAAAGGGGATGCCCGCGGTCTCGCCGCCGGCGATGCAGTCGATGGATTCGTAGCCCGCCTCGCGTTGAATCATGTCGCAGGCGAAGTCCATGAGTTGCGCCCGCGCCCGCGGGAACGAGATGATCTTGCGGCAGTCCACATAAACCGGGCTGGCGCGGCCGGAGGTAAAGATGAAGGGGTCGTCAGGCCGAAACAGCACCGCCTCGATCTCGAGCAGGATGCGGGCGGTGATCTCGGCGATCTCACCGGAACTGACAGCGGCTGTCGGCAGCATAGTGGGCCCCTCCTTCGTTGTGCCTTTGTTTATCGCCTCAGGCCGTCAAAGACAATCGGACGGAGCCGCCCGACCGGAGAAGGGTCGATCGATCGTCTGGCCCCGGTCTCAGTCCGATTCCGGGGCCAAAACGGCGGCGTCTCCCGGCGCCGCTGCCGCTCGGGTCAGCAGAATGCCCAGTAGAGCGATGACCGCCGCCGATGTCATGACCGCGACCATGGGAAAGATCGTGTCGTCCTGCAGCTTGCCGACGACCAGCGTGGACAGCCCACCGACCGCCATCTGCAGAAAGCCGGTGAGGCCGGAGGCGGTCCCCGCCAGCTCGGGCCGGCGCGAGATGGCGGCGGCAATGGCGCTCGGCAGGCTGAGCCCGTTGCCCAGGCCGACCAGCATCACCGGACCGAAGAGCGCCAGGGGCACAATCCCGATGGTAAAGGCCAGAGCAGCCAGCAGCATCACGCCGAGCAGTGCCAGGATGCTGCCGGTCATGACCATGCGCTCAGCGCCGGCGCGCGTTGCGAGACGCCCGGAGAGGAAGTTGCCGGTCATATAGCTGGTCGCCATGAGCATGAAGTAGAGGCCGTACTCGTGGGACGGCCGCTCCAGTATTTCGACCATGATGTAAGGCGCGCCGGCCAGGAAGGCGAAGAATACGGCCGATGTGAAGGAGATGTTGATGGCGTAGCCGGCAAAAGCGGTGTCGCGGAGCAGCAGCCCGAAGCCGCGCAGCATCGCCAGCGGGCCGGCGCCGCTGTGGCGCTGCTGGTTGGTCTCGTGCAGTAACAGCCACGCGAAGCCCAGCACCACCACGCCGACGACGAGCACGGTGATGAAGGTGGCGCGCCAGCCGAACCAGGAGTCGATGTAGCCGCCGAGCAGTGGCGAGACCATGGGCGCCACCACCATGGCCATGGTGATGTAGCCGATCATGCTGGCGGACTCTTCCCGGCTGTGGGTGTCGCGCACGATGGCGCGGCCCAGCACCAGGCCGGCGCAGCCGCCGACCGCCTGCACCACGCGGGCGGCGATCAGTAGAGCGATGGAAGAGGCCAGGGCGGCGGCCAGGCTGCCCAGCAGGAAGACGGCGATCCCGGCCAGCAGCACCGGGCGCCTGCCGAAGCGGTCCGACAGCGGTCCCATGAAAAGCTGTGCGATGGCGATCCCGAAGAGGTAGAGCGTCAGTGTCAGCTGGATGGTGCCGTAGTCGGTATTGAAGACGGTCACCAGGCCTGGCATGGCGGGGATGAAGATGTTGAGCGCCATGGGCCCCAGCGCCGTCACCGCGATGAGGATGCCCAGCGACGGCCGCAGCGCCGGCGGAACAGGAGAGTCGGGTAAAGACGGCGCGGGCGCGCTCATGGGCTCGAATACCAGCGTGAGAGAGCCAGGGGCGGACAACGGACAGACGCCGCAAAGACAGGGCCCCCGCCATGCGCCGCCATGAATGAGACGAAGCATGATATATGAAGGCGCCGGTGGCCATTGTCCATGACTGTATAGGCGCCCTGAATCGGCAGCGCCCTGAAACAGGTTTCGTTGCCGTGACTCTTAAGCGGATTACCTGGAGCGTCTTCTCGTCAGATTGGATCAATTCTGACGAAGAAGGCCGCCATGGTCGAAATCGGGTGCGGTCGGCGGCGCGCAAGCAATAGGAAAAATCGCATATGAAAAGAAAGGGCGGCGTCCGGGGTTCTCAAGACCGGTCGCCGCCCTTCCGGGGGAGCCTACCTGGCTTGCCTGACTCGCGCTATTGGAGCTTCGCCTTGAAGAAATTGATGGTGCGGTTCCAGGCGAGGTCCGCGGCCTTCTGATCATAGCGGGCCGCATTGGTGTCGTTGTTGAAGGCATGGTTGGCGTTGTCGTAGGTGAACATCTCGTAACTCACGCCATTGGAGTTCAGCGCTGCCTGGAAGTCGGAAATGCCGGCATTGATGCGGTCGTCCAGCCCGGCGTAGTGCAGCATCATCGGCGCCTTGATGCGCGGGACCTCGGAGGCCGCCGGCTGGCGGCCGTAGTAGGCGACCGTCGCCGATATGGCCGGCGCGTTTACCGCGACCTGATTGCTCAGTGCGCCGCCCCAGCAGAAGCCGACCGCGCCGACCTTGCCGGTGGTCGCCGCATGCCCGGCGAGAAAGTTCACCGCCGCGGCGGCGTTCTGCACGGTCTCGACGCTGTCGAGGGCGCTGATCATCTCGCGCGCCTTGTCCTCGTCGGTGGGCGTGCCGCCGGCTGGCGAGAGGAAATCGACGCCGAGGGCGACGAAGCCTTCCAGCGCGATGCGCCGGGTGACGTCCTCGATGTGGGGATTGAGGCCACGGTTCTCGTGAATCACCAGGACCGCCGGCAGCTTGCCGGAGGCGTCGGCGGGGCGGGCCAAATAGCCGGTCATCTCACCGGTCGCGCCGGGAAAGGTGACCTTCTCAACGGTCAGGCGGCTGTCGTCAGGCGCCACCATGGCCGCCTGCACATAGTTTGATTCCAGCAGCGGCAGCAGCGTATAGGCTGCGGCGGTGCCGCCGGCCACCTTGGTCAGATGGTCGAAAAAGCGGCGGCGATCCAGGGTCAGATGGGTGTAGTCGTCATACAGTTCGATCATCTGCTGCGTGACCTTCGGGGTGAAGCGGGTCACGAGGTCGCTTTCGCGAGCCTTTTTGGGGGATGCGGACATCGCAGTCGGTTCTCCCGATGAGATTGCGCAAAGAGAGGGAACGACGGCATGGTCCAGCGGAGGCTGGGGTCATTGGAGCGGTCCCATTTCACTAATCCCATCCGGAGAAATGGGGGGACCAATTCGCCCGCGAGCACCAGCGCCGCCGTCCCTCGAGAAAATCCTAACGCCGCCCGGAACAGCCTGAAAGGGGCCGCTGCGGGCTATTTCTCGAATTGGGAAGCCCGCCAATTGCCGCTTGGACGATCACGAAAAATTCAGTGTCTACGGTGGGTTATCTTGCGCTACATTTTCATGCTGCATGAAATTGCATGCTGAAGGGGTGCGTCGAATGGCTCTTCGTGGTTCTGCGGCTCAATTGCCCTGGCCGTTTTGGGGGTTTCTGGTAACGGTCCTCGTCGGTCTGCTGCTCGGCAGCCACCAGTGGGCAATGTTTGCCGATTTCGCACTGGGCTTCAGCTACGCCTATTGGGTGCTGCGGCTGCTGACGGCTTATCTGCTGTTTACCGGCTGCCTGCTGATCCTGGAAATCTCACCTCTGGGAGCGCGGCGCGAAGGTTCAGTTTGGTCCTGGAGCCGGTCCTGGAGCTGGCTGGCCGGGCTCGCCGCCCTCATTACCCTGCCGTTCTTTACCCTCAGCGTGACCATGCTGGATCTGCTGCTCGGCCTGCCGGAGTTGGACATGCCCGGCCTGGGCCCGGAAACCGGCAATGCCGTCGCCTATTCGGCCTCCACCGTGGCGTCGGCCTTCGCCAGGGAGACGTTCTATCACCTGGACAATTATCTGGCGCTCTGTGCGCTGATTCTGGTGCCCCGCCTGCTGCTTGGTCTGCGCGCGGGGGCGCAGGTTTCAGACGAACTGCCCAAGGAAGTGCGGCCGGAGTCGCCAGCCACCGGCGCCGCGCCGGTCCCGCTGCGCCCGGCCAGCGCTGAGACCCCCGCTTTTTTCCAGCGTTTCGAGCCGCCGCTGGACGGACAGGTCTTCGCCGTGCAGGCGCAGGAGCATTATATCCGAGTGATCACCGGCGGCAGCGCCGTCTGCACGCTCTACCGCTTCGGCGACGCCCTGCGTGAACTGCGGGAACTTGAGGGTCTGCAGGTGCACCGTTCTTTCTGGGTGGCCGATGCCGGTGTCGCCGCGCTCAAGTCCGGCCGGCGCGGCCTGCGCATCGTTCTTCGCAACGGCGAGCAGGTGCCGGTCAGCGCGAAGCATGCGGATCTCGTGCAACGCCGCTATGGTGAGCGCCTGGAGCCGGTTGCCTGAGCGTCGGCCATGTAGGGAAGCAGAGACATGGTCGGTGGCGGCATTGACTACGAAGGCGAACTGGCGGCGGCCCGGCTGCGCATGAAGCTGGAGCAGAATGTTTCCCTCGCCGAGGGACAGCGACTGCGCCGCGAGGAAGCCGCCGAGCAGCTGTTTGGGCGCCTGCTGGCGCTGGTCATGGCCGCGGTGTTCTTTGTGCTCGTTTATCTCTTCGGATGAGCCGCCCGGACTGGGAGCCAGGTGGCGATGCTGTATGGCAGGATCGAAGAAGACGGTGAGCTTGCCGCAGCGAAGCCGCGGATTGAGCGCCGGGCGGCAGCGGGCGCGGCGGTGCAGCGTCAACGTCAACGCGAGATGAACCTGCGGCTGCTCGGCCAGCTTGGCGCGGTGCTTGTCGCAGCCGGCATCCTGGCGGCGATGTACTTTCTCTGATCCGGACAGCTTCAGCCAGCCACCGGCCGGATGAAGTCCTCTCGGGTTACGCCGTAGCGCCGTGCCGGCGTGCCGTCGTAGTCAACCAGGCCGGCATAGCGCAGGCCGATCTTCTCGGCGACGCGGATCGAGCCCCGGTTGTCCGGGTGGATGTCGGCGACCACCTCGTCCAGCTTCGCCTCGGTGAAGCCCAACGCGAGGATCGGCGCCCCGGCTTCCGTTGCATAGCCCCGGCCCCAGGCCGCGCGCTTCAGACGCCAGCCGATCTCCACCTCGGCGTTGGCGCCCGAGGTCGGACAAAGCATCACCCAGCCGAGAAAATCGCTGCGGTCTTCCTTCGGGAAAACCGACCAATAGCCGAGTCCCGCCGGGTAATCGGCCGCGATGCGCCGCCGCAAAAAGGCGACGTGCTCCTCGTCGTCGGACCAGGGCGCGCCGACATAGCGGATCACCTCGGGATCGCGGTCCATGGCCAGGCAGGCATCGTAGTCGCCGGCGTCGCGCGGCCGCAGGAAGAGGCGCGGGGTTTCGAAAGTCGTCATGCTGGTGGAGCTTATTTGCGCAGGGCGATGTACTTGAAAGTCCCTTGGCCGCCGCCGATGACGCGGCCGTCCTCGTCCAGCACCTCGCAGTCGGCGAAAAAGACCGACTTGCCGCCGCCGGTGCGCCGGGCGCGAGCCAGCAGGCACCGGCCTTCTTGAGCGGCGCCGATGAAGTTGCAGGTCAGCGACAGGGTAAAGGCGCGGCGCGGCGTTTCGCCTTGCGGCGTATAGCAGCCGCAGTAGCCGCAAGCGGTATCGATGAGCGTCGACAGCACGCCGCCGTGCATCACGCCGCTGCGATTCAGGTGCCGCCGTTCGACGGTCAAGGCGACGTCCGCCAGATCCTCTTCCCACTTGGCCAGCTCGTAGCCGACCAGATCGGCGAAACCGCCGTGAGTGCGGTGCGGGTCGGCATCCTGGCCGGAGTTGTCTCCGGGAACTTTGGTTGAATTCGGTATGGCGCGAGACTGCCGCTTGCGCGGCGTCCTGTCCAGAAGGTGAGGGAGATGGGACCTCAGACCGAAGCCGGATCGATGAACCGTGACCCCAAAAAGCGTGACCCCAAAAAGCGTGACCGGGGCGTTACAGCCCCGGTCTTTTGCTCTCGCTTGACAGGAACGCTCCACACCGCGGTTGCTTTGAGAGCCTCCTGACGAGTCACCGCACAGGCTTTGCGGCGGCTAAATCGTCACCGGTTTACCGGCCACGTGAATACAGCTTGCGACTCTTCGGTGGCTCCGGTCAAGGGGGTAAAGCTAGGAATATCCGCGGATTTCTGCGGCTTGCGTTGGTGATTTCGCATGTGCAAACTGGCCACACCTCAGGCAATCAGCGGGTGGCAGGCATGTCGGCGAAGATCATCACCGTGGCGCAGCAAAAAGGCGGCGCCGGCAAGACGACGCTCGCCGCAAATCTGGCGATTGCCTATGCCCAGGGGAAAAAGAAAGTCGCGGTTGCGGACATCGATCCGCAGCAGTCTTTGACCATGTGGCACGCCCTGCGCCAGGCGCTGCACGGTGAGGACAGCGGTCTCACCGTGGTGCCGGTCGGCGGCTGGAAGCTAGCCAACGAACTGGACCGGCTGCGCCGTGACCACGACATCGTCATCGTCGATTCGCCGCCCCATGCGGAGACCGACGCCCGGATCGCTGTGCGCCAGGGCCACCTGGTGGTGATCCCGGTGCAGCCGTCGCCGATGGACGTGTGGGCGACTCAGCCGATCCTCGAGATGGCGCTGAAAGAAAACGCGCCGGTGCTGCTGGTTCTGAACCGCGTGCCGCCGCGTGCCAACCTGACCGACGAAATGATCGCCGAGATCAAGGACTATGGGGCCAGGATCGCTCAGAGCCGTATCGGCAACCGCGTCGGCTTCGCCGGGGCCATGCTGAAGGGCCTCGGCGTCACCGAGCTGCAGCCCAAGGGCCGCGCCGCCCAGGAAGTCCGCGCACTGTCGAAGGAGATCCTGAAGGTGGCGGGTTAGTTGAGAGGGGCGAGGGGCAAGGTTGATCTCGAATATGAACCTGCGCCCTTATTCCGCTCCGACCGCGTAGAAACTCGGGTTCTCGAAGCCGGGCTTGCCGTAGTCGAGAGGCTCGCCGTCCAGGGTGTAGACCTGGCCGCCGGCGGCCAGCAGCACGGCATGGCCGGCGGCGGTGTCCCATTCCATGGTGCGGCCGAAGCGCGGGTAGAGATCGGCGCGGCCGGAGGCGACCAGGCAGAACTTCAGTGAGGAGCCGGCGGAGACCTTCTCCGCCACTTTGTACCTGCCGAGGAAGTCGTCCAGTTCCTGGCCTTCACCGTGCCGCCGGCTGGCGACCACAACGGCGCCCTCGGTCGGTATCGCGCGGGCGCGAATGTCCATCGGCGGCTTGTCGGTCTCGGCGAAGACGGCGCGGCCGCTGCCCTTGCCGCCGTCCTCTCTGTCGCCGCAGATCCCCGCCCAGGTCATCGCCATGGCCGGGGCGTGGACCACGCCGGCCACTGGTTGGCCGTCTTCGATGAGGGCGATGTTCACGGTGAACTCGCCGTTGCGGCTGAGGAACTCCTTGGTGCCGTCGAGCGGGTCGACCAGCCAGAAGCGGTCGCCGTCGATCTCCGGCGCCTCGCCGGCGGCCATGGCTTCCTCGGCGACCACCGGGATGTCCGGCGTCAGGGTGTTGAGGGCGCCGAGGATGAAAGTCTCCGCCGCCTCGTCGGCCTCGGTCACCGGCGAGGCATCGTCCTTCTCGCGCACCTCGATCTCGTCCGCCTCGGCGTAGTAGGCGAGGATCACCTTACCGGCGCGCTCGGCGATCAGCTTCAGTACGGCAAGAATGTCCTCGGCGCCGGCCTCGTCCTGGTCGAGCAGTGCTTCCAGAGATTTCTCCGAACCGCTCACTCCGCGGCCTCCCGGGTTTCCGCCGCCTGGATGGCGCGCCAGACTTTCTCCGGCGTCGCCGGCATGTCGACATGGCGGATGCCGAGCGGCGCCAGGGCGTCGACCAGCGCGTTGATCACCGCCGGGCAGGAGCCGATGGCGCCGGCCTCCCCGGCGCCCTTCACGCCCATGGGGTTGGTGGTGCAGGGCGTGTCCTCGATCAGGGTCAGTTCGATGGCCGGCACGTCGTCGGCGCGCGGCATGGTGTAGTCCATGAACGAACCGGTGAGCAGTTGGCCGTCCGCGTCGTAGACCGTGTGCTCCAGCAGTGCCTGGCCGACGCCTTGCACAGTGCCGCCGTGCACCTGGCCGGCACAGAGCAGCGGGTTCACCACCACGCCGAAGTCGTCGACGATGACGTAACGCAGCAGCTTGACCGTGCCGGTGTCGGGATCGACCTCCAGTTCGCAGAGGTGGCTGCCGTTGGGATAGGTCTGCTTGCCGGCGACGATGTGGTGCTGGTCCTCCAGCGGCGCCTTCATTTCCTCGGGCAGGGAGGCATCGCCGTAAGCGGTCTTGGCGACCTCGGTGAGCGTGACCCGCTTGTCGGTGCCGGCCACGGTGAAGATGCCTTCCTCGAACTCGATGTCGGCCTCGGCGGCTTCCAGCAGGTGGCCGGCGACCCTGCGGGCACGCTCGATCACTTTGTCAGCCGCGCCGTCCAGCGCCACGCCGCCCATCAGCAGCGAGCGCGATCCGCCGGTGCCGCCGCCCTGGGGCAGATCCCAGGAGTCGCCCTGGTGAATGGTCACCTGGTCCGGCTCGACGCCAAGCTTGTCGGCCAGCAGTTGGCAGTAAGCGGTGAAATGGCCCTGGCCGTTGGTCTGGGTGCCGATCCACAGCTCGACGCCGCCGTCTTCCTTGACCTTCAGGCGCGCGGTCTCCTCGCCGTTGGAGCCGCAGACCTCGCCGTAGCAGGCGAAGCCGAGGCCGCGCAGCTTGCCCTTGGCCGAAGCCGCCTGGCGCCTGGCTTCGAAGCCCGCGTGGTCGATGCCTTTCAGGCCGCGTTCCATCAGCCCGGCGAAGTCGCCGCTGTCGTAGGTTTCGCCGAAAGTGGTCTTGTAAGGCAGGGCGTCCGGCGCGATGAAGTTGCGCCGCCGGAACTCCTCCGGCGCCATGCCGATGTCGCGCGCCGTGGCGTCGATCAGGCGCTCCACCAGGTAGGCCGCCTCCGGCCGCCCGGCGCCGCGGTAGGCGTCGACCGGCACGGTGTTGGTGAAGACCGTGGTGACCTCGCAATAGCCGGTGGGGATGGCGTAAAGCCCGCTCAGCATGGGGCCGTAGCAGCCGGTCGGGATGAAGGGCGCGAAGTTGGACAGATAGGCCCCCATGTTGGCCGTGGTGGTGACGCGGATGCCCAGGGCCTTGCCCGCCGCATCGACGGCGAGCTCGGCCAGGGTCACGTGGTCGCGGCCTTGGGTGTCGCTGAGGAAACCTTCGCCGCGCTCGGAGATCCAGCGCACCGGGCGGCCGAGACGCCGCGCCGCGAAGAGCACCAGCACGGTTTCCGGATAGACGAAAATCTTCATCCCGAAGCCGCCGCCGACGTCGGGTGTGATGATGTGCATCTTCTCCTGGGGAATATTGAAGATGCGGTTGCACAGTGGCCCCAGCATGCGGTGCGAGCCCTGCGACACGGTGTGCAGCGTGAAGATCTCGCTGGCCGCGTCGTAGTCGCCGATGGTGGCGCGCGTCTCCATGGCGTTGACCACCACGCGGTTGTTCACGAACTCCAACTTCGTCACATGATGGGCCTTGGCGAAGGCGGCCTCTGTGGCCGCCTCGTCGCCCATTTCCCAGACCAGGCTGGTGTTGTTCGGCGCGTCGTCCCAGACCTGGGGCTGGCCCGGATCCTTGGCGGTCTTGGTGTCGGTGGCGGCGGGCAGGGCGTCGTAGTCGACCATCACCAGTTCGGCGGCGTCGCGCGCCGCGGTGGCGGTTTCGGCGACCACGAAGGCGACCGCGTCGCCGACATGGCGCACCCGGCCGCGCGCCAGCGCCGGGCGCGGCGGCATCACCGTCTTGCCGCCGTTCTTGCCGGGCATGGGCGTCAGGCAGGGGATGTCGCCGACCCCGTCGGCCGCCAGGTCGTCGGCGGTGAAGATGCCGAGCACGCCCGGCACCGCCTTGGCTTCGTCGATGTCGATGGCGCCGATCTCGGCATGGGCGAAGGGGCTGCGCACCAGCGCGCCGTAGGTTTCGCTCTCGAAGTGGATATCGTCACTGTAGCGGCCTTCGCCGGTCAGGAAGCGCAGGTCTTCCACCCGGCGCAGGCCTTGGCCAACGCCAAATCGCCCCATGGCTCAAACGGTCTCCGTGAAGGTGGGTTGTATGAGAGGTTGGCCTTGATGATAGGCGAGACAGGCGCCCCCGACCAAGGGGAAAGTCGTGACGCTGCTGAGAGTCGTCTGCGCAGATCGATTGTACACCCACGAAATGACAGCAGATTGTCCTGAGGTCTGCGCGGTAGAGCCTTTCATAGTTAGATTGAAGTAATTCTGTTTTCGATCGGCGCGGCGAACCGCCAGGAGGCAGGTGAAGCGCGATGCGGCGCATCGGGCAAGCCTGCCGGCGCAGCAGACGCCCGCCGCTTGAAAACCCGTAAGGGCCGGGCGGATTTGCGCCAATGCCTTCGGGCTTTGGCTTGGCCATGGCGCCGCTATGCCCTGCGCCAAATCCCCCAAAAGTACCTGCGGCCCTGGCACAAATCCGCTCCGGCAGAATGGTTCAATCTGGCTATGAAAGGCTCTAGGCTCGGCACTTCAGATTTGAACAGGAGGGGGCGATGGAGCAGCGGCTGACACTGGTGACGCTCGGCGTGCGGGATCTGGCGCGGGCCCGGGGATTCTACGAAAGAGGTCTCGGCTGGAGCCGCGGCGGTGGCGTCGAGGGCGAGGTAGCGTTCTACGAGTTGGCTGGTGGCGTGCTGCTCGGGCTCTACGGGCTCGAGGCCCTGGCCGAGGATGCCCGACTGCAACTACCGGATATGAAGCCGGGGGAGACATTCGGCGGCATCACCCTGGCCTACAACGTCGCCGACCCGGCGGCCGTCGACGCCACCCTGCAGGAAGCCGAGGCCGCCGGCGCCACGATTCTGAAGCCGGGCGAGAAGGTCTTCTGGGGCGGCTATTCTGGCTACTTCGCCGATCCCGACGGCCATCCCTGGGAGGTCGCCTATAACCCCTTCTGGACCCTGAAGGAAGACGGTACGGTGTCGCTTGAGGCGCCGGAGTAGCAGGAACATGGCAACGACCGACGACATCGAGGATCTGCGGACGCGGCTGGACCGTGTGAACCGGGGGCGTCTTGGATTGACGGCTGACGCCGACGCCTTGGCGCGGGAGGAGGCCGATATCGAGGCGGACTTCGGGCCGGCGATCCGGTTGGCGATCTACGGCACCCTGGCGCCCGGCAAGGTGAACCACCATCACATCGCCAACCTCGGCGGCGCCTGGAGCGACGCGGCGGTACGCGGCAGCCTCGCGCCCATCGAGCATGGCGAACACAAGGGCCTGCCGGGGATCTACCTGGACCCCAGCGCGCCGCCGCATCCGGTCAAGCTGCTGGTGAGCAGCGCCCTGCCGTCGGCCTGGACTCGCCTCGACGCCTTCGAGGGCGCGGAGATGCAGCGCCTGCTGGTGCCGCTGGAAGGCGGCGGCGGCATCCTCGGCGTCGCCAACGTCTACGCTTTACGCCGCGCGATGACCGCAGCGCTGGGCTAGGTGCAGCCTCCACCGGTATGCTCGTGCATGACACAAACATCCATTCAGAATCTCGCCTGGGCAGAGTTCAGCAGAACAATGGACCCTCGGAATCCCGGGATCAAGTCCCGGGACAGGCAAGTCCGAGGGTGACGAAATGAGTGGTTGCGGGGGGTGTTGCGCCCCTACTCGAAGGCCTCTTCCCAGGTGCCTTGCGTCGCGGCCTTGGAATACTCCGTCGCGCGGTTCTCGAAGAAGTTGGTGTGCTCGACGCCGTTGAGGATGGCGTCCAGCCAGGGCAGCGGGTTCTTCTCGCTGCGGTAGATCGGCTGCAGGCCGAGCTGGCCGAGGCGGCGGTCGGCGATGTAGCGGATGTAGGCCTTCACGTCGACCGGCTCCAGGCCCTCGACGCCGCCCTGCTCGAAGGCGAGGTCGATGAAGGCGTCCTCGTGGGTCACGATGGTTTCGCAGGCCTTGTAGAGGTCGCGCTCGAAGGCGTCGTTCCAGACCTCCGGGTTCTCCTCGATGAAGGTCTTGAACAGGCGGATCGCCGATGCCGTGTGCAGCGACTCGTCGCGCACCGACCAGGTGACGATCTGGCCCATGCCCTTCATCTTGTTGAAGCGCGGGAAGTTCAACAGGATAGCGAAGGAGGCGAAGAGCTGCAGGCCCTCGGTGAAGGCGCCGAAGACGGCCAGGGTCTTGGCGATCTCCGCCTTGGTGTCGCAGCCGAATTCCTGCATGTAGTCGTACTTGTCCTTCATCTCCTTGTAGTGGAGGAAGGCGGAGTACTCGGCCTCGGGCATGCCGATGGTGTCGAGCAGGTAGGAGTAGGCGGCGATGTGCACCGTCTCCATGTTGGAGAAGGCGGCCAGCATCATCTGCACCTCGGTCGGCTGGAACACGCGGCTGTAGTGGCGCATGTAGCAGTTGTTCACCTCGACGTCCGACTGGGTGAAGAAGCGGAAGATCTGGCTCAGCAGACTGCGCTCCGCGTCCGTCAGGTTGCGGTTCCAGTCCTTCACGTCGTCGGCCAGCGGCACCTCCTCGGGTAGCCAGTGCAGGCGCTGCTGCATCAGCCAGGCGTCATAGGCCCAGGGATAGCGGAACGGCTTGTAGACCGGGCTGGCGTCGAGCAGTGACATGTGAGTTCTTCTCCGATGGAGGCGAGGCGCTGTATCCCGGCGCCGCCTAAACTGTTCTTCAAAACAAATCTTCGTCGAGGGCAGTTGGGGCCGGCGGTCCCCCCGAACCGCCGGCCCCTGTCACCCCCGAAGCGCGTCAAGCGCAGTTAAGCCTTCGCTTTGGGCCCTCCGAAGGTCTCTTCTTGCCGGGCCGACGGCGCCAGGCGCCGGCAGCGGCTACTGGCAGGCGAGACACTCCTCGTAGTCGGTGGTGGAGGCCACGGCGGCGGGCAGGCCCTTAGACGAGATCTTGCCGAGGTGCGGCACCGTGGTCGCCGCCGGGCCGGCCAGCTGCGACGACTCGGCGCGCTGGATCGACTTGGAGCGGCAGTAGTAGAGGCTCTTCACACCCTTCTTCCAGGCCAGGTAGTGGATCTGGTGCAGGTCGCGCTTGTGCACGTCGGCCGGCACGAAGACGTTCAGAGACTGCGCCTGGCAGATGAACTCGGCGCGGTCGCCGGCGTGCTCGATGAGCCAGCGCTGGTTCAGCTCAAAGGCGGTCTTGAAGACGTCCTTCTCGTCGTCGTCGAGGAAGTCGAGATGCTGCACCGAGCCGCCGTTGATGGTGATTGAGGTCCAGACCTCCTCGGTGTTGTGGCCCTTTTCCTCGAGCAGCGCCGTCAGGTGCTTGTTGCAGACGTTGAAGGAGCCCGAGAGCGTCTTGTGGGTGAAGGAGTTGGCGGCGATAGGCTCGATGCCCGGCGAAGCGCCGCCGCAGATGATCGAGATCGAGGCGGTCGGCGCGATGGCCAGCTTGTTGGAGAAGCGCTCCATGATGCCGAATTCCTCGGCATCGGGGCAGGGCCCGCGCTCCTCGGCCAGCTTCTTCGAGGCGGCGTCGGCGCCCTTGCGGATATGAGCGAAGATCTTCTTGTTCCAGACCTTGGCCATGACGCCTTCCAGGGGGATGCGGTTGGCCTGCATGAAGGAGTGGAAGCCCATGATGCCGAGGCCGACGGAGCGCTCGCGCGCGGCCGAGTACTTGGCCCGCGCCATGGAGTCGGGCGCCTTGTCGATGAAGTCCTGCAGCACGTTGTCGAGGAAACGCATGATGTCCTCGATGAAGCCTTCCTCGTCCTGCCACTCGAAATACTTCTCGAGATTCAGCGAGGAGAGGCAGCACACGGCGGTGCGGTCGACGCCGTGATGATCGACGCCGGTCGGCAGGGTGATCTCGCTGCAGAGATTCGACATCTTCACGGTCAGCCCGGCCAGTTTGTGGTGCTCCGGGATCTGCCGGTTCACGTGGTCGCCGTAGATGATGTAGGGCTCGCCGGTCTCGATGCGGGCGGTGAGAATGCGGATCCAGAGCTCGCGGGCGCGCACCTTGCGGACCACCGCGCCGTCCTTGGGGCTGGTCAGGCCCCATTCCTCGTCCTTCTCGACCGCGCGCATGAAGGCGTCGCTGATGACGATGCCGTGGTGCAGGTTCAACGCCTTGCGGTTGGGGTCGCCGCCGGTTGGTCGGCGCAGCTCGATGAATTCCTCGATCTCCGGGTGGGAGATGGGGATGTAACAGGCTGCCGAGCCGCGCCGTAGGGAACCCTGGCTGATCGCCAGGGTAAGGGAATCCATGACCCGGATGAAGGGGATGATGCCGGAGGTCTTGCCGTTGTGGCCGACCCTCTCGCCGATCGAGCGCAGGTTGCCCCAATAGCTGCCGATGCCGCCGCCGCGCGCGGCCAGCCAGACGTTCTCGTTCCACAGCCCGACGATGCCGTCCAGGCTGTCGCCGGCCTCGTTCAGGAAGCAGGAGATCGGCAAGCCGCGGCTGGTGCCGCCATTGGACAGCACCGGCGTCGCCGGCATGAACCACAGCCGCGAGATGTAGTCGTAGAGGCGCTGGGCGTGGGCGCTGTCGTCGGCGTAGTGGGCGGCGACCCGGGCGAAGAGATCCTGGAACGATTCGCCGGGCATGAGGTAGCGGTCGGTCAGGGTCGCCTTGCCGAATTCGGTCAGATTGGCGTCGCGGCTGCGGTCCATGTGGACCTTGATGCCGCGCTCGTTCTGGAACTCGTTGCGGATCTGTTCCCCGCCAAGAAGCGTATCGTCGTTGGCCGCTGCGGCGGCAACGGCTCCCGGCGCCGAGGCTCCTGGGGTGTCGGCTTGTTTTCCTAGCGTTTGGGCGTTATCCACAAGATCCGGGTCGGAGTCGTCTGAGGTATGGCGCCCGAAAATCCCAGATCCGTCCATGCTTTTTCCCCCTCGTCCACAGTTCGATCCACCTGTGGATGACTGTGATATTCAATTACGGTAACAATATCTGGGGCCGATGCCCATCGCCCACACCAAATATGGGCTCCAATCTATACCGGCTGTCTTGAATCTGTCATCGTGAACATATCAAGAACATTTACCATAGTAGCGCAGCGGGGCATTGCCGCAAGGCCGGCCGCCGGGTTACCCACAAGTTTGCGCCGTGAACTTGCGGGTTTGATTGCCTAGGCCATGTGTGGACGCTTCCTCCTGACCGCGCCGCTGGAGGCGGTGCAGCGGTTGTTCGGCTTCCTGGAGCAGCCGAATCTGGCGCCGCGCTACAACATCGCGCCGAGCCAGGCGGTGGCGGCGATGGTCCGCGACGCGGCGGCGGAGCGGCATTTCATCTGGATGCGCTGGGGCTTGGTGCCGTCGTGGTCGAAAGAAGCGCGCCGGACAGCGCCCTTGATCAACGCGCGGGCCGAGACCGTGGCGGAAAAACCTTCCTTTCGCGATGCTTTTGCCGCCCGCCGCTGTGTGGTCTTTGCCGATGGCTTTTACGAGTGGCGCCAGGACGGCAATCGCCAGCCCTACTGCATCCGCCTGACGGATACCTCGCCCTTTGCCCTGGCGGCCCTCTGGGAGCCGATAGCGGGAACGCAGGAGGGCGAACCGGGGCAGGGCTGCGCCCTCATCACCGCCGAAGCGAATGCCCGCATGGCGGCGGTTCACCATCGCATGCCGGTGATCCTGACGCCGGAGCAGGTCGGGCCCTGGCTCGACCCGGCGTCTTCACGCGACGATCTGCAGTCCTTGCTGAAACCGCTGCCTGATGAAGCCGTCGCGCTGACGCCGGTGTCCAAGCGGGTGAATACGGTGCGCGAGGACGATGCCGGCCTGCTGCGCGAGGAGCGTCTGCCCCAAGCGCCCTCGCAGCTCGATCTGTTCTGACCGGCGGCGCGGCTCAGGCCGAGGCGTTCTGCTGGCCCTCGAAGAGGTGCTGAAGCAGGGTCGGCGTGATGTCCTTGCCGCCGCTGTCGTCGCCGATGATGCCCAGGTAGGCGCTGATGGCGCTGCGTGTGCGCGGGCCGATCAGGCCGTCGACCGGCCCGGCGTTGAAGCCGAGCTGGTTGAGGCTGTGCTGCACGTACATCACCGTCGGCCGATCGGCGACTTCATTGTCGCTGTGCGGCTCAAAGGCGGCGGAGCGGCGTTTGCCGGCCTCGATCTGCGCTGGTGTCATCTTGTTGGCGATGGCGGCGCGCACGTCACCGGCCTTGCTGTGGCCACGCCGGCTGGCGATATCGAGCCAGGCGTAGCCCCAGACGAGATTGGTCGGCAGGCCGAGGCCGGCGGCCTGCACCACGCCATAGGAGAAGGCGCCGTCCGCCTGGCCCTGTTCGGCGGCCTTGCCGTACCAGCGTGCCGCCCAGGAGAGGTTCTTGGTAACGCCGCGCCCGTTGGCATAGCACTCGCCCAGCAGGTATTGGGCGTCGGCGTGGTTCTGGCTGGCGGCACTGCCCAGGTAGCGTACCGCGCGGCTGTAGTCCTGCTCGACCCCAGCGCCGTTGTAGAGCGCCGCGCCGACGGCATACTGCGCCCGCGGCTCACCCCGCGACGCGGCGGCATTGATCCACTTGGCGCCGGCGTTGAGGTCTTTGTCGACGCCGCGGCCGGCGTTGTAAGCCTCGCCGAGTTCGTAGGCGGCCGGCCCGTGGCCACGGTCGGCGGCCTGGCGGAAGCGCTCGGCGGCTTCCGCGTCTTTGCCCTCGCTTTTCAGCGACAGACCCTGATTGTAAAGGGCATCGTTCATCTCGCTGCCGGTCAGGCCTTGCAGTTCGGGTGTCGAGTCGGCATCAAGTGCGCCGGAGAGGGAAGCGTCCGCATCCTCCAGCGTGTCCTTCACCTCGGTACAGGCAAAACCGCCAAGGCCGAACAGGGCGAGGGCGACGGCCGCGCTCAGCAGCCTCGTGGTGCCTGAAATAATTCTCATCTAGCTTCCCCTCCGTATAAGCGGCGCTCTTCACCGTGCCGTGCCAGTCCGGCCGGCGAATCCCCAACCGCGTCCCGATGCCCGATTTCCTCCAACAGCGCGTCGACGGCGTCTTCGACGGCGACCAGGGGAATCAGGCTCATTTCCTCACCGCCAAAGCTCTGTGCCCGCAAGACCCGGGCGTGATCGAGCAGCGGCGCAAACTTCTCCGGCGGTGTCGGCCCGAACAGCGAAACCAGCGGGCAGCCTGCTGCGGCCAGCATGTGGCCGACACCGGCGTCGTTGGCGACGGCCGCCGACAGGCGCCGGGCCAGCGCGATGGTGATCAGCGGCGAGGGGCCGCTGCGCTCCACCGCGGAGGACTGCAACGGCAGCAGCGCGGCCGGCAACTGCTGCGCCACACGCGGGGCCCAGTCGGCCTCTTCGGGGCCGAGGAAGATGACCGGCGAGCGGCCCGATGCCAACTGCGCTTCGGCGAGTTCGAGAAAGCGCTCCAACGGCCAGCACTTGTGTTTGCCGCCGGCGCCCGGCGCGAGGCCGATATAGCTGCGCCCCTCGGGCAGCAGGTCTTCAGCAAGATCGTCGTATTGGGGGTTGGCGGGCAGCGCGCCGGAGGTGTCCGGCGGTCGGCCGCTCGCCAATTCCACCAGATTGAGCAACTGGCGCACCATGGCCGGTGGTTTTTCCTGACGCTGCGGCGGTCGAAGCGATGAGAAGGCGTGGCTGGCGGTGCCCGAGACGAAGGCGCCGTGCGGAATGCGCCGCAACAGCAGGGTCGTGCCGACGCGGCGCTGGCTGTCGATGATTAAGTCGAAGCGACGGCCTTCCAGAGCGGTGCCATGCAACGGCCGCGACAGCATCTCTGTCCAGCGCCGGCCGACGTTGGCCTCTTCGACAATCTCATCGATCAGACCACGGACCAATGGCGCCAGTGCGTGCGCGTAGACGGACTTGCCCTTACCGGCAAGCCAGGTGATCCGTGCGCTGGGGTAGGCGTTGCGCAGTGCGCGCAGAAACGGCAGCTTGATCAGGCCGTCTCCGACGAGATCCAAGCCGACGTAAACCAACACCGACCCGGGCGCTTCGACAGCTGGAGACATATCCCCCATAGATATTCCAATTTGCCGGCGACCCAGAAGGCCTGAGTCTACACCTTCAATCGGCTGACGGGTGAATCCACAAGAGACAAAATAGCGGCATAAAATACAACGTAATATTGTAATATTAAAATATTCTACAATGTGAAATGATTAAATGAGTGTCTGCCAAGTCTTGGAAAGCTCCACCATGCCGGCTGTGAGGCCTCAGTCCCGCCGTTTGGCGGCAATCGCCGCGATCATTGGCAGCTTCTTGCTGGCCGCGCCGCTGGATGGCTTGGCGGCACCGGCACCCACACCCCTGGTGGACGTCGCCTGGCTGCTGGAAAATGGCGGCGCCGACGATCTGGTGGTGCTCGACGTGCGCAACGAACTTGGCGGCGGGTCCGAGGCCGCCTATCGGGCAGGGCATATCCCCGGCGCCGTCTACAGCAACTATCTGAAGTCCGGCTGGCGAACCGAGCGCGACGGCGTGCCGGCGCAGTTGCCGCTGGTCGAAACCCTGGAGGCCCTGATCGGCGAGCTGGGCATCGGCAACGAGAGCCACGTTGTTGTCGTTGCGGCCGGTACCGATGCCCTGGATATGAGCAGCGCCACCCGCGTCTATTGGACCTTCAAGGTCTTGGGTCACGATCGGGTGTCGATTCTCGATGGCGGCTACCGGGCCTATGCCGCCGACCCCTCCAACCCAGTTGAAGCCGGCTGGGTCGATCCGGCGCCCAACATCTTTTCCGCCGAACTGCGACCCGAACTGATCGCCGACCAAGCCGACGTCGAGGCAGCGTTGAAGGCCGGCAGCAAGCTGGTCGACAACCGGCCCCGCGCATATTACCTGGGCGAGAAGCGGCACAGTTGGGCCAAGCGCTCCGGCACCATCCCCGGCGCCATCTCGGTGCCCGATGAAACATTCATCGACGCCACCGGGCGTTTTGTGAAAGGCGATGATCTCGCCGCTGTTCTGCAACGGGCCGGTGTGCCCGACAATGGCGAGGCAGAAGTGATCACCTTCTGCAATACCGGCCATTGGTCGACGCTGGGGTGGTTTGCCCAAAGCGAGATCCTCGGACGCAAGAACGTCCGGGTCTATGATGGCTCGATGGTCGACTGGTCGGCCACGGCGGCCTTGCCGATGCAGCAAGGCCCGCCCGTCACCGAGTAAGGTTTTCCGATCCTGCCTGATCCGGCATTGACGCCTTGGGTTGGGGCCTCGACAGGCGCGATGGCCTGGGCGATAACCCGATTGTATAAACCGATGACGAGAGGTGCTGTGCCCATTAGGCGTGGCGAGAATTCGAACCAATGAGTCCTTCCATTGCCACCCCGATTCCGCGCCCCGATTGGCGTGTCGCGACGCTGGCCGCGATCCTGCTGACCGGCGGCGCGCTCTATATCGCAGGTTCGCAAAGCCAGAAGATGGCCGGGCTCTACCTGCTGGGCGGCGCCCTGGGGCTGGTCCTCTATCACGCCGCCTTTGGCTTCGCTTCGGCTTGGCGGGCTTTTCTGGCCGAGGGCCGGGGCGAGGGCCTGCGCGCCCAGATGGTCATGCTCGGGCTGGCCAGCCTGCTGTTTCTGCCGCTGTTGGCCGAGGGCGCGTTTTTCGATCAAGAACTGGTCGGCGCGGTGGCGCCGGTGGCGCCCTCCGTGGCGGTGGGCGCGGCGCTCTTCGGCATCGGCATGCAACTGGCGGGCGGCTGCGCCTCCGGCACGCTCTATACCGTCGGCGGCGGCTCTACGAAAATGGTCTTCACCCTGTTCTGCTTCATGATGGGATCCCTGCTCGGGGCGGCGCAGCTGCCCTGGTGGCTCGGCGTCCCTTGGTGGCCCGGCGCCGGGCCGGCGGGCAGTTTCTCGCTGCTGCAGGAATGGGGCCTTGGCCCCGCCCTGGCGGCGCAACTCGGCGTCTTCGCGGCGGTCGTCGCGTTGACCCTGCTGGCCGAACGCCGCGCGCGCGGCGCGGCACTGTCGCCTGCAGGTGCTTCCGGCCCCCTGCGGCGGCGCCTTGTCACCGGGCCTTGGCCGTTGATCTGGGGGGCGGTCGGTCTGGCGGTCCTCAACGCGGTCACCCTGGTCAGCGCCGGCCATCCCTGGAACGTCAGCTTCGGCTACACCCTCTGGGGCGGCAAGTTGGCGGCCGCCGCCGGGTTCGATCTTTCCGGCGTCGCCTTCTGGTCCTGGCCCTACCCTAGCCGGGCGCTGGCTGGCTCGGTCTTCGCCGAGACCACCTCTGTGATGAACTTCGGCATCCTGGCCGGGGCCTTTCTGGCCGCCGGTCTGGCGGGCAAGTTCAATCCGGCCTGGCGGCTGCCCTGGCGCCAGGTGGTGGCCGCGGCGCTCGGCGGGCTGCTCATGGGCTACGGCGCCCGTCTTGCCTTCGGCTGCAATGTCGGCGCCTTTTTCAGCGGCATCGCCTCGGGCAGTCTGCACGGCTGGCTGTGGTTCGTGGCGGGTCTGGCCGGCAGCTTTCTCGGAACCGCATTGCGGCCGCTGTTCGGCCTGTCCGGCGGCCTTGCCCGCCGCGGCCAGCCCCAGGCGGCGTAACCTTGGCCAGGGCGTCGTGAAACAGGCTGGGAAATCCCATGAGACTTGTTGCGCAACAGCCCATAAACCCTTGAATACGTTGGTTTGCGACATATCTAAATATCATGAAACAAGCGACTCTCAGCAAGCCGCAGCCCAGCGAACCGCCTGAAATCAAAGTCAGGCGCTGCCTCATGTGCCATGACCGCTTCGAGAGCGGCTGGCGCGGCGAGCGCATCTGCAAGCGCTGCAAATCCACCGCCGCTTGGCGCGAGGGCTAAGGCCGCAAGCTGTGGTTGACCCGCCGCCACAAGCTTGAAATCGCTGGATCGCCTTCCATGTGATCTGGATCATGCGATACGACGACTTCGTCAGCCCCTATCTCAAACGCCCGCTTCGCAGCCTGGAAGAGGTGCTGCATCAGCGTCAGTCGCGGCCACTCCGGCCCCGCCGCATCGATGAGGCGCCTGCGGCCGACAACAACAACTTCACATTGGCACTGCCGTTGGAAAAGTCGGCCTGAACTTCGATAGGTCTTAGTCTGGCCCGTTCGGCAGATACCAGGTTGAATATTTCCGATCTCACTCAACACCCGGCTTCATGTGCGGATGAGGGCGTGTTAAGCTGCGCCCCGCCACAGTCGGGTCAGGATTGGGGGATGCAATGCAGACTTGGTTGTTTGGCTTTGTGGCGCTGCTGTGGCTGATGCCGGCGGCGGCGCATGCGGCGGCCGGATCCGGCAGCCGATCGTCCGAGCATTGGGGCGAGATGCAAAAGCTTGAGTATCATATCGGCCAGATCAGCGGCGTTTTGAGAATTTGCGGCAATTACACGCTGGCGGCTGATCTTCAGGAACTGGCCAAGTTGTCTCCCTACGGACGTAAGGGAATGGCCAGCGTCCAGGTTTACGACGCAGTCAAGGGCGGCTACTGCGGCAAGCTTGCCGCCGAAGGCGAAAGACTGATGGCCGACCGGAACCAGCTCTGGACCTACTTGACGGACAGATACAATTGCTCAGGTGGGAAGTGCGCCCCTGCGGAGGGTGACGATTCCACTGCTGCAGTCTGCCGTGCGGAAGTCGATGAACACCTCAAAACTCTGCCGATAGATGCTGATGATATTAAGACTATAAGGATGATCAACGGCAATGCCGGTAGCAGCCAGGTGAGGAACGGCAAGAAGGGTCATGAGGCCTGGGTACGCCTTGGTTCTTGCGACGGCTGGTTGATTATCGAGACGTCAATTGGTTGCACGCCACGCCAAAGCTTCACCCGTGGCGACTGCGCTATCGAGGGCATCAAGGGCTACTGAGCCTCGTTTCGGCGTGAAACTACCAGGAAATGGTGGGCGATACTGGGATTGAACCAGTGACCTCTCGCGTGTGAAGCGAGCGCTCTCCCGCTGAGCTAATCGCCCGTCGCCGGGGCCCGCAGGCAGCAGGCCGGGCAGAAGGGATGCGTCATTTAGGACAGGCGCCAGAGACTGTCAAGCATACCCGCCCGCGGTCAGTTCAAGGACAGATTTCAGGACAATTCAGAGACCCGAAGACCTGTCTCGTTACAGGCAAGAAACAATCCGACAAATGCCATGTGCAGGTAAAGAGTTCGCTTGAAATATTTTGGCGAAACCTTGTCTCCATCAGGCCGCAGAGATGCTGGGATAACAGGCATGCTGCGAGTGCGAAGAGTAATTTTTATGTTTTGTATCAATAATTTGAGTGAATCAAAACAACGCCTAGTCCTTGTCCGGCATTCGAGACAAGTCTGGACGACCCGGTACTATGAAGAGGTTCTTCGATACCTGACGCAGTAATTCTTTGTTAATTGAATAGGGCTAAGAAGCGAATGCCATCAGCCGAAATCCACTTGGGTTTATGGAGTTAGACGAGGAAATAGCAATGGCTATCGCTAGCAAACAGGCTTCCCGGAAGTCTGGTACTAAAGCGGTCCGCAAGACCGCGAAGAAGACCACCGCGCGCCGTAAGACGACGGCTCGCAAGACGGCTGCCCGGAAGTCACCGGCCCGGCGGACCACGGCCCGCAAGACCACGGCGCGCAAGACGGCTGCTCGTAAGAGCCCGGCTCGCAAGACGGCTGCCAAAAAGAAGACCACGGCGCGTAAGACGACCGCCCGCAAGACTGCCGCTCGCAAGAGCCCGGTCCGCAAGACGGCCGCCAAGAAGCGCGTTGTGAAAAAGACCACGGCGCGCAAGACGACCGCCCGCAAGACCGCCGCTCGCAAGAGCCCGGTCCGCAAGGCGGCCGCCAAGAAGCGCGTTGTGAAGAAGACCACGGCGCGCAAGACGACCGCCCGCAAGACCGCCGCTCGCAAGAGCCCGGTCCGCAAGACGGCCGCCAAGAAGCGCGTTGTGAAAAAGACCGCGGCTCGCAAGAGCCCCGCTCGTAAGACCACGGCCCGTAAGACGACTGCCAAGAAGACGACTGCCCGAAAGACGGCGGCTCGTAAGACGGCGGCCAAGAAGCGCGTCGTGAAAAAGACTGCGGCTCGCAAGAGCCCGGCCCGCAAGACGGCCGCTCGCAAGTCGACCGCTCGTCGGACGATCGCCCGCAAGACGCCTTCACGTAAGGCTATTGCGACGCGTCGCCTGATCGCGGCGCGCCTTGCGTCTTCGCGTCCGTCGACGGCGAGTCGGCTTGCTGCAGTTTCGCGTGCGACCGGTTCCTATCGGAACGGGATGGCCCGCTAAGTACTGACGACGCGATTTCGGCTTTACTGGTGCAAAGCAGTCGGAGGCGGGTACCCAGCGGTACCCGCCTCTTGCTATTTCAGGTCCCGGGCGTCGCCCGGAACGTCATGCCGGCCCGTCTACTCGTCGCTGCAGTTGCCACCGCTGTTGTCACCCAGGACGGCAGGCTGTAATAACCAGCAACAATTGTTGATTTGCTGAGAAAAATTGGCCTGTGCCACTCTCCGCCCGCCGTTGGGTGGCAACGCTTTTGCGGGTATATTTCTCTGCTTCGATTCCCTGGACCCTTCCTACTGAGATCGTCAGACCCGACCATGTCCGATCGTAAGCTTGCTATCGTTATTCTGGCAGCCGGGAAGGGCAGCCGGATGAAATCCGATCTGCCCAAAGTCCTCCATCCGGTGGCCGGCAAGCCGATGCTGACGCATGTTCTGTCTTCGGTGGCGCCCTTGGCACCGGTTGAGACAGTCGTTGTGGTGGCACCGGGCATGGAAGACGTCGAAGCGGTGGCGGCGCCCAACCGCTGTGCTGTGCAGGGCGAAGCCCTGGGGACCGGTCATGCGGTGGCGGCGGCTCGTGCGACCCTGGCGCCCTTGCTGGAGTCAGGCGGCTGCGACCTTCTGGTGCTTTTCGGCGACTGTCCACTGCTGACTGAGGAAACGCTCCAACGGCTGGCGGCGGCGCGTGCCGCTGCCGCGGCCGCGGATGTCGTCGGCCTGGCCTTCCGGCCGTCGGATCCGGCAGCCTATGGCCGTGTCATTCTTGATGAGGCGGGTCATATCCAGAAGATCGTCGAGTTTGCCGATGCCGACGGCGCCCAACGCCAGATCAACCTCTGCAACGCCGGCAGCGTCATCGGAGACGCGCGGCGTCTGTTCGATCTGATCGAACGTGTCGGCAGCCATAATGCCCAGGGCGAATACTACCTGACGGATATCTTCGAACTTGCTCACGGCGAAGGCACGCCGGCCGGGGTTGTCGAGTGTCCGGCGGAGGAGGTGCTCGGAGTCAATTCCCGCGCGGACCTGGCCCTGGTCGAGTCGGTGATGCAGCAGCGCTTGCGCCGACGCGCCATGGCGGCCGGCGCAACCCTGGTCGACCCGGCGACGGTTTGGTTTTCGGCGGATACGCAACTCGGCCGCGACGTAACCGTGCAACCCTCCGTATTCTTTGGCCCCGGGGTCGCGGTCGGCGATCGGGTCGAGATCCGCAGCTTTTGCCATCTCGAAGGCGCGCAGGTCGGCGACGATGTCGTGCTTGGCCCCTTCGCGCGGCTGCGTCCCGGCGCGCGCTTGGGCCGCGCCGCGCACGTCGGCAATTTCGTTGAGATCAAGAATGCCGAATTGGGCGACGGCGCCAAGGCCAATCACCTGGCCTATCTCGGCGACGCCACGGTGGGAGCAGGGGCAAACGTCGGCGCTGGCACCATCACCTGCAACTACGACGGATTCTTGAAGCACCGCACCACTATCGGCGCCAAGGCCTTCATCGGCAGCAACACGGCGCTGGTCGCGCCGGTGACGGTGGGGGACGGTGCCATGGTCGCCGCCGGCAGCACCATTACCGAGGATGTGCCTGCCGACGCCTTGGCGGTTGAGCGCAGCGAACAGCGCAACCGCGAAGGCGCCGCCGCGCGCTTTCGAAGCGAGCGTTCCGCGCCAAAGCAGAAAGCTGGCCGGCGCGCCGATACCAAGAAGTCCGGAAGTAAATCTTAGCGGCCAGCGTTCAAGGAAAGGACCGGAGACCTTATGTGCGGCATCATCGGCATCATCGGCGAGGCGGCGGTTGCGCCCCTGCTTCTCGATGGACTGAAGCGGCTGGAGTATCGCGGCTACGATTCCGCGGGCATTGCAACACTGATGAATGGGTCGATCGATCGCCGCCGCGCCGAGGGCAAGTTGAGCAATTTGGCCGGGGTGGTCGAGCGGCGGCCCGTGAACGGTACCATTGGGATTGGCCATACCCGCTGGGCGACCCACGGGCGCCCGACAGAGGTCAATGCGCATCCCCACGCCAGCGACCGTGTCGCCCTGGTTCACAACGGTATCATAGAGAACTTCAAGGAACTGCGTGGCGAACTGGAAGCCGCCGGCCACCGCTTCGAAACCGAGACCGATACGGAAACGGTGGTTCACCTTATTACCGCCTATCTGGAACGGCAGATGACGCCGCAGCAGGCTGTGGCGGCGACGTTGAAGCGCCTGGAGGGCGCCTTTGCGCTGGCCATCATCTTTGCCGGACGCCACGACCTGATGATCGGCGCCAGGCGCGGCTCGCCACTGGCTGTCGGTTATGGCGACGGCGAGATGTTTCTCGGCTCCGACGCGCTGGCGCTGGCACCCCTGACGAATCGCATCTGCTACCTGGAAGAGGGCGACTGGGTGGAGCTCAGCAAGACCGGCGCGCAGGTCCACGATTCCGAGGACCAGCCTGTCGAGCGCGAGGTGAAGCAGACCGCCCTGTCCGGCGCCATGATCGGCAAAGGCGAGTACCGCCACTTCATGCAGAAGGAGGTCTTCGAGCAGCCGGCGGTCATTGGCGATACCTTGCAGTCCTTTCTCAATCCACTGAACCGCAATGTCGAATTGCCGGACCTGCCCTTCGATCTCGCCGGCATCTCGCGATTGACCATCTCAGCTTGCGGTACCGCCTACTATGCCGGCCTCATCGCCAAGTATTGGTTCGAGCAGATCGCCCGCCAGCCGGTCGAGGTCGACATCGCCTCGGAGTTTCGCTACCGCGAGGCGCCGATGCCGGACAAGGGGGTCAGCCTCTTCATCTCCCAATCCGGCGAGACCATCGACACCCTGGAAGCATTGCGCTACGCGAAACGCTGCGGCCAGCAGATCCTTTCGCTGGTGAATGTGGCCGAGAGCGCTATTGCGCGGGAATCCGATGCGATCCTGCAGACCCTGGCGGGGCCGGAGATCGGTGTCGCCTCGACCAAGGCCTTCACCACTCAGCTGACGGTCCTGGCCTGCCTCGTTCTGGCGACGGCGCGGGCGCGCGGTGCCATCGACAAGGCGCGTGAGGCGGCCCTTTCCCAGGCCCTGATGGAAGTGCCCGCCAGGGTTGCCGAGGTGCTGAACCACGACGCCGTGCTGCGCGCCATCGCCGTCGATGTGATGGAGGCGCGCGACGTACTCTATCTGGGCCGCGGCGCGCTCTATCCTATCGCCCTGGAGGGCGCCCTGAAGCTGAAGGAAATCAGCTATATCCATGCGGAAGGTTATGCCGCCGGCGAGATGAAGCACGGGCCGATCGCCCTGATCGACGAGGATGTGCCCATCGTCGTCTGCGCGCCTTCCGGCCCGCTGTTCGACAAGACCGCCGCAAATGTTCAGGAGGTGGTGGCGCGGGGCGGCAAGGTGATCCTGTTCTCGGACGCTGCGGGCATCGCCAAGGCGGGCGATCAAGCCGTCCATGTCGTCGAACTGCCCGCCGTCGACCCCTTCGTGGCGCCCATCCTTTACAGCCTGCCGGTTCAGTTGCTGGCCTATCACACCGCGGTCTTGAAGGGGACCGATGTGGACCAGCCGCGCAATCTCGCCAAGGCTGTCACCGTCGAATAAGCCCTTGCCGGCTTAACTGGTTTCGCCGGCGATTTCCCCGTCACGGGAAAGCCTTTTAGCCGATTTCTTCGCCGATATTCCTAACGCAAGATCTTGTTAACCGTTAATTGCCCAAGGATGCAATGTCTTGAATAGTGGATATTAATACTATCATTGTATTTTATAAATCCTCCGAAAGTAGCGTCAGGTAAGCGTCTGTTCATCTAAATTACTTAAAACTACCCTCAGATTTTTGGCGCGTTGTCCGGGCAGGCAGTCCGGGTCAGCAACGGCCAGTGGTGCCGGCACGGCGCCACGGAAACGAAGATTGAGGTAGGAACAATGGCAATCGCATCAGGTAGTTCGAAGCCGTCCAAGCTACGGCGTTTCACATTTGCGGGCATCGCGCTCATGGCGGTGCTGGCCGCGGTTCTGGCGTTCGGCCAGGCGCGGGCGCTTTCCGACGACGACTGGATGGTGCTCGCCAGCGCCGGTCCCACGGATTGGCGCACCAGTGCCGGCGAGGGGTCCTGGCAGTCCCTGGAATCGAACAAAAGAGTTCCCGATAGCGCCCAGATCCGCACCGGTTCCACGGGTCGTGCCGTGGTTGCACGGGGCCTCGACCGCATCGAGGTTCATCCAAGCTCGACCGTTGTTGTCACCGCGCGGAATTCCGGCAATGGCACCATGGAGATCTATCAGAACTCCGGCAGCGCAACCTATACGGTCGAAAAGCGGCCGTCGGGGACTTTCTCGGTGCGCACGCCTTATATGGTGGCGGTCGTGAAGGGCACGCAGTTCACCGTCGACATCGACAGAGCCCAGACCACCGTCTCGGTGAGCGAAGGCGTTGTCGAGGTGACCGACCGGCGCAGCGGCGAATCGGTTGACGTGACGCCTGGCAAGAGCGCCCGCGCGCGGGCCGCGGCCGCGGGTGTTGAAGTTGTGGACGCACCGACCGGCGCCACGCCCAAGGGCGCGAAGCCCAGGAGTGCAGCATCCGGTGGGGCCAAGAGCATCGACGTCGCGGCGCCCACCACAGTTGACAGCGTGAAGGCAAAGACCAGCGAGATTACCGGCAGGTTGGGAGACACCGTTACCGGCGCCTCAAGCACCGTCGGTGGCGTGGTCGGCGGTACGGGTGAGGCTGTCGGCGGCGTCACCGACGGCTTTGGCGAATCCGTGGGGAGCATCGGAGAAGCAGTCGATGGTGTGGCCGGCGAAGTTGGCGACACGGTGGGCGACATCGGTAGTGCTGTCGGTAGTGCTGTCGGTGGTGCTGTCGGTGGTGGTGACTCCGGCGGCGGTGGTGACTCTGGCGGCGGTGGTGACTCTGGCGGCGGCGGAGACTCCGGTGGTGGAGGTTCCGGTGGCGGCGGTCTCGGTGGCGGCGGTCTCGGTGGCGCGGCGCGCGATGCTGTCGGCGGTCTGCTCTAGAACCCGCCTGGTCGGCGTAAACGTGGGGCGCCTTGAACGGCGCTCCACAGTCGGTTGCACAGCCGGCGCGAACGAGAGGACGGGCACCGGGCGTGCTTGAGAAACGCAAATGACGCGGCATTGGATCGGTTGCCTGTTGGCTTGCGCGCTGAGCCTCGCGGTGCTGGCAGTTGGCGGCCTGGAACCGCTGGAGCGCCCGCTGATCGACCTGCGTCTGCGCCTGATCGAGCGCCCGGCAGATCCCGGGCCGGTTCTGGTCGAGATCGATCCCCGCTCCATCCATGAAGTCGGACGCTGGCCCTGGCCCCGTTCGCTCCACGCGCTGCTGCTGGACCGTCTCACGGCGGCTGGTGCCGAAGACGTCTTCATCGACATAGATTTCAGCCTGCGCAGCGACGCTAGCGAAGACGCGGCGCTGGAGGGCGCACTGCAGCGCCGCCAGGGTGCGGTCACCCTGGTTGCCTTTCGTCAATGGAGTGAATCCGCCCAGGCTTATGTCGACGCCGCGCCGCTGCCGCGCTTCGCCCAGCACGCGCGCCTCGCTTCGACCAACGTGGCGCCCGCCGGCGACGGCTTGATCCGCCAGCTGCAAACCTCGTTCGACTGGCGCGAGTCGGCCTTGCCGAGCTTTTCCGCCAGCCTTGCCGGTGTGGCCGACGATCCGCAGAGAAGCTTCTATATCGACTACGGCATCGATCTGAGCGCAGTCCCACGACTGTCTTTTGTCGATGTGGCCCGCGGCGAGGTTGATCCAGCTTTGCTGAATGGCCGCCGGATTGTGGTCGGCGCCACGGCGGTCGAACTTGGCGATATGTTGCCTGTGCCGATCTACCGGTCCTTGCCCGGCGTTGCGGTGCAACTCCTGGCCGCCCAGTCGTTGATGCTGGACCGTGCCTTGCAACGCTTGCCGTTCTGGGCACTGGCGGTGGCTGTTTCGGTCTTCGTCATCGGCTTGGGATTTGTTGCGCGGAACAGTGAACCGGGCCGCGCCCTGACGTTGGTCGTTGGCGCCAATGTGGTGCTCTGGGGTGGGGCCGTCGGTTTGCAGGCCACCTTTCCGATCATTCTCGACGTTGTGCCCTTCACGCTTGGGTCGTTCGGTGCCGGCGCGATCGCTATTCTGGTTCGCTTTCGCAGCGTGGCGATCAAGCTGGTCGCCGAAACCCTGGCTCGGCGGCGCACCGAGCGGTTTGCGGGCGCGGTGGCGACGAATGCCTTCGATGCCATCGTCACCACCGACGGAAAGGGCAGGATCAACTTCGTCAACTCGGCCGCCAGCCAGATGTTCGGGCTGTCCCTTGCAGAGTCCCAAGGCCGCTCCGTTTCTCAATTCATTGCCCGGGCCGGCGGCATGAGCGACGAAGGCGTGACAGCGGCTCTAAAGCGGGTCGCGGAGGCGAGCCGGCCACGGCGACTGGTTTGCCGCCGCGGCAACGGCGAGGTGTTCTACGCCGACCTGACGGTCAGCGAGCTCATTGAGGAAAAGCGCCGCCTCTTCATCCTGCTGGTGCGCGACATCGACCGCCGCGTGAAGGCCGAGCGGCGCCTGTTGGCGCGCGAACGCGACCTGCGCCGCGCCAAGAAGGAGGCCGAAGTCGCCAACCAGAGCAAAACCGAGTTTCTGGCCAATATGAGCCATGAGTTGAAGACGCCGCTGAATGCAATCATCGGGTTCTCGGAAATCATGGCGAGCCAACTGCTTGGGCCCCTCGGAACCGAGGGTTATTTGGAGTACGCCAAGGACATCAAGGAAAGCGGCCAGCAGCTGTATCACACGGTCTCGGACGTCCTGGAGTTTTCCCGTATCGACGCCGGGGAGGTGCGGATGGACGAACAGGAATTCGATCTTGTGGCGCTCTGCCGCCAGATGTCCGGCCATCTGCAGACGCGCTGCGAAGGTAGCGGACATGCCTTCGAAGCTCATCTACCGCCGGCGGAGGCCTGTTACCGCGGTGACGAGCGCCTCGTGAAAATCGCGCTCAACCACGTGCTCTCCAATGCCGTGAAGTTCACGCCGAGTGGCGGCAGGGTCAGCTTCAGGCTGAACCTGGACGATGACGGCAGCGCCAGGATGGTCGTCGAAGACGCCGGCATCGGCATCGCCGAAAATGAAATCGACCACTGCTTCGAAGCCTTCGGGCAGGCGAACCGGGGGCTTCAGCGTACATTCGAAGGTTCCGGGCTTGGCCTGACCCTGGCCAAACGCTTCATTGAGCTGCACCAGGGCACTATTTCGCTAGAGTCCGAATTCGGTAAGGGCACCAAGGTCACCATCATCCTGCCGGCGACTCGCAGCCGCCACGGCGCGGTTCGCGAATCTGCTTAGTAACCGGCCACGCGATCGAGCTTGCAGGCGCCTGTGGTATAGCTTTGTTGGACCATGCAACCCTTCGTCAGCGTGATCATCAGATAGCCGCTGTCGCAGGACTTCACGCGGATCCAGGCGTCATAGAGGAAGTTGCTCGACGACTTCGCGCCACCCGACCGCTTCATCACTCTTATCGACTGAATGGCTTCCGCGGGCAGGGAGAGGCGCTGCAGTTCTTGGTCAATCTGGGCCTGACACTGCGCGGCGACGGCAGAGTTCACGCTGAGGCCGGAGGTTAACAGCAGAGCGGCGGCGAGGGCGGCGGTGCGGATCGTGTTCACGGGGCTGGATCTCCTGAGAATCTTTCCTTTCGCTTGAGATAGGCCGTGTCTGCGGAGCGCCCAAGGGCGTGCGCCCCAGGGATGCAGGAACGACATAGCGGGATGGAATGGCGACCAGCGGACTCTAAAGCACTTTGCGCCCAATTCGAACCATTCTGCCGGAGCGGATTTGTGTCAGGACCAAGAGGATTTGGCGCCGGGCATAGCGCCGCATCGCCCGGGGAACTTCAGGGGGCCCCTGTCTCCTGACGGATCGCCGCACCGCTCGAAAACAGAATTGAGTCAAACTGGGCGCAAGGCGCTTTAGTAGGCGGTGACGCCCTCGACCCGGCAGTCGCCGCGGGTATAACTCTGGCGCACGAAGCAACTGCGTGTCATGTCGATGACCAGATAGCCGCTGCAGGACTTGAGCCGCACCCAGGCGCGCACGCCCAGCACATCGGGCCCTCGCTCTGTCGGGTTTCGCTTCTCCACGTAGCGGATGCTGGCAATGCCGTCAGGCGCGAGAGGCAGCCTATCCATTTCCTCCTGCGCTTTTAGGCTGCAGTCCAGGGCCAGCGCCGGTGCTACAGACCCAATGGCGGCACTGAAGACGACAATGACAAAGGCGATAGCTTGGATAAAGCGCATTGAGTACGATTCCCTCTCGAGGGTGGCGGCGCGTGGAAAATGCTCCCCGGCTAGTAGTTTGACAAGCCTTCGACGCGGCAGTCGCCGCGGGTGTAGCTCTGGCGGATGAAGCATTTGTCGGTCATGTTGATGACCAGCCAGCCGCTGCAGCTGTTCAGCCGCACCCAGGCATCGACGCCGAAGATCTCCGGGCCGAAGTCGTCGGCGATATTGACCCTTTCAATGATGCGGGTACTCTTCACCTCGCTCTCAGCCAGAGGAAGTTCCTCGAGATGCGCGGCCACCTTGTCGGCGCAGCGCAGGGAGTCGGCCGCAAAGAGCCCGGACGGGACCAGGAAGATGCCCAGCAGCGCGGCAATCGCGGCGGCGGCGGGAAGCTTCGGCGGTTGCCAAGCCATGAAGAGGTCTCCAAATTGAAATCGACGCGGCGCGCTGGCCCTGACCGCCTGATCCTATGAGGCGGTGCCGGCCGGCCTTTCACCGCCCGGCCCGACAGGTTTATACTCGCGCCCAACAGCTGACAATGCCAGCCGGTCCGCCCGGTTACTCTGGAGAACTCGAAATGACCGCTCAAGCCCAAAAAATTGCGACCACCACGCCACAGCTTTCCGATCCCAGACTTTTCCGGGAACAGTGTTACATCGACGGAAGCTGGGCCGATGCCGATAGCGGAGCGGTCATCGAGGTCACCAATCCGGCGACCGGCGACGTCCTCGGCACCATTCCCAAGATGGGAACCGCGGAGACCCGCCGCGCCATCGAAGCGGCGGAAAAAGCCTGGCCGGCATGGCGCGACATGTTGGCCAAGGAACGCGCGAATATCCTGCGCAAGTGGTTCAATCTGATTATCGAGAATCAAGACGACCTGGCCCGGCTGATGACGCTGGAACAGGGTAAACCGCTGGCCGAAGCCAAGGGCGAGGTGGTCTACGGCGCCAGCTTCATCGAGTGGTTTGCCGAGGAAACCAAGCGCATCTACGGCGATACCATCCCCCAGCACCAGCCCGACAAGCGCATCGTCGTGATCAAGCAGTCGATCGGCGTGGTGGCGGCGATCACGCCGTGGAACTTCCCCAACGCGATGATTACCCGCAAATGCGCACCAGCCCTGGCAGCCGGTTGCCCGGTGGTGATCAAGCCGGCGACCCAGACGCCCTATTCGGCCTTCGCCCTGGCCGAGCTGGCCGAGCGCGCCGGCATTCCGGCCGGCATCGTCAACGTCGTCACCGGCTCCGCCAAGGAGATCGGCGGCGAGATGACCTCGAGCCCGGTGGTGCGCAAGCTTTCCTTCACCGGTTCGACCGAGGTCGGCAAGCTGCTGATGGAACAGTGTGCCTCAACGGTCAAGAAGGTCTCGCTGGAACTGGGCGGCAACGCGCCCTTCATCGTGTTCGACGATGCCGACCTGGACGCGGCGGTCGAGGGCGCCATCATCTCCAAATTCCGCAACACCGGGCAGACCTGTGTCTGCGCCAACCGGATCCTGGTGCAGGAAAGCGTCTACGACGCCTTCGCCGCCAAGCTGACGGAGGCGGTGAAGAAGCTGAAGGTCGGCTTCGGCCTGGAGGAGGGCGTCAACCTGGGCCCGCTGATCGACGCGGCAGGGCTGGAGAAAGTCGAGGAACACGTTGCCGACGCAACCTCCAAGGGGGCCAAGGTGGCTGTCGGCGGCGCCCGGCATGAGCGTGGCGGCACCTTCTATCAGCCGACTGTCCTGACCGGCGTGACCACCAAGATGAAGGTGACCCGGGAGGAGACATTCGGCCCCATCGCTCCGCTGTTCAGCTTCAAGACCGAGGAAGAGGGTATCGCCCTGGCCAACGACACCGAGTTCGGCCTGGCCGCTTATTTCTACGCCCGCGACCTGGGCCGCGTCTGGCGGGTCGGCGAAGCGCTGGAGAGCGGTATGGTCGGCATCAACACCGGTCTCATCTCCACCGAGGTGGCGCCCTTCGGCGGCGTCAAGGAGTCGGGCATCGGCCGCGAAGGCTCCAAGTACGGCATCGAGGAATTCCTCGAGGTCAAATACCTCTGCATGGGCGGCGTGTAATTCTCCTGCTGCCATGCCCGGGTTTGACCCGGGGGTGACGAAACAGCGAAAGAAAACGGGGCCGGTTGCGAGACCGGCCCCCGAATCATTGTGCGGAGGAAGACGCTACTCGGCCGCCTGGCTGGCTTCGTCGCCGGCGCGCTTGTGCTCCCACTCGTAGATGTAGTCGCGGGTCAGCGGCACGGCGTCGATCTTCTTGGCGATCTGGATCTGGAACACCATCAGCCCCTGGTGGCGGAATCCCATCTCGCAGCCGATGAGGTAGGCTTCCCACATGCGGCAGAAGCGCTCGTCGTAGAGCGCCGCGATCTTCTCGCGATTGGCCTGGAAGCGCTCTTCCCAGTTGCGCAGGGTCTCGGCGTAGTGCAGCCGCAGCACTTCCACATCGGTGACCGTCAGCATGGCGTCTTCGATAACTGGCAGCACCTCGCCCAGGGTCGGCACATCGGTGCCGGGGAAGATGTACTTGCGGATGAAGGGATTGACCGGTCCCGGTTCGTTGACCCGCCCGACCGAGTGCAGCAGGAAAACGCCGTCGTCGGCCAGCAGATCGCGAACTTTGTCGAAGAACTCCCGGTAGTTCTTTTTGCCGACATGCTCGAACATGCCGACCGAGACGATACGATCGTACTTGTTGCTGTCCTCGCGGTAGTCGCGCAGATGGAATGTCACCCGCTCGTCCATGCCGGCCTTCTTGGCGCGCTCCTGGCTGACCTTGTGCTGCTCGGTGCTGAGGGTGACGCCGGTCACCTCGCAGTTGCCGGCCTGGGCCAGATAGAGGCCGAGTCCGCCCCAGCCGGAACCGATGTCGAGCAGCTTCAGGTCCGGCTTGTCGAACAGCAGCTTGGCCGCCAGGTGCAGCTTCTTGTCGGCCTGGGCCTGCTCCAGGCTTTCGTCGCCATTGCGGAAATAGGCGCAGGAATATTGCCTGTCGGCATCGAGGAAAAGGTCGTAGAGCTGGCCCGAGAGATCGTAGTGGTGGGCAACGTTCTGCCGCGCCTTGCCCACCGGGTTGTACTGCTTGAGCCGGCGGGTATGGCGGGCCAGGGCGAAGCCGAACTGCACCAGCTTGTTGTTTTCCAGGTAGTGATAATTGCGCGCCAGAAGCTCCATGAAGTGGCGCAGTGTCCCTTCTTCCAGGGTGATGCCGCCGTCCATATAGGCCTCAGCGAGATAGAGCGGCGGATTGACGACCAGTTTGTACTCCAGCCGCCGGCTATGTATGCGCAGGGTGCAGCGCGGGCCGTGGCCATTGCCGCAGTCATAGATCTTTCCCTTGGCATCGATCAGTCGGAGGTTGCCGTCATGAACAACTTTCTGCAAAAGCTTCTGAAACAACATGGTTCAACTCCGGATATCTGTCCCCTCGTTCCCTTCGGGCCAATCGTTCGTTTAAGCTCCTGATTTATTGCATCCCTATCAGTATCTTGGCGCGATCCAATGAAACGCGCAACTGTCAGGCGTTAAGGCTTGTTCTTCCTGGGGTTGGGCGCGGTTGAGGCCATCCGCGGACGCTCCGAAGGTTGCGATAGCGGCCCGCGCTTCCTAGATTGACACAACGGCAGGCTAAGCCCGCCCGGTGGGCGATTCGAAGGGTTGAAAATGGCTGGGTACGACTACGACCTCTTTGTCATCGGCGGCGGCTCCGGCGGAGTCCGGGGTGCGCGCATGGCCGCCGCGGCCGGCGCGAAGGTCGCCATCGCGGAGTCCTACCGCTACGGCGGCACCTGCGTGATCCGCGGCTGTGTGCCCAAGAAGCTGCTGTCCTATGCCAGCCATTTCCACGAGGACTTCGAGGACGCCGCCGGTTTCGGCTGGTCACTGCCCGAGGCCAGCTTCGACTGGGCCCGCCTGATCGCCAACAAGGACAAGGAGATCGGCCGCCTGGAGGGCATCTACGAGAAGCTGCTGAAAACCGCCGGAGTCGAGTTCTATCACGGCCATGCCCGGCTGCTTGACGCCCACACGGTGGACGTGGACGACAGGCGATTCACAGCCCAGACCCTGCTCATCGCCACCGGCGGCACGCCGACCTTCCCCATGGAGCCGGGCTGGGAGCACGGCATCTCCTCCAACGAGGCCTTCCACCTGGAACAATTGCCCAAGCGCGTGGTGATCGCCGGCGGCGGCTTCATCGCGGTGGAGTTCGCCGGCATCTTCAACGGCCTCGGCAGCGAAGTGACGCAGATCTACCGTGGCCCGCAGATCCTGCGCGGCTTCGACGACGACGTGCGCAACACCCTGGCCGGCGAGATGGTGAAAAAGGGCGTGAACCTGATCGTCGAGACCATCATCGACCGCATAGAGAAGCGGGAGCAGGACCTGCTGCTGCACCTCTCCGACGGCTCGACGCTGGAAACCGATGCGGTCATGGCGGCGACCGGCCGCAAGCCGAACACCGAAAATCTGGGCCTCGACGAGGTCGGCGTGGCGCTCGACAAGAAGGGCGCCATCGCGGTCGACCAGTACTCAAAAAGCTCGGTCGACAACATCTACGCCGTGGGCGACGTCACCAACCGCATCAACCTGACGCCCGTGGCGATCCAGGAAGCCATGGCCTTCGTCGACACGGTGTTCCGCGGCACGCCGCGCGCCATGGACCACGCCGACGTGCCCTCGGCCGTGTTCAGCCACCCGCCGGTCGGCACCGTGGGTCTGACGGAGCTGCAGGCGCGCGACAAATACGGCGCCCTCGACATCTACCGCTCGATCTTCCGCCCCCTGAAACACACCCTCTCGGGCCGTGACGAAAAGACCATGATGAAGCTGATCGTCGCCCAGGACAGCCAGCGCGTGGTCGGCGTCCACATGGTCGGCCTCGACGCGCCGGAGATCGTCCAGGGCATGGCCGTCGCCCTCAAAGCCGGCGCCACCAAGCAGGTCTTCGACGCAACCGTCGGCATCCACCCGACCGCCGCCGAGGAGTTCGTCACCATGCGCGAACAGCTGCCCGGCGAGCAGGCCAAGGCGGCGGAGTAGGGGCTCGTCTTCGAAATGGATGCTCGGGTCAAGCCCGAGCATGACAGAATAAATGGCGGCGGACTCAGTCCGCCCTTCGCCAGGTGGTGCCGCCGGGGCCGTCTTCCAGGGAGATGCCCCGGGCCAGCAGGTCGTCGCGCAGGCGGTCGGCCTCGGCGAAGTTCTTGGATCGCCTTGCCTCGATGCGGGCGGCGATCATCGCCTCGATCTCTTCGCCGGTGAGTTCGCCCTCGGCGGCCTCCCCCTTGAACCAGGCCTCCGGATCGTCTTCCAGCAGGCCGAGCAAGGCGCCGCCCGCCAGCAGGCTGCCGGCCAGGGTTTCGCGTTTACCTTCGTCGCGCGCCTTGTTCATCTCCGTGGCCAACTCGTGCAACTCCGCGACGGCCAGCGGCGTGTTGAGATCGTCGGCCAGAGACTCGACCAGTCCCGCCGGTGGTGCGGCCTCCTTGTCTGCCTCGACACCGCGCAGCGCGCCGTACAGCCGGTCGAGCTGTCCCTTGCACTCGGCGATCTTGTCGCGGGTGATGTCGAGCGGCGCGCGGTAGTGGCCGGAGAGCAGCGCCAGACGGATGGCCTCGCCGCGCAGGCCTCCCTCCAAGAGCTGGCGCACGGTGAAGAAATTGCCGAGCGACTTCGACATCTTCTCGCCGTTCACCACCACGTAGCCGTTGTGCATCCACACGCGGGCCATGAGCGCGGTGCCGTGGGCGCAGCGGCTCTGGGCGATCTCGTTCTCGTGGTGCGGGAAGACCAGGTCGAGGCCGCCGCCGTGGATGTCAAAGATCTCGCCCAGGTGCTCTGCCGCCATGGCCGAGCACTCGATGTGCCAGCCCGGGCGGCCGCGGCCCCAGGGGCTGTCCCAGCCCGGCTGATCGGCGGCGCTGGGTTTCCACAGCACGAAGTCGGCGGGGTCTTTCTTATAGGGCGCGACGTCGACGCGCGCGCCGGCGACCAGCGCGTCGCGGTCGAGGCGTGCCAGTTCGCCGTAGTCGGACATGGAGGGCACGGAGAACAGCACGTGGCCCTCGGCGGCATAGGCGTGACCCTTGGCGATCAGCGTCTCCATCATGGCGATCATCTGGCCAATGTGCTGGGTGGCGCGCGGCTCGACGCTGGGGCGCTCGACGCCGAGCGCATCCATGTCGTCGTGATAGGCCTGCGTCGTGCGCGCGGTGATCGAGTCGATGGCCTCGCCGCTGTCCTGGGCGGCCTGGAGGATCTTGTCGTCCACGTCGGTGATGTTGCGCGCGTAGGTCACGTGGTCCGCGCCGTAGACGTGCCGCAGCAGCTTGAACAGCACGTCGAAGACGACCGCGGGGCGGGCGTTGCCGATGTGTGCCAAGTCGTAAACCGTGGGACCGCAGACGTACATGCGCAGGTTGGCCGGGTCGAGCGGCTCGAAGCGTTCTTTGCGGCGCGTCAGGGTGTTGTGAAACTGCAGATCGATCTTGGTCATGGAGGAGAAGCAATCCGGGTCGTCTGGTCGAGGAGCGGCTGGGGGCATTGGCCGTGCGAATGGGCTGTCCCGGGCCTCAGGCGGCCGGGCGGCGGCAACATCGCGGGCAGGTGTCGGGCGTCCGGATCATCATGGCCCGGACTTTACGGGGCTGACCACGGGGGTCAAGATTCTTTGGGTCAGGCCGCCTTGCCGGCGAGGCGGGCCGCGGCGCGCTCCCGCCCGATGAGCGGCAGCAGGGCCTTCAATTCCGGGCCGCGGTCGAGGCCGGTGAGCGCCAGGCGCAGCGGCAGGAACAGCGCTTTGCCCTTGCGGCCCGTCGCCTGCTTCACGGCGCCGGTCCAGGCCGCCCAGGTGGTCTCGTCCCAGGGTTCTTCCGGCAGCAGCTCTGCCGCCTGGCGGGCGAAGTCGGGGTCCTCGAGGCGCGGGCTCACCGGGCCGCGGCAGATGGCCTGCCAGGCTTCGGCTTCGGCGAGGCGGTTGAGGTTGGGCCGCACCGCGGCCCAGAGCTCGGTGTCGAAGCCCTCCGGCAGCCGCCCGGCCACCTGCTCGAAGGGCGTGATATGCAGCAGGCGCGCGTTGAGGTGTTCCAATTCGGCCGGATCGAACTTGGGGGTCGCGCGGCCGAAGCGCGAAAGCTCGAAGCCCGCCGCCAGGGCGTCCAGGTCGGTGAAGGGCTCCACCGGGTCCGGCGTGCCGAGGCGCGCCAGGTAGCAGTTGAGGGTCATGGCCTCCAGGCCGCTGTCGCGCAGCGAGGCCAGGGAGAGGCTGCCGAGGCGCTTGGAGAGGGATTCGCCGCCGGCCCCGGCGATCAGCGACAGGTGGCCGAAGGCGGGCACGCTTCCGCCGAGCGCCTGGAACAGCTGCACCTGCACGGCGGTGTTGGCGACGTGGTCCTCGCCGCGCAGGATGTCGGTGACCTCCAGCTCGATGTCGTCGACCACCGAGGTCAGGGTGTAGAGCGGCCGGCCGTCCTCGCGGATCAGCACCGGATCGCTGAGGTTCTCGCCCTGAAAGGACACCGGGCCGCGCACCCGGTCGAGCCAGGCGATCTCGCCGGCTTCCAGCTTGAAGCGCCAATGGGGCTGGCGGCCCTCGGCTTCCAGACCGGCCGTCTCCGCGTCGCTGAGGGTCAGGGCCGCGCGGTCGTAGATCGGCGGGCGCCCGGCGCTCAACGCTACCTTGCGCTTGAGGCCCAATTCCTCCGGCGTCTCGTAGCAGGGGTAGAGCCGGCCCGCCTGTTTCAGGCGCTCCGCCGCGGCGTCATAGCGCTCCAGCCGTTCCGACTGCACCGCCTTCTCGTCCCAGGTGAGGCCGAGCCAGGTGAGGTCTTCCTCGATGGCGCGGGCGAACTCGGGCGTCGAGCGCTCGGCGTCGGTGTCGTCGATGCGCAGCAGAAAGCGGCCGCCCTTGGCGCGGGCGTAGAGCCAGTTGACCAGCGCCTGGCGCACGTTGCCGACGTGCAGCCGGCCGGTCGGGCTGGGCGCGAAGCGGACTTTCACGGTCACGCCGGCCCCCGGAAGGCATTGGTGATCGGATAGCGGCGGTCCTTGCCGAAGGCGCGGCGGGTGATCTTCACCCCGGGGCAGGCCTGGCGCCGCTTGTACTCGGCCAGATCGAGCATGCGCCAGACCCGGTTCACCAGCGCGCGGTCATGGCCGCGCGCGACGATGACGTCGACGCTTTCCTCGCCCTCGATCAGCCCTTTGAGGATGTCGTCGAGCACGTCGTAGGGCGGCAGGGAGTCTTCGTCCTTCTGGTCGGGCTTCAGCTCGGCCGAGGGTGGTTTGGTGATGATGCGCTCGGGAATGACGCGCCCGGCGGGCCCCAGGGCCCCTGGCGGCAGCACCTGATTGCGCCAGCGCGCCAGGTCGAAGACCATGGTCTTGTAGAGGTCCTTCATCACATTGAAACCGCCGACCATGTCGCCGTAGAGCGTGGCGTAACCGACCGAGACCTCCGACTTGTTGCCGGTCGAGAGCACCATGTAGCCGAGCTTGTTGGAGACCGCCATCAGCGTCAGCCCGCGCGAGCGCGCCTGGATGTTCTCCTCGGTGGTATCGTCGGAGGTGGTTTCCGGGTCGTAACCGTTGAGGATCGGCTGCAGCATGGCGTCGAAGGCCTGCATGGCCGGTTCGATGGAGACCGAGTCGAGTTCGACGCCCAGCAAGCTTGCGGCCTCGGCGGCGTCGTCCAGACTCTCCTGGCTGGTGTAGGGCGAGGGCATCATCACGCAGTGCACCCGCTGCGGCCCCAGGGCGTCGACCGCCACGACGGCGGTCAGCGCCGAGTCGATGCCGCCGGACAGACCCAGGATGACGCCGGGAAAACGGTTCTTGTTCACGTAGTCGCGCAGTCCCAGGATCAGCGCCTTGTAAATCTCCTCCATGTCGCTGTCGGGTGCGACGCGCCGCCCCGGCGCCGCCGTCCAGCCGCCGTTTCCCTTTGCCGCGCCGCGCCGCCATTGGGTGACCTCCAGAGCCACCTCGAAGGCCGGCAGCTGGGCCGCCAGGCCGCAGTCGCCGTTCAGCGCGAAGGAGGCGCCGTCGAAGACCAGTTCGTCCTGGCCGCCGACCTGGTTCACATAAATCAGCGGCAGACCGGTCTCGGTGACCCGCCGCACGGCCAGCTGGATGCGTTCCTCGGTCTTGTCCAGCTCGTAGGGCGAGCCGTTGATGACCACCAGGATCTCGGCGCCGGACTCCTCCAGGCACTCCGCGACGTCCGCCGTCCACATGTCTTCGCAGACCATGACGCCGAGGCGCACGCCGCGGAAGTTCACCGGGCCGGGCAGGGGGCCGGCGCCGAACACGCGCTTCTCGTCGAAGACCCCGTAGTTCGGCAGGTCGTGCTTGGCCCGCTGGGTGACGATTTCGCCGCCGTCGAGCACATAGGCGGCGTTGAAGACCTTGCCGAAGAGGGGCGGTCGGGCCGCCGCGTCGGCGCGCCACGGGCCGCCGACGATCATGCCGGGACCGCCGTCGGCGGTCTCCGCGGCCAGCGCCTCGACGGCGGCGCGCGCGGCATCGAGGAACATCGGCTTCAGCACCAGGTCCTCGGTCGGGTAGCCGGTGATCACCATTTCCGTGGCGATCACCAGGTCGGCGCCCTGGGCCGCCGCCGCGGCCCGCGCTTGGCGCAGCAGGGCGAGGTTGCCGGCGATATCCCCCATGGTGGGATTGCACTGCGCCAGGGCGATCTTCAGCGAGTCGGTCATAAGGGATATTTACCGCGGCCCCGGCGCAGCGACAAGGCGGCGGCGAGGCGGCAGTGCGGGGCGGTCCCCCGGTCAGGACCGGACAGTTGCTGGCTCACCGCGCCGCTTCTTGGGTCGCCAGGGAGCGGATGCGCTCGACCATGGAGAAAAGGCCATTGGCGCGGTTGGGGCTCAGGTGCTGTTCGAAGCCAAGCGCGCCGATGGCCTGCTTGATGTCGATGCCGAGGATCTCCTCCGGCGTGCGCCCATCGTAGATGGAGAGCAGCACGGCAATCAGCCCCTTGACGATATGGGCATCGCTGTCGGCGGCGAAGTGGAGGGTGGTTGGTGGGCCGGGCTGCACCTCGTCGACGATCCAGACTTGACTGGTGCAGCCGCGCACCTTGGTCTCCTCCGTCTTCAAGGCGTCGTCCATGGGCTCCAGCTTGCGCCCCAGGTCGATGAGGTAGCGGAATCGGTCCTCCCAGTCGTCCAGGAAGGCGAAGTTGTCGATCAGCTCTTCGACACGGGCGTCTGTCATGGGCAGGGTTATCGGTGAACGGGCCTAGCGACGCAACAGGAACTCGCGGCCGACCTTGACCCGCGGCACGCCGTCGTACTCGACCACGTCGGCGGTGGCATAGGTCTCCGACCACTTGCCGGGCAGGAAGGAGCCGGTGCCGATGACGTCGACCGGGGCCTTGGCTTCGGCCATGAGACGGCACTTGGCCGGGCCGAATCCGGAGGAAGCGACGATCTTCACCTTGTCAAAGCCCTCGCGGTTGAGGCATTCGCGCATGCGCCACAGGGCGGCTGCGGAAACGCCGGGTCCGACCAGGTAGCGCAGTTCGTCGTCGTAGCGGTAGCCGCGCAGGGAGCCCGGCGAGTTGCGCTCCAGCACCGCATAGGATTCCGGCGGGTCCAGCCCTTCGATGAAACGGCCGCCGGGCGTGTCGATGCGCACCGCCATGTTGCCGGCGGCGGCGCGGCGCGGGAAGCGCCGGCAGCAGGTCAGGGCGTCGGTCACCTCCCGCGCGAAGTAGTCGACCAGCACGGTCATGGGCTCGTCGGGGAAGGTCTCGTCGTACATCTCGGCGGCGCGCAGGGTGCTTCCAGCGTAGCCGATGAAGGCGTGCGGCATGGTGCCGAGGCCGCTGTCGATGCCGAAATAGTGCGCTGTCGCGTCGGTGGCGTTGCCGACAAAGCCGACGGCGCCGACCTTGCGCCGCGCCCGCTCGGAGCCGACCGAGGCGGCATAGGCCATCAGCTCGGACATCTCGGTGCCGGCACAGTGGCGCGCGTCCATGGCCAGAAAGGCCACCTGCGGCAGGTCGGCGCACATCGTGTAGGCGTTGTAGGCGGCCACGCAGGCCGGCCCCAATTTCTGCAGCAGCAGGGTTTCCAGATCGGCCAGCTGCGACAGCGGCCCGGTGAGGTAGAACATCGGCTCGCCGGCGCCGACCCACTTGCCTTCGGGGTAGCGCAGGTCGATCTCGAAGTTGGCGCCGCGGCGGCGACCGATCTCCCGCAGCCAGTCCAGCGCCAGTCGCGGGGCGCAGACGACGGGGCGCCGCATGAAGACCGCGTAGGTGACCTTGGTGTCGCCAAAACGCTCAACCGCCTTGCGGGTGCGCTTGAAGTAGACGTCGGTCCAGGCGGCGATATCGGCTTCGGCAGTCAGCCAGCCGCCGCCGCGGGACGTCGTCTCCCCCGCGGCGCCCCCTCCGTCCGATTTTTCCGGACCCTTGGAGCGGTTCGGGCCTTCGGGCATCAAGTTTCCTTCCAAAGCTTAACCATCCCTGCAATCGGGGCTGCTCTGGCAGAGACTAGCGCGAAGGCCCGCGGCGGCGCCAGGGGCTAGGCCGCCTTGCCGGAGGCCCTGCGCCAGGCGTTGTCGTTGGCTCGCAGCGTATCCGCGGGGCTACGGCTGTCGAAGCGATTGAATGCGCTTGCCTGCCGCGCGTGCTCATGGGCAATGCGCCGGATGTCGTCGCGGCGGATGCCGATGTCGTCGAGCTCGCGGTCGCTGTAGGCGCCCAGTTCGCGCAGGGTCTGTCGCTCGATTTCGCGGCGTTGCTGCGAGGCGTTGACCGCGGCATCGATCTCGGTGGCGAGCTGTTCGCGGCTGAAACCGATGTCGGCCAGCAGACGATCGCTGCGCAGGGCCAGCATCTCGCGCAGCTCGCGGCGCTCGCCGAGACGGCGCAGGCGGTCGGCAAAACCGGTGAACCAGGAAGGCGTCGTGTCGCCTTGATGTCGGGGGGTAGGGATCATTGTCAAACTCCGTTGAAACGGACTTTTCCAACCCAGAATTTCGTTTCTTGTTCACCCGGTTTGGCCCGGGCGCTTGCTTGCTAACTAGGCACTGCCATAGCGGCCGTCAACTAAAAAATGGTGCGTCGCAGCAATTTTTCACGATGAACCGTGGATTTCCGCCAGTATCAGCGCCACAATTATATTTTATGTATATAATATAAATAGTTAATATAATATTGATCGTACGGATCAGCCCCGGCCCGGGAGCTTTTTGCCGTATCCGGCCGAGAATGTGAGGGCGAAACGGGGATTTTTGATGCGCTGCAACATGGCCCGGCGGGCGCTAGGACTGAGCCCCCCGGATAGCGAAAGCACAAAGCCCGGCGGCCGCGCCACGGGCCGCCGGGTCCGATTGAGAAGCGCCGCTCAGGAAGCCGCCGCCACCTTGTCGCTCTCGACGTTCTGGCGGGCGATGCGCTCGTCCTTCAGAGCTTCCGAGATCAGGAAAGCCAGTTCCAGCGACTGCTTGGCGTTGAGACGCGGGTCGCAGTGGGTGTGGTAGCGGTCGCCCAGCGTTTCGTCGCTGATCGCCTGGGCGCCGCCGATGCACTCGGTGACGTCCTGACCGGTCATCTCGAAATGGACGCCGCCGGCATAGCTGCCTTCGGCGCGGTGAACGGCGAAGAAATTCTTCACCTCTGCCAGCACCCGGTCGAAGGGCCGCGTCTTGTAGCCGCTCGGCGACTTGATGGTGTTGCCGTGCATGGGATCGCAGGACCACACCACGTTCTTGCCTTCGCGTTGCACGGCGCGGATCAGCGCCGGCAGATGGTCGGCGACCTTGTCGTGGCCCATGCGGGCGATGAGGGTGAGGCGGCCGGGATCGTTCTTCGGATTGAGCGCGTCGATCAGGCGGATCAGTTCCTCGGGATCGGTGCTCGGGCCGCACTTCATGCCGATCGGATTGTTGATGCCGCGCATGAACTCGACATGCGCTTCCTCGGGGTCGCGGGTGCGGTCGCCGATCCACAGCATGTGTGCCGAGCAGTCGTACCACTGGCCGGTCAGGCTGTCGGTGCGGGTCAGCGCCTGCTCGTACCACAGCAGCAGGGCCTCGTGGCTGGTGTAGAAGTCGGTCTCGCGCAGCGCCGCGACGGTCTGCGGCTCGACGCCGCAGGCGCGCATGAAGGCCAGGGCCTCGTCGATGCGCCCGGCCAGCTCCTCGTAGCGCTGACCCTGGGCGCCGTCGGAGACGAACTCGAGGTTCCACTGGTGCACCTTGTGCAGGTCGGCAAAGCCGCCCTGGGCGAAGGCGCGCAGCAGGTTCAGCGTCGCTGCGGCCTGGTTGTAGGCGCGCACCAGACGCTCCGGGTCCGGCTCGCGGGCGTCCTTTTCGAAGTCGATGCCATTGATGATGTCGCCACGGTAGCTCGGCAGCTCGACGCCGCCGATGACCTCGGTTGGCGCCGAGCGCGGCTTGGCGAACTGGCCGGCCATGCGGCCGACCTTCACGATCGGGCAGGCGGCGCCGAAGGTCAGCACCACCGCCATCTGCAGCATCACCCGGAAGGTGTCGCGGATGTTGTTGGCATGGAACTCGGCGAAACTTTCCGCACAGTCGCCGCCCTGCAGCAGAAAAGCCTTGCCCTCGGCCACCTCGCCGAGCTGCTCGCGCAGGCGCCGCGCCTCGCCGGCAAAGACCAGCGGCGGGTAGTTGGAGAGCTGCCGCTCCACAGACTTCAGCGCGGACTCGTCGGCATAGTCCGGCACCTGCCGGATCGGCTTGCTGCGCCAGCTGTCGGGCGCCCAGGGGGTGGCCATAACGGACCTCTTTCGTTCCTGCGTATCTAGGACCGCCGGTTTTACGCGCCTTGCCCCCCTTTTTCCACAGGAAAAGACGCCCTTAAACCCCAGGGAAAGCGCGATTAACCTTGGAGTCGTGCGGTAATGCTGGCGCAAGGCAGCATGGCTCCCGCGCGCCGGCGGTCGACTGGGCAGTCGACTGGGCGGTCAACCTGTAGGCCGAGGTTGGGCGGCGGCGCTTGCACTGGCCGCTGCCCCTGCGGAGAGGCTTGACGTTACCGGCAGCCGATAGAATGGTGCCGGAGATCCTTGGAGTAGAGATTTTATGGACCCTCTTGAAGATGCGCGGGAGAGCCTGGAGGCCGGCGAGCACCTGGTCTGGGCCGAGCGGCCGGACCCGGGTCTCCTGGCCCGTTCAAAGGTGCCGCAGGTGATCCGCGGCGTCCTCGGAGTCTCGGTTATCTCCGCTTTCCTGTGGCTGAGCTTGCTGCCGAACTGGCCGGGTGGCGGCAAAGGCATGGTCTTTGTCTTCTTCATAACCGCTGGGCTCATCTATTGCCTTTGGCTGATTGCCACGCCGGTGGTGGCCAAGACGGCTGCCGGTCGAACGGTCTATGCCGCCACCGACCGGCGCCTCTTCATCCGCCAGGACTGGCCGTTTCGCCGAATGCAGTCGTTCTTGCCGGGCGAACTCGACGATCCGCAGGTGACACCGGCCTTGCCGGGCCGCGGCACCGTGGTTTTCATGCATCACAAACTGCCCTGGTGGCGGCGCAGCGCCGGCAGCGGTTATCGCATCGAAGCTTTTTACGGCATCCCCGATGCCCAGCGGGTGGCCGAGCAGATCGATGCCTTGAAGGCCGGCCAACAGACGCCGGCACCCGACGAAGAAGCCTAACCCACAGCCGCTGTCGGCTTCCAGCGTCGGCGCGCCAGCGAGGCCGAAAAATGCGGCGGAGGGCCGAAGCCGTCCGCCGCGAGGTAGCAGGTACGAGGGTTCTGGCGTATTCGGGACGTCAGGCCCGCCAGAAAGGCTTTCTCGCCGCTTCGAGGGCTTCCATCGGATCGATGCCGATGTCTCGAAGCATGTGGTCGGGCAGGCGCTTCAAGGCTTCGCGGTCCTTCACGCGCTGTTGCCAGACGATGAGCGGGCGGGCGGTGGCGAAGAAAAGCGACAGCAGTGCCCGGCCAAGAGGATTGCCACGGGTGCGCCAGCGGACGTCCGGACAGTCCAGATCGGCATGCGGGAACTTGCGTTGGCGGGGACTGGCGGAGGCCTCGCAGGAGGCCCCGGTTGATAGGATCGACATTAGGTCACCTGATTGGCTTGGGTTGACGGGGGCAGTCGCTCTGTGGCCTGCTTCTACCCAGAAATATGCGGCAGAAGCCATAACCGGACAAACGACGATTGATAATGGTAAGCATAAGATAGACTAATGCGAAAGAATCCCAGGAGTTCCGCGGATGGCGACCCCGCCGCTGCCGGCCCTGCGCACCTTTGAGGTCGCGGCCCGGCATCTCAGCTTCACCAGGGCGGCGAGCGAATTGCACGTTACCCAGGGAGCGGTCAGCCAGCAGATCAAGCAGCTCGAAGCCAGTCTCGGGTTCGCGCTTTTTCACCGTGGCGCCCGCGCTCTGACCCTGACCGAGAAGGGTGAGGATCTGGCGGAGACGGTGCAGAGTGTCTTTCGCCGGCTCTTCGACAAGATCGAGGAATTGTCGCAGGCGCGGGAAAGCGGCATCCTGACAGTTTCCGTCAGTCCTTCCCTGGCGGTGAAATGGCTGATTCCGCGCCTCGGGCGCTTTTACGAGCGCCACCCTGAAGTCGACGTGCGCATTCGTCCCGACCCGGTCCTCATCGACGTGAAGGCCGAGGCCGGCACGGTCGATATGGCGATCCGCTTTGGTCAGGGCCCCTACCCGGATCTTTCGGCGACACCGATCATGCACGAGACGGTCTTCGCCGTGGCCTCGCCGGATCTGCTCGCCAAGGGCCCGCCGCTGCGCCGTCCCGACGACCTGCGTCATCATCACCTGTTGCACAGCGAGTCGACCCGCCTGGAGGTGAACTCCATGGCCAACTGGGAGATCTGGCTCGGCATCCTCAACGTGATCGGCGTCGATCCACAGCAGGGGCCGACCTTTCCAAGCAGCTATATGTTGCTGCAGGCGGCAATCCACGGCCAGGGCGTGGCGCTGACCTGGGCGGCATTGGCCGACGACGACCTGCGCGCCGGGCGGCTGGTGCGGCTTTTCGATCGCGCGCTCGAGGGTTCCATGAGCTACTTCGCGCTGGCCACCGAAGCGGCGGCCCGCAAACCCAAGGTCATCGCCTTTCGCGACTGGCTGGTGGAGGAGGGGCGCAATTTTACCCACGATCCCGGTGCCCTGGCCCAGGATGTCCCGCTGAACTGAGATGGTGGGGTTGAATGTGGTCATGTAGGCAGGTTAGGGCGGCGCCTCCGCGCCCTCTATCCGGTTCTTGCCTCCGATTCTTGCCGGATTCCTCGGGCCCCGGCGTTGACGCGGTCAAGTTGACGTGGTCCCTGGGCTGTGCTGAATAGCGGCCCTGGGAATGGACCCGGGGCAGCGGTCGGGAAGGCATGATGGTAAACGACAAGCGGGTCTATCTCTTCGATTCGACCCTGCGCGACGGGGCACAGAGCCAGGGCGTGGACTTCACTGTCCCCGACAAGGGCGCGATCGCGCGCGCGCTGGACCGGCTTGGCGTCGACTATGTGGAGGGCGGCTGGCCGGGGGCGAACCCCACCGACGACGCTTTCTTCGCCGACCCGCCGACCTTCAAGACCAGCCGTTTCGTCGCCTTTGGCATGACCCGCCGGCCCGGGCGCAGCGCCGAGAACGACCCCGGCCTTTCCGCCCTGGTGAACTCCAAGGCCGACGCCATCTGCATGGTCGGCAAGACCTGGGACTTCCATGTCGACGTGGCTCTGGAAATTCCGCGTCAGGAGAATGTCGCCATGATCTCGGACTCAGTGGCGCACGCGCTGACCCGCAAGGACGAAGTGATGTTCGACGCCGAGCACTTCTTCGACGGCTACAAGGCCAACCCGGCCTACGCGATGGAGTGCCTCGAGGCGGCCCACAAGGCCGGCGCGCGCTGGGTGGTGCTCTGCGACACCAACGGCGGCGCCCTGCCGCAGGAGATCGAGCGCATCGTCGGCGCGGTCTGCGAGAAGATTCCCGGCAGCCATGTCGGCATCCACTGCCATAACGACACCGAGAACGCCGTCGCCAATTCGCTGACGGCGATCAATGCCGGCGCGCGCCAGGTGCAGGGCACCATCAACGGGCTGGGCGAGCGTTGCGGCAACGCCAACCTCATTTCGCTGATCGCCTCGCTGAAGTTGAAGAGCGACTACAACATCGGGCTCGACGACCACGCGGTCTCGCAGCTGACCCATGTGTCGCGCCTGCTCGACGAACGGCTCAACCGCCCGGCGGCGCGCCACGCCGCCTACGTCGGCGAATCGGCCTTCGCGCATAAGGGCGGCCTGCACGTTTCCGCCGTCGCCAAGGATCCGCGCACCTACGAGCACATCGATCCGGCTGTGGTCGGCAACCGCCGTCATATCGTGGTCTCCGATCAGGCCGGCCGTGCCAACATCCTGGCGCGCCTCAGCGAAGTCGGCATCGACCTCGACCCCAAGGATCCCGGCGTCAACAAGTTGGTTGAGCAGGTCAAGGCACGCGAGTTCGAAGGCTATGCCTACGATGGCGCAGAGGCTTCCTTCGAACTGCTGGCCCGGCGCGCCCGTGACGAGGTGCCGACCTACTTCTCGCTGACCCGGTTCCGGATCATGGACGATCGACGCTGGAACGCGCGCGGCGAACTGGTCACGGAGTCCGAAGCGACGGTGACCCTGGAGGTCGGCGGGCAGCCCAAGATGGAGGTGGCCGACGGCAACGGCCCGGTGAACGCACTGGATACCGCCCTGCGCAAGGCGCTGGTGCCGCTCTATCCGCAGCTGGAAGACATGCGCCTGGTCGATTTCAAGGTCCGCATCCTGACACCCCAGGCCGGCACCCGTGCGGTCACCCGCGTGATGATCGAGAGCGCCGACGCCAGCGGGCGGCGCTGGACCACCCTCGGCGTCTCCACCAACATCATCGATGCTTCATACAATGCCCTGCACGAAGGTATCACCTGGAAGCTTTTTCAGGATGGCGCGTCTGTTCCGCAGGAGGGTGCCGAATGAGATGGACGGCTGTGGCGCTGAGCGCGCTGCTGGTGCTGATGCCGCTGCCGCTGGCCGCTCAGTCCGGCAAGGGCGCCCCGGCGGGTTCGCCGGGAGAGCGCGAGAAGGTGCTGGCAGCTTTCACCAAGCTGGTCGGCCAGGCAGAGAACCGCGCGCGGTTTGGACTCCCAAAAGACGCGTTCTGGCGCCGCTCCGGCGATCTCGCCATCGCGCTGTTCGGTGAGAACGTGGAGACTCTGCGTCGGCAATTGGAGAGAGTGTCGGAGCCCTTTTCTGAAGTGACAGGCCTCGAAATCACGGTGGTCGAGACCGGCGCGGAGGTGGCGCCGGACCAGGACGCGACTAGGTTGGCGCTGGGGGCGGACCTGGTGATTGTCGTCGGCTCGCGCCTCGACCTGGCGGAAATTGCTACTACCGGAGAATTCGACAAAGGCATGCTGGCGCGCTTCGAACTGGGCACCTGGCCCTTCATGTTCGCTTTCGAAGAGGACCATTTGCGCCGCGGTGTGATTTTGCTGGCCGACGACGAACCGGCCGAGGCGCGGGAAGCCTCCCTTGTCCTGGCGACGGTCTGGGCCTTCGGCGGAGTTACTCTTGGGCCGGAGTTGGCGGGATTGGTTGAAAACACTGGCAGCGGACCGGAGCTGACGCCGCTGGGCGAGGCGGCCTTCGGCCTGTTCTTCCACCCGGATCTCGAGGTCGGCATGCCGCTGGCCGACGCGGTGCGGCGCGCCGAAACCCTGCTGCCGCAGTAGCGCGCCGCCGGAGCGCAAGCGTCATGTCCGGCACCGACCGCACCCGCGAAACTCCTCTGGCCCCTGGACCGGCCGTCATCCTGGTGAATCCGCAGCTGGGCGAGAACATCGGCATGGTGGCCCGCGCCATGCTGAACTGCGGCCTTGTGGAACTGCGTCTGGTGTCGCCGCGCGACGGCTGGCCCAGCGAGAAAGCTCAGGCCGCTGCCTCGGGCGCCGACGAAGTCATCGCCGGCGCGCAGCTCTTCGACAGCACCCGGGCCGCCATCGCCGATCTGCACCGGGTCTATGCCACCACGGCGCGCCCGCGCGGCATGGTGAAGCCGGTGGTGACGCCGGCCCAGGCCGCCGGTGAGCTGCGCGCCGAGGCCGCCGCGGGACGCAAGACGGGACTGCTCTTCGGTCCTGAACGCTCCGGCCTGGTGAACGATGACATCGCCCTGGCCGATGCCGCGCTTTCGGTGCCGCTCAATCCGGCTTTCTCCTCGCTCAATCTCGCGCAGGCGGTTCTGCTGGTCGGCCATACCTGGTTCCTCGCCGCCGACCGGACCGAGCCGCGCAAGCTCGAGACCGGGACCGGCCGGCCGGCCAGCAAGGCCGAGATCGTGAATTTCTTCGAGCGCCTGGAGGCCGCGCTCGACGAGACCGGCTTCCTGTTCCCGCCGGAAAAGCGCCCGACCATGGTGCGCAACCTGCGCAATCTCTTTCACCGCATCGCCCCGACCGAGGGCGAGGTAAACGCCCTGCATGGAATCATCTCCGCCCTGCGCGGCAGGAAAGGCGGAGACGGTTAGAACGAATTAGTCATAGGCCACTCGGGCGTCTGCCCCTAAACTGCCGCCGGCTGGGCCGGTGCGAACCGTTCTGCTGCTAATCCCAATAAGACGATATCCGGAGGGAAGTTATGGCGAAGACGGCACTGGTGACGGGCGCGGGATCGGGCATCGGCCGGGCGACGGCACTGGCGCTCGCCAAGGCGGGCTACAAGGTCGCCGTCTGCGGCCGCCGCGAGGACGCGCTGAAGGAGACCGACGGCGAAGCGGGCGGCGGCATGCTGACCCTGCCGTGTGACGTGACCGACCCGGAGGCCGTGGAGGCCATGTTTGAGAAGATCGAGAGCGACTTCGGTCACCTCGATGTAATCTTCAACAACGCCGGCACCAACGTGCCCGCCACCAACTTCGGCGATCTCGAATGGTCGGCCTGGAAGAAGGTCATCGACGTCAATCTGAACGGCATGTTTCTTTGCGCCAGCGGCGCCTTCCGCCTGATGAAGCGCCAGAGCCCGCAGGGCGGGCGCATCATCAACAACGGTTCGATCTCGGCTCACGCGCCGCGGCCTGGGTCGGCGCCCTACACCGCTTCCAAGCACGCGGTGACGGGCCTGACCCGCACGATCTCCCTCGACGGGCGGCAGTTCGACATCGCCTGCGGGCAGATCGATATCGGCAATGCCGCCTCGCACATGACCGAGCGCATGGCCGCCGGCGTGCCGCAGGCCGACGGCTCGACCAAAGCGGAACCGACCATGGATGTGACCCACGTGGCCGACGCCATCGTGCACATGGCCGGCCTGCCGTTGGATGCCAACGTGCAGTTCATGACCATCATGTCGACCAAGATGCCCTTCGTCGGCCGAGGATAATGCTGGGTTCCAGCGCCGCTGGAATTTCGTCGCGCCGCCGCTGCCCGGACTTGCGTAGGCCCATCCCATGAGTCGAGCAGCCGGCGTTCCCGCGGTTCTCCGGTACCCGGGTTGAACTATCGTTGTGTGACAATACATTAGAAAAACTGCTTTCTACGCGCGCTGAGCACAGCTGCGGCAGAACTGTCCCGGCCGTCTCCGCGGGCGTCCTTCCCTTCAGCGAAAGGCCAGAGACCATGAGGCTCAGCGAACTGCAGACGCAGCAGGTGCAGCAGCAGACAGGCGCCGATGTGATCCCCGACGACAACCCAACCGTCCCCGCGCTGCGGCAGAACTTCGGCGACCACACCTTTTTCATCGATACCGAGGGTCTTCATATCTGGGAGTCCGTCGACGAGGATCCCGCCGATGGTGCCAAGCTGGTTGGCGTCCGTATCGCCTCCTGGAGCGACGACGAGAAGAAGTCTCTGGTGCCGCATGATCCGGCGCCGAGCCATATTCTGGATCCATCGAACAGCGACAACTGAATCGTGGGAGGCGAAGTTGATTCTATTCGCGACGCCCCGGCCACCTCCTGAGCGGCCACCGGAACCGGTGCCGCCGGCACCCCTGCCCGATCCCGACGACCCTGGCGCGCCGCCGGTGGAGATTCCACCGGACTTTCCAGACGACCCGGAGATTCCACCACAGGAGCCGGACTATCCGGGCCGGCCGGAGATTCCCCCGGAGGAACCGGGTTTCCCGGATCAGCCGGAAGTCCCCCCCAACGAACCTGAGCGCCCGCGGCTGCCGCTTTGACGCAGGTGCCCCTTCAATCTGAACAGGACAGGTTCTAGAGGTTCCGGATGGCGATCTTTCCGATATGCGCTTTTTCGAGGAATGCCTCCTGCGCCAGGTGCAGGTCCTTGAGCCCGAAGACCTGCGCGATCAACGGGCGTATCTCTTGCCGCTCGATGTAGCCGATGACGTCGGGTAGGATACTGTCCGGCTGGAAGGTCGATCCGAAGAGCGTGAGGTCGCGCAGGTAGAGACTGCGCAGATCAAGTTCGACAATCGGGCCCGCAATCGCGCCCGCGGTGCCGTAGCGTCCGCCGCGCCGCAGTGCTGAAATCATCTCCGGCCAGCGCGGGCCGCCGACAAGGTCGATGACCACGTCGAACGCAGCTTCGGCAAGAGCGCTGTCGCGCATCGCGATCTCATCGGCTCCGAGAGCCTTGATGTCCGCCGCTTTGTCAGCGCTGGTCACTGCCGTAACGCTGGCGCCACGGCGCTTTGAAAGTTGAACTGCCGCCGAGCCGACGCCGCCGGATGCACCGGTAATGAGTACCCGCTCGTTCTTGAGGCCGGCACGTTGCAACATGCCTTCGGCGGTGGCGTAGGCGCAGGGGATCGAGGCCAGTTCAATGTCACTCCAGTCGGAGTGGACCGGCAGGGCATCGGCAGCGAAGGTCTTGGTGTAGTCGGCAAAGGCACCGTCACACTCGGATCCGTAAGTCCAAGTCGCATAGGGCCCGCCCGTGGCGCCGGTGGATTGAAGGGCGCGCACCAGAACACGTTCGCCGATCCGGCTGTCCGGCACTGCCGGGCCGACCGCGACGATTTCGCCGCAGCAGTCCGCGCCCTGGATGCGCGGAAAATTCAACGCTTGCCCGGACCAGCCGCCATCGGCCGCATCCGCTTCGGCATTGCCGGCTGACGCGCCCGAGGCGGTGCCGCCTCTGACCGACTTCGAATACCACGCCGTTCGGGTGTTGATGTCGGTATTGTTCACCGAGGAGGCCCGGACCGCGATGAGAACCTCGCCCGCTCCGGGGTGCGGCACTGCAAGGTCTTCGCGCCACTCGAGCTTGTCGAACCCGCCATGGCCTGTCAGCACCATGCCGGACATCTTTTCGGGGATGGTCATTGCTAAGCTCCCTCGGGTGTTACTCCTCCGCGCGGGGGCGGCGGCGCAGCTTCTTTGTCTCGCCGCGCTGCGTCTTGGACTCCAGTCGACGCTTCTTGGCGGCGCGCGAGGGGCGCGTGGCCCGGCGCGGGGTCGGAGGCACGGCGGCCTTCTGCAGCAGGGCGACGAGGCGGGCTTCCGCATCCTCGCGGTTGCGCTCCTGGCTGCGGAAGCGCGCTGCGGTGATCACCAGAACGCCCTCTTTGGTCAGGCGCTTGCCGGACAGGCGCTCGGCGCGGCTGCGCAGCGCCGGCGGCAGAGACGGGGAATTCCTCAGGTCGAAGCGCAGCTGAACGGCGGTGGCGACCTTGTTGACGTTCTGCCCGCCGGGGCCGCCGGCGCGCACAAAGGTCTCCTCGATCTCGTCGGGATCGAGGGCAACCGAAGCGGTGATTCTGATCACGGCAGCGCGGCCCGCCGTTGCCGGTTTCCCGCCAGGGCATGGCCGGCCAGCGTCAGCACCACCACGCCGGCGCCCATCATCGCCAGATCGCCGGGATACTCGCCGATCACCAGCCAGACCCAGAGCGGGCCGAGCACGGTTTCCATCAGCAGCAGCAGACCGACTTCAGGGGCCGGCAGGTAGCGCGGACCGACGGTAATGAGCGCGAAGGAGATCGGCACCACAACCAGGCCCATGAGCAGGGTATAGGTCAGCGGGGGGCCGGACGGCAGCAGAGGGCCGACTTCCAGCATCAAGGCCAGCGGCAGCGCCACCAGGGCGGTCAGAGTGCCGGCCAGCGCCATGGCCGGCACCATGCTGACGGCGCGGCCGTGGCGGGTGATGGTCAGGCTGGCGCCGATGCAAAGGGCACAGCCGAGCGCCGCGAGGTCGCCATATATCGAGCCGCTGCCCAGGTCGTCGGCGACCAGCAGGGCAATGCCCGCCAGAGTCAGCGAGATGGCCACCCAGGTGCGTAGCGGCACCGACTCGCCCAAAAAACTGCGGCTGAAGACCGCCGCGGCCAGCGGGGCGACGGCGACGATCACCAGGACATCGGCGACGGCGGTGTAGGTGAGGCCGAGGATGAAGAACAGGGTGCTGCCGGTAAAGACGATGCTCAGCAGAACCCCGCAGCGCCCGATCGAGCGAATCTGCGCTGCAACCCGGCCCGGATAGAGAAGAGCCAGGATCACCAGGACGCCGAGGGCCTGCAGGCTGCCGCGCCAGACCAGCAGGGTGAAGGGCTCCAGATCCGCCAGGCGCACCAGCAGGCTGTCCGGTGTCAGCACCAGGACCCCCAGGGTGGTCAGGACCAGTCCCTTCTGATGGTCGGGAAGGTTGTTCGGGACAACTGACATGCGAGAAATTACGGGCTTTCCGTGCGGTCGGGGATGGCGCGTAGCCTGCTGAAGGCACTCTATCTGAAGTTGCTAGCCCGCGTATTGCAAGTTATTTGACATTCCGCCGCCCCTCAGTATATTCCCGGCTTCCTTTCCGGGAAAGTGGGACGGCCCCAGCGCCTCCGCCCCGCCCAACAGCTCAAAGGGTTTGCCTTATCGGCAGGCCTTGGAAAAGGCCGGATCTTGCCGGCTGGCCCTTTTGGGCCGCTTTTGGGACTACCGGAACAACAAGGCCGACCCCGAAACGAGGGCGGCATCGTAAACGAAAGGAGCCGCTCGGCCATGTCCAAGCGCATTGCGTCCAAGTACAAGATCAATCGCCGCCTCGGGGTCAACCTCTGGGGCCGCCCCAAAAGCCCCTTCAACAAGCGCGAATACGCCCCGGGCCAGCACGGCCAGCGGCGCCGCAAGCCGACCGATTTCGGCATCCAGCTCGCTGCCAAGCAGAAGCTGAAGGGCTACTACGGCAACATCGGCGAGAAGCAGTTCCGCCGCTACTACGACGAAGCCAGCCGGCGCCGCGGCGACACCGGCGAGAACCTGGTCGGCCTGCTGGAACGCCGCCTCGACGCCGTGGTCTACCGCTGCAAGTTCGTGCCGACCGTCTTCGCCGCCCGCCAGTTCGTCAACCATGGCCACGTCACCGTGAACGGCAAGCGCGTCAACATCCCCTCCTATCAGGTGAAAGAGGGCGATGTGGTGCAGGTCAAGGCCAAGAGCCGCGAACTGCCGCTGGTGCTGCAGGGCGTCGAGTCGGTGGAGCGCGACCTGCCGGATTACATCGAGGTTGACCTCAACCAGATGAAGGCCACCTTCATCCGCGAGCCGAAGCTGGCCGACGTGCCTTACCCGGTCTCCATGGAGCCGAACCTGGTCATCGAGTTCTACTCGCGCTAAGCCGCGAGCCCGTCCATGCGAAAGGGCCGGACGCCGACCGTGAGAGGTCGCGCCGGCCCTTTTCTTTTGCCTCTCTTATGGCGGACCGCCGCTCAGCCCTCGGGGCCCATGCAGAAGCTCGAGATGGTATTGTTGGCCTCGTTGCTCTCGGCCACTTTGTTGGGGTGATCGATGCGGATGGTAAAGGCGGCGGTGCCGCTCTGCCAGGCGCTCGGCGGGATGACCGCTTCGAAGATGTAGCTGGCGGCCAGCACGTTCATCGGCAGGGTTTGCTTGACGCGCTTGCCACCGGCGAACTCGAAGACCACCTGCACCGGGCCGGCGATCTTGGTGCCCTGGTTGCGCACCTTCACCTGCACGGCCTTCGACACGGTGTCGCCGCCGGTCAGGAAGGAGCAGTAGTAGTTGCCCGGAAGACCCTCATAGACCGCCGGGTAGTAGGGCTGGCCGTAGAGGTCGACGAAGGGGTTGGGCGCGTAGTTGCCGGGGCCGCGCTTGGGATCGACCGGAACGCCGGTGGAGGGCTTGCGCGTCGGGCCCGTATCGCGGGTCGCCGGCTTCAACTGCGTTGCCTGGGCCAGCTTGGTGGCGGCCTTGGCTTCGGCGCTGCTGGTCAGGGAAAGAGAACCGCCGGAATGGTCGGCGGTGGCGGCTAGGGCCACGACGGCGGTGGCCGAAGCCAGGATCAGGTGCTTGAACATATCGGGTTGCTCCGTTACTCGGGTGTTGCTTCACCCTGGTAGTCGAAGCGGCTTTTGGATCGGTTCAATTTTCTCGAAACAACTCGATGAAAACCGCACAAGCAACTGAATTATTTATGATTAAGGCGACTATTAAATTGGAGGATGAGGTTGCGGCGGTCCCGGCGGATGCACCGAGATGTAGAAGCAACCGCCCTGCGGCAGAACAGCGATGACGGTCGGCGCGTAGGCCGCCCAGGCGCCGGCCGCTTGCAGGCGGCCGGCGAAACCGGGCGTTTCCGACTCGGCCAGCCAGACACGGCCGCCGGCGTGTTGGAGAATCGGCCGGCCGCCGGCCTCGACGATGGCCAGCAGGCGGGCGTTCGGCCCGAGGCTGGGTGGGAACAGCACCAGCATCCGGCCGCCGGCACTGTCCGGCAGCGAAGCCAGCGGCAGGGCGATGGCCATGATGGTGAGCCACAGTCCGAGCAGGAACAGCACGATTTTCAGGGTGAGATGCCGCGTCCTGCCCGTCACCGGCGCGCCGGTCGGCTGCCGGGTCAGCCGGCGCGGGCGAGGCGGTCGACGCCTTCTTCGCGGATCGGCCAATGCACGGCGGCGGCCAGCAGGCCGAGGGCCACGCTGCCCCACCACACCAGATCGTAGGAGCCGGTGACGTCGAAGAAGTAGCCGCCCAGCCAGACCCCGAGGAAGGCGCCGAGCTGATGGCTGAAGAAGACGATGCCGAACAGCATGGCCATGTGGCGGGTGCCAAAGAACTGGGCCACCAGGCCGGAGGTCAGCGGCACGGTCGACAGCCACAGGAGGCCGATGGCGGCGGCGAACAGCAGCACGCTGGCATTGCTCGTCGGCAACAGGATGAAGAGGGCGATGGCCACGGCGCGCGCGAAGTAGAGGCCGGAAAGCAGGTACTTCTTGCTAAAGCGCCCGCCCAAGACACCGGCGGTGTAGGCGCCGACGATGTTGGCGCCGCCGACGATGGCCAGCGCCCAGGCGGCGAGTCCGGCGTCCAGGCCCTGGTCGGTGATGTAAGCCGGCAGATGGGTCTGAATGAAGGCGACATGAAAGCCGCAGACGAAAAAACCCAGGGTCAGCAGGTTGTAGCTGTTGTGGCTGAAGGCCTCCTTCAGAGCCGCGCCGGTCGACTGGGGAATCTGGCCCCAGTGGTCGGCGCGGCCGGCCAGGGCCGCGGCGCAGGGCACCATGGCAAAGGCGAGAAAGCCGAAGAGAGTGAGGGCCATGGACCAGCCGTAGGCCGAGATGAAGGCCTGGCCCAGCGGCACCACGAAGAACTGTCCGGCCGAGCCGGCGGCGGTGCCGATGCCCAGCGCCCAGGAGCGCTTGTCTTCCGGCATCAGGCGGGCGAAGGCGGCGAGCACGATGGCGAAGGACGCGCCGGCGACGCCGACGCCGACCAGCAGGCCGGCCGACAGGGTCAGCATGCCCGGCGTCGAAACCTGCGCCATGAGGAACAGCCCGGCGGCGTAGACCAGCGCGCCGAGGGTCAGCACCCGCCCGGCGCCGTAGCGGTCGGCGAGGGCGCCGGCGACCGGCTGGCACAGGCCCCAGAGCAGGTTCTGCACGGCGATGGCGACGGCGAAGACCTCGCGGCCCCAGCCGAAATCGCCGGACATCGGCGCCAGGAACAGCCCGAAGCTGGAGCGAATGCCGAACGACAGCAGGGCCAGCACGCAGCCGGCACCGATGACGACTGCGGGCGTGCGCCAGCCGGCAGAAATGGATGGCGGAGGGGGCGACACCGACATAGGCGAATGATCCAGGAGCCAATTCTACAAGGCACGGCAAGTCTAGGGGGAGGCCGGCAAGCGGGCAAACCTCCAGCTTACCTAGGCGCCATGACCCACGGACATGGCTGAGCCGGTGGTCCCGTCGAGGTCGTCGCTCGGCTCCCCGAGCTCGCTGGTGGCCGGTGCCGACGGCGCGAACCGGCAGTCCGCGGTCTACAGCTGAGCCTGGTGACTGCCAGAGCGGGCTGAAGTGCTCACGAGCAAGTGAAGACGTGACGGGTCTTGCGCGCTTTGTCGCTCTCTGGCTTCGGGTAGACTTTTCAGCTTGGCGAACAACTTAGGGAGCGGTGCGATGAATCGGCAAATGAAAGCGGTCTGGCTCGCGGTCGTTCTCCTCTTGGGTAGCGGCGCGGCCATGGCGCAGCAAAGCGGCGATCCGAAGCGGTCGATCACGCCCATTGCCGGCGATCTCTACCGCTTCCAGAACAATTTCCATTTTTCCGTCTTGTTCGTCACGGACGCCGGCGTCATCGCCAGCGATCCGATCAATGCCGCGGCCGCAAGCTGGCTGAAGGAAGAGGTGCAAAAACAATTCGGTCAGCCGATCCGCTATGTTGTCTACAGCCACGATCACGCCGATCACATATCGGGCGGGGAGGTCTTTGCCGAAGACGGCGCGGTCATCGTCGCGCATGAAAACGCCGCCGCGGCGATCGCCGGAGAGCAACGGCCGACGGCAATGCCGGACATCACCTATTCCGACCGCATGACGCTCTCTCTCGGCGGCAAGACGGTGGAGTTGATCCACGTCGGTCCCAACCACTCGAACAACATGACGGTCATGTATTTTCCGGCTGAACGGGCGGTCTTTACCGTCGATTTCATCTCGGTTAAGCGGCTACCCTTCCGGACGCTGGGGGATTCCTACTTCCCGGAATGGATGGAGGCGATCCGCCGGGTCGAGGCCATCGACTTCGACATTCTGGTGCCCGGCCACGGCGATATGGGCACCAAGGCCGACGCCGCCGACCACCGCGGTTACCTCGAAGCGCTCTATGCCGAAGTCTTGGCGGCGGCGCGGGCCGGAAAGTCGGTTGAGGAGATGAAGGCGACGATTACACTCGACGCTTATAAGGACTGGGCGCAGTACGACGGCTGGCGTGAGGAGAACATCGAAGGCATGGCGGCCAACATCGCCTTGCACCGCCGCGGCAACTAAGCCCTCTCAAGGGCAGCCTGCCAACGGGCCGCTTTGCGGCGCTCATTGACGTTTGAAGATTACTTTCGCGCCCGATGTCGATTTCGACGCGCGCCGTTCGTCTGGGAAGTACAAGAGCATGGAGTTCTTGGTTGAGAACAGGGGAAACGCAAATGCACTACATGTGTCTTATCTATGCGGCCGAGGGTTCGGGGCCGCAGCCCGGAACGCCGGAATTTGGCGCCTTTATGAAGGGCTATGGCGATTTCACCGAAACCGTCAAATCGGACGGCAAGTTTGTGGCGGGCGATGCGCTGCAACCCATCGCCACGGCGACGACTGTGACCGTTCGCGGCGGCAAGAACCAAACGACGGACGGTCCCTTTGCCGAAACCAAGGAACAACTGGGCGGCTACTATCTCCTCGACTGCGCCGATCTCGATGAAGCGATCAAATACGCCGCGATGATCCCTTCGGCGGCGTTCGGGCGAATCGAGGTGCGGCCGGTGGTGGTCTGGGACCACTGATCGACATTGAACCTGGTGCGGAGTCATGCTGCCCCCACACGCTCTCGAACAGACCATCGGCAGAACCGTTCGCGAGGAGTGGGGGCGCATCCTCGCCTCACTCGTCAAAACCGTCGGTGATTTTCAGCTTGCGGAGGACTGCCTGCAGGATGCGGTCGTCGCAGCGATGGTACACTGGCGCAAGAACGGCCTCCCAGCCGCGCCGGATGCCTGGCTGATCACCGCGGCGCGCAGAAAAGCCATAGACCGCCTCCGCCGGGACCGGAATTTTTCTCTCAAGCGAGACAGTATCTCCTACGCCCTCGACCTCGAGCAGCAGTTGTCAGATGAGAGCGAGGCAGGGGCGATTCCCGACAAGCGTCTGGAGATGGTCTTCACCTGCTGCCACCCGGCCTTGGAAGAAAAGACCTGTGTCGCGCTGACCCTGCGCACCCTCGGCGGCCTCACCACGGACGAAATCGCCGGCGCCTTTCTCGACAAGCCTGACGCCATGGCGCAGCGCCTCGCAAGGGCGAAAAAGAAAATCGCCCTGGCTGGAATTCCCTACGAGATCCCCGACCGCTCTGCTCTGCCCGAGAGAGTTTCTTCCGTCCTGGGCGTCATCTACCTGATTTTCAATGAGGGGTATTCGGCTTCGAACGGTGGAAGCCTCACCAGAGGCGATCTGAGTAGCGAAGCCATTCGACTGGCGCGCATAATCCATCGCCTCCTGCCGCAGGAGACGGAGGTGTCCGGCCTTCTCGCACTCATGCTGCTGCACGACTCGCGGCGTTTTGCGCGCGTGAACGAGCAGGGTGCGATGGTCCCGCTGGAACATCAGAACCGGCAGCGCTGGGATAGGACGAAGATCGCCGAAGGAGTCTCCATTCTCGAGGCGGCGTTGCCCAAACGCAGGCTTGGTCCCTATCAGTTGCAAGCGGCGATCAGCGCCGTTCACGCCCAGAGCCCGTCATGGGCCGAGACCGATTGGTTGCAGGTATCCTTGCTCTACGAGCGGCTTCACGCGTACCAGCCTTCGCCGGTCGTGCGCATCAACCAGGCCGTCGCCGTGTCTTACGCCCAGTCGCTCGAGGCCGCGCTCGCCCTGCTGAATGAGGCGGCGAGTAATGGAAAACTGGACAACTACCAGCCGTATTTTGCGGCCAAGGCCGACTTCCTGGCGCGATCCGGTGAACGGGCCAAAGCGAAAGACTGCCTCGCCGCCGCGATCAGGCTGTCAGGGAACGATCTTGAAAGGGCCTTTCTGGAGAGCAAAGCGGCGCTTCTCTAGTGCCTTGGCTGAAGTGTCTGCCTCGCGCGGGGACGCGATGCTACGGCACGGCGAAGCGAGGAAAGGCGCCCCACTTCCAATTTGCCGCCGCCGCCGCGGACGGTTACCCTCCCGCCCTATGACCATTCTGCCCTATCAAGCCCTCTATTTCGAGGATCTCAGCCTCGGCATGACCGAGGTCTACAGCAAGCTTGTCAGCGCTTCGGATGTGGTCGGCTTCGCGGAGATTACCGGCGACCGCAACCCGATCCACCTGTCGGAGCACTTCGCCGCCAAGACGCCGTTCAAGGGCCGCATCGCCCACGGCCTCTACACGGCCAGCCTGATTTCGGCGGTGATCGGCACGCGGCTGCCCGGCCCGGGCGCCATCTACATTTCCCAAACCCTGCGCTTCCTGGCGCCGGTGAAGATCGGCGACCTTGTCGAGGCCAGCGTCACGGTGACCGAATTGGATGCCGACCGGCGCCGCGCCGGGCTCACCTGCCGCTGCAGCGTCGACGGCAACGCCGTTTTGGAGGGCGAGGCTCTGGTAAAGGTCCCCAGGAAGGATGCGGACGGAGCGGCGGCTGGTGAAGCGGAGCGGGAAGACTCCTGACGGAAAAGGGCGGCCTGAAGATCTTGGCCCCCGGCCATCGGTGCGGCGAGGGCGTCAGACCGCATGGGTCAGTCCGCCATCGATGCGAAGGTTCTGGCCGGTCATGTAGGCCGCTTCTTCGGAGGTGAGATAGGCGATCAGCGACGAAACCTCGCTCGCTTTGCCATAGCGCCCCATGGGAATGCGGGCGCGGCGGTCTTCAGTCTCGGGGAGGCTGTCGATAAAACCGGGCAGAACGTTGTTCATCCGAATGTTGTCGGCGGCGTACTTGTCGGCGAACAGCTTGGTGAAGCCGGCCAGGGCGGCGCGGAAAACCCCGGAGGTGGGGAACAGCGGGTCCGGCTCAAAGGCCGCAAAGGTCGAAATGTTCACGATGGCGCCGCCGCCCTGGGCGGCCATGATGGGCGCCACGATGCGCGTGGGACGCACGACGTTCAGCAGATAGACCTCCATCCCGAGGTGCCAATCGTCGTCGCTGATCTCCAGCACCGGTCCCTTCGGCCCATGCCCCGCCGAATTGACCAGCACGTCGACGCGGCCCCAGCGCGCCATGGCCAGGTCCGCGAGCTTCTGGATATCCGCGGCCGAGCGGTTCGACCCGGTCACGCCGACGCCGCCGAGCTCCTCGGCCAGCGCCTCGCCCTTGCCTGACGACGAAAGGATGGCGATGTTAAAGCCTTCGGCGGCGAGACGCCGCGCCGCGTCCGCGCCCATGCCGCTGCCGCCGGCGGTGATGACGGCTGTTTTCGAAGCCACGATCATTTCTCCTTGGTCTGTGTCTGGTGCAAATCTGGACTTCTGAACGTCCCTTGACCAATCATGTCTCGTCGCGTCAGGCTGTAGAAAAACTACTGCCTTGGGAAGGAAAATCCTTGCGTGCGCCCAACCTGAACGCTCTGCGGATGTTTGACGCTGCGGCACGGCATCTGAATTTCCGGTTCGCTGCGGAAGAACTGAACCTGACGCAGGGGGCGGTGGCGCAGCAGGTGCGACGGCTCGAAGCGGAACTGGGGGTACAGCTGTTTCTCCGTCAGGCGCGCGGTCTCGCGTTGACCGAGGCCGGACGCAGCTATCATGGCCCCGTTCGGCGCGCGCTGGGGATCATCGACGGCGCCACCCGGACACTGCGGCCCGAGTGTGCGCGCATCACCCTCAGTGTAACGCCTTCGTTTGCTTCGAAATGGCTGGTGCCGAGACTGGGCAGCTTCGCGCAGCTGCATCCTGATATCGACTTGCATACCGTCGCCAGTGAACGGCTTGCCGATTTCCAGTCCGACGGCATCGATATCGCCATCCGCCAAGGGCGACCGCCCTTCGAAACAGGGCTGCACAGCGCGCTGCTCGCACCGCTCGACCTCTGCGCCGTGTGCAGTCCCGGATACGCTGACGAAGCGGGCCCGATCGCCCAATTCGAGGATCTAGCGGCGCGTCGTCTCATTCAGGACAGTCACGCCTACTGGGAAAGGCTGCTTGAGGGCGCCGGCACGAAGCCCAAGCAGCGGATGCTGCAGTTCAATCAGACGGCGCTCGCCATGGACGCGGCGGCGAACGGGCAGGGCATAGCGCTTGCGCCGTGGCTTCTGCTGGAGGACGAGATCTCACGGGGCAGGCTCGTCGTGCTGTGGCAGGACACAGGCGCCGATCAAAGCGGCTACTACGTCGTTCATCCGGTCGAGCGGAAACCGGACCCGGCACGCGATGCCGTCACGCAGTGGATCCTGTCCGAGGCGTCCTGAACCGCCAAGCCCGCAGATCGCGTGGAGGCTTTCATTGCCCTTGCTCCGAAGGCGGGCCAACACCGCCATTGCTTCCCATGAGAGCAAAGATTCGCAATACTCCTGTCTTGAACCGGATCCTCTGGTGGCCCCGATTGAAGAGCGCCTCCGCCTCAGAGGAAGGATGACTTCGGCGAGACCGGTTACCCTGGATACTGGCGCAACGGGAGAAGAAGCATGTGGCGCGGCATCGCGATCTTTCTGCTTGGCGGATTGCTGGGCACGGCATTCGGTGTGGCTGTTGGCTTCTTTGTCTTTACCTATGTCTTTCCACCGCCTGAAGCCATGGATACCTTGACCGCGGACGAGCGCAGCGAGTTGCTGGCGCGCGGACAATTCATCCACGCCGATCCGTCTGATCCGATCCACTATGGTAAGGGGAGCGTCGCCGTCTACGGAACGATCGTGTATCTTGATGCAGATTTCGAAGTTGGACCCGGCCCGAAGTATCACGTCTACCTGGTGCCTCGTCGTGAAGTCCGCGATGAGGCGGCAGTCGAAGGCTCCATGTTCGTTGACCTCGGCCGGCTGCGCGCCTTCAAAGGCAGTCAGAAATACTCGGTTCCAGCCGGTGTTAATCTGGAGGACTATCCGAGCGTCGTGATCTGGTGTGCTCAGTTCGGCGTGTTGATTTCGCCGGCCGACCTGTCTTTCGAAAGTTGACCGGCATGGCGGCAAATGGCCGCCTTTTCGCTGCAGCAACCTTCCGTGGTTGACCTCGGCATCTACACGGGGCTGTTCCTCATCGCCTTCCTGGCCGCAACGATTTTTCCGGCCCAGTCGGAGGTCGGCCTCGCTGGGCTTATTCTTTCAGGCGACTATTCCATTGCCCTGCTGGTCGCCGTGGCCAGCGCCGGCAACACTCTCGGTGCGCTGGTCAATTGGGTCATCGGGCGCGGCGTCGAGCGCTTCAGCGACCGGCGGTGGTTTCCCGTCACACCGGCCCGCTTGGAGCGGGCGACCCGCTGGTACCGACGCTACGGCAGGTGGAGCCTGCTGCTCAGCTGGGCGCCCATCGTCGGGGACCCTCTTACCGTCGTCGCCGGCGTGCTGCGGGAGCCGCTCGCCAGCTTTTTCCTGCTTGTCGCGCTTGCCAAGACCTGCCGCTACATTGTGGTCGCCGCCGTGGCGCTGATCTGAGATCGGCTGCTGCTCTATTGGCCTGACGATGCAGAATGGTCAAGGTCCAAAACGGCGTTGCAGCCGCCATGCGGCAAACCGAAAAGGGACTTATCCGCTTTCGGATCAGAGCGTGATCGGGATGTTTGGAGTCGATTTGATGGCCAGTGGCGGCTGACTGCATCACCATCCGTTGGCCTTGCAGAACCACCGGATCATTTCCCGGTAACGACAGCAAAAAGGGCCGCCCCGTCGGGTGCGGCCCTTGCTCTGCCGGCTCTTGCCGTTGCGGCCCTAAGCGGCGGGCCTGGCGTCGACGCCGTTGGTGTTGAGGTACTCGGCCAGCTCGCCGGACTGGAACATCTCGCGGATGATGTCGCAGCCGCCGACGAACTCGCCCTTCACATAGAGCTGGGGGATGGTCGGCCAGTTGCTGTAGTCCTTGATGCCCTGGCGGATGCCCGGGTCCTGCAGCACGTCGACTCCTTTGAATTTTACATTGAGGTGCGACAAGATCTGCACCACGGCGGCGGAGAAGCCGCACTGTGGAAAGACCGGTGTGCCCTTCATGAACAGCACCACCTGATTGTCGTCGACTTCCTGCTTGATCCGCGCGGCTACGGTATCATCCATAACCTGTACTCCTTTCCCGATGTCTTTGCGGCCGCGCCTTGGCATCGGCCGGGGATCCCTCGTGGATCCCTTGTCTGAATGTCTGTCTGACGCCTGCGGCTCTATTGCGCTTCCGGAGGCGTCGAGGTCTGCAGCGCCAGCGCGTGAAGTTCGTTGCCCATGCGGCCCTGCAGGGCTTCGTAGACCATCTGGTGTTGCTGCACCCGGGTCTTGCCGCGAAAGGCCGCCGAGGTGATGTAGGCCGCGTAGTGGTCGCCGTCACCGCGCAGATCCTCGATCCGCACCAGGGCGTCCGGCATCGCCGCCTTGATCATGCCCTCGATATCCCCAGGGTTCATCGGCATGCTGTCGATCCTCGTCCCTAATCTCATCGGACCCCGCCGGTGGGGTCCTTGTTGTTGCCGGTCGGTGCCCGAGAGCGCCGCTAGCGGTCCATGTAGCCGGGCAGCCAGCCCTCGTGGCCGGCCCTGAGTTCCGCCAGGGATATGGCCATTCCCGCCGCCAGGATCAAGCTCTCGCCGCCGGTCCGCCCGAGCACCCGGGCCGGCACAGCGGCCTCCCCAGCCGCGGCCAGCAAGGCATCCGCCGTTTTGGTGGTGACAAGATAGCGCGCTTGGTCCTCTCCAAACAACCACGCGGGAAGAGGGGGATTGTCGACGGCGGCCGCCGCCTCGGCGATATCCGCCCCGCAGCCGCCGGCCAGCGCCATTTCCGCCAGGGCCACCGCCAGGCCACCGTCGGAGAGGTCGTGGCAGGCCGTCACCGCGCCAGCGTGGATCCGGCCGCGCACGAAGTCGCCGTTGCGCCGCTCCACCGCCAAGTCGACCGGTGGCGGCGCGCTTTCCGAGGCGCCCTCGATGTCGCGCAGGTAAAGCGAGGCGCCGAGATGGCCCTTGGTTTCGCCGATCAGGACGATTGTCTCATCGGCGGCGGCGAAAGCCGCACCGGCGATCCGGTCCAGGTCGTCGATCAGGCCGACGCCGCCGATCACCGGGGTCGGCAGGATGGCCTGCCCGTTGGTCTCGTTGTAGAGCGAGACGTTGCCGGAGACGACCGGGTAGTCGAGCGCCTCGCAGGCCGCTTTCATGCCGGCGATGCAGCCGACGAACTGGCCCATGATCTCCGGGCGCTCCGGATTGCCGAAATTCATGTTGTCGGTCACCGCCAGGGGTCTGGCGCCGACGGCGGTGAGATTGCGCCAGCTTTCGGCGACGGCCTGGGCGCCGCCGCGCGCCGGATCGGCCTTGCAGTAGCGCGGCGTGCAGTCGCTCGCCATGGCGAGGCCGCGGTTGGAGCCGTGGATGCGCACCACGGCGGCGTCGCCGCCGGGCCGCGCGACGGTGTCGGCCATGACCATGTGGTCGTATTGCTCCCAGACCCAGCGCTTGGAGCAGAGGTCAGGCGTCGCCATGAGGCGCTTCAAGGCCTCGGCCGGCGCGACCGACGGCGTGAAGCCGGCCGGGTCGACGTCGTCCAGCGGCGGCGTCGGCTGCCAGGGTCGGTCGTACTCCGGGGAAGCCTCGGCCAGCGGATCGATCGGCAGGTCGCCGACCACCTCGCCGTGCATCTTCAGGACCATGCGGCCGGAATCGGTGAGATGCCCGATGACGGCGAAGTCGAGGTCCCACTTCTCGAAGATGCCGCGCGCCAGGTCTTCCTTACCGGGCTGCAGCACCATCAGCATGCGCTCCTGGCTTTCTGAGAGCATCATTTCGTAGGGCGTCATGCCGTCTTCGCGGCACGGCACTTTGTCGAGTTCCAATTCGACGCCGGAGCCGCCCTTGGAGGCCATCTCGAAGGACGAGGAGGTGAGCCCGGCGGCACCCATGTCCTGGATGCCGACAATGGCATCGGTGGCCATCAGCTCCAGGCAGGCCTCGATCAGCAGCTTTTCTGTGAACGGATCGCCGACCTGCACGGTCGGGCGCTTCTCGTCGGAATCCTCGTCGAACTCGGCCGAGGCCATGGTGGCGCCGTGAATGCCGTCGCGGCCGGTCTTGGAGCCGACATAGACCACCGGTTTGCCGACGCCCGCGGCGGCCGAATAGAAGATGCGGTCGGCTGGGGCGATGCCGACGGTCATGGCGTTGACCAGGATGTTGCCGTTGTAGGAGGAGTCGAAGTTCACCTCGCCGCCGACCGTCGGCACGCCGACGCAGTTGCCGTAGCCGCCGATGCCGGCGACCACGCCGGCGACGAGATGGCGGGTCTTGGGATGATCGGGCGATCCGAAGCGCAGGGCGTTCAGATTGGCGACGGGCCGGGCCCCCATGGTGAAGACGTCGCGCAGGATGCCGCCGACGCCGGTCGCCGCGCCCTGGTAGGGCTCGATGAAGCTCGGGTGGTTATGGCTCTCCATCTTGAAGATGGCGGCGAGGCCCTCGCCGATGTCGATGACGCCGGCGTTCTCGCCAGGGCCCTTGATCACCTGCGGCCCTTTTGTCGGCAGGGTCTTCAGCCACTTCTTCGACGACTTGTAGGAGCAGTGCTCGGACCACATGACCGAGAAGATACCGAGTTCCAGCAGGTTCGGCGCGCGCCTCATGATGTCGAGGATGAGGTCGTATTCCTGCTCGTTCAGACCGTGCTCGCGCACCACCTTGGGCGTCACGGATGGTTCGTTGGGGCGTTCCTTGGCCATGCCCGAGCTCACGATAGCGCCTCCACCAGACCGTCGAAGAAGGGCCGTCCGTCGATGCCGCCCAGTTTAGGGTCGGCGAGGCGCTCCGGGTGCGGCATCAGGCCGAGCACGGTCTTGGTCTCGTTGTAGACTCCGGCGATGTTGCGCTGGGAGCCGTTGGGGTTTGCTTCCGGCGTGACCGCGCCATCGGGCGCGCAGTAGCGAAAAGCGATCTGGTCACGGTCTTCGAGGCCCGCGAGTTCGTCGTCGTCGGCGAAATAATTGCCGTCGTGATGGGCGACGGGCACGCGGATCGCGTCGCCCTGCGCGTAGTTGGCGGTGAACAGGTTCTGGCCGGTCTCGACCTTGATGGTCACGTCGCGGCAGACGAAGCGCAGGTCGGCGTTGCGCATCAGGGCGCCGGGCAGCAGGCCGGTCTCGGTCAGCATCTGGAAGCCGTTGCAGATGCCGAGCACAGCGACGCCCTTGGCGGCACGCGCCACGACCTCCTTCATCACCGGTGAATTGGCCGCCATGGCGCCACAGCGCAGATAATCGCCGTAGGAAAAGCCGCCCGGTAGGACAATCAGATCGACCTTGTCGAAGTAGCGGTCCTTGTGCCAGACCATCAGGGGCTCGCCGCCCGTGGCGTGGCGCCCCATCGCTTGTTCGAGCGCGACCTGCACGTCCCGGTCGCAGTTGGAGCCCGGAAACACGATGACCGCGGCCTTCATGCGCGTTCTCCCAAGAAAATCCGCCTCAACGTTCGCGTCTCAGGCGTCCAGTTCGATGGCGTAGTTTTCGATGACCGTGTTGGCCAGCAGCTTTTCGCACATGGCCTCGACGTTGGCGCGGGCTTTGGCCGGATCGCTCTCGGTCAGGGAAAATTCGATGACCTTGCCCTGGCGGACGTCGTCTATTCCATCGAAGCCGAGCGACACCAGGGCGTGCTCGATGGCCTTGCCCTGGGGGTCGAGAACGCCGTTCTTCAGGGTGACGTGAACCCTTGCTTTCATAGGGGGGCCTTCATGGACATGGCCGCTCCGACTCGCGGGGGGTGAAAGTTGGCCGGACCTTAGCCGCGCCAGCCCGGCAAGACAAGCCGCAGACAAGCCGAATTCGGCCCGCAGCGGGGCGCATCGCCGTGGCGTCGCCGCCGCCTCAGAGCCAGCGCCGCACCTCGGCTTTGTAGTCCTTATAGGCGATGCCGAACTTGCGCTGGAGGTAGCGCTCCTCGCGGCGGATGACGCCGAATTCCATGACCAGGATGACCACCGGCAGCAGCAGCAGCGCGCCGAGGCTGGCAAAGCCGGTCAGGACGCCCAGGTAAATCAGCGCCATGCCGAGATAGATGGGATTGCGGCTGCGGCGGTAGGGGCCGTCTGTGACCAGGGCGCTTGACGGTCGGTAGGGCGGAATGGCGGTGCCCGCCCCGGCGAAGCGGCGGGCCGACCACAGGATCAGGAACAGGCCGAATCCGCCGAGGCCCAGGCCAAGGTAGAGCCCGCCCGCGCCACTGCGCTCAGGCAGTCCCGGCAGGTCGAAAAGCAGATCGAGGCCAAGACCCGCCGCCAGACCGGCGAGATAGATCAGCGGCGGCGGCGCGATGACGCCGGCCGTTTCCCCGGCCGTGTTTTTCGGCGGAGTTTCATCCTGCTCCATGGTCAGGCTGTGCGGTCAGTCAGGGTCAATCTCGGTGATCTTGGAGCCTTCGATGGTCAGTCCCGCCATGAGGCCCTTTTGATCGAAGAAAAAGACATAGATGTCCTCTTTGCCCGATGTCGTGGTCAGCGAAGCGCCGGCGCCCTTGTCGACCACCACCACGTTCGGCGCCGTGCCGATCTCCCAACCATCGCTGTTGTCGAGATAGCTCAGCGCGCCCTCTTTCATGAAAAAGACGGCATAGCCGAAGGTCTGCAGCCCGGCCTGCAGCCCGAAAGAACCGGCGGCGGTGCTGTAGTATTGGGTCACCGCATCATTCTTGAACAACGCGCCTTCGCCGTACTGTCCGCCAATGATCAGGCCCCCCTTGACGATCTTGGGAAACACCAGGATGCCGACGGCTTCATTCGCCAGCAGCCTGGCGGGCTGCGAGTTCTTCTTCAGCAGGTCGAGGGCTTCACGCGAATGCTGCTCGATCGTCGCCGCTTTTTCGGCGAAAGCCGGCGCGGTTCCGAAACCGGAAATCGCGGCGATCATCGCCAGGGCGCCCAGAATCACCGGAAAGCGTGTACGCATCGTTTTCTCCTGTTCGTTGGCGGCCTTGTGGCCGCCGTTATCCTAACGCGGCGGCGGCAGGCGGCAACAGAGCGAAGAAGGGGGGTGCTCAGCCCAAAAGGCGCCGCAACAGGCGCCGTGCTGGAGCGGGATCGCGGGTGGAGGCCCTTACTGGAGCAGGCGGGGGCCTTTGATGTCGACCGGGCCGGCCTCCGGCAGCACGCCGAGCCGGCGGGCAACCTCCTGATAGGCCTCCTCGACCCCGCCCAGATCGCGGCGGAAGCGGTCCTTGTCCATCTTCTCATTGGTGACGACATCCCAGAGGCGGCAGGAATCCGGGCTGATCTCGTCGGCCAGGACGATGCGCATGTCCTCTTCTTCCCAGAGCCGCCCGAACTCCAGCTTGAAGTCGACCAGTTTGATGCCGACTCCCAGGAACAGGCCGCAGAGGAAATCGTTCACGCGCAGGGCGTATTGCAGCATCTCGTCGAGATCCTGGGTATTGGCCCAGCCAAAGGCGGTGACGTGCTCCTCGGAGACCAGAGGATCGCCCAGTTCGTCGTTCTTGTAATAGAATTCGACGATGGAACGCGGCAAGGCCGCGCCTTCTTCCAGGCCGAGGCGCTTGACCATGGAACCGGCGGCGATGTTGCGCACCACAACTTCCAGCGGGATGATCTCGACTTCACGCACCAGTTGCTCGCGCATATTCAGGCGGCGCACGAAGTGCGTCGGCACGCCGATGCTCTCCAACCGAGTCATCAAGTATTCCGAGATGCGGTTGTTGAGGACACCCTTGCCGGTGATGGTGCCCTTCTTCTGGTTGTTGAAGGCGGTCGCGTCGTCCTTGAAGTACTGAACGATCGTTCCGGGCTCCGGGCCTTCAAAAAGGACCTTCGCCTTGCCTTCGTAAATCTGTCTGCGTCGTGCCATGGGTATGGGCCCTCGTGAAATTCCCCTTTGTGGCGCGCCGCCTGGGATAGGGGGCGCCAGCGGGGGAGGGATTAAAGGCACCATATAGCAGCGTCAGCGGCCATCCTCAACCGAATAGGCTCATGCCGCGAGGGGCGTGAATTTTCCGGGCTCGGGCCGGTCCGGGCAGAACAGCCATTGCGGCTTCAAGGTGGGTTCGAACGGCTTGGGAACGGCGATCAGCGAGGACGATACGGTCTGGAAGCCGAAATCCGTGCGGAAGGACATGGAATCGCGCTCTTCGCCGCCTTGCCAGTCCTTGAAATCGGCCAGCAGGTCGATCCAAGCCGCCCATCCCTCGGCACCTTGGCCGGGGGCGGGGGCTTCGGCTGATTGGAACAGGGGGCGATATTTGGCGATCCGGGGCGATGTTTCGTCGTTCAGGTCGTGGGCCGTGATGACCGAGATTCCGTCGGGGATGTCATGCACGGAAACGGCGCGGTTTTCGCCGTCCCCGGCGATCCAATGAGCCGTGCGGGCATCGCCCACGACCAGGTTGAAGGACCGGTAGGCACTGCCGTCAAGGTGGCCCAGGGCTTCGGCGGCGACCGTGGCCTCGGCATGGTCCAGGGCGTCCAGGGGCAACTCGCCGCGCGACCGCTTGCCGGCTAGGGCGCCCAGGGACCCCCGCCGGTTGAGAACGCCCGCGACCAGGCGGTCGTCGTTCACGCCCAGCCAGGACCCGCCTGCTTCGCGGTCGCGGCCGGCGGTCACATGGGGGCGGTCCGGCCAATGACGGCCCGGGGCGTCCCAGGCACGGTCGGCCATTTCATCCCGATTGGCGGCGATGATCAGCGGCCAGTCGTGGCCCGGGCGGCGCAGTATGACGAGTGTGCACATGGTGGTTACATAGAACGTGTGGACAGATTGCGCCAGGGGGCGTCCTGGATGTTGCGAACATGCGCTAACCCGCGTAAATAAACGCAACGATACCCATCCACCTAAATAGGCCAGAACGGGAGCCCAGGACATGTCGGATGCCTTCAAGGACCGGGAAAAAGGTTACGAAGCCAAATATCAGCTGGACGAGGAACTGCGGTTCAAGGCGGAATCCCGGCGCAACAAGCTGCTGGGCCTGTGGCTGGCCGAAGCGTTCGGCCTGACCGGCTCGGACGCTGATGCCTATGCCCGGGAAGTGGTGTTGTCCGATTTGGACGAGCCCGGTGTCGAAGACGTGGTCCGCAAAGTCATGAGCGACATCGAAAAGCGCGGCATTGCGATCACCGAAGACGAAATCCGCCGCAAGCTGGATGACCTGCTGCACACGGCGGCGGATCAAATCCGGGCCGAGTAATCGGCAACCGGGCCGCTTCGTTCTACTTCTATAGTTTCCCTGTCAGATGGGCGCGGACCAGCTCCGTGTCCGCCTCGCCGCGCGACGGCAGGTTCAGGCTGCTGGAATGGCCGAAGCATCTGATTTCGCCCGTGGCCGCCATTTCCACGAAGCCGGCGGAGATCGCTTTCAGGGGCTTCAATTCGCCCGCGACCCAGCTATGGGTGAAGGCATGAGGGAATAGAACGGGTGCTTCGCTGCCGCCGCTGGCGGCGAACACGATATATTTCATGGGGCGGCCCGGACTATCGGTCATCCCCATGATCCTCCGTCTAGCTGCCGAAAACCCGTTTGAACACGGTGTCGACCTGGGCCGCGTGATAGTCCAGGGACGAAACCTTGAACAAGGCTTGCAATTCCTCGGGCTTCAGAAGCTTTTGGACGTCCGCGTCCTTTTCCAGGAAGAACATCAGCCGGTTGTCGTAGCTCTGCGCTTCCTTGTCCTCGTCGTCCAGATGGGCCGGCTTGTCCGGATCGTCCGGGTCAATGCCGAAGCTTTTCCACACTCGCATGGCGTTGCGCTGAACGATGCGATAAGCGTCTTCGCGGCTGACACCCTTTTGCGTCAGGAACAAGAGCACCCGCTGGGCGTCGTGGATGCCGCCGAATTTGTCGATATGTTCCTTCATGTTGGCCGGATAGATCACCAGCTTTTCGATCACGCCGGCCAGGCGCGCCAGGGCGAAGTCGAGCGTGACCGTGGCGTCCGGGCCGATCATGCGTTCGACCGAGGAATGGGAGATGTCCCGTTCGTGCCACAGGGCGACGTTTTCCAGGGCCGGCACCACGGCCGAGCGCACGATGCGCGCCAGGCCCGTCAGGTTTTCCGTCAGGATCGGATTGCGCTTGTGCGGCATGGCCGACGAGCCCTTTTGCCCCGGGGCGAAATATTCCTGTGCCTCGCGCACTTCCGTGCGCTGCATGTGGCGGATTTCCGTGGAAATGTTTTCAACCGATCCGGCGATCACACCCAGCGTCGCGAAGAACATGGCGTGGCGGTCACGGGGAATAACCTCGGTCGAAATGGGCTACGGCGTCAGGTCCAACTACTTAGCGACGTATTCATCGACGAACGGATCGATATTGGCGAAGGAGCCGACCGAGCCGGAAATGGCGCAGGTTGCGATTTCGTCCCGCGCGCGTTCCAGGCGCAGCTTGTTGCGCTCGAACTCGGCATAGAACCGCGCCAATTTCAGGCCCACGGTGGTTGGCTCCGCATGGATGCCGTGGCTGCGGCCCATCACGGGCGTCATCTTGTGTTCCAGGGCGCGGGTTTTCAGCGCCGCCAGAACCTTGTCAATATCTTCTAGCAGAATCGTCGCCGCCTGTTTCATCTGCACGGCCAGGCAGGTATCCAGCACGTCGGATGACGTCATGCCCTGGTGGACGAAGCGGGCCTCGTCGCCGACATGCTCCGCCAGTTCCGTGGTGAAGGCGATCACGTCGTGCTTGGTTTCGCGTTCGATCTCGTCGATGCGGTCGATGCGCGCCCCGTCATAGGGCTTGTCGCCCTTTTCCCAGACGACCTTGGCGGCCTCTTTCGGAATCACGCCCAATTCGGCCTGCGCGTCGCAGGCATGGGCCTCGATCTCGAACCAAATGCGAAATTTGTTGGCGGGCTCCCAGATGGCGGCCATCTGGGGGCGGGAATAGCGCGGGATCATGGAAACGTCCTTATCAAGGCGGGGGATTATAGTGGGCCCGGCGTGGGGAACAAGGTGAATGCCAAAGTCCGCCCCGTTTGAAAAGCCCCCGGATGGCGATTTCCACGAAATTGCCTTGATTCAGGGGCTATAGTACGGCCATGGACGGTGCTGCGGACAAAAAAGCCCTGGTGGCCATTCCCCTTGTCGATTTGGGGAAAGCGGGGCTGGCGGACCTGGTCGAGGCCGAACGGCCGCGTTTCGAAACGTTATTCCGGTCCGGCCGCGATCACTACGGCCCGACCTTCCTGAAGATCGGCGACCGGTTGACCCGGCGCTGGATTAACCGCTGCCCCACCCCTTACTGTGCCGATCTGGATGCCTGCGCCGCACGGCATGACGGGGCGGGCGTCTATATGCTGAATTTGTCCTACGAATGGTCCTGCACTTCGGCCGTCGGCATGCCGCCGTCGGGGCAAGGCAACCGCCTGCTGCGCACGTTGGACTGGCCGCTTGCGGGGTTGGGGCGGAATGTGGTCGTCGCCCGCCATGAAGCGCCCGCCGGTGAGTGGTTCAACATTACCTGGCCCGGGTTCGTGGGCGCCGTCACGGCCATGGCGCCGGGCCGGTTTTCCGCCGCGATCAACCAGCCGCCCATGAAACGCCATACGTCCAGTTGCTGGATCGATTGGGCAATTGAACGCACCCAGGTCTGGCGTCGGCGCCTGATGCCCGCGACGCATCTGCTGCGCCATGTGTTCGAAACCTGTCGTATCTACGGCGAGGCCAAAACCCTGCTGACCGAAACGCCCATCGCCATGCCGGCGTTCTTTGCCTTGTCCGGGACGGAAGCAGGCCAAGGATGCGTGATCGAGCGAACGGAACGGGCGGCCTTCATTCGCGATGGCGGGAAAGCCTCGGTCGCCAATCATTGGATCGCGGCTCCCTTGGGCGGGCGTATGCGCGGCCAGGACAGTACCGGGCGGTTCGATCAGATGGAACACTGCCGGGATGATGTCGAAGGCGGGTTCGATTGGGTCACATCGCCGATTTTGAACCCGACGACGCGCCTTGCTGTTACCGCCAACGCCCGTGTCGGGACATTGCAGGTCCGCGGCTATGAACGTGACGGGCCGGTGACGCAGGATTTTTCTCTTTAAACTCAACCGGAAGTTCCGCCTAAGGCGCAGGCTTACGGTGCGGCGGATATCCGTGCCTGAACACCCGGCTATGACCTTTGGCAGGATTTTCATTACGGCCTGGGGGCAATAAAATCGTCCTTGGATTTGTGCGATCCCTGTTCGTGATGATGTCGGGGGCCTCGTATTTCAGGGATTGCCATGATCCGGCACAAATGCGTTGGGGGAGGAAGCGGGGCGAAACAGCCTGGCGATTTTGGAGCGAATTTTGAGCTCATTTCGAAACAATTGGCTCGCAGCGCCGATTTTGGCGATGGCGTTGATTTTGGCATTCCCATTCTCCGGCAGTGCCCATGAGGCGGGAAAGGCGGATGGTGTGCTGGTGGTGTCGCAAGATGCCGCCTGGCCGCCCCTGGCCTATCGGGACGAAGACGGAACGCCGCGCGGCATTCTGATCGATCTATGGCGCAAATTTTCCGAGGTCACGGGCCGCCCGGTCGAATTCAAGCTGGTCGATTGGCAGGACAGCCTGGATCAGATCAAGGACGGCACGGCGGACTTGCACGGCGGGTTGTTCCAATCCGAACAACGCGAGGCCTATCTGGATTTCACCACGGACCTGATGCCGTTGAGCACGCGGCTGTTTGTATCTTCGATGCTGCCGGCCGAAAATTTGGCGGAGATCGGGACAGTCCCCGTCGGCATCACTAAGGGCGGGTTCGAGGAAGAATTCGTCCGCAAGAACTACCCGAACGTTCGCCTGAAACCGTTTGCCAATAATCTGCTTTTGGCAGAGGCGGTTGAACGCGGCGAGATTATGGCTTTTGTCGCGGATCAGCCCGTCGGGATGTATTACCTCAACAAATTCGGAATAACCGATACCTTCCGGGTCGTGCAGACGCTCTATGCCAAGCATCTTAGGGCGGCCGTCGCCACCGGCAGGGACGCCCTGCTGGGCGAACTCAATGCGGGTCTTGCGAAGATCACTGAATCCGAACGGGAGCGCATCATTCAGAAATACATCCTTTCCGTTGATGTCGAGGTCATCCCTACCTGGCTTGTCCCTGCAATCGGAGCATTTGTGGGCGTGGTACTGCTTTGCTTCCTGGGGCTTTACAGCCGGGTGTTGCAAAAACAGGTGCGCGCCAGGACGGTCGAACTGGAAGCGGCCAATACTGCACTTCAGACCAAGGCCGCCGATTTGGTGCGGTCCAACGAAGATTTGGAACAGTTCGCACAGATCGTGACACACGATCTTCAGACCCCCTTGGGCAATACCATCAGTTTCCTGGATCTCGTCAAAACCCAATACCGGGGGGAATTGTCGGAAAAAGCGCTGGAATATGTCGATATCGCCCATGAATCGGCACTTCGCAGCAGCAGTCTCGTCTATGAGTTATTGGAATATTCCCGGGTGTCGTCGGATGCGTTGACGTTCACGGACGTCGATATGAATGAGGTCGCCAAAGGTGTGCTGCTTCAATTGCGGAGCGAAATCGATGCCGCCGGAGCGAAGGTTCATGTGGCCGATCTGCCCCAGGTGCATGTCGACGAAGGTCAGGCGTTCAGCCTGCTGCAGAATCTGGTCGGCAACGCCATCAAATACCGTGCACCGGACCGCACGCCCGAGATCACGATCAAAGCCGAGCGGGACGGCGACCGCTGGCGTTTTTCGGTCGCGGATAACGGGGTCGGCATCGCGGAACATCAGATCGGCAATGTGTTCAACATCTTTAAGCGCCTTCATTCGAACAGGTCCTTGAAAGGCTTCGGGATCGGGCTGTCGATCTGCCAGCGCGTGGTCGATCGTCACGGCGGTAAAATCTGGGCCGAGTCCGAACCGGATAAGGGCACGACGTTCCACTTTACCTTGCCGGTTGCGGGTGCCGATGCGGCTACCCTGAAGAATGATTCACCGCAGGTCGATGTGGCGTAATTGTTTCGTGCCTTTCCTGCGCGGCTACTCCTTGACGCTTTGCATCGAAACGAAGGTCGATGTCGATGCCACATGTGGCAGGGCGGAAATCTGTTCGGCCAGAACCTCGCGGTAGGCATTGATGTCCTTGGTCCGGATTTTCAAAAGATAATCAAAGCCGCCGGCGATCATATGGCAGGCTTCGACGGCGCTGAGTTCCTGTACGGCTTCGTTAAATGCTTTCAGTGCCGTTCCTCGGGTGTCGCTCAACGATACCTGGACAAAGGCGACATGGGCTTCGCCCAGTTTTTCGAAATTAAGCTGCGCGTGATAGCCCAGCACATAGCCTTCCTTTTCCAGCCGGCGCAGGCGCGTTTGGCATGGGGACTTGGAAAGTCCGACCGCGTCGGACATTTCGGCTAAGGTCATGCGCCCGTCGGCGGCGATAAGGTCAAGAAGCTTACGATCCGTGCGGTCTATCATGATTTCAGTACAATTTCCTGATATTTAACTCAATGCAGATATAATTCCGTTAAATTTCTTAAAATTCAATTTTTAAATATGAATTTTTGACGTATTCGGGAAATCTTATTTCAGGAAGGGTGGTAGCGTTAAGTCCTGTTGTTTCAGGAGTACCGCCATGAACTTTCTTCTCGCCGATGTTCCTTCGTCCTTGTCCGGTCGCAGCGCGCCGTCTTACGAGGATTTGGCTGTTCTGCCCCCCCAACGGGCCGAGGCCGATGTGGTGCGGGATTTTCTCGCAGACCCGGCCCTGACCGTCCAACAACGCGAAGACGTTTCCGCCATGGCGACGGGTTTGGTCGAGGCCGCGCGGACGGGCGGCGGTGTGGGGGGGATGGAGCGCCTGATGGCGGCGTTCAGCCTGTCCCGCGATGAAGGCCGGGCGCTGATGGAACTGGCGGAAGCTTTCCTGCGTATTCCCGATGCCAAGACGCGGGATGCCCTGATCCGGGACAAGTTGGCCGGGCGGGACTGGTCGACGCCGGGGGCGCCGAAAGCGGTGCGGGCGGCGGCGGGGGCCTTGGCTGCGGCAGGTGCCGTCGTAGCACCGGATACCGGTGGCCCCGTAATCAGGGGCGTTGTTGCAAATCTGATAAAACGCCTGGGGCGGCCCGTGGTCCGTGCCTGCATCGACCAGGCCATGCGCCTGATGGGCCGCCAGTTCGTGATCGCGCCGACCATCGGTCTGGCGCTTGCCGCTGCGGGGCGGACGCCGGATACGCGTTATTCCTTCGATATGCTGGGCGAAGGCGCGCGGACGGACGCCGATGCGGCGCGCTACTTCCATGCTTATCTTGAAGCCATCGAAAGCGTCGCCACGCGGGCCCGCCCGGGTGACCCGCATGCCAACGACGGCGTTTCAGTCAAGCTGTCGGCCTTGTCCTGTCGTTACCGCACGGCGGCTTGGCCGGACCTGCGCCTTCATCTTTACCCCATGGTTTTGCACCTGGCCGTTCGGGCGCGGGAAGGCAACGTGCCCATGACCATCGATGCGGAAGAAGCCGCGCGCCTGGAACTGTCCCTGGGCCTGATCCGCGAACTGGCGACGGCACCGGAGCTTGCCGGCTGGGACGGTCTGGGCGTGGTCGTGCAGGCCTATAACCTGCGGGCGGGCGGCGTGATCGACTGGCTGGCCGACCTGTCCGCATCGTCGGGCCGCCGGATCGCCGTGCGTCTGGTCAAAGGGGCCTATTGGGATGCGGAAATCAAGATCGCCCAGGAAAAGGGGCTTCAGGATTTCCCCGTCTATACCCGAAAGGTCCATACGGACCTCGCCTATTTGGCGCATGCGCGCAGGCTGCTGACCTTGTCGGACAGGCTCTATCCTCAGTTTGCTTCTCATAACGCCCATACTCTTGCCGCCGTCGAGGTAATGGCGCGTGACCTTTCTGTGAACGGTTTCGAAGTCCAGCGCTTGCACGGCATGGGCGTGGCCGTGCACCGGGCGTTCAAGGCCGGTTCCGGGCGGCGGGAACGGGTCTATGCACCCGTCGGCGGACATCGCGATCTGCTGGCCTATCTGGTGCGCCGGTTGCTGGAAAACGGGGCCAATGCCTCGTTTCTCCACAAACTGGGTGATCCCGGGGTGCCGCCTGCGGACCTTGCCCGTGACCCCTATGAAACTGTTCAGGAAGGGGATGTGCCGGCATTGCGGTGTGGGGCCGATCTGTTCGCGCCCCAGCGCCGCAACAGCCGGGGATGGGATGTGGACGCACCGCTTGTCCTTGCCGAGATGCAGGATATTCACGGCACCCTTCCGGTCGTGCCCGCGGAGGCAACGACGTCCCGGGCGGATGCTGCTTTCATCAAGGCGCGCAAGGCGCAACCGGATTGGGCGGCATTGGGGGCGGATGTCCGCGCCGATGTGCTGTTGCGCATCGCCGACTGGATGGAGCGCGACGCGAACGCTTTTCTTTCGTTGCTGACGCAGGAAGCGGGCAAGACCCTGCCCGATGCGGTCGCCGATCTGCGCGAGGCCGTGGATTTCTGTCGCTATTACGCGGAACAGGCACGTGGGCTGCCGGGTGACTGCCGGGCGCGGGGCGTGGTCGTGGCGATCTCTCCCTGGAACTTCCCGCTTGCCATTTTCATCGGCCAGGTCGCGGCGGCCCTTGCGGCGGGCAATGCGATGATCGCCAAGCCGGCGGAGCAAACACCCCGCATCGCCGCGCATGCTGTCGCCTTGATGCATCGGTCGGGTGTGCCGGCGGACGTGCTGCATCTTCTGTGCGGTCCCGGGGAGACATTGGGGGCGCATCTCGTATCTGCGGGGCAGGCGGATATGGTTGTCTTTACTGGTTCGACGGATACCGCCCACCGCATTCACAGGGCGATCGCGGCGTCGGCCAAACCGGGGGCCCCCTTGCTGGCGGAAACGGGCGGACTGAACGCGATGATCGTCGATTCTTCTGCTTTGCTTGAACGGGCGGCGGACGACATCGTGACCTCGGCTTTTCGCTCTGCCGGGCAGCGCTGTTCGTCCCTGCGCATGCTGTATGTACAGGAAGATATCTATGCCCCGTTGATCGAACTGATCCAGGGGGCGGCGGATGCCTTGAAGATCGGAGACCCCCGGGACATATCGGTCGATGTCGGCCCGATGATCGATGCCGAGGCCAAGGCCGCCATCGACGGGCATGTCGCGGCAGCACGGGCCAAGGGACAGGTTTACTGGCAGGGGACTGCCCCCAAGGGGCTTTATTGCGCGCCTGCCATGATCGAGTTGGGCGGCATCGGTGAGTTGGCGCGCGAGGTCTTCGGCCCGGTCCTCCACATCGCACCCTACCGGGCCGGGACCGAGGTCAAGGTCATCGGCGATATCAATGCAAAGGGCTACGGCCTGACCTTCGGCCTGCAGACCCGCATTCGGTCGAAGGCGCTTGAATGCGCCGATGCCGCCCATGTCGGTAATGTCTACGTTAACCGCAACCAGATCGGCGCCATCGTCGGCAGTCAGCCGTTCGGTGGGCATGGTCTATCGGGCACGGGGCCCAAGGCGGGCGGGCCGTTATACCTGGGTGCTTTCACCCGCGACGCCGCTCCGCCGGTCTTTGGCGAGGAAGAGACGGGAATCGCGCTTCCGGGGCCGGACGGCGAAGACAACCAGTACCGCATTTTCCCGCGTGGGCGGGTGTTGTGCCTGGGATCGGATTCTGTGCCGGCCCGTGCGGCCGGCAACCATGTCGACGTCGTGGATGAATTGCCTGCGGATCTTTCAGGCGTTGCCGCAGTTTACCTTGAATCCGGTTCGGGTGTGGATGTCGCCGCAGTGCGCCGGCGCCTTGCCGAAGCATCCGGGCCGCTGATTCCGCTGATCACGGATACGGGCGGCTGGGCCTGGCTGCATTCCGAGACGCACCAGTGCTGGGATTTGACGGCGTCGGGTGGGAACGCGGCATTACTGGCCCGTATCGAGGGTTAGGTGATGGCTGCCCATACGGACTACTCGTAGGGGTGGAATCCCGGCCGTTCCATGGTGAACACCGTGTCGGCGTTGACCTCGGAATAATCCTGATAGCCCATGCGCGCGATGGGATGCAGCTTGCCGATGTCGATCCGGCCGTTTTCCATGATCAGGTCGTCGGCGATATGGATGCCGACCACTTCGCCGAACACCACGGTGTAGGTGTCCGCACCCTGAGTGTTGGGTAGTTCCACGCTTTGCACGACCTTGCATTCGAAATGCACGGGCGCTTCTTTCACGCGCGGCGGCTTGACGATGGTGGACGGGATCGGCGTCAGTTTTGCCAGTTGCAATTCATCGACTTCGACCGGGGTGTCGGACGAGGTCACGTTCATGGCTTCGCGCGTGTCCCAGGTCGTAAGATTATGCACGAATTCACCGCTTTCCAGCGCGTTGCGCAGGGAATCCTTCATGCCGTCTTCCCGTTCCACATGGCTGTATCCGGCCGAAAACATGACCGTCGGCGGCCTGTAGGAAACCGCGTTGAAGAAGCTGTAGGGGGCCAGATTGACCGCACCGGCCGAATCGATCGTGGAAATCCAGCCGATGGGCCGGGGCACGACCAGGCTGTTGAAAGGATTCTTGGGAAGGCCGTGGCCGTCCTTAGGTTCGTAAAACATAGGTGTTTCCTTGGACTGGATAAATCGTTCAGAGGCGGCTTTTGCGGTAAGCTGCATACCACAATAGGCCGGCCGCCTGCATCCCGGCGACGATCAGGAAGGCCCAACGATAGCCTTCGGGCGCGAAATGGCCAGGGGACGGCTCGGGCCAAAGATAGATGATTTCGCCGATGCCCCATTGCACGGCAAAGGCGCCGAAGAACACCATGACGTTAAGCCCCGTGACGACACGGCCGGTCAGTTCCTTGGGGAAGGCCTGCGACAGGACCGTATAGGGCAGAATGCCGAACGTTCCGAACAGGCCGAAGGCGTACCATACGGGCGTGGTGTCTTCGAACGGGTTCAGGCCCAGGACCGCCAGGGCGATGGTGAACATCCACATGCCGAACACGGCAACCGCCATGGTGCGCACGCCGACCCGGGCCAACCGGTCTGCGATCCAGCCCATGGACACAAAACCCAGGACCATGAAGGCCGCGATGAACAAAAGCCCGGTCGCCATTTCCGATTGTTGCAGGCCGGCCACATCGCGCAGCCAGGGCCCCGACCACAGGGACTGCACGCCCAGGTAGCCGCTTTGCACCAGGACCGATGCGGGCGCCACGCGCTTGAACGCCGGGTCGGCGAACACACGTTTGATGCCGGCGACCATTTCGCCCCAGGTTTCCGTGCTTTCCGTGCGGTCGCGCTTGGGCACGGCGAAAAACAGATAGGCCGCCGCGACCAGCGTGACCGCCGCCAGAATGAAGAACACGCCGCGCCAATCCGTATAGGACAGGGCCATTTCCACGGGCTTGGTCGCGGTCAGGGCCCCCATGCCGCCGAACGCCATATGGATCCCGGTGATCAGCGATTGGCGTTCCGCCGGCACCCAATGGGAATAGGCCTTGAACGCGGCCATCAGGCAGGCCGAGGTGCCGAAGCCGATCATAGCCCGCCCGGCGATCAGGCTCGGCGTGTCGCTGGCCATGCCGAACACCAGAGCCCCGGCGGCGGCGATCACCAGCAAGGAAGCTTCGACCTTTCGGGGGCCGTAGCGGTCCAACAAAATGCCCAACGGCAGTTGAAAGGCCGCGAAGGCGAAAAAATTGGCGCTGGTCAGCAGGCCCAGGTCCGCCGCCGTCAGGCCTAGGTCGGAAATCAGGTTGGGTGCGATGACCGCATTGACCACCCGAAACAGGTAGCTGAGGAAATAGCCGAAGGCGAAGGGCAGAAAGACCTGAAAGACGATCATGGATGGGCCTATATTAGCGTAGAATTTCCGCTGGTCGGCGGTGGATGGGGGGCGAAACCTTGCGCTTTTCATCCGCCGAAGGCAAGGGTGGGACCGGGAAACATACAAGGATAGGTGGGCCATGGGGCCGGGCGGCGGTTTTCCCTTCGGCGATTGGGAACGCGACATTCAGGCAATCAGTGACTGGCTGGTCACGGAATCCTTGGGGCGTGTTCAGGTGCGCGCATTATTGGCGGGATTTTGCGATTCCTTGAACGAAGCGGGGCTGCCGATCCTGCGTGCGATTTCGGCGCTCAGCACCCTGCATCCCATGTATGTGGCGCATACCTATACCTATATCCGCGGCCGCGGAAACGTGACCTCGGACATCCCCCACGGCGCGCAGAACACCGATGCCTGGCAGCGCAGCCCGCTCAAACCCATGTTCGACAACGACATGACGGAATGCCGTTATGACCTGACCGATCCGGAACAGGTGGCACCCTTTCCCTTATTGGGTGAAGCACGTGACCTGGGCGGCACGGATTATCTGGGTCTGCTGACGCCGTTTGACACGGGAACCCGCGTGCATCACGAGGTCGAGGACCTGGATGGCCTGATGACATCCTGGGTGACCGACCGGGACGATGGCTTCGCGCCCAAGCATTTGCGGGCACTGCGGCGTCTGGTGCCGCGCTTCGCCCTGGCGGCCAAGCTGGCCAAGCGGGAAGAGACGGCGTTGAACATCGTCACCGCCTATATGGGGCGCGATGCCGGTCTGCGCGTGCTGAACGGCCAGATCAAGCTGGGCGACGGCGAGGTCATTCCCTCTGTCATCTGGTATTCGGACATGCGTAATTCGACCCATCTTTGCGAAATTTTGAGCCACGGCGACTATCTTGCCGCGCTTAACCAATATTTCGCCTGTACCGCCGGGGCCGTGATGGAAGGCGGGGGCGAGGTTCTCCGCTTCGTCGGCGATGCGGTGCTGGCGATCTTTCCCATCGGCGACGGCGGGTACAGCCCGGAAGAAGCCTGCGCCAAGGCGCTTGCGGCGGCACGCATGGCCGAGGACAAGCTTGAAAAGATCAATACGGCGCGCCGGGAAACCGGCCAACAGGAACTTGATTTCGGCCTTGGCCTGCATGTCGGTGAAGTCATGTACGGCAATATCGGCGTACCCGCCCGGGTCGAGTTTTCGGTCACCGGGCCGGCCGCCAACGAGGTCGCGCGGCTGGAAAATCTGACCAAGGAAACGGGCAACCGGATTGTCGTCTCGGCACGGTTTTCAAGCCATCTGGATGTCCAATGGCGGCCTTTGGGCGCACATCACCTGCGCGGCGTGAGCGGCGAGCAGGAAGTGTTTGCGCCCCCCTCGGCGCACTGATAAAGCACATCCGGGAGCAAGAAACTGGATACGTACAAAAACGGCAACGGGAAGGGATTCTGGCAGAGCGCCAAGCGCTTCATGCGCTACAAGTTGCTGGTCCCCATGAAACGCAGTCCCCATCCCCCGGAATACACGGCGCGCGGCGTGATGTGGGGCGTGTTCTGGGGGCTGACGCCGTTGGTCGGCATCCAGATGCCGGTCATCACGGCCCATTGGCTGCTGTTCCGCCTGCATCCGAAAACCAGCTTCCATCTGCTCCAGGGACTGGCCTGGGTGTGGATTTCCAATGTTTTCACCCTGGTGCCTATGTATTACGGGTTCTACGTCACGGGGCAGGTCTTGTTGGGCCGTTTCGCGGCGATTTCCGGCTATGGGTCGTTCGCCAAGCTGTTTTCCTTCCATGCCTGGCAGGAAGACACGTTCTGGGAAACTCTGACACATTATTTCTCATACGTCTGGGAACAGTTCGGCCTGCCGCTGGCGATCGGTTGGATTCCCTGGGCCGTGGGCTGCGGCTGGCTCGGCTATCATCTGTCCTTGAAGATCATCCGTCAGCGCCGTCAGCGTATCCTGCAAAAGCGCCTAAGACGGGCGGAACAATCTCAGGATGCCAGCGTGAAGGACAGGGCCGCGACCTGACGGTCCGGGCGGGTGCCTTAACTTACAAATTCCCTGGCTTACAAATATCCCATGTCGCGGAACGACGTATGGCCGGACCTGGCGATGATCAAATGATCGTGCAGCACGATGCCCATGCTTTTCGCAGCTTCGGCGACCTGTTGGGTCATGTCGATGTCGGCCTGGGACGGGGTCGGGTCCCCCGACGGATGATTGTGCACCATGATCAGGGCGGCGGCCTGCAGGTCCAGGGCGCGTTTGACCACTTCGCGCGGATAAAGGGGCGTGTGATCGATCGTGCCGCGCCATTGGACCTCGTCCTTGATCAGCACGTTCTTGCGGTTCAGGAACAGCACGCGGAAATGCTCACGGCCTTCGCGGCCCATGGCCGTGCGGCAATAGCGCAGCAATTTGTCCCAATTTCCTAAAACCGGGGCCGCGGCCATTTCGTCCCGGGCCAAACGCTCTCCTGCGGCGGCAACCGTCTTCAGCGCGATGACCACCGCGTCGCCGGCACCGGGAACCTGGCGGATCAGGGAAGGCTCCGCCGTAATGACATTCGCGAACGACCCGAACCTATCCAGCAGGTCCTTGGCCAGGGGTTTCACGTCGCGCCGGGGCAGGGCCTGAAACAGGACCAGTTCCAGCAATTCGTAATCGGCCAGCTGATCGCCCCCGGTTTTGAGAAACCGGTCCTTCAGGCGCTGACGATGTCCATGAAAATGCGGGGTCTTGGTCGTGCCGGTCGGCGTGTCAGCGGCCGCGCCGGGCTTGTCATCATCGCCAGCCGCCACCGGTGCCTCCCGGATCAGGCCTTATAGGGCGGCCGGTCGAGCCCCTTGGGAGAAGAGGTAAAGACCTCGTAGCCGTCCGCCGTCACGCCGATGGAATGTTCGAACTGGGCGGATAAGGACCGGTCCTTGGTCACGGCAGTCCAGCCGTCGGCCAGGATTTTCACGTCGAACCGTCCGGCGTTGATCATGGGCTCGATGGTGAAGAACATGCCTTCGTGCAGTTCGTCCCCGTCGCCGGCCCGGCCGAAATGCATGACGTTGGGCGCATCGTGGAACACCTTGCCCAGGCCGTGGCCGCAGAAATCGCGCACCACGGAATAGCGGCGGTTTTCCGCATAGGCCTGGATCGCCTGGCCGACATCGCCCAGACGGGCCCCCGGGCGGACCAGCTTGATGCCTTCCCACATGGCTTCGAAGGTGGTGTCGACCAGCTTTTCCGCCTTCACCTTGGGTTTGCCGACGTGAAACATGCGCGACGTGTCGCCGTGCCAACCGTCGACGATCACGGTCACGTCGATGTTGATGCAGTCCCCGTCCTCCAACACCTTGGGGCCGGGAATGCCGTGGCAGACCACGTGGTTGACCGAGGTGCAGATCGATTTGGGAAATCCGCGGTAATTCAGGGGGGCGGCGATGGCACCGTGATCCATAATGAACTGATGACATATCTGGTCCAGGCGTTCGGTCGTCACGCCCGGTTGAACGTGGGGCGTGATCATGTCGAGCGTTTCCGCCGCCAGCCGTCCGGCCGCGCGCATGCCCGCAAAGCCCTCGGGCCCGTGGATTTTTATCTGACGTCCGTCGCGGGACGGCACGGTTTTGACGATTTCTTTCATGGCGTACTAAATAGTCAGTCCAATCGGATAAGCAACCTGACCCAAAGTCCGGGTCCGTTTTATCAGACCTCGCCCCCGGGCGCGACCCAAACCGGCTGGTCAGGTTATGGGCGGATCACGGGGTTAGGGGCACGGGGTCGCTGACGGAAATGTCCTTGGATGTCACCTTGCAGCGATAGCACAGCACTTCGACCCCCTTGTCGCGGGCGACGGTCAGGCCTTCCGCATAGGTCGGATCGATGTCGGCGGCGATTTCGAACCGCGCGCCGTCGCCGCGCTGGCACAGATAAAGCATCACCGCGCGGTGGCCTTCGGCGACCATGTCGGCCAGTTCGACCAGATGCTTGGCCCCGCGCGAGGTCACGCCGTCGGGAAATTCGATCGGCCCGTCCTTCAGGTCGCGGCGCATGGTGACGTTCTTGATTTCCACGTAGCAGGTCCCCTTTTCGGGGTCTTCCAGCAGGATGTCGATGCGGGAATTCTTGCCGTATTTGACCTCGCGACGCAGGGTTTCGTACCCGGCCAGCTCGGGGATTTTTCCCTTTTCGATGGCTTCGGCGACGATCGCGTTGGGCAGGGAGGTATTGATGCCGACCAGCGTCTTGCCGATGCGGATCATCTCCCAGGTCCATTTCAGCTTACGGTCGGGGTTGGCGGCGGGGCTGATCCAGACTTCCGCGCCCGGCTCGTTGACCGACAGCATGGAGCCCGAATTGGCGCAATGGGCCGTGACGACCGATCCGTCTTCCAGGGTCACGTCGGCCATGAACCGCTTGTAGCGCTTGACCAGGGTGCCCTTGACCAGGGGTGCGTGAAACTTCATGGCGCGGGAAGCTACCCGGCCCTTGGTGAAAACACAACCGGCGAAAAGCGCGGGTGGCGGAAGGGCGCGGTTCCGGTCAATCCCTGATCCGCGCGATGGCCAGACCGTCATGGCCCTTGATCCCGACCTGCTGGGTGACGACGCTTTCCAGGCGCGGGTTGCGGGCAAGCTGACGGTTGAAGGCGGCGGCCCCCAGGGCCGACGGGTCGTCGTCATCCGGGTCCAGGACCTTGCCTTCGCGCACCACGTTGTCGGCCAGGATCAAGGCCCCCGGGCGTGCCAGTTTCAAGGCCCAGTCCAGGTAGCTTGGAAAATTGACCTTGTCCGCATCCAGAAACACCAGGTCGAAGGGCGGCGTTCCGGCACCTTCCAGGGTCGGCAGGGTGTCCAGGGCCGGGCCGGTGACGACGGTGATCCGGTCGGCAAGGCCCGCGGTGGTGAAATTGTCTTTTGCCACGCGGGCGAAATCCGGGTCCAGTTCCAGGGTGATCAGGCGGCCGCCTTCGGGCAGGGCACGGGCCAGCCAGATGGTCGAGTACCCGGCCAGGGTGCCGATTTCCAGCACGGTTCGCGCCCCGATCAGTTTCGCGAACAGGTACAGCAGCTTTCCCTGATTGGCGGAAACCTGAATGTCGGGCAGGCCGACCCGGCGGGCGTGCGCCTGCGTGGCCGCAAGAATGTCGTCTTCGGCGGCGAACAGCCGGTCGATATAGGCATCAACACGATTGAAGATGTCCGCGGTCATGGCGAAAGACTAGCGCCGCCGTGTTGCGGAACGGTGACGCTTAAGTCCGGCCTGGGTTCAGTCCTTGGGGCCGGCTTTTTCGCCCAGGCTGATTTCCCGGCTGTCCAAGGCATCGGCCAGCCGCGTCTGGGCGCTGCCGGGGGAAAGCGCTTTTTGCTGTGTCGGGGCCGGCGCCCAGGCGGTCAGCGTGAGAATCTGAAAGCTCGCAGGATAGCGGCCGTCGGCATCCCGGTGGCGGTCTTCGTAAAGGGCCATGGCCTGGGCGATGATGTCGCGCCGGGCCAGGCCTTGTTTGGCTTCGTTGACGGCATTGCTTTCGCCCATGCCGCGCAGGTCGTACAGCAGCTTCATGGGGGTTTCGTAGCTTACCGTGATCACATCGGCATCGACCACGGGCAGGGCGAAACCGGCGCGTTGCAGCAATGCGCCCACGTCGCGCACATCGGCGAAGGGCGAGACACGGGGGCTCAAGCCCCCGGTGACGGCGATTTCGGCCTCGGCCAGGCAGTCGCGCAGTTCGACCAGCGTGCCGCCGCCCAGCATGGAGGCCAGGAACAGGCCATCCGGCTTCAGCGCCCGGCGGATCTGCAGCAAGGCCCCCGGCAAATCGTTGACCCAGTGCAGCGACAGGTTGGACAGCACGGCATCGAAGGCGCCATCGCCGAACGGCAGGAATTCTTCGTCCAGGGCCAGCACCGGCATGCCGGCGGCCCCGGTATCGCGCGCACGCCGTACCATGCCCGGCGCGAGATCGGCCTGAACCAGGCGTTCGATCCCGCCGCGCCCCATGGTGCGGGGACCGAAAATCTGACGGCCCATTTCGCCGCCGTGACAGCCGAGATCCAGGGTCAGGGGAAATTTATGGGTGATGTCGTCCAGGCGGTCGGCCAGGCGGTCGGCGGTTTCCTCGAACAGGAAGTCATGTTCGTTAAAGGACGCTGCCGCCCGTTCGCGATGAGCGCGGACTTTGGCGCGATTGAACACATGGATCGTATCGGTCATCGTGTCTGTATGACATATCGTTCGCCCGGCATAAACGCCCCCTTGAACGGGGCTGCGAAAGACCGTCATCCGGCGGCCGGGTTGCTGGCGGCCGGGCGCAAGCTGCTGGACGTGATCCTGCCGCCCCATTGTCTGAGCTGCGGCGTGATCGTGGACGAGCCGGGAAGCCTGTGCCCCGAATGTTGGGACAAGGTGACTTTTCTGGGCTCGCCCCTGTGCGGTCATTGCGGCATGCCGTTCGAATTCGATATCGGCGAACAGGCGCTATGCGCGGCCTGCATCCGCCGCCCGCCGATTTATGAGCGTGCCCGCGCGGTGCTGAATTACGACGATGCCAGCCGTGATCTGATTCTGGGCTTCAAACATGCCGATCGGACCGAAGCCGCCCCCGCCTTTGGGCGCTGGCTGGCCCGGGCGGGCGGGGAACTGGTCGCCGAGGCGGACATCATCGCCCCCGTGCCGCTGCATTGGGCGCGGTTGTGGCGGCGGCGTTATAACCAATCGGCCCTTCTGGCGCAGGCTTTGGCGCGCACCACGCGTGCCGGCGGACGGCATCTGCCGGTGATCCCGGATTTGTTGGTCCGCCATCGCCGCACGCCGCCGCAGGGCGGCCTGGGTGCTGCCGGGCGGGCGCGCAACGTGCGGGGGGCGTTCCGCATCAACACGAAGTTTCAGGCCCGGGTACGGGGTGCCCGGGTGCTGTTGGTCGATGATGTTCTGACCACCGGGGCGACGGTCGAAGCTTGTGCCCGAGTACTGCTGCGATCCGGGGCGGGGGCGGTCGATGTGTTGACCCTGGCGCGGGTGGCAAGGCCACGCGCCGAGTGACGGCACCTTTTCACAGGCCCGGTGTGACCTATATAAGGGGGGCGGGATTGCCCGCTTATTCATTTTCGGGACGGACAAACGTGACAAAGAAGATCGAGATTTATACCAGTGCCTTCTGCCCCTATTGCCATGCGGCGAAGCGGTTGCTGACGGACAAGGGCGTCGAGTTCGAAGAAATCGACGTGATGATGTCGCCTGGAAAACGCCAGGAAATGACCGCCCGCGCGGGGGCCACGTCCGTGCCGCAGATTTTCGTCGACGGCGAACATATCGGCGATTGCGACGGCATCCATGCGCTTGACGCCAAGGGTGCCTTGGACACCCTGCTGGGCATCGAATAGGACCACCCCATCATGAGCCAGACCTTCACCGTCGCCCTTGTGCAGACCAATTCAGGCAACGAGCCCGATGCCAATGCCGACATGATCGTCGCACGCATCAAGGAAGCGGCGGACCAAGGGGCCGACATCGTGATGTTCCCCGAAGTCGTTACCCTGGTGGAAACGGGGGCCAAGAAGATCGCGCCCAAGGTCTCCTCGTTCGAGGCCGACGCCAATCTGCCGAGGTTCAAAGAAGCCGCGCGCGAAAATGCCGTCTGGGTGCTGATCGGCTCCATGGTGGTTGAACATGAAACTTTGGACCGCAAGTTCGCCAATCGATCGGTGCTGATTTCCGACAAGGGCGAGGTGGTCGAAACCTACGACAAGATCCATATGTTCGACGTCGACCTGGAAAACGGCGAAAGCTACCGGGAAAGCAAAAGCTACGAGCCGGGGACCCGGGCCGTGGTCGCCGGTCTGCCTTGGGGCAAGATGGGCATGACGATTTGCTATGACCTGCGCTTTCCCCACCTTTACCGTCGCTTGGCGCAGGCCGGGGCGACGATGCTGGCGATCCCGGCGTCCTTTACACAGCCCACCGGCCGCGCCCATTGGCATGTGCTGATGCGGGCACGGGCGATCGAAACGGGATGCTTCGTGTTCGCCCCGGCACAGACCGGCGAGCATATGGACGGGCGCAAGACCTACGGCCATTCGCTGGTGGTCGACCCCTGGGGCGAGGTCATCGCCGACGGCGGCGAGGACACTGGAATCGTCCTGGCGGAAATCGATTTGTCGAAGGTGGACAAGGCGCGCGGCAAGGTACCGTCGCTGACCCATGACCGCCCGTTCGACGGGGCGGGAACGCCCAATTAACAGCGGTGGTCCGGGTGATTTTTTCAGAAAGATGCAGCGCACAAAGCGCAGATCGGTTATATTCCCCCGTACATGACCTTAACGATTGAACCGAATGACTGGTGAATAACGTGCGGGACTACAAAAAGATTTTGGCCGCCGGCGCCCTTGCGCTCGCGGCCTTTGGTTTGAACGGGCAGGCTCTGGCGCAATCGCCGGGGCCATATGTTTCCGGTGCGCTCGGCGTGACGCAGCCCCGTGATTGGGGATTGCGGGGAGACGGCGTCGACCTTAACCAGGAATCGGACCTTGGCTATGCCGGTACGCTGGCGCTGGGCACGACGTTCTCCGAAAATTTGCGGGGCGAGGCGGAACTGTCCCACAGCTCCGCCGACGTCGATAATTTCTCCGGCACGAACGCGTCGGGCGAAACCAACATGTTCGGCCTGATGTTCAACGGCTATATCGACTTCAAGAACGACAGCAAATGGACGCCTTATGTCGGCGCCGGGATTGGCGGGGCTTCCGTCAAGGCGAGCGCTTATTCGCCGGTCAGCGGATCGCGGGTATCGGACAGCGATCATGTCTTCGCCTATCAGGGCATCGCCGGCGTAAACTACAAGATCGATGACCGTTTGGGGCTGTTCACGGAATACCGCTATGTCGGCACGGCCGATCGGGACTTCCGCACCGATGCGGGCGCGGGCCTTGAAGGCGGTGCGGGCGAGCACCGGATCATGGTCGGCCTGCGCTGGTCGTTCGGCGCGCCGAAACCCATGCCCAAGGCCGAACCGCAGCCGGTTCCCGCCCAGGCACCGGCCCCTGCGCCGAAGCCCGTGGCCAAGCCGGCCCCGGCACCGGAAGCACCGCGCAATTATCTTGTGTTCTTCGATTGGGACAAGTCGGTGCTGACCAGCGATGCCCAGGCGATCATCAAGGCCGCGGCCGCCAACAGCCGGACCATGAAGATCACGCAGATCGAAGCCACGGGCCATGCCGACCGTTCGGGCACGGACGCCTATAATTTACGATTGTCGCAACGCCGGGCGGAAAGCGTCAAGGCGGAATTGTCCCGCCTTGGTATTCCCGCGGGTGAAGTCGTGATCCGCTGGAAAGGGGAGCGCGAACCTTTGGTGCAAACGCCGGACGGTGCGCGCGAGCCGCAGAACCGGCGTGTCGAGATCATCCTGAACAAATAAAAAAGCCGCCCGTTGGGCAGCTTGTGGTGGGCTGGGTTTCCGGCCCGCGCCGATCTTCGATGTTAATCGTCCAGGACGGATTTTCCGGGCTTGCCCGCGGCGGTATCCATGGCCGCCAGGGTCCGCACGTCGTCCTGTTGCGGCGTGGCTGCGGCCATCATGGCCGATGCGACGGGCCGGTCCTGCACATAAGCCATAAGGTTCTGGCGCGGCTGGGCATGGGCTTCGCGGAACACGCGGTCCATGGTCCGGCAATAGCCGGGCGAAGCCAAGCGGCGCAAAGATGCACGATTGGCCAGATGGGTAATGAAGCGGTTCAGTTCACGTTCCGCATTGCCGCGATGAATGCGCCGGAACAGCGACCGCAATGCGCGCCCTTCGCGGACCAGTTCGTCCTGATGGCGGGTCACGAGATTATTGTAATGGGATTGCTGCTGACAGCTGAGCGCCGCGACCGCCAGATCGGCGCGGAACATGCGAAGCCGCACGGCCTGTCCTTCCGTCGGGGTCAGGCAGGCGGTCGGCAGACGGATATCGGCGAAGTCTTCAGCCGCGATGCAGGCGGCTTTCGCATCCTGCGGAGCGAACGCCATAACGGCCAGCGCAGCCAGTCCAGCCGCTGCCGACAGATGCTTATGCAAAGTCTTTGATGCGGATACCGCCAAAGCCCCTGTATCCCCTTGGTTCCCTTAACGTTCCCAATCATGCCATCAAGAGAGTTACCATGCAACTAACGAACACCACCGCCCGGGCGAACCCAATGGCGGCGGTGCGGGGGCAAGCAGAACGGGATCAGGCTGTTTTCTGCGCGCTGTCCATGTAATCGGGGTCCATCACAGTGGCCCGGCGCATGTCGTGGCGGTACAGGTCCAGATCGAACGGCCGAGCCCGATGCATGGTGCAGCGGTTGTCCCAGATGACCAGATCGCCGACCTGCCAGGTGTGGGTGTAAACGAATTCGGGCTGCGTCGCGTGTTCCATCAGGTTGTGGATCAGCATGCGGCCCTCGGGTACGGGCATGCCGACGATGTGCGAGGCGTGGGAGGCCAGATAAAGGGTCTTGCGCCCCGTGGCCGGATGGGTGCGCACCAAGCCGTGATGGACCGGCGGCAAAGCCTTGCGTTCCGCGTCCGAGAATGAAGTGAAACCCAGTTTCTCGCGCGAGGTGGCGATGCAATGTTCGGCCTGCAAATCCTCGATCTTGTCTTTCATCTTTTGCGGCAGGGCGTCATAGGCGGCACGCATGTCGGCGAATTGCGTTTCGCCGCCTTCGGGCACCACGGTATGGGCGTGCAGCAATGAATACTTCGCCGTGGTCGCCTTGAAGGACGCGTCCGTGTGCCATAACTGGTTGGCCAGGCCGAAAATCCGGCGCCGGTCGTCCTGCGCCATGGTTTCGTTTTTTTCGTTCAGGTTGGAGATATCGACCAGCTTGGGCCCGATGCGGTCCTTCAAGCCGTCCTTGAGCAGCCGGTTGTCGGCGTAAAGCGGGCCGAACCGTTCGGCGAAGGCGGCCTGTGCGTCTTCGTCCAGCGTCGGCCCGTGGAACACCAGTACGGCGTGCCGGTCGATCGCATCTTGAAGTTGGGCGAAGGTGCCGTCATCGATCGGTTGGGACAGGTCGACGCCCTGAATTTCACCCATGAACAGGGGATGCAGCTGATTGACGGTGACGGACATGGCCGGGCTCCTTGGATTGGCGGTTTCCTTTGCGTCGCACCCCGTCTTCGCAGGGGCGGCGATAAACCCGATTTGACAGCGCCCCGAAGATAATGTCGAATTCAAAATATTAGCCATTCATAACAAAATATTATGGAGTATTCGACGGCATGCGCCTGAACCTTCGCCAGGTCGAAGCCTTTCGCGCCGCGTTTCAGACGGGCAGCATGACCGCCGCCGGAGATCTGATGGGCATAACGCAACCTGCGGTCAGCCGCCTGATCAAGGACCTGGAAGCCGAAATCGGCTTGGCCTTGTTCGAACGTGCGGGCGGGCGTATCGTCGCCACGCCCGATGCCGTGGCGCTGTATCGCGAGGTCGAACGCAGCTTCCACGGCCTTGACCGCGTGGCGCGCGCGGCGGCGGAACTTCGCCAACGGCGGCAGGGGGCGCTGCGTATTGCGGCCTCGCTGGCCCCTTCGTTCTACTGCCTGCCGGCCGTCGCCCATGCCTTTCATACGGCCTGGCCCGGGGTCGCACTTTCCCTGAAGACCGTGTCCTCGCCCGAGGTTCTGGATTTGGTTGCCATGCAGCAATGCGACATGGGCGTTGCCGTCGTCCCGGCGGAAGCCCCCGGTGTGGTGGTGCGGGCCTTGCCCGCGCATGAAGGTCTTTGTGTGTTGCCGGAAAGTCATGCGCTTGCCGCGAAATCGGAAATCAGGCCCAAGGACCTGGACGGCCAGCCTTTATTGGTGCTGTCCGATTACAGCCGCCTGCAGCAGCAGTTCATGGCGCAACTGGCGGCGGCGGGGATCGATGTGAACATCGTGTTCGAATCGACCTTTTCAGGATCGCTTTATCCCCTGATCGCCGATGGTGTGGGGATCGGCGTGCTCGACCCCCTGACCGCGCGGGCCAACGAAGGCCGGGGCGTGGTGTTACGCCCGTTCCGTCCTGCGGTGACTTATGAGTTGAAGGCCATCTTTCCCGCCGCCCGGCCCCTGGGCGAACGGGAGGCCGCCTTCACCGAACTGCTGGACCGGCATCTCGGGAATTTTGCGGCGTGAGGCTGATGGGAACGGATCGACGTTCGGCGACTTAACGGTCAGCGGGCGGAATATCCCGGACGCCTTTCGAGAACGCGCGCACGTCTTCCAACGAATATTTCAGATGTTTGCGGTCCGCCGATGCGGGGTGATGGCTGAGGCTGACGCCCGGCCGCCGTTCCGTTTTCGGCCGTATGGGGCGGGGTGAAAATCCGCCGCCGCAGTTCGGGCAGACGTTGTCCAGTTCGGTATCCACGCAGGTCCGGCAGAATGTGCATTCGTAGGAACAGATCATTGCGTCCTCGGCATCGGGTGCCAGGTCCTTGTCGCAGCATTCGCAATTGGGCTTAAGGGTCAACATGGGGATGACCCTACTGTTTTGATGGTGTCAGGGCATGGGGCGGCGGGTCTCCGTCGTCGCGGGTCGATAGTCCCAGGTCGTTAACGGCGCAGATGCGCTGTTTCATGCCGGGTGGCGCTTCGTCCGTCTGCCCGTGTTCATAGGCGACGACCTGCAATCTTCCTTGGACAAGGTCCAGCAGTTCGCCCGCTTTCAACAAATGATCGGGATTGCGCGGCCGGCCGAAGGTTTCGTTGCCGCGCGCGAAGGTTTCGTACAACAGCACGCCGCCGGGCTCCAACGACTCGATCAGTCCGTCGAAATGCGGCCGGTAGAGATAATTGCTGACGACGATGCAGGCGAACGCCCGGTCAGCGAAGGGCCAGGGTTTGCCGTCTTCGAGATCGATGTCGATGACCTCGGCATTATCGGCGCGGGCCAGATCGGCCAGGGCCGAGATGTCCTTGTCCGCCGCCGTCACGACATGCCCGCGTTCATGAAAATACCGCGCATGGCGCCCGCCCCCCGCCGCCAGGTCCAGCACGGTGCCGCTGCTGGACCCGGCTGTCGGCACCAGGGGCGCGAAGCGCTGAACCCAGGGGGACGGCGACTTGAATTTCAGATGAGTGGCGTGCTTTTCGGCAGGGTCTGACATGGCGGTTCTGCTTGGATTCCGGGGCAAGGTGATTCGGATTTTGTTAAGCGTTTCATACTATGTTTTACGGGTCAAAACGCCTATAACAGGCGCGAACGGCCCGAAAAATTCCCATTGTTCATTACTTTACGGGGTTTCCGGCCGTCGGCACAGAAAGAGTCCGAGCCATGATCCGTTATCGTCTCATTTGCAGCCAGGATCACGAATTCGACGCGTGGTTTCGCGATGGCGCCGGTTACGACCGCCAGATCAAGCGCCAACAGGTGTCTTGTCCCCATTGCGGTGACGTCGACGTGGCCAAGGCGATCATGGCGCCGGGCATTTCGAAATCCGCCAATTCGGATCATTTCGCCGAGGCCAAGGCGCACGAGGTCGCGCGCCGCATCCTGACCGCGGTCGGCAAGCTGCGTGACAACGTGGAACAGGACTGCGATTACGTCGGTGATCAATTTGCCGACGAAGCCCGCGCCATCCACTATGGCGATGCCGAAGAACGCGGCATCTACGGCGAAGCGACGGACGACGAAGCCGCGGACCTGGAAGACGAAGGCATCGAGTTTTTCCGCATTCCGGGAAGCCCGCCGCGCCGCGACAATTGATCTTGTGCTGTCGTTCTTGGGCGCCTAGTCGTCCGTAAACGAAATTCCCGCGTTTCGTTCCAACACCTTGATGACGTCATCGCAGCTCGCCTTGGGGCCGAGCATCTGCATACCGGCCTGAAAGAATTCCCGCGTCAGGTTCGATGCCATCATCGGCACACCTGAATCATTGCCCAGCTGACAGGCCAGCCGCACGTCCTTGTGCATCAGGTCCATGGCGAAGGTGCCCGGTTTTTTGTCGCGCACGCGCGGCAAGGAAATCTTCGATGCGTTGCTTTGTCCCGATCCCTTGCTCAGCACCTCAATCATGGTGTCCAGGCTTAACCCGTTCTTGATGCCCATGGTCACGGCCTCGAAGGTGGCGATACGGATCGAGGCACTGGTCACGTTGTTGACCAGCTTCATGGTGTGCCCCGCACCGACATCGCCGCAGTGAAAGATGTTGGGGCTGATGGCCTCTAGATAGGGGAGGGCCTTGTCGAATTGTTCTTTCGCCCCGCCGACCATGATCGCGATCGTGCCGGCCTCGGCGCCGTGCGGGCCGCCCGATACCGGTGCGTCAATCAAGCCGATGCCCTGGTCCGCAAGTTCCGCCGCCATGGCCTTGGTTTCATTGGGGTCGCCCGTGGTCTGGTCGATGATCAGCTTGCCGGGCTCCAGGCCTTCAATCAGGCCGCCGGGCCCGAAAACCGCCTGGCGGACGTTGGCCGACGTCGGCAGGCAGGTCAGGATGATGTCGCATTCACGGGCCAGCGAGGCCGGATCCTGGACCGGCTGGGCGCCGTCGGCGGCAAAACGGCCGACGGCTTCGCGGTTCAGGTCGAACACGCGCAGTTTGTGTTCGCCCATCAGGCGCCGCGCCAGCGCGCCGCCCATCATGCCAAGCCCGATGTATCCTAAATTCATGTGGTCAGTCCTCCCGTGGCCGTTCCCATGTTTACGCCGCCGTGGCCGGGCCGACGGGGAACGGGTTGGTTTTTTTATTCCTTGATGCATCACGCCCGAACGGACGCGATCAAAGAGTGCCGGGGAAGATGATAGCGAATATCGGGGCCGCTCAGAAGCTTCGGGGTTAAACGGCGGTCAGGCGCTGTTTCATTTGCTGCCGCGCCGGCGCCGCGCAAATCACGCGCGATGGGGGGAAATCCAGGACCACGCGGGTCCCCACGCCCTTGGCGCTGATCACATCCACGGCGGCGCCGTGGCATTTTGCCAGTTCGATGGTCAGGGGAAGTCCCAGCCCCGTGCCCTGGTGATCCCGGGTCATGTGATGGCCGACCTGGCCGAACCGTGACACCGCGATTTCCAACTCGTTTTTGTCCATGCCGATCCCCGTGTCGGAAACGGATAATCGCAATCCCCCGTCACTCATTTGACGGGCTTCAACCGTGACGCGTCCGCCCGCGGATGTGAATTTGACCGCATTGGACAGCAGGTTCAGCAGGATCTGTTTCAGGCGCCGGTCGTCGGCAAAAAGCCAGGGCAGGTTTGCCGCCAGGTCGGTATTCAGGTGAATGCCCTTGCTGGCGATGTCGCGGTCGACCATACGCAGGGTCTCGGTGACCATCAGGGCGAGATTGACCTCTTCTTCGCTTAAGTGCAGGCGTTGGGCCTCCGCCGCGGATATATCCAGAATGTCGTTGATCAGGGATAGAAGATGGTTGCCGGAGGCATTGATATCCTGCAGGCAGTCTTCCTGTTTTTGATTGGCGAGCGGACCGTAAACCCCGGATTTCAATGAACTGGAAAACCCGATGATGGCGTTCAGCGGGGTGCGCAATTCGTGGCTCATGTTCGACAGGAACTCGGTCTTCGCACGGTTGGCTTTTTCCGCGCGGTTTTTCTGGCGCTCCATATCTTCCTGGGCCAGGGCGATGTCCTTAAGTCTGCGGCGCAATTCCTCGTTCTTGGCCTTCAATTCGTTGACGGTCGAACGCACCTTCGTTTCCAAGGGCCGGTAGATGAATGCGGCCTCGAGCAGTAGGGCCATCAGGGCGCAGAGCCACAATCCCGTTTCGAACCGTTTGATGCGGGAAATGGCATGCCTGGAAAACCGCTCATACCCCTCGACCGCCGAATTCAGCATGGGCTCCAAAACGTGCGGGCCATAGTTGATAAGGTAGACATAGGATGGTGTGGTGATCCTGAGCGCACCGTAGCGGTGGGAGTAGATGTCGCGCGCATGCCCCAGAAACCGGTTCACCGCCAAGTCCAATCCGACCGTGTTGTCGAAATAGATGACCGACAGATCCTCGGTCATGACCTGGGGGATGCCCGCGTCTTCGTCGCCGGTCAGCAGCAGAAGATGTGCACGCTGCATGGCATTGACGGCGCGGCCCAATTGGGCGCGCGAGGTCTCGTATTCGTATTCGTCCTGTGCGATCACCATTTGCCCGGCGAAATGGGCGATGCGGTTGGCCTGGCTGTTCTGGCCGCCGGCGACAAATATCAGGTGCGCGTAATCGCTTTGCTTGTCGATGATGACATGCATGGTGATGAACGACGCCGTGACCAGCAGCGCAATGGCGGCCAGCCCCAGGACGTAGCGATATCGCAGACTTTTGACAGCCGCCAGTTCCGACATGTTTGCCCCGCAGATAACGTCGGTGGATCACATTGTGCGGTGCATCATATTGGTGGTTTGTGACAATTATGTTTCGGTTCCCGCTGTGTACGCCATGGGTCAGGCCTTGACGGCGAACGCCAGGTAATTGACGCCCAGGTCATGGGCGTCCAGGCGCCAGCTGTCGCTCAACGGGTTGAACACCATACCTTCCAACTGGGTCACCTCGACCCCATGGGCGGAAAGGGCACGCGTCAGTTCCGACGGGCGTACGAACTTGCGCCAATCATGGGTGCCGATGGGCAGCCAGCGCAGGATGTATTCAGCCCCCACCTTGGCCAGGGCCAGGGATTTCAGCGTGCGGTTCAGGGTCGTCACAACGGTGCAGCCGCCCGGCCGGATCAATCCTGCCGATGCCGCAAGAAAGGCGTCCAGGTCGGCGACATGTTCGACCACTTCCATGTTCAGAACCACGTCATAGCTTTCCCCCAGGCCAGCCAGGTCTTCGGGCAGAACGTGGCGATAATCGATTTCCAGGCCCATTTGCTCGGCGTGCAGGCGCGCCACGGCCACGTTCTTTTCGCCGGCATCGATGCCGGTGACCTGGGCACCCAGGCGCGTCATCGGTTCAGACAACAGGCCGCCGCCGCAGCCGATATCCAGCAGCCGAAGCCCCTTTAGCGGTTGGTCCGTGTCCGTGGACAGGCCGAAATGGGCGGCCACATGGTCCCGGATATAGGCGATACGGACCGGGTTGATGCGGTGTAGCGGCCGGAACTTGCCGCCGGCATCCCACCATTCATCGGCGATCGCCTGAAAGCGGGCGACCTCGTCGTCGTCGGCGGTCGTTGGGGCCGCGGTCGATGAGGGCTTGGCGGCGGCGGTGGTCTGGGACATTTCAGCTGGCCTTTATGCTCTTGGTGCGGCGGGCACCTTGCCCGCAGCGCGGATTAAGAGTAAGAAGGCGCCGCCCGGCAGACAAGGGCAAGTAATTCCGGCGGAATATTCCGTTTTTCGGGCAGTTTTCAAGGGTCGGGGGTAGCATCCGGTTCCATGGCGTTGATCGTGCAAAAATTCGGCGGGACCTCCGTCGGCGACGTCGACCGCATCAAAGGTGTGGCGCAACGCGTCAAGACCGAGGTCGATGCGGGCAACAGCGTTGCCGTCGTCGTATCGGCCATGGCCGGGGTGACCAACCAGCTGGTCGAATACGTGGGTGAGATATCGAACCTGTTCGACGCCCGCGAATACGACGCCGTCGTGGCATCGGGCGAGCAGGTAACCTCGGGCCTATTGGCGCTTGCCTTGCAGGATATCGGCATTCCGGCGCGGTCCTGGCTGGGCTGGCAGATTCCGATCCATACGGACAACGTCCATGCCAAGGCGCGGATCACCGGGATCGACACGGACAAGATTTCCGAACGCCTGGAAAAGGGCGAAGTCGTGGTTGTGCCCGGGTTCCAGGGGTTGGCGCCCGACGGCCGCATCACGACGTTGGGGCGGGGTGGCTCGGACACCTCGGCGGTGGCCCTGGCGGCCGCGCTGAAGGCCCATCGCTGCGATATCTATACGGATGTGGACGGGGTCTATACGTGCGATCCTCGGATCGTCACCAAGGCCCGCAAGCTGAACAAGATCACTTACGAGGAAATGCTGGAGATGGCATCCCAAGGTGCGAAGGTCCTGCAGACCCGCGCCGTGGAAATGGCCATGAACCATGGGGTGCGCACGGAGGTCCGTTCGACCTTCTCCGCCGATCGCGGTACCCTGGTCGTGAACGAGGAAGAAATCGTGGAAAAGCAAATCGTCAGCGGAATCGCCTACTCCCGAGATGAAGCCAAGATCACCCTGGTTCGCGTCGCCGACCGCCCGGGTGTGGCCGCCAGCATTTTCGGCCCCCTGGCGGACGCCAGCGTCAACGTCGACATGATCGTGCAGAACGTATCGGCCGACGACAAGGCCACGGACATGACCTTTACCGTGACCAAGGCCGATCTGGAGCGCACCAAATCGATCATCCAGTCGAAGAAAGATGAAATCGGCTACGAAGACCTGATCGCCAAGGATGGCGTGGTCAAGATTTCGATCATCGGCGTCGGCATGCGGTCGCATGCGGGCGTGGCGCAGACCATGTTCCAGACCTTGGCGGAAAAGGGGATCAACATTCAGGTGATTTCGACATCCGAGATCAAGGTCAGTGTCCTGGTCGCCGAGGAATACACCGAATTGGCAGTGCGCGCCCTGCATACGGCATATGGCTTGGACGCCGCTTAAAAAGTTCGACGGGGCAGGGCCTTAAAGGACCCGTTATCGGTTCCGAAACTGAATTTCCGGCGGCACTGCGGTCGCCCATGCGATAATTTGTTCCTATATGATAGCTCAGGTCCGGGAGGAGCCGCCCCGGACCGAGCCGCGCATGCAGAAAGGGCAGGGGGTCTAATTTCAAGTGAACGATACGTCCAACCCGAAAGACCCGGCCGCCAATCCGGTGCGCAGCAAACCGCTTTCGGGCGGTGAACGCGGCGCGGCGCGGCGGCCCGCGATTTCGCCCGTTCCCCGGCGCATGCTGGGGAAGGTGCGTGCCGTCATGGCCGGCGCGGGCACGGCGCAGGAGCGCCTGGATCAGATCGTTCAGATCATCGCTCTGGAAATGGTCGCGGAAGTCTGCTCGATCTATTTGCGGCGTGCCGGGGACGTGCTGGAACTGTTCGCGACCCAGGGCCTGCGCCAGGATGCCGTGCACAAGACCCGCCTGCGCATCGGTGAGGGCCTGGTCGGTGAAATCGGCGCCCATGCATTGCCGTTCGCATTGGAAGACGCCCAATCCCATCCCAGTTTCGCCTACCGGCCGGAAACGGGTGAAGAGCTGTTCCATTCCCTGATGGGCGTGCCGATCATGCGCGGCGGCCGGGTCACGGGGGTCGTCGCCGTTCAGAACCGGACACGCCGCGCGTACGAGGACGAAGAGGTCGAAACCCTTCAGACCGTGGCCATGGTTCTGGCCGAGCTGGTCGCCGGGGGGGATCTGGTTTCGGCCGACGAATTGTTGCCGGTCGACGGCATCGCGCTGAAACCGCTGCGTGTCGAGGGCCTGAAACTCAACGGCGGGATCGGGATCGGCACGGCGGTTCTGCACCGCCCGCATCTGTATATCGAAACCATCGTTGCCGATGATCCGGCGGCGGAACGTGACCGTCTGCACCAAGCCTTCAAGGCCATGCATGGCGCGCTTGACGACATGCTGGCGTCGGACCATGTGGCCAAAGGCGGCGAACATCGCGACATTCTGGAAACCTACCGGCTGATCGCGCAGGATGCGGGCTGGCTGGCGCGGATCGAGGATGCCATCGATTCCGGTCTGTCCGCCGAAGCCGCCGTCCAGCGGGTGCAGAACGATCTGCGGGCCCGCATGGCGGGGATTGACGACCCTTATCTGCGCGAGCGTGCCCACGACCTGGACGACCTGGGGTATCGGTTGACTCAGCATCTGTTAGGGACGGAGCCGGGGCCGCGGGAAATGCCGGAAAACGCGATCCTGATCGCCCGCAACATGGGGCCGGCGCAGCTTTTGGATTATGACACGGACCGCCTGCGCGGCCTTGTTCTGGCCGAAGGTTCACCCAACGCGCATGTCGCCATTGTCGCGCGGGCATTGGATCTGCCCGTCGTCGGGCGCATGGAAAATATCCTCGACCGGGTTGAAGACGGCGATCCCCTGATTGTCGACGGTGATCATGGTCAGGTCTTCCTGCGCCCGGGTGACGACATCCGCATCACCTTCGAAGACAGCATGCGAGGGCGTGCCGAACAGCGCGCGCAGTATGCCGAACTCAAGGATATGCCCTCGGTCACCAAGGACGGAGTGACGGTCAATCTGTTGCTCAACGCCGGGTTGCGCGTCGATCTGATGCATCTGGACCAGACGGGGGCTGCCGGCATCGGTCTGTTCCGCACGGAAATCCCCTTCATGGTTGAAGCCGCCGCGCCCACGGTTGAACGGCAGCAGGAAATCTACGCGACCGTGTTCGAAAACGCAGGCGACAGGCCCGTCACGTTCCGCACATTGGATGCGGGTGGTGACAAAGTTCTGCCCTATTGGGAAGTCGAAGGTGACGAAGAAAACCCGGCCATGGGATGGCGGGCGATCCGGGTGTCCTTGGACCGGCCGGCGTTGATGCGCGACCAATTGCGCTCGCTGATCCGCGCGGCGGCGGGGCGGACGCTGCGGGTGATGTTCCCGATGGTCACGGAAGTGGCTGAATTCGATGCGGCAAAGAAGCTTTTGGATGCGGAACTGACGCGTGCCAATAAACGTGGAACCGCGGTGCCGGCGGACGTCCGCGCCGGCGTGATGCTCGAAGTTCCCGGCTTGATCTTTCAGATGCCGGCACTGATGAAGCGGGTCGATTTCATTTCCGTCGGCTCCAACGACATGCTGCAGTTCCTGTTCGCCGCCGACCGGGGCAACCCCCAGGTCGCGGCGCGATATGATGATCTGTCTCCGGCCGCGCTCAATTTCCTGGGTGAAGTCGCGCGCCAATGCCGCGATACGGATACGGAATTCAGCCTATGCGGTGAAATGGCGGGCGAGCCGCTGGCCGCGATGACCTTGATCGGCCTCGGTTTCCGCAATCTTTCCATGTCGGCGCCGTCGATCGGGCCGGTCAAGGCGATGGTGCGGTCGCTGGATGCCGGGGCCCTGGAAAACTACCTGCGCGGACTGCAGCATTCGGCCGACCACTCCCTGCGGGAGAAATTAAGGGCTTTTGCGGGGGATCATGGAGTCTTGGTTTAACGGAACCGGTTTTCTGCTTGAATCTATATGACTTTTCGTGGGATTATGAAACCTGCGGAAAAGACGAAACGATTCGTCCTGAAATTCGATCTTGGCGGCCTTATCCGGGGGATGTGGCGCTTTGATCTGACAGCCGCGAGGCCCTGTTCTCAGGGAGCGCGGCAAAACGGATTCGGGGATGGACGTTTGGGGAAAAGGGGTGATGTTGGCGTGAACCACGAACCCATTTCACGGGCGGAGCCGGGGGGCACCGCCACAGACCGCCGTACCGGCGTCGGAGGATTGCTCAGAGCATCCCGCCTGCGCTGTGGCGAGGAATTGGAGGTCATCTCCGATGTCCTTCGTATCCGCCGCCGCCATCTTCAAGCCATCGAAGACGGAGATTTCGACCAGCTTCCGGGCACGACCTATGCAGTCGGGTTCATCCGTGCCTATGCGGATTACCTGGGCCTGGACGCGGAAGAAGTCGTGCGCCGGTTCAAGGAAGAACAAACCCTGCAGCCGGGCCGCCCGCCCAAGGCCGATCTGATCTTTCCGTCGCCGATGTCCGAAACGGGCATTCCCCGGGGGGCGGTTGTGTTCCTGGGCGTGGTGATCGGTGTGATCGCCTACGGCGGATGGTACAGCTCCACCGTCGACAACGATTTCTTCAAACAATGGATCGAGCCGGTGCCCGCGCGCCTGATGGCCCTGATGCCAGGCGACGCCAGGGAAGACCTGCCGGACCGCAGCCAGGCTGTCGCGGCGGACAAGCCCATGTCCCGTGCGTCCATACCGAATTCCGATGCGGCGCCGGAAAATACCCCGCCCGAAAATGCGATGTCGGCGCCGATGACCCGGGAACCGGCGCAGGTAACGGCTGAAACTTCGGCGATGCCTTCCAGCGAATCGAGTGGCGCCGAAACGCAACCGACCATGACGACTGACATGGCGCGGCCTGAAGAGGCCGGCGCTCCGGAACCGATTGCGGAATCTTCGCCGGAAACGGTGGTGGAGAGCACATCCGACGCCATTACCAACGAAAGTGCGGCCGCAGGCAATGCCTCTATCGGCGCAGTTGAAAACGCTGAGCCCGCGACGCCGGTCACGGAAACGGCCGATGCCACGCCGGCCCCGGAGCCGATTGCCCCGGCCACGAATCAAGAAACAGTGGAAACCCCGGTGGAAACCGTGCGCCCGCCGGCATCGATCGCCCAGCCGGTCGAAACGGCGCAATTGCCGGCACCGGACGCGGCGGCACCTACATCCGTGGAATCTGCGGCTGTGGAAACCGCCGGCGGCCAGGAAGATGCGCAACCGACCATGTCGACCGATGAAACGGCGGCGGCACCGCCCGCCACCACGGAAGTCGCCAGCACACCGGCCGAGGTCGCTGACGCGCGTATCGTGCTGACGGCGATTAGTGACAGCTGGGTCGAGGTCCGCGAAATGGGAACAGATGCCTGGATTTGGGGCAAGTTGCTGCGCTCCGGCGAGACCTATGCGGTGCCGGATCGCCCTGACCTTAAACTGAAAACCGGCAATGCCGGGGGGCTGACCATTGCGGTTGATGGTACCGGCGTGCCGCCTGTGGGCGCCAGCGGCGAGGTCGTGCGCAACGTCTTGCTGGACCCGGATCGCCTTAAGGCCGGGACGGCCGTATTCCGTTAAATCGACATTGGGTCGTACGGCCGGGGTTTCTCGACCGTTGACCCCGGGCCGGGGGTCGGGCAAAACATGCTCCACGGGCCGAGCGGGTGCGATCCGACCTTGTGTGCCGCCCCGTCCGGACCCATTTGGAATGCCGTTGAGCCTTTAAAGGATCCGTATCCATGTCCCAGGAAGCCCCGCTTCCCTCTGCCCCGACGGTCGCGTTCGGACCCGCGGCCCGCCGGGTGAGCGTACCCGTCACCATCGGCAAGGTCGCCATGGGCGGCCTGAACCCCGTGGTCGTGCAATCCATGACCAATACGGATACCGCCGACGTGGACGGGACTGTCGAACAGATTCACGCCCTGGCCCAGGCCGGCTCGGAAATCGTGCGCGTCACCGTCGATACGGAACGCGCCGCCGCCGCCGTCCCGCATATCAAGGAAAAGCTGCTGGCGCGCGGTGTGGACACGCCGATCGTCGGCGATTTTCATTACATCGGGCACAAGCTTCTGGAAAACCATCCGGCCTGCGCCGAGGCATTGGACAAATACCGCATCAATCCCGGCAACGTGGGCTTCAAGGAAAAGCGCGATACCCAGTTCTCCAAGATGGTCGAAAAGGCCATCGAATACGGCAAGCCCGTGCGTATCGGCGTCAACTGGGGATCGCTGGATCAGGATCTGGTGGTTCGTCTGATGGATGAAAATGCCAAGTCGGCGAACCCCATGACGGCCGAGGAAGTGACCCAGGAAGCCCTGGTCCAGTCGGCCATTTCCAATGCCGTGCGGGCCGAGGAACTGGGCCTGGGCCGCGACCGCATCGTGCTGAGCTGCAAGGTCTCCGAAGTCCAGAGCCTGATCAAGGTCTACCGGGAACTGGCGCGGCGCGGCGATTGGGCCCTGCACCTGGGCTTGACCGAAGCGGGCATGGGATCGAAGGGGATCGTCGCTTCGACCGCCGCCATGGCGATCCTTATGCAGGAAGGCATCGGCGATACCATCCGCGTGTCGCTGACGCCGGAGCCCGGCGGCGACCGCACCAAAGAAGTCATCGTCGCCCAGGAAATGCTGCAGACCATGGGGCTGCGTGCCTTCACGCCGCTGGTCACGGCCTGCCCCGGATGCGGGCGCACGACCTCGACCTTTTTCCAGGAACTGGCCGATACGGTACAGGGCTACGTGCGCGGCATGATGCCGACCTGGCGGGAAAGTTATGACGGGGTCGAAAACCTGTCGCTTGCCGTCATGGGCTGCATCGTCAACGGCCCGGGCGAAAGCAAGCATGCGGATATCGGGATTTCCCTGCCCGGTACGGGCGAAGCACCCACGGCGCCCGTGTTCGTCGATGGCGAAAAAGTCGCGACCCTGCGCGGCGCGCATATTTCCGAAGACTTCAAGAAAATCGTCGATGACTACGTTGCGCGTAAATATCCGCGCAAGGCCGACACGCCTGCATCCGGCGCCGGCGCCGACGCGGCGGAATAACGGACCGGGCAACGATGGCAGACCTGCAACCCGTTCGCGGGACCCACGACATCCTTCCTGACGATTTTCGGCTTCACCGGCATATCTGCGATCTGGCGGCCCGGCTGGCGGCCCGTCACGGATTCCGGGAAATGACGCCGCCGATCTTCGAATTCACCGAAGTGTTTTCGCGCACCTTGGGCGAAACGTCCGATGTGGTGACCAAGGAGATGTATACCTTCGACGACCGGGGCGGCGATTCCATCACTCTGCGTCCCGAATTCACGGCCGGCATCGCGCGGGCCTTCATGTCGAACGGTTTGGCCCAGGAAGCGCCCCTGAAATATTTCGCGCGGGGGCCCGTGTTCCGGCACGAACGCCCGCAAAAGGGCCGTCTGCGCCAGTTTCATCAGATCGATGTGGAAATTCTAGGTGTGCCGGGGGCCCAGGCGGATATCGAGGTCATCGCGCTGGCCGCCCATCTGTTGGATGAACTGGGCGTGGCCAAGGACGTGCATCTGGAAATCAACACCCTGGGCGACCCGGAAAGCCGCAAATCCTACCGCGCAGTGTTGCTTGATTATCTTGAGAAATACCGCAACGATCTTTCCGAAGACAGCCGCACGCGGATGGACCGCAATCCCATGCGCATCTTCGATTCCAAGGACAAGGGCGATCAGGCGATCATGGCCGATGCTCCCTTGCTGAGGGATCATTTGAACGAAGCCTCCGGCATTTTCTTCGATGAGGTTCTGGCCGGGCTCGATGCGTTGGAGATCGGCTATCGGGTTTCGCCGCGTCTTGTCCGCGGGCTCGACTATTACACCCATACGGCCTTTGAATTCGTGACCGATACGCTGGGCGCCCAAGGCACCGTGTTGGCGGGCGGGCGGTATGACGGCTTGATGGAACAGATGGGCGGCCGTGCGACGCCCGGGATCGGCTGGGCCGCCGGTGTGGAACGGCTGGCCATGATGATCGGCGATGCCCCCCAGGGCGACCGTCCGATCGTGGTCATCCCCCTTGGCGACGAGGCCCAGGCCCCGGCCATGAAGGCTGCTGACGAATTGCGCCGGTCCGGCCATACGGTCGATATGGGATATTCCGGCAACCTGAAAAAGCGCATCGCGCGTGCCGATAAGGCCAATGCAAAAGCCGTTTTGATTTTGGGATCGGACGAATTGGCCAAGGGGGTGGCAACCCTGCGGAATATGGAAACGGGCACGCAAAGCGACGTGCCGCTCAACAAGCTTGTCGAGACTCTGAAGCTTCATTTCTAGCGAGGGAACCCCATGCCCGAAGACCGCGCGTATACCGCCCGGCCGTTCGTGGCCGGGGTCAACCATCGGACAAGCTCGCTTGGCCTGCGCGACCAGATGTTCATCGAGGAAGAGGCTGTCGCCGGCGTTCTGGGACTGCTGCGCGATGCCGGGCTGGACGAGGCCGTGCTGTTGTCGACCTGCGACCGGGTCGAAATCGTCGGGGCCCATCCCGAACCTGAAAAAGCGGCGGACATCGTTCTGACCGTTCTGGCCGAACAAACCCAGGTTTCTCTCGCGGATTTACGGGCTCAGGCCCACCTTGCCTATGACGAAGCGGCGGTCCTGCATCTGTTCAATATCGCGGCGTCGCTGGCCAGTCTGGTGATCGGCGAACCCCAGGTCCTGGGTCAGGTCAAGGCCGGTCATCGGATCGCCAAGGACGCGGGCATGCCCGCCGGAGTACTTGATGCGCTGCTGCAGGCGGCTTATGGAGCGGCCAAACGGGTGCGCACGGAAACGGGCATCGGCGAAGGGCCGGTTTCCATCGCCGCCGTCGCGACCATGGTGGTGCAGGACCTGCACGGGGCCTTGCCCGGTGTATCGGCGCTGTTGATCGGGGCCGGCGACATGGGGGAAATGGTGGCCGAAGACATGATCGGCGAAGGCCTTGCCGACCTGACCGTGATCCATCCCCGCGAACGGCGCGCCCGGCGCACGGCGCGTGTATTGGGCTGTAATTTCGATGTGTTCGACAATCTGGCCGAACGGGTGCCGAAAACCGATGTGATCATCGCAGCCTTGGGCGATGGCGGGCGGATCGTGGAAAAAGACTTGGTCGCCCAGGCGCTGAAGGCACGGCGTCGCCGGCCCATTCTGGTGGTCGATACGGCCGTGCCCGGTGACGTAGATCCGGCGGTCCATGACCTGGATGACGCTTATGTCTATGACTTCGGCGATTTGGAACGCATCGCCATGGAAGGCCTGGTCGGGCGTGGGGCCGAGGCCGAGGCCGCCCGCCGGATCGTCGATGACGAGGTCCGGGCGTTTCTGAATGGACAGCGCGAACGCGACGCCGGGCCGTTGGTGACGGACCTGCGCCGTCATTTCGAAGATCAACGTGCCCAGGCCCTTGTGGAAGCCGGCGGCGATGCGGAAAAGGCGACACATCTTCTGGTCGCGCGTCTGTTGCACGGCCCGTCGACGCGCCTGCGCCGTGCCGCCGCCGAGGCCAATTTGGACTTGGACGCGGCGGAGCGCCTGTTGGCACATCTATTTCAGCCGGATGGTCCCGGAGCCGATGGCGGCACGGGCGGCGGCGGCAAGGAGAACGGTTAAGTGAGCCTGAACGAGAGCCTGGACCGGGTGCTGACCCGCTACAAGGAATTGGAAGCCCTGATGTCTGACGGCAGCGCCGGCGGCGAGAAGATCGCCAAACTGGGCAAGGAGTATTCGGACCTGGGCCCGGTGGTCGAGGCGGTCAACGCCTATCGCAAGGCCCAGTCGGAAGCCCAGGGCATGGCTGATTTGTTGGCCGATCCCGCGACCGACCCGGACATGCGCGAACTGGCCGAAGAAGAATTCCGGGAACTGAAAGAAACCCTGCCCGACCTGGAACGGCAGGTGCAGGTCATGCTGCTGCCCAAGGACGAAGCGGACGAAAAGAACGCGATCCTGGAAGTGCGCGCCGGTACCGGCGGGGACGAAGCGGCCTTGTTCGCTTCGGATCTGTTCCGCATGTACCAGCGATATGCGGAAACCCACGGCTGGCGGTTCGAAATCATGGGGGTGAACGAAACCGGCATCGGCGGCTACAAGGAAGCGATCGCGACCATTTCCGGCACGGACGTGTTCGCGCGGCTGAAGTTCGAATCCGGTGTGCATCGGGTGCAGCGCATCCCGGTCACGGAATCGGGCGGGCGTATTCACACCTCGGCGGCGACTGTGGCCGTCATGCCCGAAGCCGAGGAAGTCGACGTCGCGATCGATGAAAAGGACCTGCGGATCGATGTGTTCCGGGCTTCGGGACCGGGCGGACAATCCGTCAACACGACCGATTCCGCCGTGCGCATCACCCATCTTCCGACCGGCATCGTCGTCAGTCAGCAGGATGAAAAATCACAGCATAAGAACCGGGCCAAGGCCATGAAGGTGCTGCGTGCGCGTATTTATGAGCGCGAACGTCAAATCCGCGATGATGCGCGCGCGGCCCAGCGTAAGGGACAGGTCGGGTCCGGCGACCGGTCGGAACGCATCCGTACCTACAACTTCCCCCAGGGACGCGTCACCGACCACCGCATCAACCTGACCCTGCACAAGCTGGACCGGGTGATGGACGGCGAATTGGATGAATTGATGGACGCGCTGATCAGCGAAGATCAGGCTTCGCGCCTGGCCGAGATCACGTGATCGAAGCCCCCAGCCGTCATGCCGCCGGCACTCTGGGTCATGCCGTGGACCAGGGGGCGGCCCGGCTGGCGGCGGCGGGCATCGAGACGGCGCGCCTGGATGCGCGCGTGCTGGCGGCCCACGGCCTGGGCCGCGATCCGTCGTTTATTCTGACCCATCCGGAAACCGTCTTGAGCGATCAGGACAAGACCGTCATCGACCGCCTGTTCGCCCGCCGCGAAGCGCGCGAACCCGTATCGCGGATTTTGGGTGAACGGGAATTCTGGTCCCTGACCTTTCGTGTGACCGAAGCAACCCTGACGCCCCGGCCTGAAACGGAAACGCTGGTCGAGCATGCGGTCACACGGATTCGCGAATCCGGCCGCAGCGATACGCCGCTGCGCATCCTTGATCTGGGTACGGGCACGGGCTGCCTGCTGTTGGCCGTGTTGTCGGAACTTCCCCGGGCAAGCGGCCTGGGCATCGATCTCAGCGCCGATGCGGTGGCGGTGGCGGCGGAAAATGCAGGCCGTTTGAACCTCGGTCCGCGTGCGTCGTTTCAGGTCGGGGATTGGGCGGCTGGGCTGGCGGGGTCGTTCGACGTGATTCTGTCCAATCCGCCCTATATCGCCGATGGGGATAAAAGCACCTTGCCCCCGGAAGTCCGCCAATTTGATCCACCCCAAGCCCTTTTTGCCGGGACGCGCGGGCTGGATGCCTATGCCGCCATCGCACCCCAGGCAGCCGGGCTGCTGGCCCCGGGCGGGTTTGTTGTGCTTGAACTGGGGCAGGGGCAGGAAGCGGACGTCACGGCAATCTTCGCGCGTGCTGGGTTGATGCCATTGGATGCGCGGGCCGACCTTGCGGGAATCGTCCGTTCGCTTTGCCTTGGAAAGCTGGGTGAATGAAAGGACAAAAAAAAGTTGGAAATGGGGATGAACCGGTCTAGGGTGCCGGTGGTGGCCGTGAGGCCGCTTGGGCGGATCGTCCAATGTGACGCGTCCTCGTTACCGGAAATCACTAGAAATTCGGAACCAGGTCACAGCACTGGACAGGCCCCCGGGATTTCCCTGAGCAAAGTGACGCGCGTCTCCGTTGAATGACGAGGCAATCGTTCTTTGAACAGCCGAAACGGCGATAGGCGAGGTCTGCCTTTCTCCGGGACGGGTGGGGCTGGACCTAAAAGCGGTTCAGTCCGGATGGGAACTGTGCCCAGCAGCCCGCTAACAAACGTGTTGCAAGGAAAATGAACAAGAATTCCAATAACAGACGGTCGCGCGGCCGCGGCGGCAATAAGCGCCACGGCAACGTTAGAAATCAAACCTTCGAAAGCAACGGTCCCGGCGTCAAAGTCCGAGGCTCGGCTCAGCAGGTTCTCGACAAATACCTGGCGCTTGCCCGCGACGCATCGTCGTCCGGCGACCGCATCATGGCGGAAAGCTATTTTCAGTTCGCGGAACACTATTTCCGACTGCTGAATACGGACGAGCAGCGCAATGCGGATCGCAATAGCGCCAATCGCCGGGGCAACGGCCGTGAACGTGGCGAAACGCCCGGCGGTGCCGAGGGCGGACCCGACGACAATGTGTCGGGCAGCGAGTACGACGAGGACAGCGGCAACGACGGTGATCAGGACGAGTCCGGCGCCGAAGTGATCCGCACGGATCGGCCGAAAGCCGAAGACAGCGATGATGGCGACGCGCAGGATAACGGCGACCGGAATAACGGCCGCCGGGATAATGCCGGTGCCGAAAATCGGGCCGACAACCGGGGCGGCAATGATGACGCGCAGGCGAAGCCGGCGCGGGCGCCCCGTGGACGCCGCAAGAAGGCGCCCGAGGCCCAGGCCGAGTTGCAGATGGATAGCCAGCCGGAGGTTCAGTCCGAGCCGCAGGCCGAGCCCAAGTCTGAATCTAAGCCTGAGACGTCGTCAGAGCCCCGGCAACAGCCTGTTGCGGATGACGCCGCTGATTGACTGCCTGATTTCCTGAAGCGCGACGTTTAAACCACGTCCGCGTCACCATACGCGGAGCTTCAGGCCGGCAAGACGGCATCCCCGACGGCGGCACGCCCTGCTTTCGTGACTCGCACGAACACACCCAGATCGATGTGGCCGAAACCGGCCTGCAGGAACTTGACGATGTTCAGGTCACGCTCTGCCGTGTCCGGGTTGACGTTGACGGCGGCGCATCGGTCGATGCGTTCCGTGACGGTGCCCTCGGCGCTGCCCAGGACGACCTGTTTTCCGACCCAATCGAATTCGGCCCATGGCTCGATCCCGTCGATATAGAAATTGGCGCGGAACCGGCGATGGTCGACCGGCTGCTTGACGACCCGCTCCAAATCGCGGATTGACGCCAGATTGATGACCGAAACCAGCGGGACGGGCTGATCGGTCAGGCGTTCTCCCGCGTTGGCTTCGACCAGACGCGGGCGCCCGCGGGCTTCATCCTTCATGTAGGCGGCGAAGAAATCCTCGATCATGGTGCGGCCGATGCGGTCGGTGATGTTGCCACGCGCAACCTGTCGGCCCTGGCGCTTGATGGTCAGTACACCGGTGGCATCTTCGAATTCGGTTTCCAGCGTCGCCAGTTTTTCGTTCTTCACCAAGGCCAGGAAATTGCGCTTGGGCATCCATTCCAGATGGTGGCCGCCGGAAACGGGGGTCGAGCCCAAGGCAACGGCGAACCGGCGGTCGCCCGGCAGGTAGTCGTCAACGCCCAGGTCCGTGGCATCGAGCTCCTGGGGCGTCAGGCCCTTCACCGGGTAGCGGTAGATATGTTTGATTTCGGCGTTCATGGGGCGGCAAAGGTCCGCTCTTGGGCGGTCGCTGTCAACGGCTCAAATAAACTTTTCTTCATGTAATTGCGGTGATGTGCCGATAACCCTATTTCAATTCAGGAAACAGGTGATCTGTTTCCTGATCTCACCGATGCGGGTAATGATGCCCGGTCGGGTCTATACTAACCCTTGAGAGGGGCGGCCGGTTCGCCGATTATGGGGACTTAGCCGCTCTGTCGCTAAAGTGAGGGACAGATGGAATTTGAAAAGTTTACCGAGCGTGCGCGCGGCTTCATA
>JAVJNS010000027.1:0-54993 GCA_040217155.1 Kiloniellaceae bacterium
CTCGGAAACCCGCCAGGGCCCTTGGGGGCCGGGCGGCTTTGCGCCAGTACCGGCGGGCTTTGGCTTGACCATAGCGCCGCTATGCCCGGCGCCAAATCCTCTTGGTCCTGACACAAATCCGCTCCGGCAGAATGGTTCAAACTGGGCGCAAAGTACTTTAGTTCTCGGTCGGCCGCAGAATGGCGACGAAGACTGCCGCCGACCCCCCGATTATGACCAGCCAATGGCTTTGCCAGATACTGTAGGCGGTGCAGGCGATTCCCAGGATGGTGACGAGCATCGCCGTGGCGCAAGCGCGCGGCGCGCGCGGCAGAGCGTCGATCCGCATTCCGATGAGGAAGAGCAAGACCAGGACCAGAAGGCTCCCGACGGAGCCAAGCTCCACCATGATTTGCAGCGCCCCGTTGTGAGGGTGCGAGGGAATGATTTTCTCGCCTGTCCGGAAGGGTTGGGCGTCTCCGGTCGGCAAATTGGGTGAAGAATCGAAGCCCCAACCGAGAACCGGGCGTTCGGCAATCCGCTCTGTAACGACTCCCCAGATGTGGAGACGATAGAGACCCGTCTCCGGCATCAGGCTGGACTGGTCGATGCCGGACTTCTGCAGCAGGTCGACGGCAAACGGCGGCGAGATGAGCGCGCCGATCACTGTCAGGACCATGACGATGCGCGCCGCGCTGCGTCCGAGGGCGGCGAGGGCGGCGGCCAACAGGCCAAAGCCGAGCGCCAGCATTGAAGCGGACGACTGCGAGAACAGCGTCACCGCAAAAACCGCTGGCACCAGCAGCAGTGCCGGAAGGAGGTGCCGCCGTTGCCAGAGGAAGGCGGCGAGTGGCCATGCCAGAATGGCAAGGGCCGACACGCCCCGATTGAGCCGCGAGTCGGCCGTATAGGCATTGCGCACCGGTCCCCCCAGCAGGTCGAAGATGGGGCCGCCGAGAGCCAGTTCTATGATGACCAGAACAACGGCAACGGCAAAGCCGAGACAGAAACCTTGCCTCACCCATTTGCGTTCGGCTTCACCCAGTCGCTGTGCCAAAGCCACAAGATAGAGCAGTACGCCAAGCAGGACGCCGACCCTCACGGCGAGGTTCGCGGCCTCCGGTGGCTGAAAGGTCCAAAACGTCGCGAGCAGGCACCAGACGAAGATCAAGCCAAGCGCCAGAGCCAGTCGTCGGTCGAGGATCCGCCAGGGCAGGGCACCCCTGCCCAGCGCGAAGCCGCCGGCCGCCGCGGTGGCGATGACCAGCGGCACCACAGCCTTATCGGCGAGCAGGCCAAGAGGTGCCAGAAGCAGGCTGAAAAGCGCCAGCACCAGACCGAGCCGGGCAGTTTCGTTAACAGTGAAACTCGGAGATTGGGAGCGTAGGGTCACGACGTCTCTTGTAGAGGATCGGTCGGCGCAAGGAAACCGCGCAGAGGCCTGCGATGGTCAGCCGCCGGCGACGGCCAGGCGCTCTTCTGCTTCCCGCCGCATCTCCTGACGCCGCGTTACTAGCGAGGCGGTCAGCACACCCGCCGCGACCAGCCCGACAAGGACTGTGCAGACGGCGTTGATCTCTGGTGTGACGCCAAGGCGCACCTGGCTGTAGATCTTCATCGGCAGCGTGGTGGCGCCTGGGCCGGTGGTGAAGCTGGCAATCACCAAGTCGTCCAACGACAGGGTGAAGGATAGCAGCCAGCCGGCAATCACCGCCGGGGCGATCACCGGCAGGGTGATCTGAAAAAAAGTGCGCGCCGGAGGACAGCCAAGGTCCATGGCAGCTTCCTCGATGGAACGGTCGAAGCTCACCAGGCGAGACTGCACGACTACGGCCACATAGCACATTGAAAAAGTGATATGGGCGATGGTGACGGTGACGAAGCCGCGGTCGAGCGCGACGGCCACAAACATGAGCAGCAGCGACAGACCGGTGATGACCTCGGGCATGACCAGGGGGGCATAGATCATGCCGGAAAAAAACGTTCTGCCGTGGAAGGCGCCGAAACGCGACATGATGAGGCCGGCAATGGTACCCAGAACAGTGGCGAAGCTGGAGGAAGTGAACGCCACCTTCAAGGTTACCCAACCGGCGCTCAGCAGTCCCTCGTTCTGCAGCATCTCGGCGTACCACTTGGTCGAGAAGCCGCCCCAGACGGTGACCAGACGCGATTCATTGAAGCTGTAGATGATCAGCAACGCGATCGGCAGGTAGAGGAACAGAAAGCCGAGGATCAGCGATCCGATGTTGAACCAGGTCAGCCCCTGTCTCATGATTTCACGCCTCCGCCCGGGCGTTGCGGTCCTGCATGCGCTGGAACAGCACGATCGGAATGACCAGGACCAGCAGCAGGATCACGGCCACGGCCGAGGACAGCGGCCAGTCGCGGTTGTTGAAGAACTCACTCCACAGAGTCTTGCCGATCATCAGGGTTTCCGAACCGCCCAGCAGGTCGGGAATAACGAACTCGCCAACCGCGGGAATGAACACGAGAAAACAGCCGGCGACAATGCCGGAGAGCGACAGCGGAACGGTGACGACCCAAAAAGCCTTGATTGGACGACAGCCGAGGTCGGCGGCGGCTTCCAAGAGGCTCAGGTCCATCTTTTCGAGGTTGGCGTAGAGCGGCAACACCATGAAGGGCAGATAGGAATAGACGATGCCGATGTAGACGGCGATGTCGGTGTTGAGGATCGTCAGCGGCTCATTGATCAGGCCAAGCTGCGTGAGGGCGAGGTTCAGCAGGCCCTCTTTCTTGAGGATGCCGATCCAGGCGTAGACCCGGATCAGGAACGACGTCCAGAATGGCAGAATCACCATCATCAAGAGGGCGAAACGCCAGCGCCGCGGGGCGCGCATCATGCCGTAGGCGATGGGATAGCCCACCAGCAGCGTCAGCAGCATGGAGATCAGCGCGATCTTCAGGGAACTGAGGTAGGAGTTGATATAGAGGCTGTCTTCCAGAAGGAAGAGATAGTTGTCCCAGGAGGCCTGTATGGAGATAAAGCCGTCCTCGACGAAGGTGAAGAGCGGCGAATAGGGCGGCATGGCCACCTGAACTTCGGCGAAGCTGATTTTCAGGACGATCAGGAAAGGCGCGAGAAAAAAGGCCAAGAGCCAAAGATAGGGGATGGCGATGACCAGGCCGCGCCCGGAAATGCCAAGCTGGAGCCGCAGACGGCAAAGCATTTCGTAGGGTGCGAAGAGCAACAGACGGGCATGCAGTCCGGCCAGCGGGCCAGCGTTGGCAGCCGTGCGATCTACATAGGCGACCTTGTCGCCGGGATCCTGTGGTGACTGGCCTGCCATGGCGGTTCCTCAGCCCAACAGGACGACGGCCGCATCAGGCGCCCAGGTGAGATAGACCCGGTCTTCCCAGGTGATGGGGCGCTCGATGAGCCGGGCCATGTTGGCTTGGGTCGCGGTCACCATCTTCCCGCTGTCGAGCTTCACATGAAAGGTCGACAGGTTGCCGATGTAGCCGATGTCCCAAACTTCACCAACCATGCAATTGCGGCCGCTTTTCGGCGGTGCATTCTTGGAGATTCGGACCTTCTCTGGCCGCAGCGCGACCCAGACCGGCCGGTCGGCGGTCTCGCCGTTGAAAGGTCCGGTCTCGATGGCGCAGCCGGCCTCGGGGCTCTGCACGATCAGATGATCGCCCTCGCGTTGGTCGACGCGGCCTTCCAGAATATTCACCTCGCCGATGAAGTCGGCGACATAGCGGCTGCTCGGTGCTTCGTAGAGTTCGGCGGGGGTCGATACCTGGACGATTTTGCCATGATCCATGACGGCGATGCGGCTGGACACGGTCATCGCCTCTTCCTGATCGTGAGTCACGATCACGAAGGTGATCCCGGTCTCTTCCTGGATATTCATCAACTCGAACTGGGTCTGGGTGCGCAGGTTTTTGTCCAGTGCGCCCAGTGGCTCGTCGAGCAGCAGCATCTTGGGTTTTTTTACGAGGCTGCGGGCCAGGGCGACGCGCTGGCGTTGGCCGCCTGAGAGCTGGTGCGGTTTGCGCCGCGCAAAAGGCCCGAGCTGCACCATATCGATTACCTCGGCCACGCGGCGCGAGATCTCCGGTTTGGCCACGCCATCCTGTTTAAGACCGAAAGCGATGTTCTTCTCGACATTCATGTGCGGGAAGAGCGCATAGGACTGGAACATCATGTTCACCGGCCGCTCATAGGGCGGCACGCCCGACATGTCCTCGCCTTCCAGCAGGATTTTCCCGGCGCTCGGTGTTTCGAACCCGGCGAGCATTCGCAGCAGGGTCGTCTTGCCGCAGCCGGAAGGGCCGAGCAGCGAGAAGAATTCTCGCTTGAAGATATCGAGCGAAATATTGTCGACCGCGACGAAGTTGCCAAAGCGCTTGGTCACATCGACGATCTGGACGTGAGGTTTTTCGTTCGGGTCGTCCCAGGGGGCCCAGAGCTGCCGCGCGGCCGAACTGCCGCTGCGCGCCCCGTTACCGGCAGTTCCGACTTCACTCACCTGGTCGCTCCCCCGAATGCGCGCCCGTCAGGCGTTGCCCGCAAGATGCCTCTCCCAAATGCGACCGGCCCCACTCCCTTTCTTGGGGGTGGGGCCGTCTGCCTGGCTACTGACCGGTCTTCACCTTGGTCCACAGGCGGGTCACCACCCGCTGGACCTTCGGCGAATAAGGCGAGGTCGTATAGAGCGTCTCCAAGGCCGCCGGCGTCGGATAGATCGCCGGATCGTCGATCACGTCCTTCTCCAAGAGTTCCTGCGAGGCTTTATTGCCATTGGCGTAGTAGACGTAGTTTGACGCCTTGGCCGCCACCTCGGGCTGCATGATGTAGTTCAGGAAGATGAGGGCCTCGTCCGGATGCGGCGCATCGGCGGGAATCGCCATCTGGTCGAACCACATGAGGGCGCCCTCGTCCGGGACGACGAACACCACGGTAACGCCGTTGTTGGCCTCGTCGGCACGGTCGCGGGCCTGCAGGACGTCGCCCGACCAGCCGAGCGCCAGGCAGATGTCGCCGTTGGCCAGGGCGTTGATGTACTCAGAGGAGTGGAACTTCTGGATGTAGGGGCGCACAGCCATCAGCACGCCCTCGGCCTTGGCGATGACATCCGGGTCCTGGCTGTCGGGGTCTTCGCCGATGTAGTTGAGGGCCGCCGGGATCAGTTCGGTCGGGGCGTCGAGCACGTGAATGCCGCAGTCTGCGAACTTCGAAACCACTTCGGGATCGAACAGCATGCGCCAGGAATTCACCGGCGCGTCGGGCATGCGCTCGAGGATTTCTTCCTCGTTGTAGCCGATGCCGGTGGTGCCCCACATGTAGTTGATCGAATAGGCGTTGCCCGGGTCGTATTTGGCGGTCCGCTTGGCGACCACGTCCCACATGTTGGAAAGGTTCGGCAGCTTGGCCGTGTCGAGCTTCTGGAACGCGCCTGCCTGGATCTGGCGGGCCAGGAAAGTGCCGGTCGGCACCACGACGTCGTAGCCGGTGCCGCCCGCCAGCATCTTCGTCTCCAGAACTTCGTTGGAATCGAAGACGTCATAAACGACCTTGATTCCGGTTTCCCTCTCGAAATCCTCAAGGATCGATTCGTCGATGTAATCGGACCAGTTGTAGACGTTGACGACCTTGTCCTGGGCCAGAACCGGGCCGGCGACCACGGCGAGAGCGAGCATCGCGCCCGCCGGGGCGAGCAATTTTGTTCTAGTCATACCTGCTTCCCTGTTGACGTGACTTCATGTCGGCGCTTGCGCGCGCTTTATTGCGACCGCGAAGAGTCGCAGCTAACTAGATATCAAGCCGTCGAGGTGGTGCTTGTCAATCCCGGATAATGGCTCGTGAGCGCGGATCTTGCCTTGGATTCATGCCGGTTCAGCGGCGAATTCTCCGGCGCCAAGAGTATCCGGGGCAGGCACTGCCTTAACTTTGCCGCTTTTGCGGGTCAAACAACACGGTTGAGGGGTGTGCTCCTAGGCGATACGGTAGTGTTTCTGGGCGGGTTAGCGCCGCGACATTGCCGAAGGCCGGTCTGCGCCCAGGCAATGCCCTGGGGCACATCGGCGGCTCGTCTGACCGCAAACTGGGTGGGGCCAAATTTGTCACACCCGGTAGAACGCATTGCGGATTAGGCACTTGGAGTTGTATCTTGATGCTGCGCGCTGGGCTCGGCAAGGCTCCCCCACATCAGTCTTAGGATTTCGTTAAGAAATTGGGGTTCACGATTGACGGGTTCTGGGCCAAGGCCAGGACAGTGCGAAGATCAGGAAAACGATAATGAGACTCCTAACCGGGGTCCTGGGGACGGCATTGCTGGGTCTTTCCGCGTGTGCGGAGTTGGGAATCCAGCTTCCCGACCTGCGCGGTTCAGCGACCGAGACCGTGAGCCCTGTGCCTGCTGATCAGGCGCTAAGCAACGCGGGCCGGTTCCCTGAGGACGTGACCTTAGAGGTTGCCAAGGCAAAGTCGCCGCCTCTGCCGGTCCGCAAGCCGGCGGTCCCCCAGGAGGCAGTCGAGACGGCACGGGCGCCGCAGATTGACCCTGATTCGCTGGTCGGGCTCGACTTTGAGCGTACGACAGCGCTGCTGGGCGACCCTGCTTTGTTAATCGAAGAGCCGCCAGCTAAGATTTGGGCCTACAACGGAAGCAACTGCGCCTTACATGTCTTTTTCTATCCCAAGGTCGGTGGGAGCGATTTTCGAGTTTTGACCTACGAAGTCAAAGGCGGGGCCGAGAGTGGAACCACAGATTCCGCCGAGTCAAAGGAGCTTGCCCGCCTTTGTTTGAGCGAACTGTTGATGCAGGCCGAGGCAAACCGGGCAGGTGACAAGAGCCCCGGGGTGCCGGCGAATGGGACGGCCGGCGGCAGTTAGTCGTGGTGCAATGCGATGTGCAGACAAACAGTAAGGGGGCGCCAGAAGGCGCAGGAATGGAATGATGGCAGTTCAGCCGGTCGTGACAGAGACCACCTTCAATCGTGTGTTCATCGTCGATGACGATGATTTATTTCGAGAGTCTCTCGGGCTGAATTTGGCCGAAGAGGGCTACGAGGTCGTCGATTTCGCCAACGGTGAAAGCGCCCTCGAATTTATGATGTCCGGCGAGGAGGCCGAAGCTGTCCTGTTGGACTGGCGCATGCCCGGCTTGGACGGCCTTGCCGTGCTGCGGCGCATGCGGGAATGCCGAATCCAAACTCCAGTGATTTTTCTCACCGTGCTTAGCGACGAGATTTATGAGGAGGCGGCCCTGAAATGGGGTGCTGTCGACTTCATCGACAAGTCGCGCCGCCTGCCGATTATTCTGCAGCGTCTAAAGCTGATTACCGAGGGCGTGAAACCTTCGTCTGAAGGCGGCGGCCAGACGCCTGCGGTGATCCGCAACGGCCCGCTGGAATTGAAGACCGACATCAGCCGCGCTTTCTGGGACAGCAAGCAGGTCGACCTCACTTTGACGGAATTCGCAATCGTGCTGTTCCTGGTGACTCAGCAGGGTGGAGACGTTTCCTACCGTCAGATCTACGACATTGTTCGTGGCAAGGACTTCGTCGCCGGCTATGGGCCGGACGGCTATCGCGCCAATGTACGTTCCTTCATCAAACGCATCCGCAAGAAGTTCCGCGATGTCGACGACGCTTTCGACGGCATCGAGAACTATCCGGGGTTCGGATACCGTTGGCATGATCAGAGCGGCAAGGGCGGGGCTTAGTCATCATGGCGGTGAGGGTGGAGGGCCCGGCGGCGACGCCCTTGCCCCGCAGCTTCTCCACCGGGCTGCCGTTCCGCTCGCTGATCAGCAAGTTGTTCCTGCTGCTGGTCATTTTCTGTGCCGTACCGGTGATTCTTTACATCCAGTTCCGCGAAGCTGACGCGGAAAAGCGCTTCCTCCTGATGGAAAGTGTGCGCGAGCAGGGACGCATGGTGGCGGAGAGCCTGCGCCCCTTGCTGGAACAGCAGGAGATATCCTCGCTGCCCCTGTTGAACGACGAAGTGGGGCGGTTTGCGACGGATCAGACCGGCGTCAAGGTGCTGTTCCGGCCGGCCGGTGAATATGGCGCCGAGAGCTTCTATTTCGTGGCTTCGCAGCCACCAATTTCGCCCAGCGAACTCGCTGCAGAGCGCGATCGCCTCGTCGAGCGCGGCGTCTTCGACAATCTTGCGCAGAGCTGCTGGGGCGAACTTTCCATGGCGCTGCGCCATCGCAGGGCTTCGGGGGCGGAGGAACTGCTGACGTCGATCACCCCGATCAATACCGGGGCCGGTTGCTGGGCGGTGATCACCACGCATTCGACCATCGAGTTTCTCGGGACCTCCATCGACCAGCCCTATTGGAAGACCATCGAAGTGCGAATCGCTGCGGCGATCTACTTTGCCATGGCGATTTTCACCATTGGGCTGTTCGTGTCTATCTGGCGTGGCCTGATGCGGTTCCGTCGGCTTGCCCGCAGTATTCGAACCGGTGCCAGCCACGTCAGTTTCGCGCAGCAGAACCGGGTGCCCGAGCTTGCCCCCGTGGCGGAAGAGTTTGATCGCATGACCATGGCGCTGCAGGATTCTGCGGAAAGCATTCGTCTCGCGGCGGAGGACAATGCTCATGCTTTCAAGACTCCCATTGCGATCATGCGTCAGTCTCTGGAGCCGTTGCGCCGCTTTGTGGCGCCCGAGGAGGTGCGAGGCCAACGTGCCCTCGATGTGCTGGAAGTTTCCATCGATCGTCTCGACCACCTGGTAGCCTATGCGCGTCGCCTTGAAGAGACTACCGCCGAACTCCTGGATCCGCCTCGCCAACGCATCGAATTGACGCACATGGTTGAGCGCATGCTGGCAGCCTACGCCGACAGCTTCGCCAGCCGCCGCTTGATCCTTGATGCGCGTGTGCAGCCGGACGTTCATGTTCTGGCGGGCGAGGATCTGCTGGAGACCGTGCTGGAGAATGTTATCGACAACGCGATCGAGATCTCACCCAAGGGCTCCAAGATCATCGTCGAACTGCGCGCGGTCCAAGGAAGAGCGGAACTGTCCGTGCTGGATCGCGGGCCCGGCGTGCCGTCCGGAGAACTGACCCGCATCTTCGAGCGTTATGTTTCCCTGCGTTCCGCGCCAGTCCCCAGCGGTGCCGAGGCGGACGGCGGCGAAAACGGCCCGCATATGGGAATTGGCCTTTGGATTGTGAGACGCAACCTGCAGGCGATTGGTGGCAGTGTGAGAGCGGAAAACCGTCCTGACGGCGGCTTGGCCATGGTCCTGCGGTTTCCCTTGGCCGCCTGACGCTCTCTAGAAGCTGCGTCCGATATCTCCCGTTAAATTATTGCTATTATTCATATTTCGTTAACCCATAGCGCCACAACTTTGACGCAGCCATCGCTTGCGGCATGACGGTATTGTTTGGTCGATGCGGAGCAAACAAAACCCTCATGCCCAACTGATCGACAGCGGTCCCCTGAGCCCGCTGGGGAATCGTTTCAATGGCATGATCTGGGAAAGGGGAAGCATTCTGACGGCCCCTCCCTTCGGGTACTCTCCCGAGCTTCCCCTCCGCCGGCCGGGTGGCCCGAATGCTCGGCCGGCACTCTCCGCGACCCGACTGCCAAAGGGAATCGCCAGCAGCCTGCGCCGTCTGAGCGGTTTGCATTTGCGACTTTCGCTCTGCCGGGTCGATTTCGTGCAAGGCTGCGATACCCGGCTGGCGCAGATCGACGATCCTTCCCTTATCGCCGAACTGGCGGAGGACGGCTCGTTAATCGTCATCTTCATCCATCCGCAGGGCGTCGGCGACGCAGAGGCGGCCAGCGGCGTTTCGGCCCGCTTGGAGCAAGGGCTGCGCAAGTCCGGGCTGCCGCACTACGCATTGAAGATCGCCATCATGCACTGCGATGCCGCGGCCATTGACGTCAGTGACACGACCCTGGCGGTCATGGCCGGCCTGCCCCACCGTCCCCTGGTCAGTATGACCCCGCCGGCGGTTGCTGTTTCCTGAAATTTGCGGCCCTTTCGCGAACTTTCAAGTGCCTCAGTTCGGCACTCTGGCGCCGGTTTTCGGGGCGTCCAATGAAGCCTCTAAAGCAGGGTAATGAAGGCCAAGCGTAATGGCCCGCGCCGCCATGAAGAGCGCCAGGCTGAGCCACAGGCCGTGATTGCCCAGCGGTGGCAGCAGAAGCCACGAGCTCAACAGGAAAACCGCCAGCGACAGCAGCATGGCATTGCGCATAGCGGCGGTGCGCGTGGCGCCGATGAAGATTCCGTCCAGCAGGAAACTCCAGACCGATATCAGCGGCGAGGCGATCATCCACCAGAGATAGGTCTCGGCGCTGCGGCGGACTTCGGGCAGGGTGGTGAAAACTTCGATCAAAAGCGGCCCGCCGAGAAACAGCGCCAGACCCGCGAGCAGCGCGGCGCCGACGCTCCAGAGCATGCAAACCACCACGGCGCGGCGAAATGTTTTCCGGTTGCGGGCGCCCAGGGCACTGCCGGCCAGGATCTCCGCCGCATGAGCGAAGCCGTCAAGGCCATAGGCAACCAAAGACTGAAACTGCAGCAGTATGGCGTTGCCGGCCAGTACAACATCGCCGAAACCTGCGCTCTTGGACGTGAAAACAGCGAAAGCCAGCACCAGGCAGAGGGTGCGCAGAAATATGTCGATGTTGACCCGCATAAGGGCGCCCAGCCGTGCGGGATCCCGGAGCCGCTCCCAGTCGGCGCGCCATGGCAGGCGCTCCAGGCCGCCGAGGATCATCACCAGGCCGGCGACGGCGGCGACGGTCTCGGCGATCAGGGTGGCCCAGGCGACCCCGGGCACGCCCCAATCGAGACCGATCACGAAGACCAGATCGAGCAGGATGTTCGTTCCGTTCAAGAGGAGTTGGAGTACCAGGGCGGCCTGCGCCCGCTGCACGCCGAGCAGCCAGCCCAGCACGGCGTAGTTCACTAGCGCCGCGGGAGCGCTCCAGATACGGATGCCGAAATAGTCGGCGGTGTGGCTGCTGACTTCGGCGCTGGCGTCCATGGCCCAGACCGCGATGTCCCGGATCGGACTCTGCAACAGGATCAGCAGAAGACTGAAACTCAGCGCCAGCGCCAACGGCCGCAGCAGGCAGGCGCGCAGTTCGGCACTGTCGCCGGCGCCGTGGGCCTGGGCGGTAAACCCGGTCGTCCCCATGCGCAGGAATCCGAATCCCCAGAACAGGAACGAGAAGACGACGCTGCCCACCGCGACGCCACCAATATAACTCGGGTCGGGCAGCTGGCCGACCACTGCCGTGTCGACGGCGCCCAACAGCGGCGTGGTGAGATTGGCCAGGATGATCGGGCCGGCCAGCCGCCAGACCCGCCGGTTCCAGTCGCCGTCACGGTCGCCGGGGCGGGCAGCGCCACGAGCGGCGTGATCTCGGCGGGCGTCCTGGCCCGGATCGAATGGCGGCGGCGTAGCGGTCATGCAGGGGTGTCGCGGTCGCAGTGAAGGGGGTGGGCGCGCGATCATAGGCTGGCTCGGCAGATCGGCAAAGGTCCGGCAGGACACAACTGGGAAGTCTGGCAGGGAACCCGCGGCGGCGGAACTTGGCCTGCCCCTCCGGTATCACTAAGATGCCGCCCGCGGGCCCGTTATGGAGTCCCGCTGTGCAAGCGAACGACCGGCAGGAATCCAGTGAGGTTCCGCAGGGCCGGCAGAATCAAACTCCGAGGGGCGTATGGCAATCCAGCATCCTTATCTTCTTTTTCTCGGCGACGCGCCGGACCAACTCGCCGCCAAGACCGCACAGGGTGTCGCCCACTGGCGTCCGGACTGGTGCCGCGGCCAGCTGCGGTTGGACGGCTGCAAGGCCAACCTCGGCCTCACCGACATGTCCTTGGAAGAAGGCCTTGCCGCCGGCGCCAGAACGCTGGTCATAGGCGTCGCCAATCGCGGCGGCGTTTTTTCGGAAAAGTGGATCTCGGTGTTGGAGCAGGCCCTCATTCTGGGTTACGACCTGGCGGCCGGGCTGCACAATCGGCTGGTCGATGTGCCGGTGCTGAAGGCGGCGGCTGAACAGCATGGCCGCAAGCTGTTCGATGTGCGCCATCCGACCAGGGACTTCGATGTCGCCAGCGGCAAGAAACGTTCTGGCAAGCGGCTGCTGGCGGTCGGTACCGACTGTTCGGTCGGCAAGATGTACACCACGCTTGCCGTCGAAAAAGAGATGAAGAGCCGCGGCATGAAGGCCGACTTTCGCGCCACCGGCCAGACCGGCATCCTCATCGCCGGCGATGGCGTTTCCATCGACGCGGTAGTGGCCGACTTTATCTCCGGCGCCGTGGAACACATTTCTCCGGCCAACGACGACGACCACTGGGACGTGATCGAGGGGCAGGGCTCGCTGTTCCACGCGTCCTTCGCCGGCGTCTCCCTCGGCCTGCTGCACGGCGCCCAGGCCGATGCCCTGGTGCTCTGCCACGAGCCGACACGGTCGCACATGCGCGGCCTTCCTGACTATTCTCTGCCAACGCTGCAGGCCTGCATGGATGCGAATCTGGCCGCCGCGCGCCTCACCAATCCAGCCGTGCGTTTTGTCGGCATCGCCGTGAACACCTCCCAGATGGCCGAGAGCAGCGTTGAGGCCTACCTGCGGCGCCTGGAGAGTGAGTTCGAGTTGCCGACAGTCGACCCCTTTGCCGAGGGGGTCGCACCCTTGGTCGACAGGCTTTGAGCGACGTCATGACGAAGCTCAAGGTCACGACCCAGTCCTGGCCGATTCGCGGCACCTTCACGATCTCGCGCGGCAGCAAGACCACGGCAGATGTCGTGATGGTCGAACTGGCCGAAAACAGTGCCGGCGGGCAGGTTGGGCGAGGCGAGGCGGTGCCCTATGCGCGCTACGGCGAGTCGATGCAAAGCGTGGTCGAGCAGATCGAGAGCCTGCACGGAGCGCTGGCGGAGGGTCTCGACCGTCACGGGCTGCAGGCCGTGCTGCCCGCCGGTGCCGCGCGCAATGCCGTGGACCTGGCCTTCTGGGATCTTGAGTGCAAGCTCAGCGGCAAACCTCACTGGGAACTGGCCGGCCTGCCGGCGCCCGGACCGGTGACCACGGCCTACACGCTCTCTCTCGACAGTGTCGACAACATGGCCAGGAAAGCGCACGAGAATGCGTTACGACCTTTGCTGAAATTGAAGCTCGCCGGCCCGGAGGATCTCGACCGTGTGACGGCGGTGCGCCACAACGCGCCGGACGCCCGCATCATCGTCGATGCCAACGAGGGCTGGACCGCTGCCCAGTATTCTGCGCTGGCGCCGCAGTTGGCGGAACTCGGCGTCGAGATGATCGAGCAGCCGCTGCCGGCGGGGGACGATGCGGCCCTGGCGGAGATCGAGCGGCCGGTATCCGTCTGCGCCGATGAATCCTGCCACGACTCGGCGACGCTGGCGGGACTCAAGGGCCGCTATGACATGATCAACATCAAGCTCGACAAGACCGGCGGTCTGACCGAAGCCCTGAAGCTGAAGGCGGCGGCCGAGGCGGAGGGCTATGGCGTCATGGTCGGCTGCATGCTCGCCACCTCCCTGGCCATGGCGCCGGGCGTGCTGCTGGCGCAGGGCGTGGCGGTCGTCGATCTCGATGGACCGCTGCTTTTGGCCGAGGATCGCGACCCGGCTCTCAGGATCGAAGGCAGCCTGGTCTATCCGCCCGAAACGGCGCTCTGGGGCTAGGCATCCGGGGCTAACGGAGAGGATACTCATGCGGAAGTCTGTTCTTGCCGCCTTCGGCTTTGTGCTGCTGTCGCTGGCCGCGCCGGCCTGGGCGATCGATTTCCAGGTCGGCCAGGGCTGGAGTTACGACGCGCGCCCCGGCGAGGAGGCCTCGCAGATCTACATTGCCAGGATCGACCGCGGGCTCGGCACCCGAACCATCTACCACATCTATGTTGACGGCCTGCAGCTCAAGAATCCGCTGATCGAGGGCGGCCTGCAGAACAATCTGTCTCACATTCCGCTGACCAAGGAGGCCTTGGAAGCCAGCGTCATCGGCGAGCCAAGGCAACTGACGGCCGTGCCGGACATCTCCGAGGGCTACGTCATCTGGCGCGAGGCCTTCCTCAAGGGCCAGGCGGGCGTCTTCACCCTCCCGCTCAAGCAGATCGTCCAGCACATCGAGGACGCCTTCAACAAACCCAAAGAGTAAGACACTGATGTTCTCATGCGGGACGACCTCATAGATCTTTATTGCGAGCGGGTCGGGCCGGGTCTCTGGAACGAGCCGCTGAACGCGGTGACCAACCTCGCCTTCATTGCCGCCGGTCTGCTGCTGGTGATCGCCTTGCGTCGGGCAGACCCGGCGCTGCGCCGCGATCCGGCCATTGTCGCGCTGGTGGCGCTGCTCTTCGTCATCGGCCTCGGCAGTGGCCTCTTTCATACCTTCGCGACCTTCTGGGCGATGCTCGCGGATGTTGTCCCCATCGCCGTCTTCATCCTGCTCTACATGTACCTGGCGCTGCGGCGTCTCATCGCCCTGCCGCTCTGGGGCTGCCTGCTGGGCGTGGCGGTCGTGCTGGTTCTGGTCGTGGCTCTGCCCGTGCTCTTCGGGTTCAGCGTATCGACCTACGGTGTCGCCCTGGCGGCGATGCTGGGGGTCGGCGGTTTCCTCCATTTCGGCCGCCGCCATCCCGCCGGAGCGCCGATCCTGGTGGCCGCCGGCGTCTTCGCCGTCGCGCTGGCGCTGCGCACCGCCGACCTGCCGCTCTGCGCGGCCTTGCCGACCGGCACCCACTTTCTCTGGCACCTGTTCAATGCGGTGGTGCTCTACAGCCTGACACGCACAATGTTGGCTTGGGGGCGGCAGGCGCCGTGAGCGAATCCGGAAAGTTGAAGGCCGGCGGGTTCTCCCTGCAGGCGGCCAGTGCCGGTCTGCTGGCCGCCTTCGTCGGCTTCGCCAGTTCCTTCGCGGTGGTGCTGCAGGGCCTGATCGCCATCGGCGCCAGCCAGGCCGAAGCGGCCTCCGGCCTCATGGCCTTGTCGGTCGCCATGGGCCTTTGCGGGCTCTATCTTTCGCTCAGGACGCGGCTGCCGATCTCGATCGCCTGGTCGACGCCCGGTGCCGCGCTGCTGGCCACGACCGGGGTGATGGCGGGCGGCTTTGCCGCCGCGGTCGGTGCCTTCCTGATCTCCTCCGCCCTCATCGTCCTGGCGGGCCTGTGGAAGCCGCTCGGACGCTGGGTCGCCGCCCTGCCGCCGGCGCTGGCCAACGCCATGCTGGCCGGCGTCCTGCTCACCTTCTGCCTGGCGCCGGTGCGCGCCGTGGCGGAGGGCCCGGCGCTGGCCCTGCCGGTGATCCTCGCCTGGGCCCTGGCTTGGCGCTTCCAGCGCCTCTTTGCGATTCCCGTGGCTCTGATCGTCGCCCTGGTGATGATTGCCGTGACCACGGACCTGCCGGCGCTGGAGACGGCGGCGCTGCTGCCCCAGCCGGTCCTGGTCCTGCCGACGTTTTCGCTGGCGGCGCTGGTCAGTATCGCGCTGCCGCTGTTCATCGTCACCATGGCGTCGCAGAACATTCCCGGTATCGCGGTCCTGAACGCCAACGGTTTCAGCCCGGCGCCGGGTCCGCTGTTCGTCACCAGCGGAGTCTTCAGCCTGCTGTCGGCGCCGTTCGGCGGCCATGCGGTGAACCTCGCCGCCATCACCGCGGCGCTCTGCGCCGGTTCCGATGCTCATGCCGACCCGGGCCGGCGCTATTGGTCCGCCGTGGTCTGCGGGGCCGCCTACGTGGCCTTCGGGCTGTTGGCCGGAGTCATCACCGCCTTCGTGGCCGCCGTGCCGGCCTACCTGATCCTGACCGTCGCGGGGCTCGCTCTGCTCGGCGCTTTCGCCTCGGCGCTGACCGACGCCCTGGCCGCCGCGGAAGACCGCCTGGCGGCGGTCGTCACCTTCCTGGCGACGGCCTCAGGGCTTTCCTTCCTTGGCATCGGCAGCGCCTTCTGGGGCCTCCTGGCCGGCCTTGCGGTCTTCGCCCTGACCCGCTGGCGGCCTGGAAGCGGCAAGGCGCCGGGCTAAGGCGCCCCGCGCCGCCAGCCGTTTTCGAAGACCACCTCTTCGGCGCCGGTAAAGCGGCGCTGGCGTTCCAGTTCGGCTTCCAGACGGTTCAGGCGGGCCGCCGAGAGCCGCACCTTGGGCTCCAGCCACAGGCCCTTCACCCGCAGCGCGCGACTGCCGCGTTCGTGCTTCATGTCGATGCGCCCGATCAGCTTATCCCCCTCGAGCAGCGGAAAGACGTAGTAGCCATACCTGCGCTTGGCTTCCGGCACGAAGACCTCGATGCGGTAGTGGAACCCGAACAGGCGCTCGCAGCGCTTGCGGTCGCGGATCAAAGGATCGAAGGGGCTGAGGACGCGCAGGCGTTTCGGCGGCTCCGGCAGATCAGAACAGGGGTCGGCCCCGGCAAGGACGTAGGCGGTTCGCGGCCGCCCGCCGACCGCGCTTTCGACGCAGACTTCTTCCAGTTCGCCGCCTTTGCGGTCCAGGCACCAGGCCTTGGCTTCTTGCGGCGCGATGAGGTCCCAGAAGGCGGCGATCTCTCCGGAGGTCGCGACCCCCAGGCGCTCCAGGGCGGCGCGGCAGGCCCAGTCGATGGTCTCGGCCTCACAGAGGTCGAGCTCTCGGCAGGTTTGCGGCAGGGTACGCTCGGTCAGATCATAGACCTTTTGAAAGCCGTCGCGGGCGGCGACCGCGAGATGGCCGCAGCGCCAGAGATACTCCAGCGCCGTCTTGGAGGGATGCCAGTCCCACCAGCCGGCGTTGGTCTTGGGGTTCTCGGCGTCGTCGTTGCCGAGTTCGCGCGCCAGCACCCGCCCGTTTTCGGCGACATGTTGGAGCACCGTATCGAGTTCGGCTTCGAAGCCCTCGCCGTGCCAGTCGCGCCAGCGCGCGCGCAGGCGCGCTTCTTCGCGGGCGAAGCGCAGCTTCCAGTAGGGGAAGAAGCGGCTGGGGATGATCGAGGCGTCGTGGGTCCAGTTCTCGAACAGTGCGGCCTCGCGCTCGATGAGGCGGTGAAGCTGCTTGTGCCGGTAGGTCTGGTTGCGCGCGAAGAGAATCATGTGATGGGCGCGCTCGACCGTCTGGATCGAATCCACCTGCACGAAGCCGAGATGCTCGATGAGCGCCAGCAGGCCGGCGTCGCTGAGCTTGCGGTGCGGCGGGAACGCCAAGCCCTGGCGCTGCAGGAAAAGCCGCCGCGCCGTCCTGTTGTCGATGATCCGCGGTGAACTCACGGCCGGTTGCGGCGCCAGCCGCCGCGCCGCCGCGGCTGGCTGAGATGGCGGGTCATGCGCTGGGCGGGATAGGCCGCCGTCTCCTTCAGCATCTCGATGAGACGGCCGCAGGCGCCGCCGGGCTGCGCTTCCTGTTCCAGGCGGTAATCGGCGATCAGGCGCATGGCCGCCTCGGCCGGATCCTGGTCCTGGCCGAGACGCAGGATCCAGGCCAGTACCACGTCCTCGGCCGGGCCCGGGAAGTCTTCGCCCATCTCCAGCACCTCACGGATCAGACCGCCGGGGTCTTCGGGAGAGTCATGATCGGAGAGGTAGCGGATCGTCATCAGTCTTGCCGTAACGGGTCGTTCGAAAAAGAGATCTCAGTCCAGTTGCCGCCGCCGTGCTGCGCCGAAGCCGCCAGGAAGCACGTTCTCAGCGACTCCTCGCAGTACGTCTGTGGGTGCATTCTAGGTCGCAAAAAGGATCGTCCACCAGAAATTCCGGGCCTCTTGGCAAAGGTCAGGTGACAGGGTCCTGACGATATTCGCCGGGCGACGAAATTTGGAAGGCGAAAACATGGGTTTTTCGTCACTGACTTTGCGGCTATCCTCGTGGCATGGACAAGCGCTTCGGATTTTTCTCACGAATGCCCCACCCCGGCCGTCTTCGGTAACGCGGGGTCAGCGCAAGCGCGCTCTTGCTCGAGATTTGGAGCACCCCGCCCGTGACGGTCGGGGTGTTTTTCGTGATCTCAACCCCTTTGGAGCAAGAGTCCATGATCGAGCCCCGTTCTTCCGGGGATTGCCCGTTCTGCGGCATCGCCGCCGGACGGTTTTCCGCCCACATCGTCGCCGAAAGCCCGCGCCTGCTGGCCTTTCTCGACCGCAACCCGATCCGGCCCGGGCACATTCAGATCATCCCGCGGGCACACTTCCCCTGTTTCAACGCCTTGCCCCCCGATTTGGCGAGCGAACTCCTCCGTCTGGGACAGCGCCTCGGTGAAGCACTGAGATCTGTCTGCGAGGTTGACCGCGTCGGCTACCTGTTTCCCGCCGGGGACATCCCCCATGCTCAGGGCCACGTGGTGCCGCTGCTGTCGGCCGGCGACGTCACGGCGCGGCGCTATGGCGCCGCCGAAGCGGTTGCTCTTCGCAACGGGCCACCGCCGGCGGATCCAGATCTGTCGGCCACGGCGCGCGATCTGCGCCGGAGTTTGGCGGGCCTGGCTGCCGCTCCCTGAGAACATATCAGCCATGCCCAAGCGGACTTTGCCGGCAGCCTTGGTTTTAGTAGGCTGAAGGCCCTCACCGAGAGCCGCAAAGCATGACCAGCGCACCGTCCGAGAGCTTTCCCGAGATCCGCGAGGGGGTCCGCGCCCTCTGCGCCGATTTTCCCGGCGCCTACTGGCGCGACCTGGATGCCCGCAGGGCCTATCCCGAAAACTTCGTGAAAGCCCTGACGGCGGCCGGCTATCTGGCGGCTCTGATACCCGAAGACTACGGCGGCAGCGGCCTGCCGCTGGCGGCCGGGACCGCCATCCTGGAAGAAATCCAAAAAGCCGGCTGCAACGGTGCCGCCTGCCACGCCCAGATGTACACCATGGGCACACTGCTGCGGCACGGCAGCGCGGCGCAGAAGCAGCGCTACCTGCCGGCTATCGCCGAGGGGTCGCTGCGCCTGCAGGCCTTCGGCGTCACCGAGCCGACCAGCGGTACCGATACCCTCAGCCTCTCGACCACGGCACGGCGCGACGGTGGGCGCTATATCGTCAACGGCCAGAAGGTCTGGACCAGCCGCGCCGAGCACAGCGACCTCATGCTGCTGCTGGCCCGCACCACGCCGAAGGACGAGGTGGTGAAAAAGGGCGACGGGCTTTCGGTCTTCCTTGTCGACCTGCGCGAGGCGGCGGGCAGCGGCATCACGATCAAGCCGATCCGCGCCATGATGAACCACGCGGCGACGGAAGTCTTTTTCGACGACCTTGAGGTGCCGGCGGAGAACCTCATCGGCACCGAGGGTAAGGGCTTTCGCTATATTCTCGACGGCATGAACGCCGAGCGCATCCTGATCGCCGCCGAGTGTATCGGCGACGCCCGCTGGTTCATCGAGAAGGCCAGCAGCTACGCGAGCCAGCGCAAGGTCTTTGGCCGGCCCATCGGCCAGAACCAGGGCATCCAGTTTCCCATCGCCCGCGCCTACGCCCAGAGCGAAGCGGCGGCCCTCATGGTCGATCGCGCGGCGGCGCTTTTCGACGGCGGGCAGCGCTGCGGGAGGGAAGCCAACATGGCCAAGATGCTGGCCTCCGAGGCCTCCTGGGCCGCCGCCGAAGCCTGCCTGCAGACCCATGGCGGCTTCGGCTTCGCCGAGGAGTACGATGTCGAGCGCAAGTACCGCGAAGCCCGGCTCTACCAGGTGGCGCCGATCTCCACCAACCTGATCCTCGCCTTTCTGGCCGAGCACGTGCTCGGCCTGCCGCGCAGCTACTGAGGACGCGGCTGCTATGGCGAAACCCTTGGAAGGCCTGCTGGTGGTCAGCCTGGAGCAGGCGGTCGCCGCGCCCTATTGCTCCTGCAGGCTGGCCGACGCCGGGGCGCGGGTCATCAAGCTGGAGCGCGCCGAGGGCGACTTCGCCCGCGGCTACGACCGCGTGGTGCACGGCGAAAGCGCCTATTTCGTCTGGCTCAACCGCGGCAAGGAGTCGCTCGCCGTCGACCTGAAGCAGCCGGACGATCTGGCGCTGGTGATGCGCATGCTGGCCAGCGCCGATGTCTTCATCCAAAACCTCGCGCCGGGCGCGGCCGGGCGTCTCGGCCTCGGCCACGACGCTTTGCGCGCCGCCTTTCCGCGGCTCATCACCTGCGATATCTCCGGCTACGGCGAGCGCGGCCCCTACGCCAAGATGAAGGCCTACGATCTGCTGGTGCAGGCGGAAAGCGGTCTGGCCTCGATCACCGGCCGGCCCGAGGGGCCGGGGCGTGTGGGCGTTTCGGTCTGTGACATCGCTTGCGGCATGTACGCCTACCAGGCCGTGCTTGAGGCCCTGCTGGCGCGCGGGCGCACCGGGCAGGGCGCGGCGCTCGCCACCTCGCTGTTCAGCGGCATGGCCGACTGGATGACGGTGCCGCTGCTGCATCAGGACTATGGGCCCGGCGCGCCGCCGAGGGTCGGCCTCAATCACCCTTCCATCGCGCCCTACGGCGTCTACGCCAGCCGGGACGGCGAGGAGGTAGTTTTTTCCATTCAGAACGAACGCGAGTGGAAGTGTCTGGTCCTCGAAGTGCTGGAACGTCCTGAGATGCTGGACGACCCGCGCTTCGCCGACAACACGGCGCGGGTCGAGCACCGCGCGGCGCTGGATGGGATCATTGCCGAAGTCTTTAGCCAGTTCGATCGCGAGGCCCTGTCGCAGCGGCTCTTCGCGGCCGCCATCGCTTACGGCGCGGTGAATACACCCGCCGACCTGAGCGACCATCCGCAATTGCGCCGCGTCACCGTCGCCACGCCCAGCGGGCCGGTCGAGCTGGTGGCGCCGCCGGTGGAGATCCGTGGCGAGGGCTTCGAACTTGGCGCCGTGCCCTCAATCGATCAGCATGGGCCGGCCCTGCGGGAGGAGTTCCGGTCATGAGCGAGACGCGGAACGAAGACTGGACCCGCTGGGTCGGGCGCAGCGAACACGCCCATGACATTATTGGTGCGGGGCGCGCCCAGGCAATGCAGGCGACACTGGACGATCCCGGGCCGCTGCTGCATCCGGGCGATCCCTTGCCGCCGCTGTGGCACTGGGCTCACTTCTGGTCGCTGACGCCGACGGCCAACCTCGGTCCCGACGGTCACGCCGCGCGCGGCGGCTTCCTGCCGCCGATCGATCTGCCGCGCCGCATGTGGGCCGGCAGCCGGGTCGAGTTCCCACGCCCGCTGGAGGTCGGCCGCGAGGTGACGCGCGTTTCTACGATCAAGTCGGTCGAACAGAAGACCGGGCGCAGCGGGCCGCTCGCCTTTGTCACTGTGGAGCATGTGGTCGCGGATGCGGAAGGTCCCTGCATCGTCGAGGAACACGACATCGTATATCGCGAAGCCGGAGAGAAGGGCGCGGTACTGCCGGCGGGCGATGCGCCGCCCGCTGAGCGGGCCTGGCGGCTCGAGGTGGTGCCGACGCCGGCATTGCTGTTCCGCTATTCGGCGCTGACCTTCAACGGCCATCGCATCCACTACGACCATCCTTACACGACGCAGGTCGAGGGTTACCCGGGCCTCATCGTGCATGGCCCTTTGCTGGCGACGCTGATGATCGGCCAGCTGCGCCGCGAAAAACCGCAAGCGCGCGCCACCAGGTTTTTCTTCCGCGCCAAGCGGCCGATTTTCGACAACCGGCACTTCACCGTCTGCGGCGCGCCGGACGAAGCGGCCCGGCGCGCCGATCTCTGGGTGGTCGATCCCGATGGCTTCCTCGCCATGCAGGGCGAGGTGAGTTGGAACTAACCTCGCTTGCCGATCGCTTCGATCATCTCAAGGAACTCCTGCAGCAGATTCTGGGCCTCGCTGTCCACGGTCATCAGCAAGTTCACCGTTTCGCCATCCGCCGAGAACGGCAAGATGATCCGGGCGTAGGAGCGTGACTTTCGGTTGGTCTGCAGAACGATGACATGGGCGAGGGGCGAGCGCGCCTCAACCGCGGTCAGGTAGTGAGCATGGATGAGCTGGCCATAAGCCGGCGGTGTCAGGGCGAGCGGCCTGAGCGACGTCGGATCGAAACCATGGACGTCGCTGATCCCGGTGCCGCTCAGCCGGTAGAGGAAATCGGTCTTCCCTGCGGCATCGGCGTGAACGTCCGCCAGCATCACCCGTGGCAGAATGCGGGTGATCTCGGCCGGGTCGATATCGGCGCGGGCCGGGGCGAAACGGCCGGCGCGCTTGCTGTTCCAGTAGTCCAGGGCGAAGCGCAGGTCAGGGTAGCGGGATAGATCCTGCTCCAGGTCGAGAGTTGCCGCTTGGATATCTTTCAAAACCTCGTTCACCGGCATTATGTTAGAGGGTCCTGTCAGATACACAATGGCGGGCGGAGGCCGGAGAGTGCCGGTGTCTTCACAAATGTGGCGCCGGTGCTGGCAGACGCCACTGAACCTCTTAAAAACAAGGGTAAGGCTGACATGCTGCTTGACGTTCGCACCTACCGGGTAAAACCCGGCCAGTTGAAGGCACACTTCGAAGTCTATGAGAAGTATGGCAAGCCGGCGCAGACCCGCAATCTGGGACAGCCCTTGGCTTACCTGCGCACCGAGACCGGCGATCCCAACGAATACGTCCACATTTGGGTTTACGAGTCTGCCGCCGACCGCGCGACCAAGCGGGCGGCGATGATGGCCGATCCGGACTGGCAGGATTATCTCAAGCGCTCCGCCGAACTCGGGGCGCTGGTCTCCCAGAACAACCGGCTGATGGTGCCGGTCGATTTTTTCGACAAGCCGAAGCTTTAGCGTTTCAGGATTCGTCGTTCCTGCCGGCCGCGCGGGCGGCCTGCAGGGCGGCGCGGCGTTCCCGGTTGGCGCGGTGGCGTTCGGTCCGCCAGGCTTTGAACACCTTGGCACGGTATGAGTTGCCGCGAATCGCCTGACGCGAGTGGTACTGGCCGACCGCCCGTGTCCAGGAGCGTGCATCCTGTCGCAGTTCGACCAGAAAGTTCGCGGCATAGGCGACATTGGTCGCCGGGTCGAAGGCCGCCTCGAGGGAGTCGAAAGCCTCCGGGTGGTGATAGAGATTGACCTGCATACAGCCGACATCGATGTTGCGGACGCCACGGGCCTGCAGGGTCCGCACCGTCTCGACCGCCGCGGCTTTGCTGGGCAAAAAACGCCCCTCGCCTTCGGCCATGACGGTCCAGGGCCAGGCAAGTCTTTCCGAGCTCGCGGCGTGCCAACGTCCGGATTCGGTGAGGGCGATGGCCGCCAGCAGGTGTGGTGGCAGCTCTCGCGCCTGCTCAGCCATCAAGGTTTGCTCCCGACAGATATTCCAAGTGGAATCAACGGGTTCAGCAGCGTGAAGGGGCGTTGAAAGACTGAGGAACAGGACCAGTATGGCGGTGCCGGATTGGGTGCGGATCACAAGGGGGCTCCGTTTGAGGATCAATTTCCAGAGAATCCGGAGCAAGTGGCGTGCCAGACCCGCAATGCCACCGCACTAAACTTTATTGCATCGCAATATTGCTGTTCATTTTGTGTCAGAGGATCTGAGGTTTTCTAAAAGAAATCGTAAGTAAATCAATGAATTGTTGTTTTTCTTGTTGCATTCCAGGAAAGCCAGCCGCATATTGTGCATTGCGGTATGGACACGGCTCCGGCCGGGGCCTGCCGCAGTTCCATAGGGCATTTCCTCCCTAAACTTGGGCCGCGCTTGTCGCGGCCCACTTTTTTAGGCGGAACGCAGCCGCTGTCTCAAGTTTAGTAAATCGTTTATTTGGGATCCTAGGAGTCGCCGGCCCCCAGCGCGCGCTGCATATATACGGTATCGAGCCAGCGCCCGTGCTTGAAGCCGGTACCGGTCAGGATGCCGCAGTCGCGAAAGCCGTGCCGGGCATGCAGGCGGATGGAGGCATGGTTGGCGCTGTCGCCGATCACCGCGATCATCTGACGGTAACCGAGACCCTCGCAGTCTCTGATCAACGCGCCCAGCAGGGCGGATCCGATCCCCCGGCCGGCCTCGCCGGGCAGCACGTAAACCGAATTTTCCAGGGTGAAGCGATAGGCGGGGCGGCTGCGGTAGGGTCCGGCGTAAGCATATCCCAGGATCACGCCGCCGCCGGAGCGGTCCTCGGCCACCAGATAGGGCAAGGCACGGGCGCGCAGATCGGAGAAGCGCCGCAGCATTTCAGCCCGGTCCGGCGGCTCTTCCTCGAAGGAGGCGACACCGTGCAGCACATGGTGGGCGTAGATGGCCTGAATGGCGGGGATATCCGCTTCCTGAGCCGCCCGAAGGATGAGGTCTGCCAGCTTGACGGGTGCTTCGCTCATCACTCCTGCAGGCCCAGTTCCACGGGGGTCAGCGCGCCGAGCGCGGCGACGACATCGCGCATGTCGTCGGCCAGGGTTTTGAGCGACGGCCGCCGTTCGATCCGGGATTCGTCCATGTAAATATGGCGATTGATCTCGATCTGCAGGCAGTGGACGCTGGCGTCGGGCTTGCCGTAGTGGCGCGTCACGAAGCCGCCGGCATAGGGCGTGTTGCGCACCACCCTATAGTCCTTGCCGTTCAGCACCTGCTCGACCCGCTGGGTCACGGTTGGCGCGCAGGTGGTGCCATGGCAATCGCCGAGCACGAAAGCGGTCCGTCTGGCGCCGTGGCTCGGCCGGCTGTTGGAAGGCATCGAGTGACAGTCGATCAGAATGCAGTGGCCGAACTGCTGCTTAGTGGTTTCGACCAGGTTGCGCAGGGCCTCGTGATAGGGCCAGTAGTAGGATCGGATACGCTCCAGCCCCTCTTCCAGGCTCAGCTTCCGGCGGTAAATATTGGCGCCGCTGCCGACCACCCGGGCGATGGTGCCCAGCCCGGCCGCGACCCTTGGGGAGGAGGTATTGGCATAAGCCGGGAGGCGGTCCCTGAAAACCGCCGGGTCGAGTTCGTAGGGCTCTCGATTGGGGTCGACGAAGGCGCGCGGGAAGAGGGCATGGAGCAGCGGCGCGCCCATTTCCGGGGCACAGCCAAATATCTCGTGGACGAAGCTGTCTTCCGATCGCCTGAGGCTCTTGGGGTCGAGACACGATGACGCCAGAAACTCCGCCGGATAGTCGCTGCCGCTATGAGGGGAGGCAAAGACCAATGGCAGCGTCTGCCGCTGTGGTTGGACAATTTCGTGAGGCTTCGTGGCCAGCGCACTCGGCGCGATCGCGTCCATGTCTCTACGGGCTTGTTAACACATATGTTTTAAGTCAAAGACAGTGGCCTGTCATGCCTGTTGCAGCAGTTTCAGGGAGGCCGATACCGGCGACCGATTCTACTCCAGGCATTAAGGTCTACTTGGGGCTTTGCCGCTAGTCTATACTGACCGGACGGCAGCCCGAATCGCTGCCGACCGCCGGTGGGGTCAGAAGGTCTGCCGGTGATGCTTAACGGCCGCGTGCCAAACGGCCGCTGGTCTGCCCACCACCTCAGCGTGGTGGTGCCGGCGGGTCAAGAGAGCGAACCAAGGGGTAATGGCGCAAATCCTGCTTGCTGAAGACGACGCCTCGATGCGGGAGTTCCTGGCCAAGGCGCTGCGCAACGCCGGACACCATGTCGTCGCCGTGGGCGATGGGCTGGACGCGATGGAATCCCTGGATGTCTACCGTGCCGATCTACTGCTGGCCGACGTGGTCATGCCGGGCCTCGACGGCATCGAACTGGCGCGCCGTGCCGCCAAACTGCAGCCTGGCCTGAAGGTCATGTTCATCACCGGATTTGCCGCTGTGGCGCTGAAAAATCGCGACCAGACGCCGCAGGGCGCGCGGATCCTTTCCAAGCCCTTTCACCTGCGCCATTTGGTCGAGGAAGTCGATTCCATCCTAGCCTTGTAAGGTGCCAGCCGGGCCTGCCGTTTCCCTTGCGCGCAGTCTTGTCAAAGCCTGGCGATAGTGCTAATTCGCCTGCTCCTCGGCGCGAACGCCGCAGGCGGCTCCTCCGCGGGGCCGGGTCTTTGAGATACAAGGGCGTATAGCTCAGCGGGAGAGCGCCTCGTTGACATCGAGGAGGTCCCTGGTTCAATCCCAGGTACGCCCACCATTTCCCAACAAGTTGGCTTTCATTCTGCGGGCGGGCCAGTCGCCACGCGGCCGTGCCGCCCTTGCACCGGCGCCGCTATGCCTTTGCCGGGCGGGTGGTAACCTGTCAAATCCCTTTGGTTGTGTGCTATTAAGCGATTGTTTGCCATTTGGCTTTAACTATGCTGCGACCCAGCCGGTCTCCTGCGCCGCGGCCGGTTGGCAGTCGATGTCGAATGATCGGGAAGGGTGCCGATGGCACTGCAATCCAAAGCGGCCACCACGATAAGTGGCAAGGCCAAAATTCCCTTCTGGGTCCGCCTCAAGGCATGGTGGGAGGGCTACGACCTGGCTTTGCGGCAAAAGCAGCTGCTGGCCGCGGAAATGGGCGACCTAGGCGGCGCCGCGCGCAACGAGCAAGAAGCGCGCGTGTCCAAGCGCCTGGAAGTCATGCAGCAGCTTTGGGGCACGGGAATGAGCGGCCCGGGCGATGAAGACTACATCCTGAAGCTGGTAAAACCATTTGCTCTCGATCCGGCTTTCACGGTCATTGACGTGGGCGCCGGCCTCGGCGGCGCGACGCGCCTGATTTCCGAACACTTCGACGTTTGGCTCACCGGCCTGGAGGCTGACCGCGAGGTGGCGGATGCCGGGATGGAACTCTCGACCATGGCCGGCCTGGCGAAGCGGGCGCCGATCCACTACTTCGATATGGACCGCTACGAGTTTCGCGAGAACTCGACCGACTGCGTTTTCTCCAAAGAGTCGCTCTATCTGGTCGATGACAAGGATCGCCTGTTGAAGGAGATCATCCACATGATAAAGCCTCGCGGGCAGCTGCTGTTCACAGACTATGTGGTAGCCGAGGATGCCGACGAGCGGGCGGTGTTCGACTGGGCGGATGGTGAGCCCGGCAAGCCCAATCCCTGGACCATGCGCGACTACGAAGTCGCTCTGACCGAGGCGCGTCTTGACATCCGCATCAAGGAAGACATTACCGAGCAGGTCAATGAGATCATTACCGGAAGCTGGGCGCGGTTTCTCTCTCAATTGAAGGGCAGGACTCTCGACAAGGATACCTCGGCGGCGGTCACCGACGCGGTAGAGCTGTGGGCCCGGCGGACCAAAGCGATCGATGCCGGCGCCCTGAAGATTTGTCGCTTTCACGCCCTCAAGAAAGATGCGGAGAAAATGCTCTCCGACTGGTAAGCCCGGCCCCTGACGTAGGGGCTTGAAAGGGCGCAAATCTGCGCGTCCGACAAGGTTGACAGTGCCCTCTGCGGTGCCTATGTTCCCGGCTCCCGCGCGCCGGTGAAATCCGGCCCAGGCAAGGCTGCGGGCCCAAAGAGGATAGAAGAATGAAGGTCGTTAACTCCCTGAAGACCGCGAAACTGCGCGAAAAAGGCTGCCGCGTTGTGCGCCGTAAGGGCCGCGTCTACGTCATCAATAAAAAGAATCCGCGGTTCAAGGCCCGCCAAGGCTGAACCGTTCCGGCGCTGGCGCCCCTTGAGGCTGCCGCTCGGCCGACAAAATGAGTTTCCAAGCTAGGCCGCGCCCGTTACGGGCGCGGCCTTGCGTTTGCCTGGAAACAGGCCGCCCAGAACACTCCTTCCCGATACTCCAAGCCTTTTAGGTTACCGGCAGATTCCGGAGAGTTGACCCTGGCGGCCGGGCAGGCCATAGTCTCGAAAAATTGGTAATACCAATTTCCGGATGCGGTTGCGGGCGGCCTCCGGGGCTTTCGAGGGAGACGATATTTCATGCAGATGCCGGAGCCCGATCAGCGAGTCATCGACGCTAAGGCGGATATCGTCGTGGCGCTGCGGGCAATCGTTCCCGGCGAGGGAGTGGTGGTCGACGAGGAAGAACTCCGGGTTTACGAGTCCGACGGCCTTACCGCTTACCGCCAGCTGCCGCTGATCGTCGTGCTGCCGGAGACCACGGAGCAGATCAGCCGAGTCCTGAAATGCTGTCAGGAGCGCGGCGTGAAGGTGGTGCCGCGTGGGGCCGGTACATCACTGTCCGGCGGTGCCTTGCCGCTGGCCGACGGCATCATCCTCGGCCTCGGCAAGTTCAACCGGGTCCTGGAGATCGATTTCGACAACCGCTGCGCCGTCGTGCAGCCGGGCGTGACCAACCTCGCCATCACCAAGGCCGTCGAGGACGAGGGCTTCTACTACGCACCGGACCCCTCCAGTCAGATCGCCTGCACCATCGGCGGCAATGTGGCGGAAAACTCCGGCGGCGTGCACTGCCTGAAATACGGCCTCACCACCAACAATCTACTGGGCCTGGAGATGGTGCTGGTGGACGGCACCGTTCTGCGTCTCGGCGGCAAGCACCTGGATGCGGAAGGCTACGATCTGCTGGGCCTGATGACCGGCTCCGAAGGTCTGCTCGGCGTGGTTACCGAGGTGACGGTGCGCCTGTTGAAGAAACCGGAGACTGCCCGCGCCCTGCTGCTCGGCTTTCCGACCAACGAGCAGGCCGGCGACACGGTAGCGGCGATCATCGCCGCCGGCATCATTCCCGGCGGCATGGAGATGATGGACAAGCCGGCCATCCACGCCGCGGAAGACTTTGTCCATGCCGGCTATCCGCTGGACGTCGAGGCGCTGCTGATCGTCGAACTCGACGGCCCGAAGGCAGAGGTCGATCACCTGATCGGCGCGGTGTCGCGGATCGCCGAGGCCAACGGTGCCGTCACCAGCCGCATCAGCGAGAACGAAGAGGAGCGGCTGACGTTCTGGGCGGGACGCAAAGCCGCCTTTCCGGCGGTCGGCCGCATCTCGCCCGACTACTACTGCATGGACGGCACCATTCCCAGGTCCCGGCTGCCGCAGGTGTTGCGGCGCATGCGCGAACTCGGCGAGCACTACGGCCTGCGTGTCGCCAACGTCTTTCATGCCGGCGACGGCAACCTGCATCCGCTGATTCTCTATGACGCCAACAAGCCGGGTGAGCTGGAGCGGGCGGAGGACTTCGGCGGCGATATCCTCAAGCTGTGCGTCGAGGTCGGCGGTGTGCTGACCGGCGAGCATGGCGTCGGCGTCGAGAAACGCGACCTCATGGGCGCCATGTTCAACGAGGCCGATCTGAAGCAACAGCAGCGTGTGAAGTGTGCCTTCGATCCCGACGCACTGCTCAATCCAGGTAAAGTCTTTCCGCAGCTCCATCGCTGTGCCGAACTGGGGCGGATGCACATCAGCGGCGGCAAAATGCCGTTCCCGGATCTTCCCCGGTTCTGAAGAGGCAACGACCCATGGCATCGGACAAGGCGGAGACTTTCGCGCCGGAGACTCGCGAACAGGTGGCGGAGGCCGTGGCCTGGGCGGTCTCGGAGCAGGCGCCGCTGGAGGTCGTCGGGCGCGGCAGCAAGCGCGGGCTTGGCCGCCCGGTGCAGGCGGCGCACAGCCTGAATCTTTCAGGCCTCGACGGCATCACGCTCTACGAGCCCGAGGAACTGGTGCTTTCCGCGCGCGCCGGCACGCCGCTGGCCACCATCGAGGCGACCCTGGAAGAAAAGCGCCAGATGCTGGCTTTCGAACCGGCGGACCTCGGCCCGCTGCTCGGTGAAGCATCCGGCGCGGCCTCGATCGGCGGCACCTTGGCCTGCAATCTCTCTGGCCCGCGGCGCATCAAGGCCGGGGCGGCGCGCGATCACTTCCTCGGTTTCGAGGCCGCCTCGGGCCGCGGTGAGATGTTCAAGTCAGGCGGACGGGTGGTGAAGAATGTCACCGGCTACGATCTTTGCAAGTTGCTCTGCGGCTCCTACGGCACCTTGGCGGTGATGACCGACGTGACCGTGAAAGTGCTGCCGCGCCCGGAAAAGACTTACACGGTGCTGGTGGCGGGGCTCGACGACGCGGCGGCGGCGGGCGCCATGACCCGCGCCCTGGGCTCGCCGCACGAGGTCTCCGGCGCCGCGCACCTGCCGGCGGCCCTGGCGGCAAAGTCGGCGATGTCCTACATCGCCGGCGCGGGAGCATCGGTCACCGCCCTCCGCCTGGAGGGCCCGCGGCCGTCTGTGGAGCATCGCTGCGTGGCGCTGCGCCGGGAGCTGGCCGACCTTGGCGCGACAGAGGAACTGCACAGCCACAACTCGCGTGAATTCTGGCAGGAGGTGCGCGACGTACGCCCCTTCATCGGGCGCCAAGATACCGCTGTCTGGCGCCTCTCGGTGGCGCCCTCCGCCGGGCCCGGTGTGGTCGCGGCGATTGGCGGGGGCGAGGCCTTCTATGACTGGGGCGGGGGCCTCGTCTGGTTGGCGCTGCCCCTGGGCAAATCCGGCGGCGATGTCGGGACGGCACGGGTGCGTGCGGCCGTGGCAACGGTCGGCGGCCACGCGACGCTGATCCGTGCGCCGCTGGAACTGCGCGCCGCGACGTCGGTGTTTCAGCCGCAGGATAGCGCCATCGCTGCTCTGACCCAGAGAGTGAAGGACGGTTTCGATCCGAAACGTGTGCTGAACCCCGGACGCATGTACGCCGGTCTATAAGAGGGCCGAAGACAGATGCAGACCAACTTCACCCTGGCCCAACTCGCCGATCCGAATGTCGCGGAATCGGAAAAGATCCTGCGCAACTGCGTGCACTGCGGCTTCTGCACCGCGACCTGCCCGACCTACACCTTGCTCGGCGACGAACTCGACAGCCCGCGCGGGCGCATCTACCTGATCAAGGACATGCTGGAGAACGACCGCGCGCCCACGCAACAGGTGGTGAAGCACATCGACCGCTGCCTTTCCTGTCTCTCCTGCATGACCACCTGCCCCTCCGGCGTGCATTACATGCATCTGGTCGACCATGCCCGCGGCCACATTGAGAAAACCTACCGCCGGCCGCTGCCGGACCGCTTGCTGCGCTGGCTGCTGGCCTTCGTGCTGCCGCATCCCACGCGCTTCCGCCTGGCCTTGCTCGGCGCCACCTTTGCCAAGCCTCTGGCCGGAATCATGCCGGGCCGTCTGAAGGGCTTGCTCGCCATGGCGCCGAGTGAGACGCGACCGCCGAGCGGCATCGACCGCCCGCAGATCATCAAGGCGGAAGGCCCCCGCCGCGCGCGGGTCGCCCTGATGACCGGCTGCGCTCAGAAGGTCTTGGCGCCGGAAATCAACGAGGCGACCGTGCGCCTGCTTTCCCGTCACGGTGTCGAGGTGGTGGTGGCCCGGGGGGCCGGCTGCTGCGGCGCCCTGGTGCATCACATGGGCAGGGAGGGTCCCGCCCTCGATGCTGCCCGCGCCAACATCGCCGCCTGGGCCCGCGAGGCGGAAGGCGAGGGACTCGATGCCGTCATCATCAATGCTTCGGGCTGCGGCACCACGGTGAAGGACTACGGTTACATGCTGCGGGATGATGCGCAATGGAGTGGCCCGGCAGCGCAGATCTCGGCTCTGGCCAAGGACGTTAGCGAGTTTCTCGACCGCCTCGGTCTTGCGGCGGCGCCCAACGCACGGCAGATGACCGTCGCCTATCACTCGGCCTGCTCCCTGCAGCACGGCCAGCAGATCAGGCGCGAGCCCAAGGCGCTGCTCACGGCGGCCGGTTTTGCCGTGAAGGAAGTGCCGGAGGGTCATCTCTGCTGCGGCTCGGCGGGCACCTACAACCTGTTGCAGCCGGCCATCGCCGAGCGTCTCAAGGCGCGCAAGGTCGCCAACATCGAAAGCACCCGTCCGGACGTCATCGCCACCGGGAACATCGGCTGCATGACGCAGATCGCCGGCGGCACCGGAATTCCTGTGGTGCACACGGTAGAACTGCTCGACTGGGCCACCGGCGGCCCGCAGCCGCGGGCGCTGGCCAGGACCGCTATTTAGCCGTCTCCGCGCGCAGCGCCTCGATAAAGGCGATGATGTCGTCGATCTGCTCCGGCTGGATGTCGATCTCGGCGACGAAGGCAGGATCATCGGTCGGCTTGGGGACGCCGGGCACCCGCACGACGACGGGATGCGGCGGTCGCTCGAAGAAATTCTGGAAGCGCTCCAGGTAGTCGTCGCGCCCGGCCAGCAGCTTGAACGACGGGGTGCTGCCGATGCCGCCATAGGGATTGTAGTCGGGCACGACGTGGCAGCGCGCGCAGTGATCGATGGCGATCTGCCGGCCTTTCTGCCGGTCGCCTTGGGCCTGGGCGGCAGCCGGCAGAACCAGAAACAGGCAGACGCCGGCGATCAGCGAGTAGGTCCGGCGATTTGATGCCTTAGGCATTTCGTCAGTTTAGCGCATTTTCCTTTCGGGCGAAGGGATCCCGCTCCGGGGCCTCAGCCGTCGCGCAGGCCCGCCAGGGCGAGGCGCTGGGTGTCCACCGCGCGCTCCCAGACCATTTCCTTCCAGTCGTCGGCGTCGGGGTAGAAGGCTTCGCGGAGTTGCGCCTTGATCGCCCGGCCCTTGGCCGAGGCGAGGTCACCGTGCAGATGCAGCCAGTTGTCCGCGCGCAGCGCAAGCTTCACTTCTTCGGTCGGCAGGGTGCCGTACTCCAGCGCGATGGGGGTCAGTTCAGCCGCGGGGAGTGCCTGCTCCATGCCGATCACATTGAAGCCGCAAATCTCCGTTGCCGAGGAGGTGCCGAGTCCCGGGCAGGTGAAATCGCCGTCATACCAGAGCTTGACGCGCGCCAGGCCGGGGGAGTCCGCCGCGACTGGGCAGATGCGCTCGCCGTGGCCGCGCGGGCCGAGGCCGGTGTGGTAGTCGATGGTCGCTACCCGTTTCGCTCGCCTCAGGTGGTGCGTGAAGATCTCCTTCAGGCTGCGATGCGACCAGCTGGGCCGGGCGCCGCCATAGAAGATGCCGTCCGGGTGCGTGTACTGGCCGTTGGTGACGGCGGCCTGCAGCCCGGCAGCGCCGTGTTCATTCAGGTAGGCGGCGAGCACCTCGCGGGTGGCGGCAATGGTGGCGTCGTCCCAGGTTGCCGGGCAGAGCGCCGCGGCCAGTTCTTCGTAGCCGGGGTTTTCCGGGAGCGGTCGGTTGAAGTCGACGAAGTTGCGGTTGAGATCGACGTTGTCCTCGGTAACACGGCGCAGCCAGGCGAAGCCGTGCGGATTGATGGCATGGACCGCCATGTAGGCGGTGTCTCGCGCTTCTGCTTCCGCAAGACCGCTCTCGAACCAGCCGCTCTGTACCGCCGAGCCGCAGAACCCCTCGGCGCCATGGGTTCCGGAGAGAGTGACCAGCACAGACTCTGCGTCTTCCGGCCCCAGCCAGGCGACCTCGGTGCCCAGATCGCCGCCGTCGGGCCCGCGATTGGGATGCGCATAGGTGTAAACGCGCGCGCCGGCCTTACCTGCAGCCTCGATAAATCTCCGGCGCGCTTCAGGATAGTCGGAAGAGAAGTAGGCTGCGGCAGCCATGCGGCGGTCTCCTGGATGATCCCTTCGCCGTTGCCGAGGCGCCTGGAAATCGCGGCACCATCAAAGAATTGTGAAAGCCAGGTCGATTTCAGGCTCTATGGGCAAGACGGCGTTTGCGTCATAATCCACACTATGCAGCGCTTGCCAACCAACGCGATTTCGATTCTGTCAGCCCTTTGGGTGGCCTTGGCGGTTGTCGTCTCGGGCTTGCAGGTAGCCAGGGCCGATCAGACCGACAATCGCCTCGACAACCTCTTCACGCGCCTGCTGGAAGCACCGGCACCGGGCGCGGCGCAGCTGGTCGAAGGGCAGATCTGGTCGATCTGGGTGCAATCGGATGACGGCGCGGTGCGCATCCTCATGCGCGAAGGAATTGACGCCTTATCACAGGGCAACTATTCGCGCGCGCTGTCGAAATTCGAGCAGATCGTGCTGATCGCACCGGGCTTCGCCGAGGGCTGGAACAAGCGCGCAACGGTGCACTACCTGCTCGGCAACTATGCAGAATCCCTGGCCGATATCAGCAAGACTCTGGAATTGGAGCCGCGCCACTTCGGCGCGCTTTCCGGGCGCGGTCTGGTTTATGTCGAACTGGAGGACGAGCGCCGGGCCTTGAAGGCGTTCGAGGCGGCGCTGGCGATCCATCCCAACCTGACCTCGGCGGCGCTCAACGCGGCGCAGCTGCGCAAGATGCTGCGCGATCGCGAGATCTGAATTTCGAGTCAGTATCTGAAGGCACCTTGAACGGCTTGTGGTCGGTACCTGCGCTGGGGGCCATAGTGACCGGTTAGCCTGGTACGCCCCTGCCTTGCCCTATTGTTCCACCCGGGCGATGCGCAGCATGTTGGTGGTGCCCGGCGTCTTGAAAGGCACCCCGGCGGTGATCGCCAGGCTGTCGCCGAAGTTGGCGAAGCCCTCGCGCACCGCCAGGCGGCAGGCCTTGTCGACCATCTCCTGGGTATTGGAGACATCATCGGTCTGCACACAGTGGGCGCCCCAAAGCACCGACAGACGGCGCGCCGTGCTCAGCGCGTTGGTCAGCACCATGATCGGAACGTTGGGCCTTTGGCGCGCGGCGCGCAGCGCGGTCGAGCCGGACATGGTGTAATTTACGATGGCGGCGGTCGACAGCGTCGAGGCGACCTGCGAGGCGGCGGCGGAGATGGCGTCGGCGCCGGTTGCTTCGGTGTCGCCGTCTCGTGAATGCATGATGCCGCGATAGGCCGGGTCGGATTCGGTGGTGGCGATGATGCTGTCCATGAAGCGGACGGCCTCGTTGGGGTACTCGCCGGCGGCGGACTCGGCCGAGAGCATCACTGCGTCGGCGCCGTCGTAAACCGCGGTCGCCACGTCGGAGGCCTCGGCCCTGGTCGGGGCCGGGGCCGAGATCATCGATTCCAGCATCTGCGTCGCCACCACTACCGGCACGCCGGAGAGGCGGCAGGCATGGATGATCTGCTTCTGGCGGCTGGGGATGGTCTCCGGCGGCATTTCCACGCCGAGATCGCCGCGCGCCACCATGATGGCGTCGGACAAAGCGATAAGTTCCGCCAGGCAGTCGAGGGCGGCCGGCTTTTCGACCTTGGTCATGATCGCGGCGCGGTCGCCGATCAGGCGCCTGGCCTCGATAAGATCCTCAGGGCGTTGGATGAAAGACAGCGCGATCCAATCGGCGCCGAGTTGGAGAGCGAATTCCAGATCGACACGGTCTTTCTCGGTGATCGGCGAGATCGGCAGGATGACTCCGGGCAGATTGACGCCCTTGTGGTTGCGCAGCGGGCCGCCGGTGACGACCCGCGTTTCGGCATGGTCGGGAGTCGACTCAATCACTTCCAGACGCAGCTTGCCGTCGTCGATCAGCAGGAAGGTGCCAGGGGAAATGGCGGCGAAGATTTCGGGATGAAGCAGAGGCGCCCGCTTGCCGTCGCCCGGCGTTTCGTCGAGATCGAGCCGAAAGGCCTGCCCGGCCTCGAGCTGGACTTCGCCGTTCTCGAGGGTGCCGATCCGCAGCTTCGGACCCTGCATATCGGCAAGGATGCCGATGGGCCGGTCCAGTTCCGCTTCGATCTCGCGGATCGCGTCATAGCGCCGGCGGTGATCCTCGTGGCTGCCGTGGCTGAAGTTGAGGCGGAATACGTCGGCGCCGGCACGGAACAGATCGCGGATCTGCTGCTTGCTGGAGCTGGCGGGGCCGAGCGTGGCTACGATCTTGGCTTTTCTTTGGCGTCGCATGGCGCGCAGTCTACTCAGGATTCGGGTTGAGCTCAGTCGAAATTTTACGGCGCGCCGCGGGCAGCGGCCTCGGCGGTCACCAGAATGGCACGAAAGTCGTTCACGTTGGTCAGGGTCGGTCCGGTCATGACCAGATCGCCCAAGGCCGAAAAGAACCCGTAACCGTCGTTGTTGGCCAGCATCGCCTTGGCGTCGATTCCGGCCGCGGCGGCGCGCGCGAGGCAGTCGGGACCGGTAACCGCGCCGGCGTTGTCCTCGCTGCCGTCGATGCCGTCGGTGTCGCAGGCCAGGGCGTGGATGCCGGCGGCCCCCTCCAGGGCGACGGTCAGCGCCAGGAGAAATTCTACATTGCGCCCGCCGCGGCCCTTGCCGCGCAGGGTGACGGTGGTCTCGCCGCCGGAAAGCAGCACACAGGGCGCCGCCGCCGGTTGGCCGAAGCGGGCCGCCTGGCGGGCGATGCCGGCCATGACCTGGGCCACCTCACGGGCCTCGCCCTCGATGGAATCACCAAGGATCACCGGCGCAACGCCGGCGTCGCGGGCGGCGGCGGCCGCCGCCTCCAGCGAATCCTGGGGGCGCGAAACGAGGTGGGTTTCGTTGCCCGCAAGGCGTGGATCGCCGGGCTTTGGCGTCTCCTCGGCGGCGGCTTTCAGGTGGTCTGTCACCGAAACTGGCGCGTCGATCCCATATTTTTCCAGGATTGCCAGGGCGTCGGCGAAGCTGGTCGGATCCGGCACGGTGGGGCCGGAGGCGATGACCGCCGGGTCGTCCCCCGGCACGTCGGAGATCAGCAGGCTGACGACCCGCGCCGGCGCGGCGGCGGCGGCAAGGCGGCCGCCCTTGATGGCCGAGAGGTGCTTGCGCAGGCAGTTCATCTCGTCAATGGCGGCGCCGGAGCGCAGTAGGGCACGATTGACCGCCTGCTTTTCCTCCAGGGTGATCCCCGGGGCGGGCAGCGACAGCAGCGCCGAACCGCCACCGGAAATCAGGCACAGCACTAGGTCGTCGGGCCGGAGTCCCTGGACCATTTCCAGGATACGCCGTGCCGCGTCCCGGCCCGCCTGATCCGGCACCGGGTGGGCGGCTTCGACCACCTCGATGCGGCGGCAGGGCAGGGCATGGCCGTAGCGGGTGACGACAAGGCCCTGCAGCGGGGCGAGCCCGGACTCGGGCCAATTGTCTTCGACGGCTTTGGCCATGGCGGCGGCGGCCTTGCCGGCGCCGACGACAACCGTGCGGCCGCCGGAAGCCTTGCTGGGCGGCGCGGGAAGGTAGCGCGGCACCGCCAGGGCCGGATCCGCCGCGGCCAAGGCGACATCGAAGAGCCGGCGCAGCAGGGTGCCGGGATCCAAATCAGCCATAGTCAGCCGCGCGCCGCGATCTGCGGCTCGGGCGCCGCCTGCAGGGTGTCGTCTTCCTCGTAGCGCGACAGCACGGTGATCAGGTGATCTTCCATGGCCTTGGCGGCACCGTCCGCGTCGCGGCGCTGGATGGCGGCCCAGATGGCCCGGTGCTGCTCCATGAAGTGACGGTCATCGGCCGGGCTGGCGTAGAGGCTATAGCGGTGGAACGCGAACATCTGCTCCAGGATGTCGCCCAGGATCGACATCAGGTGCATGTAGACGGCGCTGCCCGAGGCCTTGGCGATGGCGAGGTGGAAGTTCAGATCGTCTTCTGCCTTGGCGCGCGACGGGCGTTCCGGGCTCATGATGACGGCAAAGCAGCGCTCGATCTCGGCGAGCTGCTCCGGCGTGGCCCGCTCGGCGGCGCGGCGCGCGGCCCAGACCTCCAGGTTGGCGCGCACCTCGGCAAGGTCGTGCAGGTTGTTGCGGTTGGAGCGCACCAGCCGCTCGAGGGCGGAGTCCAACTGGTCGGCCGCCGCGGTAATGCGCGTGCCGCCACCCTGTACCGCGGTGACGAAACCCTGCGCCTTCAACTGCTGCAGCGCGGCGCGCACGGACACCCGGCTGACACTCATCATTTCCGCCAGCTGCCGCTCACCCGGCAGGCGCTCGCCGGGGGCCAGTTCGCCACTGGAAATCATGCGCAGTAGTTCACCGGCGATGCGGTCAGCGACGCGCTCGCGTGGGATCTCTTGAAATCTACGGTCCATAGCGTTCTATCTCCGGCGTGGACAGGGCGGTCCCCGGTTTGGTCTCTTGGACTGCCCTGTGTCGCTGCCAGACAGCCTCCTCATCAAAGTGACGCCTGTTGTATTGGCATTTTGGTATGACCAATTTGAAACCTATTAAAGCGGCTTCGCGGTGGCGCCGTCAAGGCTGCGCCCGCGCCGTTACTTGGCGTCAACCGGAAGCACCGGAACAAGTCGTTGGCGTTGCGGGTAATCAGCCCGATTGACGCAGCGCCTTGGCGACCACCCGCCCGACATCGGCGCAGAGCGGCTGCGGCAGGTCCGTGGCCGCCGCCCAGCGCGCTTCCAGGGCGTCGTCCCGTGCAATCGGCTCACCTTTCCGCCAGATCAGGCGAACGGCGACGATCAGGTGGTGGCCCCCCGGTTCGACAAGATCGATCGCCTCGAAAGCGGCCGGATCGGTGCCGGCGATCCCGGTTTCCTCGCGCAATTCGCGGACCGCCGCCTGGCCGAGGTTCTCGCCCCACTCGACCTTGCCGCCGGGAAAGCCCCAGTGCCCGACCTGCGGCGGATTGGCGCGGCGCACCAGCAGAATCTGCGGGCCTTCAGGGGCCTGGCGCGTGACCACCGCCAAGACCGAGAGGCGCGGACCTTCTGTTGGCGGGGCTGGGAAAGCGGGAGTGTCCATTGCCGGTTCCAAGACGGCTCGATGCAGGCCATGCTAGGTAAGCAGAGGTCTAGAGTCCAATCGGAGGCGAGACGAGCATGACAGTGGAATGGCAGGGAGTGTTCCCGGCGGCGACGACCCAGTTCTCGACCTCGGGCGCTTTGGACCTGGAAGCCTCCATGGCGCATCTCGAAATGCTGATCGGCGCCGGGGTGCACGGTCTGGTCATCCTCGGCACCGTGGGTGAGAACTGTTCGCTGGCGGCGGAGGAGAAGCGCGGCGTCGTGAAGGCCGCCGTCGAACTGGCCGCCGCCCGCGTGCCGGTGATCGCCGGGGTTGCCGAGACCACGACCGGCGCGGCCTGCCGCTATGCCGAGGACGTAGAGGCGCTGGGCGCCGACGGCCTGATGGTGCTGCCGGCCATGGTCTACAAGTCCGACCCGCGCGAGACCCTGGCCCATTTTCGCGCCGTGGCGCGGGCCTCCGCCTTGCCGGTCATGTGCTACAACAACCCCATCGTCTACGGCGTCGATATCACGCCGGAGATGTTCGCCGAGCTGGCCGACGAGCCGACCATAGCCGCGATCAAGGAGTCTTCCGACGACCCGCGGCGCCTCACCGACATCGTCAATGCGTGCGGCGACCGCTACATCCTCTTCGGCGGCGTCGACGACCTGGTCATGGAGTCGGTGATGCTGGGTGCGGTGGGGACCGTCGCCGGCCTGGTCAACGCCTTTCCGGAGGAAACCCTGCGGCTGTGGAAGCTGGCGACGGAAGGGCGCACCGCCGAAGCGCTGGAACTCTACCGCTGGTTCATGCCGGTGCTGCATCTCGATTGCCACACCAAGCTGGTGCAATACATCAAGCTGGCTCAGGCCATGTGCGGTCACGGGACGGAGGATTGCCGCGCCCCACGCCTGCCGCTGGTCGGCGAGGAGCGGCAGCGCATCGCCGGTGTGATCCAGCAGGCCATCGACACCCGCCCCAAGCTGGCGGCCTAACGAGTCTCGATCAAGGGGCCGCTGAGAACGATCGGCCCCGTCGCAACGCCGCCGGGGGCGCCACCAGGCGGCTCGACGGTGACCGCCAAAGTGTCGCCGGGCTCAAGAGCGGCATTGATCAAGGACACAGACCGGCCGGGGTCCACGAGTCCGAGCGACTGTGCCGCGCCGCCGGGTGGAATCCGCCAGAGTTCCAGTGAGCGGTCCGCCGGCTTGTCGACTCTCAAGGCGCGCAGCGTGGCGATGCCCGTCGTGGTATTGACCTCGACGATCATCGCCGGGCCGCCGCCGCCTTCAGGTGTCACCAGGGCGACGTAGCTCTGCTGCGGTGCGGGGGCTGTGATGCGCAGATTTTCCGCCAGCATGATCAAACCTGCGCCGACAACCACCACCAGGCAGGCGGCGATGCCGCTCGTTGCGAAAGCCACGGCGCGCCAGCGTCTTGCGCGGCGTTCGGCCAGGTGGATGATCTTGGCACTCTCGGCGCCGCTATCGAGGCCGCGTTCGATGCGCGCGAACATATCCGCCGGCGGTTCGGCCGGCGGGGCGGCGAGGGCGAGCGGCGCCAGCATCGCGTCCCAGCCCTTTCGGGCCTGATGCTGGGCGGCCGACTCGCCGTCGCGCGGCGCGGTCCCAAGGGCCCGCTCGGCGGCATTCAGGTCGTCTTCTTCCGACTCTGCCATCGCGTGATCCCTATTCTTCCAAACAGCCGCGCAGCGCCTGCAGCGCCCGGCGCAGCCAGGTCTTCACCGTGTTCGCCGGCGCCGCGAAACGCGCCGCCAGTTCGTCGCGGGTCAGGCCGGCGCAGTAGGCCAGCATCACCGCCTGGCGCGGGGTCTCCTCCAGGCGTTCCAGGCACTGCAGCAGAGCGTTCAGGTCGGCTTGGTCCGCCCGCATGTGCCCCGCCTCCGCCAGCAGCTTCTCGATCTCGTCGTCCTCCACCGGACGGTCGCCGCGGCCGCGCTTGCGCAGCAGGTCCAGCGAACGGTTGCGGGTCACGCCGGCCATCCAGGCCAGGGCCGAGCCGCGCAGGGGGTCGAAGTCCGCGGCGGTGCGCCAGATGCCGATGAAGGCCTCCTGGAAGGCCTCCTCTGCCAGACTCCTCTCCCTACAGATGCGCAGAGCGACGCCGAAAAGTTTCGAAGAGCTTAGATCATAGAGGCGCCGATAGGCGGCGCGGTCCTGCCGCGCGACCCGCGTCAGGAGGGATTCCGGACTCAATTCTTCGTCCTGCGAGCCCATCCGGCCCCTTTGCGAAAAAAATCAACCAAGCCGTGAAACTTTCAGCGCCGCGGCGGCGCAAGCCTGAGTGAGAGCGGAATTTGCCGCCCTTCTCAAGAAAAGGATAGCACCGATGAATACATTGACGAAACTGATCGGTTCGACATTGATGGCCGCGAGCCTCGTGGGCTGCGCCGCCAATGCGGATACCGGCATGTCGAAGCAGAGCGCCGCCGCCTCGCAAGAGACCAAGATGGTCGGCGGGGCGCCGATGTATCCCTCCAAGAACATCATTCAGAACGCCGTCAACTCCAAGGATCACCAGACTCTCGTCGCGGCGGTCAAGGCCGCGGGCCTGGTCGAGACTTTGCAGGGCGAGGGGCCCTTCATGGTCTTCGCGCCGACCGATGAAGCTTTCGCGAAGCTGCCGGCGGGTACGGTGGAGAACCTGCTGAAGCCGGAAAACAAGACGATGCTTCAGAAGGTCCTGACCTATCACGTGGTTCAGGCCAATGCGATGAGCGACGCCATCAACAAGATGATCGCCGACGACAAGGGCGCCCATCCGGTGCCGACCGTGGCTGGCGGCAAGTTGCTGGCCGAGAATGACTCCTACGGCAACATCACGTTGACCGACGAGAACGGGCGCACCGCGACGGTGACCATCGCCGACGTGCGCCAGTCCAACGGTGTCATCCACGTCATCGACACCGTGCTGCTGCCCAAGTAAGGCGCGGCGGCCCGGCAGGGCAGGGCGGCGGTCTGGATGCCTCCGTATCGCCGTCCTGCCGCTCGGGCTCAACCCAAGCTCATTGTCCGAGAGGATTTGAAAGTCATGATCTCACGTCGATTGTTGCTGCGTTCCGCCGCGGCCGCCACCGCGCTCTTGAGCGTCGGGGCGGTCAACCGGGCGGCCATCGCGAAGGTGTTCGAAATCACCAAGAGCGATGCCGAGTGGCGCCGCCAGCTCTCTGCCGATGCCTTCGCCGTTCTGCGCGAGGAAGCGACTGAAAAGCGCTACAGCAGCGCTCTGCTGGAGGAAAAGCGCGCCGGCCTCTATCATTGCAAAGGGTGTGACCTCGCGGTCTATTCCTCCGAGCACAAGTACGACAGCCGCACCGGCTGGCCGAGTTTCTGGAAGGCGCTGCCCAATGCCATCGGCACCAGGGAAGACAATTCCTTTTTCTCGACCCGGACCGAGGTGCACTGCCGCCGCTGCGGAGGACACTTCGGCCACATCTTCGACGACGGCCCGCCGCCGACCGGCGATCGCCACTGCTTGAACGGCTTGGCGCTTACCTTCGCGGCGCGCGCGGCCTAAGCGCCGACGATGCCCTATGACGCCAAGGGGCAGCGGAGCAAGCGGGGCCTGCAGATCGCCATACTTCTGCTGGCCGCCATCCCGACTGCCGCCGGCGCCGCAGGCTGCGCTCTTGGGCCAGGCTTCTTGTCACTCCAGGAACCCTGGCCCGCCGATCTTGACAGTCACTTCCGCTTTCTCTCCGGCATTTTCGTCGTGATCGGCCTGGGTTTCTACAGCTGCCTGCGAGGGATCGAGCGCAAAACCAGGCGCTTCCGAACGCTGGCGGGCCTGGTGTGGGCCGGCGGCCTCGCCCGGTTGCTGTCGCTGACCATCGCCGGCGCACCCTCGCTGCCGCATCTGGCCGGCCTCGGCATGGAGTTGCTCGTGGTGCCGGGCTTGGTGCTCTGGCAGAGCGCGGTCGCCAGACCCACCACCTAGCCCGATCATGCTCTAGTCTTCGCCGCAGTCGCCGCGTTCGATCTGCACCGCGGAGTGGTCGATGCCGTAGCGGCTGGCGAGCACCTGCTTGATGCGCTCCAGCGTTGCCTGGGCATCTGCGCTCTCGCAAATCTGGGCGCGCAGGTTGAGATTCTGGCGGTCGCCGCCGTGCAGGATCATGAAAGCGGCGATGTTGACCAGCAGACCGATGGCGGCGACCACCAGCATCAGGCCGCCCTCGACTGGCTGCGGATCGCGCAGGCGCAGCACGGCCTCGAAGAAGATTCAGGCGACGATGACGATGAGCACCGCGCCATTCACGAATGCGGCCAGCACCTGGCCGCGATGGTAGCCATAGGAACGCTTGGAATCGGCCGGCCGTCGCGCGACGCGGAAGGCGACCCAGGCGAGTGCCAGGGCGGCGGCGTCGGTCAGCATGTGGGCGGCGTCGGCCAGCAGCGCCAGCGAGTCGGAAATCAGGCCGCCGGCGACCTCCGCGCCCATGAAGCCGGCGGTGAGGACGAAGGCCCAGAGCACCCGTTTTTCGCTGTCGGCGCCCTGCCCTTGCGCCTGTCCGTGATGATGGTGGCCCATTGTCAGACGACCTGGAAACCGTGCGCGTAGGGATCGCGCCCGTCGATGGTGATGGTGTTGAGGCCGGTCATGCGGGCCCAACCCTCGATCGAGGGGATGATGCCGCCGTGGTTGCCGACCTTGGTCTCGGACTCGACGCGCCCGGTGAACAGGCTGCCGATGATGCTCTCGTGCACGAAGCTGTCGCCGGTTTCGAGCCGGCCCTTGGCGTGCAACTGGGCCATGCGCGCCGAGGTGCCGGTGCCGCAGGGGCTGCGGTCGATCGCCTTGTCGCCGTAGAAAACGGCGTTGCGGGCGTCCGCCTGCGGCTGGGTCGGCTTGCCGGTCCAGAGGATGTGGCTGACGCCGCGAATTGTCGGGTTGTCCGGGTGGACGATGTCGACCGACTTGTTGAGGGCGGTCCGCAGCAGCGGCGAGAGGCGCAGGATGTCGCCGGGCGAGAGGTCGGCGAGGTCGGCGAAATTCTCCTGCGGTTCGACAATGGCGTAAAAGTTGCCGCCGTAGGAGATGTCGACCGTCAGTTGGCCTAGCTCCGGGCAGTCGACGGCGACGCCCTCGGCGGCGAGATAGGCGCCGACATTGGTGAGCCGGACCGAGTCCACAAAACCGTATTTCAGAAAGTAACGTGCCTCGACCAGGCCGGCCGGCGTCTCCAGCCTCAGGAACCCCGGTTCACGCGGTTGCACCAAGCCGCGCTCGACCGCGAAGGTCACCGTGCCGATGGTGCCGTGGCCGCACATCGGCAGGCAGCCGGAGGTTTCGATATAGAGGACCGCGACATCGCAATCGGGTCGGGTCGGTGGGTAGAGGATCGCGCCGGACATCATGTCGTGGCCGCGCGGCTCGAACATCAGGCCGGTGCGGATCCAGTCGTAACGGGCGAGAAAATCCTGGCGCTTTTCGCTCATCGAAGCGCCCGCGAGCGCCGGGCCGCCGGCGGCCACCAAGCGGACCGGGTTGCCGCAGGTATGCCCGTCGATGCAGAAGAAGGTATTGGGCTGGATGGTCCCGGCCGCTTGGCTTTTGTCGCTCATGACCGGGAGTATTGATGCGGGCCCGGGCTTTGGCAATGGCTGCCCTGACCCTCTCTCTTTCGACAGGTGTTTCCCCGCGGGGGCTTTGCCTGGCCCCGGCCCGGCGTCTATAGTCGGCTTCTGATGACGACCCTTGAATTGCACAGTGAAGACCCTGAAGAAGCGCAGGATTCCGGCCTTCTGGCTGCGGACGAACCGCGCCCTTTTGAGATCGTCAATCGCGGCGGCAAAGCCCCGCTGCTGCTGGTCTGCGATCACGCGTCGCGGTTCATCCCCAGGGCGCTGCGGTCGCTCGGCTTGGATGAGGCGACACTGGCCCGCCATATCGCCTGGGACATCGGCATCGCCGAGGTGACCCGCCAACTGGCCCGGAGGCTCGACGCGCCGGCGGTCTTCAGTCACTTCTCGCGGCTTATCGTCGATCCCAACCGTCAGCTCGACAATCCGACCCTGGTGCCGGAACTCAGCGACGGAACGGTGATCCCCGGCAACCGCGATCTCGCCGAAGCGCAGCGCGCGGCGCGCATCGGGACCTTCTTCCGGCCCTACCATGCCGCCATTGCCGGGCAGCTCGACGCCATGCTGGCGGCGGGGCCGTCCGCGGCCCCGGCCCTGCTCTCCATGCATTCCTTCACGCCCTTCATGCACGGCCTGCAGCGCCCCTGGGAGATCGGCATCCTGTGGAACCGCGATCCGCGCCTGCCGCGCCCGCTCATGGACCGCCTGCGCGCCGAAGGTCTGACGGTGGGGGACAACGAGCCCTATTCCGGCGCCGACGGCCACGGTTATACCCAGCACGCCCACGGTGACCGCCGCGGCCTCGCCAATGCTCTGATCGAGGTGAGGCAGGATCTGATCGACACCCGGCAGGGCGCCGCCGACTGGGCGGATCGCCTCGGTGCGGTGTTGGAGGGGGCGTTGCGGGACCCGGGGCTCTACCACGTCGAGCACCATTGAACAGCCTGCGAGGGGGGAACCGATGAGCGGCGGGACGCAACGCAAGGAGCCGTCCTTTACGGTCGGCATGGAGGAAGAGTACCTTCTGGTCGATCGTGAGACCCGTGATCTGGTGGTCGATCCCCCCGACAGCCTGATGACCCGCTGCGAACAGGAACTCGGCGAGCGTGTTTCTCCGGAGTTTCTGCAGTCGCAGATCGAGGTCGGCACCAGCAAGTGCGAAACCGTCGGTCAGGCGGCGGCGGAGCTGGCGCAGATGCGCCGGACCATCGCCCAGGTCGCCGAGGACTATGGCTTGGCACCCATTGCCGCCTCTACCCATCCTTTCGCCCAGTGGGATGCGCAGAAGCATACCCGCAAGGAGCGCTACGACGATCTCGCCCGCGACATGCAGGCCGTGGTGCGCCGCCTAGTGATCTGCGGCATGCACGTGCACGTCGGCCTCGACGACGACGAGCTGCGCATCGACCTGATGCAGCAGGTCAGCTACTTCCTGCCGCACCTGTTGGCGCTTTCCACCTCCTCGCCCTTCTGGCGCGGCGAAGTGACCGGTCTCAAGTGCTATCGCCTGTCGATCTTTCACGAGCTGCCGCGCACCGGCCTGCCGGAGACCTTCGACAGCTTCGGCGAGTACCAGCGCCACCTCGATGTCATGATCAGCGCCGGCCTGCTGGAGGATGGCAGCAAGATCTGGTGGGACATCCGGCCCTCGGCGCGCTTTCCGACCCTGGAAATGCGCATCGCCGACGTTTGCACCAACGTCGACGACGGCGCCACCATCGCCGCCATCTATGTCAGCCTGATGCGCATGCTCTACGTTCTGAAACGCAACAACCAGCGCTGGCGCAAGTACTCCAACATGCTGATCGACGAGAACCGCTGGCGCGCCCAGCGTTACGGCTACGATGAGGGCTTGGTCGACTACGGGCGCGGCGAGATCGTGCCCTACAAGGACCTTCTGGAGGAGATCATCGAGCTGACCTCCGATCACGCCGAAGCTTTGGGTTGCCTGAAAGAGGTCGAGCACGCCCGCAATATCCTGAGCCGGGGCACCTCGGCGCACCGCCAGGTCGAGATCTTCAGCCAGGCCTGCTATGACGGCGCCGAGAAGAAGGAGGCGCTGAATCAGGTGGTGGATTTCCTGATCCAGGAAACCCTGCCGCCGGAAACCGCCGTGCCGATCTGAGCGGCGCGCCACTAGAGAGGTGGAAATCCGTCGAATGCACCCCAGATTCCCGGGAGAACCGGAAACGTCGAAGGAAGAGGAGTCGGCCCAGCAATGGATGACAAGACACGCACCGAACTAGAGGCTGCCGCCTTCCGCACTTTGGTCGCGCATCTGCGCGAGCGCACGGACGTGCAGAACATCGACCTGATGAATCTGGCCGGTTTCTGCCGCAACTGCCTGTCCAAGTGGTATCTGGCCGCGGCCGAGGAAAAGGGCCTGGAGATGGACTATGCCGCCGCCCGCGAGCTGGTCTACGGCATGCCCTACGAAGACTGGAAGGCCAAGCACCAGAGCGAGGCCACGCCGGAGCAGCAGGCCGCCTTCGCCGCGAGCCACAAGCACGGTTAGAGGCGGCCTCCGCTTTTTCATTGGGACCAGTTATCCCCGCTTTGCAGGCCCGATCCGACATTGTAAGCGCGCCGCCCGGCGGCTAGTCTCGGCGCCCTTCACCGGGGAAATTCCCGCGCAAATTTAGGAGTAAAAGCATGGCTGATGCTGGCGGCATTGGGGCGGACCGGCTGCGGACTTTCATTGAGCGCATCGAGCGCCTGGAAGAGGAAAAGGCGGCCCTGACCGCCGACATCCGCGAGGTCTATTCGGAGGCCAAGGGCGAGGGCTTCGATACCAAGGTGATGCGCCAGGTCGTGCGCCTGCGCAAGATGGACTCCGGCGACCGCCAGGAGCAGGAAGCCATCCTCGACCTCTACAAACAGGCCTTGGGCATGCTGACTTAAGGGCGCCCATTGACGCCCCCGGGCGAGCCGGTCGATACTTGCGCCCATGAGCAAGCTAACCAAAGAGTCCCCGGCGGTGCTGCGCCGCCACCACGACATGGGCGGCCTGCCCGCCGGTCCCGTGGAGCGGGCCGAGCACGACTACGCACCCTGGGAAAAACGGGTCGACGCCATCCTGCGGCTGCTGGCCGATCCCAAGCGGCGCCTCATCACCACCGACGAACTGCGCCGCGGCATCGAGGAGCTCGGTCCCGGCGCTTACGACGAGATGAGCTATTACGAGCGCTGGATCGCCTCGGTGACCAACAATCTCCTCGAAAAAGGCGTCATCTCGGTGGACGAACTGGGCCGCCGCATGGCGGAGGTCAAGGCCGCCTGGCCGGCGGGCAGGGCAGCGGAGAGCAAGCCGTGAGCCCGCGCTTCGGCGTCGGCGCGGCGGTGCAGGTGCGTGCCGCCTTTCCGCCGGGCCATGTGCGCACGCCGTTTTTCGTGCGCGGCAAGTCAGGCCGAGTGACCGAGATCCTCGGGCCCTACCGCAATCCCGAGGAACTGGCCTATGGGCGCAGCGGCGAGCCGGCCCTGCCGCTCTACCGCGTGATCTTCGAAACGGCGTCGTTGTGGGACGACTACCAGGGCGCGGCGAAGGACACCACCTTGGTGGACATCTACGAAAACTGGCTGGATCCTGTGGAGACGAGGACCTGATGGCGCGCGACCACACCCACGAGCATTCTCATGGCCACGCGCCGCATCCTTTCCAGCCGGACCTCGAAGACACGCCGCTGACCCACTACCAGGCGATGACCCAGGCGGTCGGCGATCTGCTGATCGAGAAAGGCGTGTTCTCCGCCGACGAACTGCGCGCCACGCTGGAGTCCATCGACGCCAGGAGCCCAGCCGCCGGCGCCCGCATGGTGGCGCGCGCCTGGGTCGACGAGGCCTTCAAGGCGCACATGCTGGAGGACGTCAACGCGGCCGCCCAGGAACTGGGCATCGATGCCGGCGGCATCCCGATCCGCGCGGTGGAGAACACGGAAGTCCTGCACAACGTCATCGTCTGCACGCTTTGTTCCTGCTATCCGCGCCTGCTCATCGGGCTGCCGCCGGACTGGTACAAATCGCGCAGCTACCGCAGCCGCACGGTGCGCGAGCCACGCACGGTGCTGGCCGAATTCGGTACGGTGATCCCGGAGCAGGTGGAGGTGCGAGTCCACGATTCCACCGCCGATCTGCGTTACCTGGTGATCCCGGCGCGGCCCGCCGGCACCGATGGCTGGGACGAAGCGGCCCTGGCCGAGATCGTCACCCGCGACTGCATGGTCGGCGTCACCCTTCCCAAAGTGCCGGCGTTTTAGTCCTCTGCTTCCTTCGGCAGGGCCGCGTCGTCGATCTCCTTGGCGCGCCGCCGGGCCGGCCGGTCGCTGACGCGGGCCCAGTAGTCGGCGAAGCCGGGGCGTGCCTCGATCGATCCGAACTCCAGGCCCCAGCCGATGTGAGAACCGAAGTAGACGTCGGCGGCGGAGAACGTTTTCCCGGCAACGAAGCCTTTCGCCGGCACCAGATTTTCCAGGGCATTCATGGTCCGTGTGAAAGTGCCGTAGCCGGCCATGCCCTGGTCACGCGGCCCCTCCGGCTCGAAGCCGAGGTGATGATTGGTCGTGGCCTGTTCCAGCGGGCCGGCGGCGAAAAACAGGTAGCGGTAGTAGTTGCCGCGTTCGACCGGCGGCGGCGCCAGCCCCGCGTCTGGAAAGGCATCCGCGAGGTAGGCGCAAATCGCGGCGCACTCCGTGACCAACTGACTGCCGTGGCGGATTGCCGGCACCTTGCCCAGCGGGTTGATGGCCAGATAGTCGGCCGCCTGCATCGCCGGGCCGTAGTCGACGATCTTGGTGCTGTAGGGGCAACCGATTTCCTCAAGCATCCAGCGCACGATGCGTCCGCGCGACATGGGATTGGTGTAGAAAACGACATCCTTGGCCATCGGCATCCTCTTGGCTGTTCGTAGCGGCGAAGATAACCAAATCGACCCGCTCGGTCATGCGCGGATTGAATAGGCTCGGGTCCGGCAAAACCCTGCCACAAACCGGGGACAGCGGCCGTGCTCCGGCGCAATCCGCGCAAGCATCGGATACAAGGTCCGGATAGAGACTCCCCCTCGCAGCTGCTCTGATCTTTCCCGGCGGGCCGCCCGGTTCGCGACGCCAGGATGGGAGCAGGTTATGAAAGCACTGAACGGGAAGGTCGCCATCGTCACCGGGGCGAGTTCCGGCATCGGGCGCGCCGCGGCGCTGCTTTTCGCGGCGGAAGGCGCGAAGGTGGTCGTCGGGGCAAGGCGCCAGCAGGAACTCGACGCCCTGGTGGCCGAGATCGTCGCCAGCGGCGGCAAGGCCGTGGCCGCCGCTGGAGATGTCAGGGACGCGGCCTATGCCGAAAGCCTGGCCGCGACCGCGAAACAGCAGTTTGGCGGCCTCGATATCGCCTTCAACAATGCTGGCACCCTGGGTGAGATGGGCGCGGCCGATGAAGTGTCGTTGGAGGGCTGGCACGACACCCTGGAGACCAACCTGACCAGTGCCTTTCTCGGCGCCAGGTACCAGATCCCGGTAATGGTGGCGCGCGGCGGCGGCTCGCTGATCTTCACTTCGACCTTCGTCGGCCACACCGTGGGCATGCCGGGTATGGCCGCCTATGCCGCCAGCAAGGCGGGTCTTGTCGGTCTGACCCAGGTCCTGGCGGCTGAATTCGGCGCCCAGGGCATCCGGGTAAACGCGATTCTGCCTGGCGGGACCGACACGCCGATGGGCCGCTCCGTGGCCAGTTCACCGGAAACCAGGGCCTTCGTCGAAAATCTGCACGCCCTCAAACGCATCGCCGCGCCCGAGGAGATCGCCCGCTCGGCGCTGCATCTCGCCTCGGAGGCGTCGAGCTTCATGACCGGCACCGCGATGCTGGTGGACGGCGGCGTCTCAATCTGCAGGACGTAAGGGAATGTCAGCCCTGGGCGCGGGCCTCGCGGAAGGAGACGAGGCGCTTTTGCGTCTCGTCCCAGAGGGTGAGGCGCACACAACCGAGGCTCTTCCACAGCGTGAGGCGGCTGACGCCGTTCAACTCGGGAACATCGCGCTGGACCCGCGACAGGCGGTAGTAGGGAATGCGGCTGTTGAGGTGGTGGATATGGTGCAAGCCGATATTGGCGGTGAACCAGCGCAGCACGCCCGGCAGGTCGTAGTGCGAACTGCCTTTCAGGGCGGCTTCCTGCGGGCACCACTCGCCGGTCTCCGACCAGTAGGTTTCTTCAAACTGGTGCTGTACGTAGAACAGCCAGACCCCCAGGGCGGCGGCGCCGAGCGTGATCGGCAACTGCACCAGCAGGAAAGTCCCCGTGCCCACCAGCCAGATCAGCCCGGCGGCGGCAACAGCCACGGCAAGATTTGTGGCCATGGCGCTGATCCAGCCTTCGCGGCGGTTGCGTTCGCTGGCCAGCGGCAGGCGGTGACGCAGGACGAACATATAGGCCGGGCCGATGCCGAACATGACCAGAGGGTGCCGATAGAGGCGGTAGCGGAAGCGGCCCCAGGGCGTCAGCGAGCGGTATTCTCCGACGGTCAGGGTATCGATGTCGCCGATGCCGCGGCGGTCCAGATTTCCAGCTCCGGCATGGTGAATGGCATGGGCGCGGCGCCAGACGTCGTAGGGCGTCAGTGTCAGGACGCCGATGGCCCGGCCGACCCAGTCATTGGCATGGCGGTGGCGGAAAAAGGCGCCGTGGCCGCAGTCGTGCTGGATCATGAAGAGGCGCACCAGCAGGCCGGCGGCAACGAAGGACGGCAGCAGCGACAGTTGCCAATAGCCGAAGTGGATGGCCGCCCAGGCAAGCACCCAGAGCGCGACGAAGGGCAAAAGGGTCACGGCAATTTCGAAGAGGCTGCGCCAGAGGCTGGGTTCGCGGTAGGGCGCGAGGCGGCGGGTCCATTGGGGCATACCGGGAAACACGGCATTTCCCCTCGGATTCTGTGATTGCGTTGTCTGGCCTGGCGTCGGGCCCTGCGATTGCGGTTGCGTCGTCCTGTCCTCGGCGGTTGCGGGCCCTGGCGGCCCTGATCAGCTTGCAGTGTCTGGGTTGATTATCCCAGGTCGGAATTCTCCCGCTTTCCGCAGGCTGCACCCATAAAATCCAACGGAAGAATGAAGATTGGGTGTATCTCCGTTTCTCCTTTGGCGCCAAGCAAAAGGGCCGCCACCTGATTGCAGGCGACGGCCCTGAAGCTTGCAATGCGGCCTTTTTACGGCCGCAGCGCTCTACTCGACCTCGATGGTGCCGACAGCCAGCTTGCCGCTGCGCGGATCGGTCTCGGTGTCGAACTTCACCTTCTGGCCTTCATGGAGGCCATGGATGCCGGCGCGCTCGAGGGCGGTGGCATGAACGAAAACGTCCTTCTGGCCATCTTCCGGCTGAATGAAGCCATAGCCACGCTGGTCGTTGTAGAACTTAACTGTGCCCGAAATCATAGAAATAACCTTTCTCTAACGGATTGCACGTGGGACCGGCGCGAGAGGTTCGTCGCCGTAATCCCGGTTCGTCGATTTTGGAGAGATAGTCTGAAACGTGCGCGCCCGTCGGAAACGTGGCGAAGCGGCCCAGTCAGTCGGCCAATATCGGTGAGCAATTGATAGTTGGTTTTTGGGCAGGATGCAAGATGAAGTGGTCGAAGCGCAAAATGGTGCGGTTTTCCCGGGCTCTCCTCCCATCGCACTACCCCCAATCAGTCCCTGCCGCCCCGCTGTAAAGGCTGATAAGCTCCGCATCGGGCAGGCTGAGCCGCCGGGGCGGCGCTCGAGAAAGGGGAGGAAAAGCATGGCTCTCAACGTCTACTTTGCGACTAACCGGCTGGTCAAAAAAGACGGTAGCAACCCGGAAATCGGCGACGACTTCCACCCCAACCTGGACGAATTGCGCTTCGGCAAGGTCGCCTTCAGCGGTAGGGATCTGTTCAAGAAGCAACTCGATGCCTTCATGGACAAGGGCCAGATCACCCTGGCGCCGGAAAAGCTGGATAAGGAGGACGCCGACAAGAGCAAGCTCGGCAGCAAGGCGATTTTCGACGAGGTCCGCGCCGAAATGCTCGCCAAGGGTGATGCCGTCATCATGGTGCACGGCTACAACTACACCTTCCGTGAAGCCGCGGCCCGGGCCGCCCAGCTGCAGCAGTGGCTGGCTGCCGGCGGCAAGGACATGGTCATGCTGCTCTTCACCTGGCCTTCGGCCGGGGCCGGGGTAGGTGTGCGCACTTACCACGACGACCGCAAGCGGGCCGAAACCTCTGGCCTGGCCTTGGGGCGGGCGATCCTCAAGGCCGCCGACTTCATCCGCAACACGCCGCGCGCCGAGCGCTGCGAGGGCCGCGTTCACCTGTTGTGCCACTCGATGGGAAACTGGGCGCTGCGCGGCGCGGTGCAGGCCATGCGCACCTACGTCGGCAACAACATTCCGCCGTTGTTCGACGAGGTCGTCCTGATTGCCGCCGACGAGGACGACGACACCCTGCAGACCGGCCACAAGATCGCGCCGATCCTGCGCGGCTGCCGGCGGACGACGGTCTACTACAACCACCAGGATTTGGCTTTGAAGGCCAGCGATTACGCCATGGGCAATCCCGATCGCCTCGGCCGCAGCGGGCCGGATGCCGATGCCGAGCTGCCGAACAAAGTGGCGGTGGTAAATGTCTCGCCGTCGATCATCCGCGCGGCCAAGGGTGCGAACGCCTGGCAGGCCGATCCCAGCGGCCACCAGTACTACCGTAACAATCCGCGGGTCCGCCAGGATCTGGTCCAGGTACTGCATGGCAAGCTGGACGAGGACTTTCTGGAAGAAGGGCAGCGCCGGGGCAATGATTTCGGCGGCTATTGGCGCTTGACCTAAGGCCGTTTCCCTTGGGCTTGTGCGAGAACTCTTCAAAATTGCGGTGTAAACTCCGCTGCCGGCAGGGGGCGGAGTCTTTCAGGAAATGCTGTTGATTTTAAGCAATGCCGGAAGACGTCATGAGATTGTGGCCGCGAATGAAGTTGCAGCTTGGTTGGGGGGATCTTGCCGCAGGAGCGCTCGCCTGCCTGTCGGGCGGCGAACGGGAGCAACTGGTCTCCCAGACCGAAGCTTACTGGCCGGGGGAAACGTCGCTGTTGTGTTTCTCGGTGCGCAGCGGTTTCGACCTGCTGCTCCAGGCGCTCGAACTACAGCCCAATGACGAAGTGATCTTTTCTGCGCTGAACATCAAGGGCATGATTGGCATCGTGAACCGCGAAGGTTACCTGCCGATCCCCCTGGATATCGACAAAGCGAGCATCTCGCCCTCGCTTGAGACCTTGAAACGGGCGATCACGCCACGCTCCAAGATCCTCGTGCTGGCCCACCTCTTCGGATGCCGACTGAAGTTCGATGGCTTGATAGACGCCGCCCATGAAGCCGGCCTGATCGTCGTGGAAGACTGTGCCCAGGCCTTCAACGGTCGGGACTATCCCGGCCATCCCAAGGCCGATGTGGTCATGTTCTCTTTCGGGCCGCTGAAGAACGCGACCGCGCTGGGCGGTGGCCTGTTGAATGTGCGCGATGCCGCGCTGCGCGAAAAGATGCGCGGCATCCAGGCCGGCTACCCGGTGCAGCCGACTGGCAAGCAGGCAAAGCGCATCTTTCAGTTCGCCGGTCTGAAGCTGTTCGCCATGCCGTCGGTCCTTGGGCTGATGCACCGCTTCTTCTCGGCGACCGGCCGCGACTTTGAAGACTCCGTGTCGGAGCGGGTGCGCAATGTGGCTAAGTTCAAGAAGGCCAAAAATCTTCGCGTTCAGCCATCGACGGCCCTGGTCGCCCTGCTCAGCCGGCGGCTGGCGCGCTTCGACCCGCAATCTCTGCAGCGCCGCGCCGCCAAGGGACAGCGGCTGAAGGGACTGCTAGACGGCAGTATGGAACTGCCGGGTCAGGCCAATGCCTATCATGACTACTGGGTCTTTCCAACGGTGGTCAATACCCCCGGAAACTTTATCGCAAAGCTCCGGCGGCACGGTTTCGACGCCGCCAATCTACCGCTCAATCAAGCGGTTTCCGCGCCCGAGGATCGCCCCCAACTCGAACCTAGGACAGCGGCGGACCTGCTGGCCAAACTGGTCATTCTGCCCTGCTACGACGGGTTGCCGGATCGTGAGTTGCAGCGCTTGGCAAATCTTGTGCGTGATGCCGCCGCAGACCCCACGCTGGCGGCTTCATTGAACGTCAGTGGCCTCGCAGAGGAGGGGGTGTGAGGCATGTTGTGGCCACCGGAAGGATTTCGTGACCGGCGCCGAAAGCTGGTCAAGAAAACCGGCAAGCGGCTGATCCGCCGCCTGCGCGGCTTTCTCGCCGCGCAGTCCCTGGTCAGCAACGATCCGGTAATCGACGGCGGGATTTTTTATTTCCTGCAGCCGTTCGAGGATCACTGGCGGGAGATCCGCGACGAAGTGCAGCGGATTCTCGAACACAAGGAGAGCATCCCGGCCTTTGAAGAAATTTCTACAGACCAGATGAAAATCGCCCGCAACCGCCAGTGGCGTACGTTCATTCTTTACGGCTTCGGCGAACGGCTGAAAAAGAACTGTGCACATGCGCCACGCACCACGGCGCTGCTCGAGCAGGTCCCCCAGTTGCAAACCGCCTGGTTCTCGATCCTCGAGCCCGGCTATCACATCTCGCCTCACAGGGGGGTCAGCAAAGGCATCCTGCGCTGCCACCTCGGGCTCATGGTGCCGGAGCGGCGCGAGCATTGCTGGATGCGTGTGGATCGGGAAATCTGTTTCTGGGAAGCCGGCAAGGCCTTCGTTTTCGACGACACCTACGAGCATGAAGTTCGCAACGACACGAACCAGGAACGAGTGGTCCTGCTGTTCGACTTCGAACGCCCGATGCGATTCTGGGGGCGTATTCTTAACCGACTGTTTGTCCGGGGCCTGAAGCTGACAGCCTACTATCGGGAGCCGAGAAAGCGCCTGATCTCCTTCGAAGAGCAGTTCGAGGCCGCGGCGCGGCGCGGAGACCGTATTTTGGAGGGCATGGGCGAAGAACGGCCGAGCACGCCTTGATCGTGCTCTAGAGCATCGGGTGATTAATCTGCAACGTAGCCTGCATCTTTGAGGTAGTTCCAGCATTCCTGGGGCTCGAAGAGGTCGCAGATGTTGCCGAGGGCGCGCCAGAGGGCGTCATAGCTGCGTGCCTTGGCTTTTCTGAGCA